>JAFQSX010000015.1 GCA_017409345.1 Muribaculaceae bacterium | reverse complement strand
TGACATCATCACCGGAGTTGAAGACTTATTGATTGATAATAACCTATTCATTTACCCAAATCCGGCTATCAATTTTGTAAATGTAAGTTCTACTTCAAATCTTCAATACATTGAGATATATTCTATTGATGGTCAATTGATGAAACATGAATCGGTCGATGCGACAAAAAGCAAAATTAATGTAAGCGACCTCACTCCCGGCACATATATCTTGCGTGCAGCAAATCAATCGGCTTTATTAATAAAGAAATAGCTTTAAACTAAATTAAATCAACATTGAGATGTGCCAAAGCATTAATTTTTGGCACATCTCTTTGGTTATATAGCATTATTCTTGGAGGGACCCCAAAACGGCGCCGTTCTATCTTCATCCTCTTACCTGAAAAAGAATTACATCTATCAACTTTTTTGTTAAATAACCTTACATCGCGTGCTTAAAATTTGCAAAATCGCTAACTTTGTATAATATTAGTTTTTGATTAGACAATTAACTAACAAATAAAAAAATGAAACGCTTAATTTATTTCATTATTTTAGCCCTATGCACATCTACAATTTCGGCTAAAACATTTTTGGTTGACTGCAACCTTTCTCCAACTGTGAGTGATGACTTACTCGCTCAACACAACAAAGACGGAGGCACCTATGCCCTCTACAAAGGGAAATACTATCGAATCGGTGTAACCGGATTCCGTTCTCTAAAAGAATTTGCCAGCAACCAAACAACTTGTGGCGCCACCGCAGGCGACACTCTTTTTGTGGCTCCGGGGGTATATACCGAAGGAGCAACTATTAAAGTTGCAGGTTTGACTATTCTCGGACATAATGCCAACCGCGACTGGACTGCAACTCGCGATGCGTTGGAAACCGAGCTCCAAGCCGTTCTTTATATCGAGGCAAGCAATATTACCGTTAATGGATTTAAGGTAACAAGCGCAGGTAGAATCATAAGCAAAACGGCAACTAATTCAACTCCGATAAAGAATTTGCGCGTTATTTACAACAAATTTGAGAACTCAACAGTAAAGCGTGACTGGGGGCACCAAGTAGTTTACTTTGGACCTCGTGCTGCAGGAGCCAACGCTAATAACACGTCATCGCAACTTCGATATTTAGATTGCGAAGTGGCACATAATCATTTTTATTATCCCGCAGGCACCACCACTACATTTCCAAATGGTGTTGACATCAGTGGAGCAGGAGGCACAACTCATGTTCACGACAATTACTTCAACTCCGGTGGTACAAGCGTGGTGATAGAAAACGGCCAAGGTACTCTAAACATCAAAAATAATGTATTCAAAAATGTGGGAAAAGACACATGGGATGGTGCCGATGGAGGCGCAAATGGTGATTTTGCAATCTACTTTGAGCGTTGTGCTTTTGCCAACAGCTCCACTGCATATATTCAAGACAACGAATTTGACGGATGTACCGGACAAGAAACATTGGCTCCAATAATTCGCGTATGGGCTGGAAATACAGGGGCAGACAACTTTGTTACACCGGTCGATTTCAGAATCAACATCAATCGTAATACATTTAAGGGGAAAACAACAGTAATAACAAGTAAGATTATGACCGTAGGCAACGCTGCTACAGACCAAGCCGGAGAAAATCTCATTCTTTATCAAGATCGCACTAATATTGATGAATACACGCCATCTCCTTATGACAATATCCGTTATAATATACAAGATAATCACTACGACAACCGATTATATAAATATGCATGGATAAGACTTGATGATAATTCATCAACAAGTAGCACTGCTGTAACCGGATTCCCCTATCGAAGGGAAATATATGCCAATAACTTCACTGAATTTATCATGGGGGGAGCATATTCTTCATTTGGAAACACATCTTGGACTACCGGAGACAAAAATTCAACAGTACAGACTGCCAACATTACCGACCATGCTGCATGGAACTCAGGCACTCAAATCAAGCACTACCCCAACACTGTTATCCAATCGTTTGATATAGATATGGCAACAGGCGATTTATATTTCTTGCAAAAATTAGGGAACACCCATAATGGCAATCTTTGTGCTAAATATGGATTAAATGCTGGAGAAGAAGAGTGCTTGATTCTATCTCGTGTTCCTTGTACCCAAAACCCATACGACCATCGCCACACATCTAAGGCCGACTATAAATTCTATAAATATAACACAGAATATGAATCAATGAAATTACTTCGTGCCGGACATGGAGTGAAACTCAGTGTGGTTCGCGATAAAGATGGACAATTATGGATGATCACCGGGGGAAAGGCAGATAACAATGGCACAGGACAAGACGAATCAGGCAACTGTGTCGCTAAATTTAAGTTTGTTAATGGAGCACAAGCCATTCTCGATGGGAGAACAACAGCCCATTCAGCCGACATCAACCGATCCAACATGAGCATTTCTTATATCTCACATCCCCAAGGACTTACAAATGTTTATGGCACAGCCGATGAATTGTCACGTTATTTCTGTTTCAGTTCAACTGGTGGAGGTCGCCAATATTGTATCTATGACCTCGATGACATCCTTGAGGGAAAAGCCAATCCTCGTCTTATAAAACGAATCAACATTAAAAAAGGTGCAACTGCTGAATCGCAAAAATGTGCGGGAACAGCAAGTGGTAATAATGGAGAAGGACTCGCTGCATTCAAGGCTGCCGACAAAGGTTTTGAGACATGGTCATATCAAAGTTATGCTATTGCCGGTGATTATCTCTATTTTCTTGAAGGAGTGAGTGATGAGAATCAAAGCTCAATAAATCCCGGATCCGAAGAAGCACCTACCGATCCCACTATAGTCGTAAGCACCTATAATTGGCGCACCGGCAAATATTTAAAACGCACACGAATTGATTATGGTCGCACAAATAAAGAATTTGGTGAGCCCGAAGGTCTTGTTGTGCGTCCCGACATTTATGGCCATACTGCACTATACCTCGGTTTGGCTGATGGAACCTCAGGCGCTCGTGTAGCAAGTATATATAAATACCACATCAATCGTTATATACAACCTTTTGACGATGATGATGGATACACATCACTTGACTATCGAGTATCAGGAGATGACACCCAAACAACGTCAACTCACTTTAACACTTCTCAATATCCCGCTATAGAATTTTCTCATGCAGTAACAAGCGATGATGCAAATGTAACTTGCAGCGAAACCGACATCAATTTTGGCACATTATCCGATGCCACTCCTCGCACAGCTGTTGTCACTATCACAAATGCCGGGGAATATCGCTATGGACAATGGGTGGGTACGATTACAGGTGCCGACGGTGGACAATTTAATGTAGATGTTTCGGATAATGAACAGTTCCAAACGTCAACCGTTACCGCAACTGTCACTTTCACTCCCGACATCAAAAAACGCGAATACAACGCATCGCTACGTCTTCACTCGCCTCTTGCAACTACCAATGATGAGTCTAACGACATTGTAATAAATCTCAAAGCGGCCTACGATGGTCCGTTCACTTATGGTATGACTCCTCGCATGGCTACCGAGCAAGTGACTCAAACTATTGATAACGAAAAATACTACTCTTTCAACCTTGCTTACAATGCAATGTTGCCCGAACCTTATGACAATGCTTATCTTGCATATACTAATGGTGAGGCGGCCGATGTGCTTCCATTCCGTGAACTTATCGACAAGTATGTGGTAGTAATGGAAGACGCGACTGGCAATTTTAAATCTACCGCCCTAATCGCCGACAAAGCCACTCACATCACCGTTGGGAATGAAAACGCGCATGAGGGTGAAGAATGGGCGAACGCTCTTACTTCTAAATATGTTGATAATACTTATTCTAAAAATGGTTATGGAGCGGTGGAACGCGATAACTTTGCCGACCAAATTTCTATAACTAATGGATTTGAGGTTGTGCAAGCCAATGCATCGGAAAGCAAAGCCGAAGGGGCTGCACACTATAGCAGTTATGCCGATGTATATAGCAAACCGTTGGTATTCCATAACGTTGATCCTAATAAGGCTTATAATTTCAGATTATACCTATCTAAATCATCGGCCGATAAGATGGACGCTTGGAAAGCATTATATCTTGACTATGCCGATGACGTGTCAAATGCAATGTATATCCC
>JAFQSX010000014.1 GCA_017409345.1 Muribaculaceae bacterium | reverse complement strand
CTGATGCGGCACCGGAGAACCCTGTGCTGATGAGTATATTACCTGCATCGTCACAACCGATAGCTGTAGAGATTGTTTGACCATAATATTCAGTAAGAGCTGCTGATGGATCATAGTAAGTAGTAGAACCTGTTTCTGTTACTTCGATAATCTTATTGTTTGCTTTGTCTGTTGCAATAAGTTTGCCGTTAGATACAGCAGCGAAACGAACATCGCCGGCTGCTGCTTGACCGGGAACACTTGAGGTGTTTTGCCATACTTTTGTAAGACCCTTAGCGATAGTTTGACCTGGGGTAGAAGGAGTTGAACTACCTGCTTCAGTTGCAGTACCTGTGATTGTTACTTTTTGTGCTGTTGCACCATCTGATGTCAATGTGAGAGTAGCAGATTGAGTACCTGCAGCAGTTGGTTTGTAAGTCACATTGATTGCACCACCGGTTGTGCCGAGTGAAGTAGTATTGATTGAGAATGCTGCGTCACCTGCGAGTGATGCAGTGATATTGCCTGTCAAGGTAGTACCGGTTACTGTGATTGCTGAAGTTGCGGTTTCGCCAACCTTAGCACTCATAGCTACAGTAGCAGGAGAAACTGCGATAGTAGGAGTAGGTGTGCTACCAGCAGGGTCGGTAAGAGTTACTTTAGTTGCGATTTGCACACGATAAGTTGAAGTAGATTGAACAGCTACGTAGCTTTCATAAGTACCGGCTCCTTTTGAGAAGTTAGTGTTAAGTTTCAAACGGAGAGTACCACCTGTGCGATCATTCCAACCTGAAAGTTTTTCAACTGTGATAGCTGAAGTTGCACTGTTTACAGAGATGTCAGTAGTAAGACCAGTACCAGTTACTTTTACATCTTTATAAATGTTAGCAGAAGAACCTACTTCACCAGCTAGTTCGATGCTTGCAGGGTCACATTTAACACCTACTTCAGTTGATGTACCAGGGTTAGCGTTTGCAGGGATACCTACTTTGATACTCCAGTACCAAGTACCGATGTTCGCACGACCTGAGTTATAGCCTAACCAGTCGTAAGAAGAGTGTTGACCATCATTGTCAGCCCATGTAGCATCGTTGTCGTCACCATAAGGGTCGTGGCAAACGAAACAACCTGTACGAGCTACGAAACCACCTTCAGAAGAACGGTAGTATTGGTTAGTACGGAAACCGAGAATCAAGTGACCGCTTGAATCGAGGGCGATACACAATGGGTAAGGACGGCCTGAAGCTGCTTCAGAGCAGAATTGGCTCCAAGAAGTTGATGCTGACCAACAGTAAGTTGCAGAAGTTGCACCATTAAGAGTATAGAATGTACCCATGCGGCCACCACCAGGAGAGTTGTCGCCAGTCCACATATAACCATAACCACCAGGAACGCTATAGCAACCATTACCATAAGCTGTTTCGTTGAATGTTTTTGAACCAGCTTGGTTAGTAAATACTGCACTAATTGCGTGAGCATAATATTTAGTAGCACCACTGTAACGGTTAGTTGTAGCTTTTTTGTTAAGAAGGCCGAAATAACCAAGGTGCATACAAGCTGATGTTGGAGCACAAGTTACATAACCGTGTTTTGTACAACCATTAACAGCAGGAGAGTCATAAATTTGGCTCAAATATTCAATATCAAGTTCGCCGATAGTACCTTCAGCAGGTATTGGGTTGGGTTTGATGTTAGGATTGTCATTAGGGTTAGAAATACGACCACCAAAAACAGTTTCGCTATCAAATTTGATGACAGAATTGTCGGCGATAGATGCTGCTAATGGAGTAATCCCTGCGCGAAGATCTTTAACTGCAAGACCACGTTTTGCCCCGGTTTTGTAAGGAATCAAAAGTTGGTTGTCTGAAGTTAGAATCGCATCAACAGGAAGGCTGTTTGAATTGTTTACGAGAGTAATTTCGTTTGAGCCATCAAAGTTTACACGCTTGATTGAACTACCGGTAACTTCAAATTCGTTTTTGCGTTCAACACGAGTAACAACCAATTCAGTTGAATTATTTGCCCAGTTTACTGATTCAACTTTTCCAAGGTCAAACATGCGTTTTGAAGCATTTTCACGCACTACAACACCACCTGTTGCTGTTTGGATTGCCATTTTGCTACCGTCAGGTGACCATATTGCACGATAACCATCAATTAAAGGTAGAGTTTCTTTTGCACCTGTAGTAATATTGATGATAAATGATTTACCTTCGATATTGCTATACGCCACTTGTGTTCCATCGGGCGAAATGTTTGCAATGTTTGTATAGAAACCAAGGTCAAATGCTTTGCGCATATTGCCTTTGCGAATGATAAGACTATTACCCATAGTATAAGCCATTGTTCCATCGTTAGCAAATGAAACTTGACCACATTCCCATACATAGTCTTCGAGAACAGTAACAACACCTGTTGTTACATCAAGAATAGCAGGCGCTTGATGGTCGTGAGCATCGAAACTCTTGAACCCAAGATATTTGCCGTCTTTGCTCAAGTTAGTGTAAAGACCACAGTTGTTGGCACGCAAAATAGGAGTCAACGTGTTGCCTTTTAGACTGTAGATTTCTGAATAACGGTTATTGGTCATAATGATACCATTAGCCGTTTCCATTGGTGAACGGAGGAATCCCATATCACCCACTTCATAAGAGTCGATTTGTGCTGATGCACCCATCGAAGTCATCAAGACTGCAGCCACAACTGCCTTCTTAACGATTGATAATTTGGTAAAAATACTCATAAATTTAAATATTAGATTTAAAAATTAATTGTCGTAAATGTATAGTTTTTTTGTATGTAGAGTTAGTACTACGTGATATTATCATGCAAAAATATGAAAATAAAATTAATTTTTGGGCTTTATTTACATATTTTTTGAATTATAAAATTGATGCAACATTGTTAAAATATATTTCCTTTTGAGCAACAGCGACAAACATATAGACAAAAACGCGCGTTACAACACCATGTAACACGCGTTTTTATTATTGTTTTTAAAGTCCTATTAACTATGCATTATGAATTAATAAAACTTCTTAATCCCCATAATCTCGCGTACTTCGCTCAATGTCTTTGAAGCACGTTCTCGAGCACGGTCAGCACCTTGCTTTATTACGCGAGCCAACAACGCATCATCGTTTTGAATATCAAGGATACGTTCACGAATAGGCAATGTTACCTTCAAGATATCCTCTGCCAACTGCTTCTTCAAATCGCCATAACGGATAGAGCAATCAGCATAAGCATCGCGATATTGTTGAATAACCTCGGGAGCCGAAGTCAACTCCATCAAAGTGAATAGATTTTCTACCGGTTGTGACACAGGTGAATTTGGCACCTTGGGACCCTCATCGGTCACAGCACGCATCACCTTTTTGCGAAGCACCTTCTCTTCATCGATGAGATAGATACAGTTTCCCTCACTCTTTCCCATCTTGCCCGAGCCATCAAGACCGGGAACCTTAACTGCATTGCCACCGAAGTTGAAATTTTCGGGTTCGGGGAACAGATCCACTCCATAGAACGAATTGAAACGACGAGCAAAGCGACGAGTCAACTCCAAGTGTTGCTCTTGATCCTTACCCACGGGCACCTTGTTGGCCTTTTGAATCAAGATATCCACAGCCATGAGAGTAGGGTAGGTCAACAAACCGGCATTCACACGCTTGTTCGACTCATTACCTATGATTTCCTTTTCGATTTCGCCTTCTTCTTTGTCGGCCTTGATGCCGAGAGCCTTGCGAGCCTTGTCCTTGAATGAAGCAGTACGCATCAACTCACCGATACCTACATGCATATTTAATAATAAATACAATTCCGAAATTTCGGGAACATCACTTTGCACAAAGATAGTAGCCTTATCAGGATCAACACCTGCTGCAAGATATTCGGCAAGAATATTCTTCACATTAGAGTGAAGAGTTTTTGGATCGGGATGAGTAGTCAACGCATGCAAGTCGGCAATAAAAAATAGACAATCATAATCCTCTTGCATTTTTACAAACTTACTCAACGCGCCATAGTAATTCCCCAAATGGAGATTACCCGTTGCACGAATCCCGCTCAATACGATTTCCTTACTCATGATATATTAATGTATATAATTTACCTATTAATAGACCCACGCCATCAGCGACGTACATCCGTTTTTAATTCAAAATGCAAAGGTAATACAAAGAATTGAAAATTGAAAACCCACCACAAACAATAGTAAAAACAATAGTAAAAAGGAACGAGCAAAAAAGAAAAAACATCCCCCGCAATTAATTATGAATTAAGCATTATGAACTATGCATTATGAATTATAAACTATTATTGTTCATTATCGCAGTTTTTGACAATTTTTGCATTGTAACTTTGCTTCATGTTTAAAATTTATCAATTCTTAATTCCGAAAACTATGAAACAAGAAAACATCGCAAAAGTATGGGAGCAATATCGTGGATATATTATGCAATATCACATCTGGTATCCCGAAAAAATAAAAGAAGCAGTGCAAAAGAATATCAACGGAGATTTCTCTCCGGCTCAATTTTTTGACTCCCTACATTCAAAAATTCACCTTGAAATTCAACGATATATTAAATACCTTCTTGACCTCGAAAACCAAGAAATACTCAATGAAAACATTGAGCGAACTACTACCAATAATATCATTGAGCCATTAGGCGGACTTAACGACTTTAATGACCTTAGCGACACTATTGACCCTATCGCTTCACAACGTGGAAATCAATCATGCGTTGCAGTGCGCGTTGGCACACAGGGCAAAATTCGGGTGCGACATTGTTGCGCATACGGCACTCATCGGCAGGACGATACACCCCTTTTGTTACATATCCGCCACCTTCGTAAAGCCCCACCGGGTAACGGCTCGCATCTTTCGACAAAGTTGGTACCGGAACATCTGCTCCCATCATATCTTGCCATTTTGCCTCAAAATCCACCCTGGTTGTGATGTTTTGTTCCCAGGGTTCAATATTGAGAGGGTAGGAGTCGGTAAGCACCCCCGACTCATAGAAATATTCATCGGCAAGTGCTCCAAAACTATGTCCAAACTCATGCACTACTACAACATTAAATGTCGGGTGTTTGGCAGTAGTGAGTGTGTAAGAATTATAGATTCCACCTCCGCCATACTCTTTAGTATTGGCAAGGATGATGATATGTTCGTAGGGTATTTCCGTTAGAGCATCGTGAACATCCCACACATTTGAAGTAGTGAGATAACGATCGGCATAGAACGTGCTGAAATGTGATGAAAATGCAGTGTTTTTCCATTCTCCCAATCGAGGAATGCTCACACCGCTATGTTGCGATGGTGATGCCACTGCCACAAAATTAAATTTATCGCGATTGCTGCCAAATGGCTCGTGACTCATTATTGCATCTACGGCATGTTGTGCATGAACGTAAAACGAATCCATTTCTTCCACCGTATATCCTTCGGCGAGGATTGCCACATCTATGCAGTTGGTCGTTGAACCACCACGATGAATATATCGGTGAGGTAGAGGTGTTGTAGAATGTCGTTTTATCAATATATCCGAGGGGTTGATGTGGTGACGAGTGTTAGCCATCACTTGTCGGCGATTGTTCATCAACTTGATGTCGATATATGCATTACGTTGAGGCATAGGCACAAGGAATGTGTTTTCGTATGCTCTCCTGGCCACTGTGTCGATCTCTACCATCCATTCTTGAAATAGCGAAGAAAACGATGTCATGTATATGGTGTCGCCACTCATTGCATCACACATCACAATAAGCCCGTTGCCCTCTACCGGCAATCGGTCAAGATTTACTTTGCGGCCTGCCCATGATGGAGATTTATGTAATGCCTTTACGCTCACATTGCAGTCATCACTTTTGGCTGCACCTTCAAAGATGTAGTCAATGCGTAAGGTGGAGTCGCAAAAATATTTGTCAAAATCGACATGTGCGTTTGCCGACAACATTGTTGCCAATGCAAGAAAAATGAAACTGATTGTTCGGTTCATAAACGGTTATGAGAGAGGCTTATCTGATAGTAATGAAAATAATTGGTCAAAAATTAGAGGGGTGGAGGCTACGGCCGAGACGTTGCGATCATTGCGGAAAGTGTCATATCGTCCGCCGGCTTCCTCTAAGATTAGTCGTCCGGCTGCCACATCCCATTCATGCAAGTTCATTTCCCAATATCCATCAAGAAATCCGGCTGCCACGTAACAAAGGTCTATTGCCGCCGAACCCAAGCGTCGCATACCTCGCACTAGAGGTAACACCCGCGACACATTGTCGAGATTATTGTCCGTTGTGCGATCTTTGTCAATCGGGAATCCGGTAGTGACCACAGCGTAAGCAAGTCGATCTTTACCCGATGGCTTTATTGCCGAGCCATTGAGCCAAGCGCCACCCCCTTTAGTGGCATAAAACATCTCGTTGAGATAAGGTGCATATACCACACCAATGATAGTCTCGCCTTGATATTCAATGGCTATGGATACCGAAAATAGAGGCAACCCATTGCTGAAATTGGTGGTGCCGTCAAGAGGATCAATAATCCACCGATAATTGCTCTCTATGGCGTTGTTTCCCATCTCTTCCGATAGGATTGCATGATGAGGGTAGGTGTGATGTATGTGATCAATGATGATGCGTTCCGATGCCTTGTCTGCTGCTGTTACTATATCGCTGTCATTAAATTTTGATTCAATATTGAGATTGTTGCTTCTGAAATATTCAAGTTGAACAAGCCCGGCCTCACGCGCCCATTCGGTAGCATGATTTAGAAGAGTGTCAATATCAGGAACATTCATAGCCAACCTTTATTTGAGTAATAATTAGATGTTATAATAACACACTATTAGTCTTTATTGTTTGAAATGGGAATTTGACGCTTAAATACCTCTTTGAACGAAATGAGTGATTCGGTGCGTGATAACCCCAAGTGTTGCAACTTCTCGTGGATGATGTGTAGAAGATGATCGTTGTTACGAGCATACAACTTGATAAACATATCATATTGCCCGGTGGTGAAATGACACTCCACTACTTCGGGGATTTTTTTCAACTCTTCAACCACGTGGTTAAATTGAGAAGGATCCTTGAGGAAGAAACCGATATAGGCGCAAGTTTCATATCCAACCGACGATGGGTCAATGAGAAGTTCAGATCCCTTGATGACATTCATTGACGTGAGTTTGGCAATGCGTTGATGAATAGCAGCACCCGATACATCACATTCTTCGGCGATTTTTAGATATGGCTTGCGTGCGTTGGCAGCAAGTTGTTGTAAAATTTTGATATCAAGAGTGTCAAGTTGTATTTGTGACATGATAAAAATTATTTAGTACCGTTTTTTTAGAAAATATTTTTACAAAGATAGAAAATTGTTTCAAATTATAAGTGACATTTTGATAGAAATTTGAATGTTTTTTCTAATTTTGTAAACAAAAATATCAAAATGAGAGAAATTAAACTGCAAAATATAGATATTTGCCGACAAATGCTTGTACTGGTAAAGGATTTGTATTTCAATTCGTTTCCACCCGAAGAACGTCGCTCATGGGAAAGTGTGAAACAATTACTACAAGCCGATTCTACGGCTTACGATTTGAAAGTAGTGCTTCTAAATGACAAATTTGCAGGATTTATCACATCTTGGATTTTTGGTGACTTTTGTTATGTAGAACATTTTGCTGTTGACTCGCAACTGCGTGGTAATGGAATAGGGGCTGAAGCAATTCGGCATTTTGTCGCTCAATGTAGTTGTCCGGTAGTGTTAGAGGTAGAATTGCCACAAGAAGGGGAAATGGCTCGTCGTCGCATTGATTTTTATAAACACAATGGTTTTGTAGAACATCGTGACTTCAAATATATTCAGCCTCCTTATGACAAAGGTCTTTCATCGGTTCCATTGATGTTGATGACAGCTAATGCGCCCCATGATATAAGTCTTCAGCACGTGTCAAAATGCTTGCATCGTGATGTGTATGGTGTAAAAGATTAGATTTGAGTGATGTTTGTAAGCAATTTTGTGAGTGTATTTGTTAAAAATGTGGTACTTTTGTAATTACAAAAAAAGAAAAGAATGAAAAATAAAATATATTTATTGCTTATAGGGACCGTTGCTCTATTGATGCACAGTTGTGGTGAAGCCAAATTGTCAAGTGACAAAACAGTAGTTACTGTGAGTCTTGAACCTCAAAAATATTTGCTTGAAAAAATTGTAGGCGATAGCATTGAAGTGGCATGCTTACTACAAAATGGAGCAAATCCCGAAAGTTATGAGCCGTCAATCAACGACTTGATGACTCTTGAACGCAGTGCCGCATATATCAAAATGGGTAATGTGGGATTTGAACAAGTGTTGGTTGAGAAACTTGCGCAAAACAATAAGTCACTCCGAGTGTATGATTCTTCGCAAGGCATTGACTATATAATGGGCACTCACGATTGTTGTGAGCATCATCATGATCATGCTCACTCGCATCATGATGCCGATCACCATCATCACGAAGCCGTGGCCGATCCTCACACTTGGACCTCGGTGAAAAATGCCAAAGTGATTGCTCGAAATATGCTTGATGTGGTAGTGGAGATTGACTCGGTTAATAAGAATTATTATAACGATAATTATAATAAGTTGATGATTGCGCTTGACTCTCTGGATAACTATGCTACTGAAAAATTGGCTCCACACAAGGGTGAGGCTTTTATGGTGTGGCATCCGTCATTGAGTTACTTTGCTCGCGATTACGGTTTGGAGCAAATTACCGTGGGGCAAATAGGAAAAGAGTTGTCGGCTCAACAACTTCAAGCACAAATTGACAACGCGCGCAATCACAATGCCAAAGTGTTTTTCTTTCAAAAAGAATTTGACTCTCAACAAGCATCGGTGCTAAATGAGCAGATAGGTGCTACGATGATAACCATTAATCCATTGAGTTATGACTGGGAAGCCGAAATTAGACGCATCGTCGATGCGATTGCCTCAAAATAAGATAATCGAACTTGACTCGGTGGCGATGCAGTGGGATAAACATGTGGCGCTGCAAAATGTGAGTCTGTCAATCAACGAGGGCGATTTTGTGGCTATCACAGGACCTAACGGAGGAGGAAAGACTACTCTTTTGCGCCTTATCTTGCGTCTTATAAAGCCCACGACCGGAAAAGTAATCTACCGAAGCGGTGGACAAGAGGTTGAATCGTTGGAAATAGGATATCTGCCTCAAAAAAATCAGATTGATAGTCGTTTCCCTATTACGGTAAAAGAGGTAATCGAATTAGGGTTAATGTCACAAAAGGGATTGTCAAAACAAGAACGTCGTGATAGAGTGGCGCAAACAATTGCTTTGATGGGACTTGAAGAGCATGCGACTCGTTTGATCGGAGAGTTGTCGGGCGGTCAGTTGCAACGCACCTTATTGGGGCGTGCTATCGTGTCGCGCCCACGCATTCTTGTGCTTGATGAACCTTTGAGCTATGTCGATAAGGCGTTTGAAGGTCGATTGTATGAGATTATAACCCAATTGGCTCAATACACGACTATTATTCTAGTGTCGCATGAGATGACTCGCATAGCAACCATGGCCAATCGACATATCATTATCGATCGCACACTCCATGAATGTAGTGCCGAGCATCATTATATTGCCACGCAATGCAATTAATAATTCATAATTCATAATTTATTGAGGTTGATTTATGATTGAGAATCCACGATTTAATAGATTGAGATTGTTGCTTGGTGATGAAATATTGAGCCAAGTGATGAAGATGCGTGTAATCGTGTTTGGAGTCGGTGGAGTAGGGAGTTGGTGTGCCGAGTCGTTGGTACGTTCGGGAATATGCAACATAACATTGGTTGATGCCGATAAAGTGTGTGTGACAAATATCAATCGCCAATTATTGGCAACTACTTCAACTATCAACGGGGTGAAAGTGGAGGTTATGAAACGCCGTTTACTTGATATAAATCCCGACGCTCAGGTTACGGCACTCGAAAAACGATATGATGAATCGACCGCATCACAGTTTGACCTCAATGACTACGATTATGTAATCGATGCAATAGATTCGCTTGCCGATAAGGCTTTGTTGATACGTAATGCGTGTGACTCGCAAACCACACTGTTTTCCTCTATGGGAGCAGCATTGAAAACCGATTCGTCTCGCATATCCACTGCTGAATTTTGGAAGGTACAAGGGTGTCCGTTGGCGGCGGCATTGCGTCGTCGATTTAAACGCAACAAGCAGTTGCCTTCTCGCAAGTTTAAATGTGTGTATAGTGATGAAATTTTTCCCAATCGGGGAGTGTCTGTTGAAGTAGATGGCTCAATGACCTATGACAAAGTTTCAGTTAACGGCACATTATCGCACACAACAGCCATTTTTGGATTAAAATTGGCCGAATTGGTTATTGCCGATGTGATGAAACAAGAAAAATAAGTAGAAAATTAAAATTATTTTGAAAAAGATTTGCGAGAATAAAAAATATTTTCTATCTTTGCACTCGCAAAAGCCAATAAGGCGAAAGCATCGGGGTGTAGCGCAGTCCGGTTAGCGCACCTGCTTTGGGAGCAGGGGGTCCCAGGTTCGAATCCTGGTACCCCGACAAAAGAGAATCACAAACGTGGTTCTCTTTTTTTGTACTATTTTGACCAATAGACCCAAAGATACATAGCAATTTTGTCCAGGTAACCGCAATTTTGTATAAATAAAAAAGCCCCCGATAAAGGACGAGGGCAACCTAAATATTTTCACAACGGTGCGGACTCGATAATCGGGGAGCGAAAAGGTGTATTCTATATTACAAAGATACTAATTTGAGGATAAAATACAATGGAGGAGATGTGATGATTATTTATCGTAGAAGTGAAGTTGGAATGGTGAATGTTGGTAATGATATTGTTAGCAGAAATGATAAAAGAGATTTTAGTGGTTGGGATGATGATGGGTGATGTATGAGGGAAATGTGGAGTTGAAATATTTTTTAGAAAATATGATAAAATATTTGTGTTATATGAGGAAAGTTTTCTATATTCGCAGTGTGATTTGGATAGAGCCGAGTCACGAGGTGATTTAAAAGATAGAAAAAACGAAATAAAAGATAAGTTAAGTATATGATATTCAATTTTAGATTAGTTTCTGACGAAGTAGATAACTTCAAAAGAGAGATTAAAATCGATGCAGATTACACTTTCCTCGATTTGAAAAATGCAATTTGTGATGCTGTAGGGTATGACAAAAATCAATTGTGTTCTTTTTTCTTGTGTGATGAAAGTTGGGAGAAAGAAACTGAAATCACTCTTGAGGATATGGGAACCAGTTCGGATGAAGATGTGTGGCTGATGGAAGATACCATCTTGAGCGATTACATCGAGGATGAGGGTCAAAAGTTGATATTTATGTTTGACTATATGACCGAGCGTTCTTTCTTTATAGAAATGAAGGAGATGATAACCGGCAAGAAGTTGAAAGATCCATTGTGTACGTTGGCAATCGGTAAGGCTCCAGTTCAGTTGATGGATATCAATGAATTTGAGGCTAAGGTTGATGCGAAATTGGCTGCTGCATCGGTAGATGATATAGATGAAGAATTTTATGGTTCGGAAGAGTTTAATGCTGATGAATTTGAGGCAGAGGGTTTCGAAGAAATGACTTTTGATGATTAAAGAATAACGAAGGTGTATAATAATGTGCTCCCGTGATATCGTAAGGTGTCGCGGGAGTTTTTTATATCTAAGACGACTAAGACAACTAGGGCAACTAAGACAACTAGGACGGCTGGGAGAAGTGGGGTAGGCTGGGAACTCTGAAACCGGGGTGGCTGGGGTAACTGGGAGTAGTGGGGTGGATGAGGCTAAAAAAAGAACGTTCCCTCTGATGGGAACGCTCGGGTGCATGTTTTTATAGATTTTATAGAGTTGAGAGATAATTATTTTACTTCTTCGTAATCTACGTCGATTACTGTGTCATCATCCTTGCCTCCAGCATTAGGGTTTGCTCCGGGTTGGCCACCTGCGAATGGGTTAGCACCGGCACCTGGTTGACCACCTGCTTGTTGTTGAGCATTGATGATGTCTTGTTGGATTTGACCAAACACTGTTTCAATTTCTTTGATAGCTGCGTCGATAGCAGGAATATCTTGTGCTTTGTGTGCGTCTTTAAGTTTTGCTACAGCAGCTTCGATAGGTGCTTTTTTGTCGGCAGGAATCTTGTCGCCGAGTTCGCTGAGTTGCTTTTCGGTTTGGAAAATGATAGCGTCGGCTTGGTTAAGTTTGTCGATGCGTTCTTTTTCTTTAGCGTCGGCAGCAGCGTTGGCTTCAGCTTCTTCTTTCATGCGTTTGATTTCTTCGTCGGTCAAGCCACTAGATGCTTCGATGCGAATGCTTTGTTGTTTGCCTGTTGCTTTATCTTTGGCTGATACGTTAAGAATACCGTTAGCGTCGATTTCGAAAGTAACTTCGATTTGAGGAATGCCACGAGGAGCAGGAGCGATGCCGTCGAGGTGGAAGCGACCGAGAGTTTTGTCGTCTTTCGCCATTGGGCGTTCACCTTGAAGCACGTGGATTTCTACTGAAGGTTGGTTGTCGGCAGCAGTAGAGAATGTTTCGCTCTTACGAGTAGGGATTGTGGTGTTGGCTTCAATGAGTTTAGTCATTACGCCACCGAGAGTTTCGATACCTACTGACAAGGGGACAACGTCGAGAAGAAGCACGTCTTTCACTTCGCCTGAAAGCACACCGCCTTGGATTGCAGCACCTACGGCAACTACTTCGTCGGGGTTAACACCTTTAGAAGGAGCTTTGCCGAAGAAACGTTCAACGATTTGTTGGATTGCAGGGATACGAGTAGAACCACCTACAAGGATAACTTCGTCGATGTCGCTTGCGCTAAGACCTGCATCGCGTAGTGCTTGTTCACAAGGCTTGATAGTTGCTTGAATGAGGCTGTCGGCGAGTTGTTCGAATTTAGCACGAGAGAGAGTTTTTACCAAGTGTTTGGGTATGCCGTTAACAGGCATGATGTAAGGAAGGTTGATCTCGGTAGAAGTGGTGCTTGAAAGTTCGATTTTTGCTTTTTCAGCAGCTTCTTTGAGGCGTTGGAGTGCCATAGGATCTTGACGGAGGTCAACACCTTCTTCGTTGAGGAATTCTTGAGCCAACCAGTCGATAATCACGTGGTCGAAGTCGTCACCACCGAGGTGAGTGTCACCATTGGTAGATTTTACTTCAAATACACCGTCGCCGAGTTCGAGGATAGAGATATCGAATGTACCACCACCAAGGTCGAATACTGCGATTTTTTGGTCTTTGTCAATTTTGTCAAGGCCATAAGCGAGAGCTGCAGCAGTGGGTTCGTTCACGATACGTTTCACTGTGAGACCTGCGATTTCGCCGGCTTCTTTAGTTGCTTGACGTTGAGAGTCGTTGAAGTAAGCAGGAACGGTGATAACCGCTTCGGTAACTGATTGTCCGAGATAGTCTTCGGCGGTTTTCTTCATTTTTTGAAGAATCATAGCCGAGATTTCTTGTGGAGTGTATTCGCGACCGTCGATGTCAACGCGAGGAGTATTGTTGTCGCCACGCACTACTTTATAAGGAATGCGTTCAACTTCTTTTGCTACGTTGTCGTAAGATTCGCCCATGAAACGCTTGATAGAGTAGATGGTGCGTTTTGGGTTTGTGATAGCTTGACGTTTAGCGGGGTCGCCTACTTTGCGTTCGCCACCGTCAACAAATGCTACTACTGAAGGGGTAGTGTTGCGACCTTCGCTGTTAGGGATAACAACAGGGTCGTTACCTTCGAGAACTGCTACACATGAGTTGGTAGTACCTAAGTCAATACCGATAATTTTTCCCATAGTCTTTTGAGTTTTTTATTGTTTTTGTTATTAATTTCTTGTGTTTGTGTTGTGATGCCGTCACTAGGACTTCATCGTCGACTCCTAAATAAAACAAATCTTGTGCCAAAAAGGTTTATTTGTGTGTAATGTGTTGATAATTAGTGGGTAGTGATATGATGGTTTGTTTTGCGGTATATGACACGACGACTGACAAAGCGACTGACAGGGTGACAAAAGTGGTTGAGGGTTGAGAGGGATTCTTTAGTTGTTTTTGGGACAACTAAGACAACTGGGACAACTAGGGCAACTGGGGCGGCTGGGGGAACTAGGACGACTGAGACAACTGGGGGAACTATGGTATTGACTTTTCGTTTTCTTTTTCTTTTTACGTTGTTGGTCAATTGTTTTTTATTAACTTTGTGGCATATATTAAAAATTGTGTTATGTTATTTAATTCATTGGCATTTTTGCTATTTTTCCCAGTAGTGGTGTTGCTATATTGGATATTACCTCATAGATATAGGAATCTGATGCTATTGGTTGCGAGTTACTATTTCTATATGAATTGGGAACCTATTTATGCATTGTTGATTTTAGGGTCCACAGTTGTCACTTATTTATGTTCATTGGGAATAGATAAAACTCAAGGAAAATCTAGGAAAACCTATATGTATATAGGTTTAGGATTGAATTTAGGAGTGTTGTTTTTATTCAAATATCTAAATTTTGCAACCACAAGTGTATATGGATTTTTAGATTGGTGTGGGTTAAGAATGGAGGTGCCTCATTTTGATTTATTGCTACCGGTGGGAATCTCATTCTATACATTCCAAGCATTAGGATACATGATTGACGTGTATCGTAAAGATATTCCTGTAGAACGGTCGTTTTGGAAATATGCATTATTTGTGTCATTTTTTTCGCAATTAGTAGCCGGACCTATTGAACGTGCAAAGAATCTCTTGCCACAATTTAATCCGGTTCATAAGTTTAATGGCGATTGGTTGATAGAGGGATTTAAACTTATGATATGGGGCTATTTTATGAAATTGTGTATAGCAGAGAATGTAGCGCCATATGTAGATGCTGTGTATAATAATGCGATGATGCATAATGGCACTAGCATGATATTGGCAACATTCTTCTTTACGTTCCAAATATTTTGTGACTTTGGTGGTTATTCATTAATTGCAATTGGAGCCGCCAAATGCATGGGCTTTACATTGATGATGAATTTTAATCGTCCCTATTTGTCAACATCAATAAAGGAGTTTTGGCGAAGATGGCACATTTCGTTGTCAACATGGTTTACTGATTATGTATATATCCCATTGGGAGGAAGCCGTTGTACGTTAATAAAGCATTTGCGAAATTTGCTAATTACATTTTTGATTAGTGGTTTGTGGCATGGCGCCGATTGGACATTTGTGGCATGGGGAGGCCTATATGGAGTGATATTGTGTTTTGAAGTATTGAAGAAAAAGTATATCCCCATCAAATTTAGTGGCAAAATCATGACAGTGGGAAAAGTGCTATTTACCTTTGCATTGGCAATGCTTGGCTGGGTTTTCTTTAGAGCCAACTCTATGAGTGACGCAATTCATATTCTACAATCAATGTTTACCGATATCGGAGGGTTGTATAATGGAGAAGGAATGCCACAGATATTGATGTGCTTGTGTTTGATTGCGTTGTTGATGTTTAAAGAGATAAAAGATGAATTAAAATGGCCAATCCATTTTATGCATAGTAAATCACAAGTGGTGGGTATGGTTTCAACAGCCATGATGATAGTGCTAATATTATTGTGTGCCGAGTTTGAGAGTGGCCAATTTATCTATTTCCAATTCTAAGGTTATGAAAAAGGTAATAAAATTCGTATTAATTATAGTTGCAATAGTTGTCGTCATGGATTTATTAGTGGGGCAAATAGGTGATTATATGGTGGATAACCACAAAATGGCAGGAGATTATAAATCGGTTGAATATGTGATGACTCAATGTGATGAAGATGTATTGATATTGGGATCATCGGTTGCATTAAACGGACTTGTCCCGGCGGTTATAACCGATAGCACTGGATTATCGTGCTATAATGGAGCTGCTAATGGTCAAGTGTTGCCATTTTTTGAGACAATGCTAGAGTGTGTGTTTCAAAGATATGCCCCTAAAACGATAATTTTTGGATTCCGCCCAAATGAAACAACAACAACCGGAATAGGGGAACGATATAATCTATTGGTCCCATATTATGGCAAAGGATATGAAACACTTGATAGATATTTGGAATCGTCGTCGGTAGAGGAAAAATATTTATTGAAGTCAAATTTATATAGATACAACAATATTTGGTGGCGAATTTTATTATATCAATTTGTGACACCAAATGAGCAGGGGAAACAGGGATTTGTTGCAAAGGGAATGCCTCGATACTATCCACGACTAAATTCAGAAAATAAGGATTATGAGTCTACACCTGAGCGTTTGGCGCAATTTTCAAAGATTGTAGATATGTGTAAAGCAAAGGACGTAAATTTAGTAGTGGTGTTTTTGCCTAAATATCTCAAACTATATAATAACGGAAATCTATCGTCGATAAGAGATATTGTTGACATATGTAAAAAGAATGATGTAAAATATTATATTGATGTTCAAAAAGAGGAATATTTAAATGACTCGACAATGTTTTATGATGAGACTCATCTAAACAAAGAGGGAGCATATAAATATACCGGAGATTTGGTGAACAGAATGAAAAAAGATAGCATATTTTGAGGATGAAAAAAGTTATAAAAATATTGATGCTGTTGAGTGTTATGGTGGTGACATCGTGTAGTACCGATGAGGATGTACACCTTGTTTTTATCGGAGACTCAATAGTTGCACGATGGGACTTGGAAGTGTCGTTTCCGTCATATGTTGTAGAAAATAAAGGAGTGTCGGGCAGCGGTATCGCAAATGTTGCAAATTATGCTCATAAATGTGGTAAAAAAAATATTGTGGTTATTGTAGGGACAAATGATTTGGGAAGAATCACAGATGAGACAATGGCAGAATATGCACAAAGTTATATGCGACAAATAGTGGCAACTGATGCTGAAAATATTTATTTGTTTTCAATATTGCCTAGAAAGTTTGAAGGAGATACAGTCACGATAAATCAAAGAATAGAGCGATTAAATGCGTTGATAAAGGCTGAATCGGAGAATTATGGTAATGTGATTTATATAGATGCGTATTCATATTTTAAAAGAAATGAGAGTATAGATAGTCAATACTCATATGATGGATTGCATTTGAGCCCATATGGATATGAGATTTTAAGCGAATTATTAATTTCAAATTTGAGATGAAAAAGATTTTGTTATTTACACTACTTGTGTTGGTAGGTGTTTCATGTTATGCTCAATGGAGTATTGGGTTGAGGGATAATAATTATGTCAATGTGGCATATGAATTAAACAAAAAATGGGAGTTTAAACTTGAACATAGTGTATTTGCCGAAAAAATTCCATATCAATATATAAGGGTGAATGCCGGATATAAGCAACAAGTGAGCAAATTTGAATTTTTAGGATTCGTATATGGGGGAACTATATATAATGGCGATTTTTACAATGTAGGGGCTAAAATAGGAGCAGAATATAGTCCGATTAATCGTCTTAAGATTAAAGCAGCAATAAATCCTCACTACGATTCAGGTTACGATTATTCAACATGTTATCAAGGTGGGGTGTGGTTTAATGCGTATAAGGCACTTTCAATAGTGGCAAGTGTGTCAAATATCCCAGAATATAGAAAAGCGGAAGATAGAGTATATTTAGGTCTGTCTTTTGATGTTGGACCATTGTGGGTGAGTCCAAGGGTCTCAATCCCTATTGAAGATTCTTCTGTAAAAAGTATGAGACTATTGACATCGGTAAAATATGAATTTTAAAAGGATAGAAGATGTTTTGAGTCTTGTTGAGGTATTGTCGTTGAGAACTGTTATAGTATGGAGCGAGTAGTCACGATGTGATTGCTCGTTTTTTGTGGTTATTGTGAAGATTAAGTTTAATTAACTGAGTATCTTTTTGCAATTTGTTGAAAATGAGTTAACTTGCACTATTAAAAATAAGAAATGAGTAAATTAAGATATTTTGCAATAGTAATGTTGTTATGTGCATTGCAAGTTAATGCAATGACGGTTAAGCGAGTGTCGCAAGGTAGTTTTAATGCGGCTGTGGAAAAAGGACAGACGATGTATATAATTGATGGTGATTGCTCGCTTTCGGGCGATGTGGCGCTTGCGGCAGGTTCCATATTGAAATTTGAGGGAGGTGCGCTTGTGGGCTCCGGAACAATAAAAGGCTCACGTTTAATGATTGATGCACCGAAGTATCAGATATTTGGTGAAAAAGTAAACTTTGACAAAGGTGCTATTGCCAATGGCGAGGTGTCGGCACATTGGTGGGGTGCAAAAGGAGATGGTGCTGCTTATGATTGTGGAGCGATAAACCGGTCATTGCAAAATGCCGGCACATCGTGGGTGGTGCTTGACAATCTACGATATTTGACCAATGAAACAATTGTGTTGGGAGAAAATCAAAAGTTGCGTTGCGATGGCATTATTTCATATCGAGGCGAAGGGGCAGCGATAGAATTGAAAGAGAAATTTATTGAGGTTGATATTTGTGAGTTACGTCATAATGCAGGGTCGGGGTATAATCAAGCTGCAAAATTCAAAGGCAAAGGAGTATTGCTTTCGGGGAATGTATATAATGCAAATATAAATATTGATAAAGTGCTGTATTTTGATAGAGCATTTGATTTGTCACCACAATTGGGTAAAGAATGGTATTGTGGAATTCAGTATTGTAAAATCTCATGGCAGTATGTTATAGGTGAGTATGGAATTTATATAGATATGCCATCGGGCGCAAAAAATGCCAAGAAAGGAGATCGTATATGGGTGAATGAAAACCAATTTAACGGCGGGCGATTGATGTGTCGATATGGAATTTATTCTACTCCTGTTGATGATAAATATAAAAAGACGATAGGCGTGATAAATGGCAATGTATTTAATAGTATCGGTTTTGAAGGGGAAGGAAATATTAAATGCAAGGCTATTACTTTATATAATGCATGGCACAATAACTTTAATGATATAAGATTGAGTGAAGGATATGTGCCAATTGGTCAGCCATGGATTGATCTCACACAATGTGGATATTTGAACTTTAGTTTTAAGAGCCAGATACCATATTCATCGGTAAAAGCAACAAGGTGTAATCATATTGAGATGCGTGCTAATTTCACCGATAACGGATTGGGGTATTTTGCGGGATATGACCGTCTTTATATCTTGAATGAGAATGGCGCATATAATCCGTTGAATAATGCATTGGATAAGAATAGTGAAAATGTGAAGTTATTGACACGAAGCACAGTTGGCGCGGCTGAGATAAAACAAATCTATGTGGGGGCTTCAAAGACTGCTCCGCGTGGTGGAGTGGTACAAAAAATGAATTTCAATGATTTGTTTTTTGCGAATGTAGGCGACCAAAAGGTGTTGAGTGATAAGGCTTTTATCACGGTAAATGATAACTCAACTTTGAATATTGCTACCGAACATAGTTTGGTGGGAGCAAATTTGGATTTCGCATTAGTGTGCAAGATTTCGGCCGGCTCCAAGATAGTGATAACAAATGCAGAAGGAAAGAAGATAACATTGACTGAGAGTGGAGTGTATCATGTGCGACCGATTGGAAAGGTCTTTGAACTATATATGGAGAAAGATTCAGGAAATAATGTATTTCAGTTTAAGTAAGACTCGAAGAATTTGATATGGAAAAAGTGAAGCGATTGGATTATGTAGATGTGTGTAAGTGGTTGGGTATCTCGTTGGTGATATTTGGTCATATAAAGATGCCCAATGAGGTGCTACAATGGATTTATGCATTTCATATGCCGTTGTTTTTTGTGCTATCGGGTTATACCTATCGGGCTCAAAAGATTGATAAGGATTTTTTGATGAAGAAAATCAAGACTATATATGTGCCGTTTTTGCTGTTTGCACTGATATTTTGCAGTGGGGAGATGAGTAGTTGGGCTTATATTGCGTATGGTAGCCGTAATGCGTTGTTGATGTCAATGGCGTTGATAGGGTTGTTGATGCTGGTTGATAAATGGGTTAATAAGAAAAAATTATTGTTATTTATCGGTCAGAACTCATTGACGATTCTATGTGTGCATGGTACTATATTGTTGGCGGCATCAAAAGTGTTGCCCAAGGTGGGTTTAACCGGCGTCGATGATATGTCGTTGATGATTCAAGGGATAGTGTCGTATGTTATTGTAATTGCCGCATCGATACCGGTAATTTTGCTTATCAAACGCTTTGTGCCTAACCTTGTGGGGAAATAGAGATTTGGAATTGTAAAAATCAAATGGGAGATACGCCAATGAAGTGTCCCCCCCAAAAAGTTTTTTGTCTAACTTTTAGGGGGCACTTCGGGTTGATATTCAAATAAATTTGTTATATTTGCAACATAAATGCATGGGAAAGGGTGGATTGTATCTTTTTCTCATGTGTGATTGTGTGATAATTAATTATAAACCAATTTAATAAATTAATTTATTATGAATATTTCTCATATTGAACATGTGGGTATTGCGGTTCCAAGTTTGGACGAAGCAATTCCTTTCTATGAAAAAATCTTAGGTCTAAAATGTTTCGCTATTGAAGAGGTGGCTGATCAAAAAGTGCGTACAGCATTTTTCCAAGTAGGTCAAACTAAAATCGAACTCCTTGAAGGCACAAGCGAAGACAGTGCAATTTCAAAATACATCGCAAAGAATGGCGGTCGTGGCGGTATTCAACACATCGCTTTTGCAATGGAAGACGGCGTGGCTAATGCATTGGCCGAAGCTGAAGAAAAAGGTTGCGCTCTTATCGACAAAGCACCTCGCAAAGGCGCTGAAGGTCTTAACATCGCATTCCTTCACCCAAAATCAACTTGTGGCGCATTGATCGAACTTTGCGAAGATCCTAATAAGTAATCAATTTCAATCAAAATAATAGTAATGAGTAATCAACTTGCTAAAGTACAAGAGCTTATCGCATTGCGCAATGAGGCTCGTTTGGGTGGCGGTGAAAAGGCTATCCAAAAACAACACGAAAGAGGCAAATATACAGCACGCGAACGTATCGCACAATTGCTTGATGAAGGCTCTTTCGAAGAATTAGATATGTTTGTAAAACATCGTTGTACCAACTTCGGTCAAGAAAAGAAAAGTTTCTTGGGCGATGGTGTTGTAACCGGTTATGGTACAATTGACGGTCGTTTGGTATATGTTTTTGCACAAGACTTCACCGTGTTTGGTGGTTCATTGTCAGAAACAATGGCGTTGAAGATATGCAAAGTGATGGATATGGCAATGAAGATGGGTGCTCCTGTTATCGGTCTTAACGACTCGGGAGGTGCTCGTATTCAAGAAGGTATCAATGCTCTTGCAGGTTATGCCGAAATTTTCCAACGCAATATTATGGCATCGGGTGTGATACCTCAAATTTCAGGTATCCTCGGTCCATGTGCCGGTGGTGCTGTTTACTCTCCAGCATTGACCGACTTTACAATCATGACAAAAGGTATCTCTTACATGTTCCTCACCGGTCCAAAGGTGGTGAAAACCGTAACCGGCGAAGATGTGACACAAGATGCTCTTGGTGGTGCTGAAGTACACTCTTCAAAGAGTGGTGTTGCTCACTTTGCTGCTGAAGATGGTGAAGAAGCATTGAAGATTATTCGCAAACTCTTCAGTTATATTCCACAAAACAATCTTGAAGAAGCTCCACTAGTGCCATGTGAAGACCCAATCGATCGTCTTGAAGATTCGTTGAATGAAATCATTCCAGACTCGGCTAACAAGCCTTACGATATGTATGAAGTTATCGGTGCGATTATCGATAATGGCGAATTCCTTGAAGTACAACGCGACTATGCAAAGAACCTTATCGTAGGTTTCGCACGCTTCAATGGTCAAGCAGTGGGTATCGTAGCCAACCAACCAAAATTCTTGGCAGGTGTGCTTGATAGCAACGCTTCACGTAAGGGTGCACGCTTCGTACGTTTCTGCGACGCATTCAATATTCCTTTGGTAACTCTTGTTGACGTGCCAGGCTTCCTTCCAGGTACAGGTCAAGAATACAATGGCGTTATTCTTCATGGTGCTAAACTTCTTTATGCTTATGGTGAAGCAACAGTGCCCAAAGTAACCGTTACATTGCGTAAGAGTTATGGAGGTAGCCACATCGTGATGAGTTGTAAGCAACTCCGTGGCGACATGAACTATGCATGGCCAACTGCTGAAATCGCAGTAATGGGTGGAGCCGGTGCAGTAGAGGTTCTCTATGCTCGTGAAGCAAAAGAATCAGAAAATCCTGCACAAGTTCTTGCCGAAAAAGAACAAGAATACAATAAGTTGTTCTGCAATCCATACAATGCAGCAAAATATGGCTACATTGATGATGTAATCGAGCCACGCAACACTCGTTTCCGCGTGATTCGCGCATTGCAACAACTTGCAACCAAGAAAGTAACCAACCCTGCTAAGAAGCACGGTAATATACCTCTATAATCGACGACATTATAAGATTTATGAAAAAGAAATTATTATTAATGCTCGTTGCCCTTATGGCAATCTCAACAGCGGCTTATGCACAAGGTCGCAAGGGATTGTGTATAAATGAGGTGATGGTGCAAAATGATTCGAGCGTGGTTGACGACTATGGCTTGCACCATGGTTGGATTGAGTTATATAACTCCACACACGCATCAATGGAAATATCAAGTGTATATCTCACAAATGATAGCACAAAACCAACGCTTTATCCTGTGCCTCTTGGAGATGTAAATACTGAGATTCCTCCATTGCAACATGTGATATTTTGGGCTGATGGCGAACCTAATAAAGGAACATTCCATGTCAGTTTCAAAATCAAACCCGGTGAAACAATCTACATTTACGATGCTGATCAACAAACAATTCTTGATAAAGTGACAATTCCAACAGACCTTAAAGCAAATACAACATTTGCTCGTAAGGCTGACGGTAAGGGTGGCATGAATCAAAATGCATGGGAAGTGCGCGATGGTGGAGATAAATATATTACTCCAAGTAGTAATAATATTATTGTTGATACCAATACAAAGGTGGAAAGTTTCCGAATCCTTGATAAATCAGGAGTAGTGCTAACAGTAATGGCAATGGCTATTGTATTTGGTGCATTATTAGTGTTGTGTCTATGCTTCTATGCAATAAGCAAAATCGGATCGGCTATCTCTAAAGCTAATAAGATGCGCTCTCAAGGTGTTGAGCCAAAAATGGTATCAAAAGAGGATGCCCCCGGACATGATTCTGGAGAAGAGATTGCCGCTATCGTGATGGCGTTGCATGAACATCTAAATGCACATGACCAAGAAAATACTATCCTCACTATTAATAAAGTGAAGAAAGCATATTCTCCATGGAGTTCAAAAATTTACGGATTGCGCGAGTTGCCTCGTCGTTAATCGTTTATTGCTAACCAATTAATAAAATTTACCACAATGAAAGAATATAAATATAAAATCAATGGTAACACCTATAAGGTAGCCGTAGGCGATATCGATAATGGCATCGCTCAAGTGGAAGTAAATGGTACACCTTATAAAGTGGAACTAGAAAAGAAAGAATCAGTAAAAGTAGTTTCAGCGCCACGTCCATCGGCAGCACCACGTACACAAGCAGGCGAAAAGGTAATCTCAAAACCAACGGCAGCATCGGCCGGAGGAGCACAAGTGAAAGCTCCGCTACCCGGTGTTGTAATTTCAATTGCCGTTAAAGTCGGTGATACCGTAAAGGCTTCTGATACAGTAGTAGTGCTAGAAGCAATGAAGATGGAAAATGCTATTCATGCAGGTCGCGATGGTAAGGTTGTAGCAGTAAATGTAAATGCCGGAGACTCTGTCCTTGAAGGAGCAGCTCTTATAACACTTGAATAAATCAACCAATTATGGAACAATCTTTAAGTGAATTCATGTCGGGAAACCTTGAGACCTTCTGGGCTATGACGGGTTTCGCCAATGCCACATGGCAGCATTTTGTGATGCTTGCTGTGGGTATGTTCTTCCTTTATCTCGCAATTAAGAAGAACTTTGAGCCAATGTTGCTCGTGCCCATCGGTTTTGGTATCCTTATTGGAAACATTCCCTTTGCATCTGGTATGGAAGTAGGGATTTATGAAGAAGGTACTGTGTTGAATATTTTATACAATGGTGTGAGTGCCGGTTGGTATCCACCACTTGTATTCCTTGGAATTGGAGCAATGACTGACTTTACTGCATTGATTGCTAACCCTAAGTTGATGCTTGTGGGTGCAGCCGCTCAATTTGGTATCTTCGGTGCATATATGGTTGCGTTGGCATTGGGATTTGCTCCCGACCAAGCAGGTGCTATCGCTATCATCGGTGGTGCTGATGGTCCAACTGCAATCTTTGTGTCGTCAAAACTTGCACCAAACTTGATGGGTGCAATCGCAGTATCGGCTTATTCATATATGGCTCTTGTGCCAGTGATTCAGCCACCGATTATGCGCTTGTTCACAACAAAGAAGGAACGATTGATAAAGATGAAACCAGCTCGTGCCGTTTCGCAAAACGAAAAAATTATATTCCCAATCGTGGGTTTATTGTTGACTTGTTTCGTTGTGCCAACCGCTCTTCCATTGCTCGGAATGTTGTTCTTCGGAAACTTGTTGCGCGAATGTGGTGTGACAACTCGTCTTGCAAAAACAGCAAGCAACGCGTTGACCGATATCGTGACAATTCTCCTTGGGATGACAGTGGGAGCTTCGACTCAAGCATCAGAATTCTTGACATTGGAAACAATCGGAATCTTCTTCCTTGGTTTCATGGCATTTATCATTGCCTCTTCATCGGGAGTGTTGTTTGTCAAATTGTTTAACCTCGTGTTGCCAAAAGACAAAAAACTCAATCCGCTTATCGGTAACGCCGGTGTATCGGCAGTGCCAATGTCGGCACGTATCTCAAATAACCTTGGGTTGGAATATGACCCATCTAACTATTTGTTGATGCATGCTATGGGTCCAAACGTGGCAGGTGTAATCGGTTCGGCTACTGCAGCTGGTGTTCTCCTTGCTTTCTTAGGATAATATAGAATATACTATATTTATTTAATGTGTGGACACAATAATGTGCCCACACATTTTTTTGCTTTTTAAGCAAGGAAAGATGATAAAAGCGACTGAATGACGTAAAAATGAGTATCTTTGTACTCGTAAAATAACGAATACTTTTTTGAAGATAAGGCCTTGATTTGATGCTGTTATTGCAATATGTGAAATATGCTCTAACGCAGTTTGTGTCTTAGGATACTCATGCTTTTTTTGAATTATATTAAACAAAAAATATAACTTTGTTGTTAAGATAGTAAAAATAGGGTGAAAGTGTTCACTTGAATTATCGTGCAATAATAAAAAATACCTGCTTATGATAACCAAAGAAGTTATAAAAGAAGTATATAAGAAGTATCGCAAGAAGCCCAAGTCGGTAGATCGTTTGAATGTGGGGTTGTTATTTGAAGAAGTGGGAGATACTCACGGGATAGTAATCGAAGATAATAAAATAGTGATAAATAGTGTTGAGCCATCATCATTATTTCACCGTATATCATTGTCAAGAGTTCATGGTATTGTAAACTTTGAAAAAACGATTGCGATAGTGCTCCATTCGTCAATCATATTTTTGGATAAAAATGAGCCAAAACAAAATGTGCATATCAAACCCCAACCGGTGACATTTTGGGAAAAAATGAAAATGTGGTTTGGTCGATGGTAGAGCACTATAAAAAGTGCAATTTAATGTGTATTAATTCAATGAAATGTTGTAACTTTACACGAAATTTGAATAAATGCGTATTGTGAATTGCGAGAGTGTGATTTATAAACGCAAGTAAAGATAAAACGTTTTATTATTTCAATACACAAATATGTTTAGAAGCAAAACCTGCGGAGAACTCCGCATAAGCGATGCCGGAACAGTAGTGACACTAGCCGGATGGGTGCAACGAGCACGCAAAATGGGTGGAATGACCTTTGTAGATATGCGTGATAGATATGGCGTGACTCAAGTGGTGTTTAATAATGAATCAAATGCAGCATTGTGCGAAGCAGCCAATCATCTTGGTCGAGAATATGTGATTCAGGTAACAGGCGAGGTGGCAGAACGCTCAAGCAAAAATGCCAATCTTCCTACCGGAGATATTGAGATAATAGCAACAGATTTGAAGATATTAAACAAATCAGAAGTTCCACCATTTACGATTGAAGATGATACCGATGGTGGAGATGATTTGAGAATGAAATATCGTTATCTAGATTTACGTCGTCCAGCCGTGCGTCGTAATTTGGAATTGCGTCACAAAATGGCATTTGAAATTCGCCGTTATCTTGACGAAAAAGGATTTATTGAAGTAGAAACACCGGTGTTAATCAAGTCAACCCCTGAAGGCGCTCGTGACTTTGTGGTGCCTTCACGCATGAATCCCGGCGAATTTTACGCATTGCCTCAATCACCACAAACATTTAAGCAATTATTGATGGTGAGTGGTTTTGACCGCTATTTCCAAATCGTGAAATGTTTCCGTGATGAAGACCTTCGTGCTGATCGCCAACCCGAATTTACTCAGATTGACTGTGAAATGTCGTTTGTAGAGCAAGAAGATGTGCTTCAAATGTTTGAAGGCTTGGTAAAACATATTTTCAAATATGTAAAAGATATAGACTTTACCGATCCATTCCCACGTATGACTTGGGCTGATGCTATGAAATATTATGGCAGTGATAAGCCTGATACTCGTTTCGGAATGAAATTTGTAGAAATCAAAGATTTGACAGTTGGAAAAGGATTTGCAGTGCTAGATGATGCTGAATATGTGGGTGCTATTTGTGCTCCCGGCTGTGCATCATATACTCGTAAACAACTAGACCAATTGACCGACTTCGTTAAACGCCCACAAATAGGAGCTAAAGGTATGATGTGGGTAAAAGTAGAGCAAGATGGCTCAATAAAGAGTTCGGTGTCAAAATTCTATACAGAAGAAGAATTGCGCACATGGGCAGATCGTTGTGAGGCTAAACCCGGTGACTTGATTCTAATTCTTGCCGGACCAACAATGAAGACACGTAAGCAACTTTGTGAATTGCGTCTTGAAATGGGTAGCCAATTGGGATTACGCGATCCACAAAAATTTTCATGCCTATGGGTTATTGATTTCCCATTGTTTGAGTGGGATGATGAAACACAACGCTACTATGCAATGCACCATCCATTCACATCGCCTAACCCTGAAGATTTAGATAAACTTGATACTGCAACAGGAGAGGTGCGTGCCACAGCCTATGATATGGTTGTTAATGGTAATGAACTTGGTGGTGGAAGTATTCGTATTCACGATGCACAACTTCAAGATAAAATGTTTAGCCTTCTTGGTCTAACCGAAGAGGATGCTCAATATAAATTTGGTTTCTTGATGAATGCATTCAAGTATGGAGCGCCTCCTCATGGAGGATTGGCTTTCGGATTTGATCGATTTGTTTCAATTCTTGCCGGATTGGATTCTATCCGTGATGTAATTGCGTTCCCCAAAAATAATTCAGGTCGCGATATGATGATTGATGCTCCATCAACTATTGATGACGCACAACTCAAGGAATTGTCTATAGATGTAGTTCTTCCACAAGAAGAAAAATAATAGCATTAAAGATGACAATAGCAGAAGTAACATCGGCTTTAGAGGCGTTTGCTCCACTTGCCTTGCAAGAGGATTATGATAATTGTGGGTTGCAAGTGGGAAATCGCTCGGCAGAGTGTCATGGAGCGCTCCTATGTGTTGATGTTACGCCGGCTATCGTTGACGAGGCTGTTGCACGAGGTTGTAATCTTATCGTGTCGCATCATCCATTGATATTTAAAGGATTGAAACGAATAACCGGTGCAACACAAGTTGAACGAGTAGTATTAAAGGCTATATCTAATAATATAGCAATTTATTCGTGTCATACGGCCGTTGACAATGCAACCAATGGAGTGTCATGGGAAATGGCTCGCCGATTAAATGTAATCAATGTTGAAACATTGGAGCCACAACAAGGGAAATTATTGAAACTTTCATTTATGGTGCCAAAGGCTCATTGTGATGCTGTGAAAACATCAATATTTAAAGCCGGAGCAGGCGAAATCGGGAATTATGACTGTTGTAGTTTCTCGGTAGAAGGACAAGGGTCGTTTAGAGCATTGGAAGGGGCAACTCCATTTGTGGGCACGCATGGAGATATTCATCATGAACCGGAAATACGCGTAGATGTGTTATTGCCACGTTGGCTAAAAAGCAAAGTGGAAAAAGCATTAATCGAGTCACATCCATACGAAGTGCCTGCGTATGAGTTTATTGCGATAGAAAATGAGTCTAAATTTACCGGTTCCGGAATCGTTGGGACATTGTCGGAACCAATGAGTTTGTCTCAGTTAATAAATAGAATAAAAAAAGAGTTTAATTCGCCTGTCGTAAGATGTAATGCTGTTGATGAAGGTCAAATGATTGCTCGAATTGCGATGTGTGGAGGTTCCGGTGCATTTTTGATACGAAATGCAATAGCCCAAGGCGCACAAGTGTATTTGACCTCGGATGTCAAATATCATGATTTTGTTGATTATAAAAATGATATAATTATCATAGATATTGGGCATTTTGAGAGTGAACAATGCACAAAAAATATTTTTTATCGTGTAATTCAAGAAAAATTTCCTAACTTTGCACTTTATTACTCAGATATAGAACAAAATCCCATAAATTATTTGTAAGATATGGCTACAGATAAGTCAAAAAGCGAAACATTATCAGTGGAACAACGTCTGAAATCACTTTATCAACTTCAGACACTATTGTCAGAAATTGACCGCATTAAAACAATTCGAGGCGAACTCCCTCTTGAAGTAAAAGATCTTGAAGATGGAATCGAGGGCCTAAATACTCGTATAAGCAACTATCAAAAGGAAATAGATGAGTTGCGTCATAAGAGTAATGTAGAACGAGAAAAGATAAATGAGTCACTCGCTAAAATCGAGAGATATAAAGAGCAACTCAATGATATAAAAAATAGTAAGGAATTTTCAGTTTTGTCAAAAGAAATTGAATTCCAATCATTGGAAATTCAATTGTGCGAAAAGCACTTGAATGAGTTTGCTCGTATTATTGATAATAAGAGCAATGATATTGCATATACACAAGAAATCCTTGTAGATAAGCAACATATTCTTGACGAAAAGAAAGTGGAACTTGATGAAATCGTATCAGAAACTCGTCAGGAAGAAGAGGTGCTTCGAGAAAAAGCAAAAGCGCTAGAACCCAAAATTGACGCTCGTACATTGACAGCATTTAAACGTATTCGTAAAAATGCGCGCAATGGTCTTGGGGTTGTTTATATTCAACGTAACGCATGTGGTGGCTGTTTCAATCGCATTCCACCTCAAAAACAAATGGAAATCAAATTACACAAGAAAATTATCGTATGTGAGTATTGTGGTCGTATTATGATTGATCCTGAACTCGCAGGAATCAAAGATTAAAAATCTAATCACGACAATATCCTAAGGGTGTGCACGATAGTGTTACACCCTATCTTTTTTTTTGAGAGTAAATAAAATATAGCCCTATTTTGATTTTTTTGCACAAATGTGGGAACAAATGTGTAAAATATTTGTCAAAAAAGACAATATTCTCGTTAAAAATTGCTATCTTTGTAGCCTGCAAAAATGAGATGTGTATCTTTAGTTCTTGCAGATAGTTTATAACCTCATTTTCATATTATTAATAAACTATGAAGCTATTACAAGCTAAACTCGCAAAGTATACTGCACCACAAGAAGCAAAAGCAGCCGGAGTATATCCATATTTCCGTGCTATTTCAAGCGAACAAGATTGTGAAGTAATCATTGATGGCAAGAAGGTGTTGATGTTTGGTTCAAACTGCTATACCGGTCTAGTTAATGACCCTCGTATTAAAGAAGCAGCTATTGAAGCAACTCGCAAATACGGTACAGGTTGTGCCGGCTCTCCATTCCTTAATGGTACACTCGATCTTCACAAAAAACTTGAAGCACGTATTGCTGAGTATATCGGCAAAGAAGATGTAATGATTTATTCAACAGGTTTCGGTGTAAACCTCGGTGTAGTATCGGCACTTACCGGTCGTGAAGACTATATCCTTTGGGACGAACAAGATCACGCTTCAATCATTGAAGGTCATCGTTTGGCATTCTCTCAAAAGTTGAAATATAAACACAACGATATGGAGTCGCTAGAAAAGCAACTTCAAAAGTGTGATCCCGATAAAGTGAAACTTATCGTGACCGACGGTGTGTTCTCAATGGAAGGTGATGTTGCTAATCTACCTGAAATTGTAAGACTAGCAAAACAATATAACGCTACTGTGATGGTTGACGAGGCACACAGTATAGGTGTGTTTGGTAAAGGTGGCCGTGGTACTTGCGACCATTTCGGTGTGACTAAAGATGTAGACCTCATCATGGGTACATTTAGTAAGTCATTCGCATCGCTTGGTGGATTTATCGCAACCGATAAAGAGATCACCAACTTCCTCCGTCACCACTCTCGTTCATATATCTTTACAGCAAGTATCACTCCTGCATCAACTGCCGCCGCTCTTGCTGCGATCGATATCATGGAGAAAGAACCCGAATTGCAAGAACACCTTTGGGATATCACTAATTATGCTCTTGAAGGATTCCGCAACATGGGTTGTGAGATAGGTCACACTTCTACTCCTATCATTCCATTGTATATCCGCGATAATATGAAAACATTTGCAATCACTCGTGATCTTCTCAATGAAGGTATCTTCGTGAACCCTGTTGTTTCACCTGCGGTTGCTCCACAAGACACTTTGATTCGTTTCAGCATGATGGCTACACACACTAAAGAACAAGTAACCTATGCGCTCGAAAAAATCCAAAAAGTGTTCCGTGCTTATGGCTTGATACCATAATAAAACAATTTAATTATATACTCCAAGAGGTTGCATCACACTACGCGATGCAACCTTTTTTGCTTGAGAGGGTGGGTGGGGCGAAGCCGGGAGGTGGTGAAAAAAATACTGCATTTTAAAATCTAATTCATTCAGTTCATAGTGCGAACCTTACCCCTCCGTCTCTACGTGACACCTCCTCTTTCCTAAAGGAAGGGCAGGAGTTAGTTAATACATAGGCGGTTGCAAGAGGATCGGAAAACTCTCCTCCTGAACCTTGTTTAGGAGGAGTACGGCAAAGCCGGGAGGTGGTGAAAAATTCCAACTACATTAATTCAATGATTGAGGTTACTTTATATTGTTGTTCATGTTTTTTATGAAACTTATGTGTTAAAGGAGAAGTTACACTATAAAAGTGTTGGTGATTTTCAACTGAATATATAGTATGTGTCACAATGCATCATTATGCATGGTTGTTGATTGGATATTTATCTAAATTTGTGTTTATATAATCTGAATTTACTAACCTAATATAAAATAATGAGAATTATGAAAGCAAAGAGAAGATTGTGGCTAATGGTAGCGATGATGCTGTCGGTGGTTTTTGTGTCGTGTAGTGATGAAAAAGAAGAGCCCAAAGAAGATCCCAATCAACCGGTAGTAGGTGAAAATTTTGATATATTCCAAGACCTCACCTGCGATGAGATGGTGTTTGTAAAAGGAGGTACTTTTACGATGGGAGCTACAGAGGAACAAATCCCTGAAGCTCCTAAAGATAACGAATTTCCTGCACATGAAGTTACGGTGGGAGATTTTTATATTGGCAAATATGAGGTGACACAAGAATTGTGGGAATATGTGATGGGGTATAATCCGTCGTTCCCACAAATGGCTAAGTATCCGGTAGAAAGTATTTCATTGATGGATTGTGTTGATTTTGTTGCAAATCTAAATAGTCTCACAGGGAAGCATTTTGACATTCCCACCGAGGCCGAATGGGAATATGCAGCCCGCGGAGGGAATATGAGTAAAGGATATATATATTCAGGGAGTAATATTATTGACGATGTAGCGTGGTACACCGATAATTCATCGCAAATAACTCATCAATGTGGCACTAAAGCGCCCAATGAGTTAGGTATATATGATATGAGTGGCAATGTGGGTGAATGGTGTAGTGATTGGTATGATGAAAATTATTATGCATCAAGTCCATCACTTAATCCCACTGGACCTAAAACAGGGTTAGAGGTTGTTTGCAGGGGAGGAACTTATAGCTATAGGAAACAGTCTTGTAGAGTCTCTTATCGAGATTTTGCTAATGCAAATGCTCGTTATGTGAATATCGGTTTTCGTTTAGTCTGTCGAAAGTAAAAAAATAAAAGTTATGAAAAAGATTAAATTTATATCATTACTAATTATGGCATTAGGCATGAGTTTTACATCATGTGAAAAAGATGAACCAAAGGATGATCCTAACGCGCCTACAGAGGAGGCTGATTTTGATATTTTTGAGGAAATATCATATGATGAGATGGTGTTTGTAAAAGGAGGTACTTTTACGATGGGAGCTACAGAGGAACAAATCCCTGAAGCTCCTAAAGATGACGAATTTCCTGCACATGAAGTTACGGTGGGAGATTTTTATATTGGCAAATATGAGGTGACACAAGAATTGTGGGAATATGTGATGGGGTATAATCCGTCGTTCCCACAAATGGCTAAGCATCCGGTAGAAAGTGTTTCATTGATGGATTGTGTTGATTTTGTTGCAAATCTAAATAGTCTCACCGGAAAGCATTTTGATATTCCCACCGAGGCCGAATGGGAATATGCAGCCCGCGGAGGGAATATGAGTAAAGGATATATATATTCAGGAAGCAACATCCTTGACGATGTGGCATGGTACGAACGTAATTCATCGTATAATGCTCATCATGTAGGCACTAAAGCGCCCAATGAGTTAGGTATATATGATATGAATGGCAATGTGGCTGAATGGTGTAGTGATTGGTATGATGAAAATTATTATGCATCAAGTCCAACAGTTAATCCCACTGGACCTAAAACAGGGTTAGGGGTTGTTTGCAGGGGAGGAACTTATGTCTATGGGAAATGGACTTGTAGAGTTTCTTCCCGAGATTTTGCTAATGCAGATGAGCGGTGGAATAATTTCGGTTTTCGCTTAGTATGTCGAAAGTAAAAAAATAAAAGTTATGAAAAAGATTAAATTTATATCATTACTAATTATGGCATTAGGCATGAGTTTTACATCATGTGAAAAAGATGAACCAAAGGATGATCCTAACG
>JAFQSX010000013.1 GCA_017409345.1 Muribaculaceae bacterium | reverse complement strand
ATAAAATATTATTGATATATACTACCCCATCAGGCTGATTGTTATACCAAGAAGTATCATCGAACGCATCGGATCCAATCTCGGTTACCGAATTGGGAATGGTCACCGAGGTCAAGCCGCTGCAACCTTGGAACGCATAGTTGCCAATCGAGGTCACAGAATTGGGAATGGTCACTGAGGTCAAGCCGATGCAACGATAGAACGCAGAATAGCCAATCGAGGTCACCGAATTGGGAATCGTCACGGAGGTCAAGCCGATGCAGCCACTGAACGCAGAGCCGCATATTGATATGGTTCCTTCTTTGATGTCAATAGATGTGCCGGCAGGCATAGTTCCTTTGTATTGATATAAAATATTATTGATATATACTACCCCATCAGGCTGGTTGTTATACCAAGAAGTATCACCAAACGCAGCGCGTCCAATCTCAGTCACCGAATTGGGAATGGTCACTGAGGTCAAGCCGGTGCAACCTTGGAACGCATAGTCACCAATCGAGGTTACTGAATTGCCGATGGTCACTGATGTCAAGGCGCAATAATAGAACGCATAGACACCAATCTCAGTCACCGAATTGGGAATGGTCACTGAGGTCAAGCCGGTGCAACGATAGAACGCAGAATAGCCAATCGATGTCACTGAGTAAGAGATGCCTGAATTGGTTACTATTTCAGGGATTGTAACAGCACCGGTATAAGTTGCAGACTCCACACTACTACCTTCATAGGTGACTTCAACCGTGGTTGGTGATAGAATATTGTAGTAGATGCCATCGACCTCGAAGTCGTGGGCGGAGATGGGGATTGAGGTTAGGAACAGTGCTACAAGTAGTAGCGGAATTTGTAGGAACTTTTTCATACATTAAATGTTTTTGTGTGCCTCCTGTGTCCCCTAATTTGGCGATTAATAAATGTGATTTATTGAGCTATAAAAACGCGAAAACGTGGGACATTGCTCAGTTTATTATCAAAGAGGCATCGCCAAACGCCCAAGTCTATAATAAACAGCCCACCCCACGCTATACCTATATGTATAACACCCCGCCTATTGGGTGAGTATAGGCACGCATAGGCGTTTTATGACCGCTTAATCCTATAGACTTTGAAAAATTGGCGATTTTCTTTGATAGGATAAAGCTGAAAACGCTTTCACAAATATGTCTCCCATGGGGAGGGCAACGCTCTGCCACCCACAAGGTTGATGCAAAGATACAAAATAATTCATAATGCATAATTCATAATGCATAATTATTTTGCTTTTTTATTTCTTGCTTTGCCGAAGCGCAGCCTATCTAAGGCAAAGCCAACGATACAAAATAATTAACTCGGGCAAGCCTCGTTAAGCCCTTCGGGGTTCATAATGCATAATTCATAATGCATAATTATTTTGCTTTATTTCTTGCGTTGCCGAAGCGCAACAACTCTCCTCTTGAAAATTACAAAGTAATTTTTAGGAGGAGTACGGCGAAGCCGGGAGGTGGTCAGCCCCGTGCGAAGCACATGAAAGCGCAGCGACTATAATAACCGGTTAAGCGAAGCGTACCCTCGGTCAGAGGAGTACGGCAAAGTCGGGAGGTGGTTCCCAAAATGCCGTAAGGCATAACAAACAATTAAACAAAAGAATATTTGTGTCCGCATTGAATCTTGTATTACCAAGATAATAAAAAGGGCTTAACATTTCTATTACATTACTTATATACATAAAAAAGTCGCTAAAGTCTTTATTGACCTTAGCGACTTTAGTCTTCTTTATAAATCGATTAATACACTGCTACTTGTGATGTGGCAAGGGAGTGCATTGATTTAGGCACTGAAGCTTGCACTTCCTCTACGATGGCTTGCATGATTGTGTGGCGAATGAAGTTCTTGTTGGTGATTGCCACGAGGTGACGTGTGGGAATGGGTATGGCAAACGGCCTCACAAGGTCTTTTTGACATTCGCTTAATTGTTGTGCCGCCATCCATGGGATAAACGTAACGCCACAGCCACTTTCAACCATGCGCATAAAGGTTTCTATACTGCCAAGGCTGTAGGTCATCTGGCTTTGTTGTGCCGACTTTATTTGGCAATATTTCACCATTTGATCGCGGAAACAATGCCCTTCATCAAGCAACCATAATTGATGATTTTGAAGGTCGCTACTTTTCACCAACTGTTTTTCATATAAAGGACATGATTTTGACACATAAGCCATATATTGCTCATAAAAGAGATGCGAAATGTTATATTCTTCCAAATCCTCAATATCAGCAAGAATACCGGCATCAATATCCCCCGATAACAATGCGCGTTTAATCTCATGCGTTTTCAATTCGGCTATGCGAAGTTCCAATTTAGGATATTTCTGTGTAAAAGCAGATATAAATCGCGGCAACAAATAAGGTGCAATCGTGGGCAACACCCCAAGTGTAAATTTTCCGCAAACCTCTTGTTTTTGCTCTTGAACGATATTTTTTATCTGTTCGGCTTGAACAAGAACCTCATTTGCTTGTTTTATCACTAAGAGGCCGGCTGCGGTGGGAGCAATGGGTTGTTGTGAACGGTCGAAGATTTTCACCTCGAGTTCATCTTCAAGTTTCTGAATCATCGCACTCAATGTGGGTTGAGTCACATTGCAATACTCGGCGGCCTTGGTGAAATGGCGAAATTTTTCAAGCGCCACGATATACTCAAATTGTTGTAAAGTCATGACAAACAGATTTTTATCCTACATTATTAATTCTATCAATAACACGATAGATTTCATCGGTTGCAAAGAGCAACTCCAATTTATACCTTTGTAATGCAAAGGAAAGAAAAAATATTAACAACTCAAAAAATTATAGATATGAAAACTTTAGATTACATCAACATTAATGAAAATAACGCTAACGCAGTAGTTAACTCTCTCAACCAACTCTTAGCCGATTTCCAAGTACATTACACTAACCTTCGTGGCATTCACTGGCACATTCAAGGTCGCGGATTCTTTATCCTTCACGAAAAATTTGAGAGCCTCTACGACGGAATGGCGGCAAAAATCGACGAAGTAGCTGAACGTATCTTGATGCTCGGTGGAGTTCCCGAAAATCGTTTCAGCGAATATCTCAAAGTGGCTAAATTACCCGAAGCAACCGGTATCACTTGCGGTGACGGAGCTGTGAAACATGTGCTCGACTCTTACAAATACCTCATCGCCCTTGAAAAAGAGGCATTGAAAGTAGCAGAAGAGGCTCACGATGTGGTAACTGCCGACATGCTCACCGGATATATCGCCGAACAAGAAAAAATGGTGTGGATGCTCGTTGCTTTCAGCACTCACAACTGCAACAAATAGCCTTTTCCAACCACAATAGAAGCAATTACGAAATAGTATTATTATTTGACACGAGAAAGGGACTGCCCGCGAGGACAGTCCCTTTTGATATTATCATATAATATTCTAACAATTAAAAAACTCGGTAAATGCTTTAATCGTATAAACATGGTCAATGGTTGACGCCGTTTCACGAGCCGAATGCATACCCCACAAAGCCGCTCCCATATCCACTCCACGAAGGTCGATTTGCGAAGTGAGAATATTACCTAGAGTAGAACCTCCTGCGACATCGCTATGATTCACAAAATATTGACATGGCACACCGGCACGTTCACATATTGTCTTAAATACAGCAGCCGAATCGGCATCAGTCATATACTTGCAATTTGCATTTATCTTGATTACAGGACCTCCTCCAAGCACCGGATGATTTGTTGGGTCTTGTTTTTCAACATAGTTGGGGTGAACGGCATGAGCATTATCGGCCGACACCATAAACGAACGAGCCACTGCACGTAAATAATCCTCTTCATTGCCACCTTGACAAGCATTAATACGACGCATTATATGGTCGAGAACTGGCGATGCTGCACCTTGTTTAGTACCACTGCCGGTTTCTTCGTTATCGAAAATAGCCATGATACGCGTTTGCTTTGTATCGGTAGATTCAAGCAATGCAGTCATTGCTGCATGAGCCATGCTCAAGTCATCAAGACGGCCCGATGTAATAAACTCATTATTCACACCCACAAGACATGCCTTGGTTGTATCATAGAGCGACAAGTCAAAATCGATAATTTCTGATGGCTCAACACCAAGTTCCTCTGCCACAAGACGCAAGATATATCCATCTTTCTCTGCCATATTATTTATTTGACCAATTATAGGCAGCATATCTTTTTGACGTGACAAAGGATTTCCATCATTAACAGCACGATTAAAATGAATCGCAAGATGAGGGATAGTCAAAAGTGGACGATCAAATTTAATCAATCGAGTTTCGGGATTAAGTGGATCATCTGTACGAAGCATCACTCTACCGGCAATAGAAAGTGGGCGATCAAACCAGGTATATAAAATCGGACCACCATAAACCTCCGTATTGAGTTTCATCATTCCACCATCACTCACCATTTCGGGATTGGGTTTAATCCTAAAGCAAGGAGAATCACTATGAGCCGAAATTATTTTATATCCGGCTGTAGCACCACCCTCACCCACTACAAAACCAAAAATGGCTGAATTGTTTTTTACAACATAATATTTACCACCTGCAACAAGTTCCCACTTGTCGGTTGCATCAAGACAAGTAAAACCATTAGCATCCAATCGTTCGCGAATAGTTTTCACAGCATAAAAATTTATCACGCTGCTATCCATAAACGACATCAAGTCGCTGACATATTTCATTGCATTTTCCATTTCATATTTATATTTTAGGGTTAATATTCTTCCTCTTGTTCACTGTTATGGTTAAGATGATTTAGAGGGCGCATCACATTACAAAGTATACGGCTCCAATAACTTGCAAAGTCACCTTTAACAGCCACAAGAGCCACTTCTATCATTGGTTGTGGCGCATCCTTTATTGTTTCTACAAAATTATACAATACTTGGAATAAATCGGCAATAGATTCCGATACGCTTGCTGCAATGGGTGTATCGGAATACTTCATATCTTCTTCAAATACTTCTAAAAATAAATCATCAGCGCCCATTAGATTTTCAACATTTCTGCGCACTGACTCATAATAATCCTCATCAAGCACACTTTCAAGATATGCATCTTCTGCATCGGCAAGATCATTAACACGTAAATCAGTCGCAGATATATAAATACGAGGCAATAAACGCACCATAGATGCAATAAACTCATCTCGACTGCTTTCTCGTGCGTTTTCAACAGCCATACAATATTCATTACATAGCGCGATAAACGCCAATGAGTTGGTATTAAGGGTATTTTGTTCCATTATTATATGTATAATTTATTTTCTTTTATATATTCCCACACTCCTTGAGGTAATAACGATTTCACCTCTTCACCACATTTAATTGCCTTTCGAATCTGAGTGCTTGAAACATCGGCAAGAGGGGCTTCTACCACTTCAACATTTTTACTGACAATAGGGTTTAGGTCATATCCCGGGCGAGGATAAATAACTACCCCATAGTCATCAATTATGCGTTGATAATCTTTCCACTTATCAAATAAGTTCCAGTTATCACCTCCAATTACTAGACGAAATGAACAATGTGAAAACTTTTGCGATAGAGTATCAAGCGTATTGATTGTATATGATGGTCGAGGCATTGACAACTCAACATCACACACCTCTACACCAACGATTCCTTCGGTGGCAAGTCGCAACATTGCCAACCTATGCTCATCGTCAAGCAATTCATTTGACTTTTTTAATGGATTTTGAGGCGAAAGAGTTAGCCACACTTCATCAAGTTGTGAATGTTGGCTTAAATATTGTGCAAGCATAAGATGTCCTTTATGAATCGGGTTAAATGACCCGCCAAATATGCCTACCACCTTACTCATTTTTCCAAAAAGAGTATTCTATTTGACAAATTCTTCAATTAGAGACTTTGTTTGCTCTATTGCTAATGTCAAATCGTCATTTACCACTTGATATTCATAGTCTTTCGCAAAACCAATTTCAAATTCGGCTTTTCCTACTCGTTCAGCGATAACATCCTGGCTATCAGTCCCACGACCTTCTAGACGACGACGCAACTCCTCTATACTTGGTGGCATAATAAATATGCTACGAGCTTGGTTGCCATATAGAGCCTTTACATTGACTCCACCTTTTACATCAATATCAAGCACAACATTGTGACCGGCATCGCATATGCGTGCGACTTCACTCTTGAGTGTACCATAGAACCGGCCTGGATATACCTCTTCATATTCCACAAAAGCATCTTCTGCAATGGCTTTGCGAAACTCTTCATCAGTGAGAAAGAAATAATTCACGCCATGTTGTTCCCCCTCGCGAGGTGCACGATTAGTTGCCGAAACCGAAAACTGCATATCAATTTTCCCTTCAGCAAGAATGGCATTAATAATTGTTGATTTTCCACAGCCCGATGGAGCCGATATTATAATAATTTTACCTGCCATAACCGACTACATCACATTTAGCACTTGTTCCTTGATTTGCTCAAGTTCATCTTTCATTCTCACCACAAGTTTTTGCATTTCGGCATGATTGCTTTTTGAACCGAGAGTATTTATTTCTCGACCCATCTCTTGTGATATGAATCCAAGTTTTTTACCTTGACCATGTGTATCGTTCATTGTCTCGATGAAATAATTGAGATGTTGTGTAAGACGTTGTTTCTCTTCATTTACATCAAGTTTCTCAATATAATATATCATTTCTTGCTCAAGACGCGATTTGTCATAATCTATCTCTTTGATTTTAGCCAACCCCTCTTCTATGCGAGTGCGAATCTTTGCTACTCGTTCACCCTCATATTGAGGCACCTCACTCAATCGAGCACGAATATTATCAATGCGTTGAGTAAAGAACTCTTCAAGTTTTTTGCCCTCTTCACGACGGAATTGCATCAACGACTCAACGGCTTCATCAACGGCTTTAAGCAATGCTGCACTTTCTTCATCACTTAACGTATTGGCATTGTCGGTTTTCATCACTTCAGGCATACGCAACAACACACTATACCAATCTTCAAGCATTGGGATGGACAACTCCTGTGACATAGCCTCAATCTGTTTCTTATATTGAGCCATCAAAGGGATATTAAGCGTTGCTGGTGTTTCAGTTACTATCGTTTCAACATGCACACATAAATCCACCTTACCTCGTTCAAGACGATGAGCAATGTGATTACGCATTTCAAGTTCTTTCTCGCGATATGCTGCCGGCACTCTCGCTGACAAATCAAGTTGTTTACTATTGAGTGATTTTATCTCAACAGTGATTTTTTTATTTGGGATTTCGACAACCGATTTGCCAAATCCAGTCATTGATAAGAGCATTCTAATACAATTTTTATATTTATTTTCTGCAAAGTTAAGTTTTAAGGTTGAAAATGCGTAAATTTGTAGCGAAAATCTTACAAAAAAAATGGCAGTAATATTAAATATTGAAACATCTACTAATGTTTGCTCGGTTGCAGTAACAGCCGAAGGGATGGTTTTAACTCACTTTGAAGACTTCCAAGGTCAAAATCATGCAGCACTATTGAGTGGCTATATAAAAGCCTGTCTTGATTTTATTCACGAAAAAGAGATGACACTCGATGCTGTTGCGGTTAGTATTGGTCCCGGCAGTTACACTGGCCTTCGCATTGGGTTAAGTGAAGCAAAAGGTCTAGCCTATGCCCTTGACATTCCCCTCATTGGCATTGACACATTGCAAATCATGGCAGTGTCGGTAATGTTCAAACACGACATAGACCCCGAAGCGCTATTTGTGCCAATGATTGATGCTCGTCGCATGGAAGTTTATACTGCCGTTTACGACATGGCTCTCAACTCTCAACTCGCCCCCACTCCACTCATTCTCGACGAAACATCCTATCGTGAGTGGCTCGACAAAGGCGAAAAACTGATTTTCTTTGGTAATGGTAGCGACAAGGCAAAAGAATTACTTGAATCACGCCCCGGTGTTCGTTTCATTGACAACATACACCCGTTGGCCGTTGACATGATGGCACTATCTGATCGAGCATTCTCACAAAAGCAATTCCTTGATCTCGCCTACTCAACCCCCTCCTACCTCAAAGAATTCCAAGCCACCAAACCCAAGAATTTGATATAAGACTTTTACGCTTTCAATTTGTTATAACATATAAAATCTACAATTATGATTAAGAACATTACTTCTACAATTAAATATATCGGTGTTGATGATGTGACGCTCGACATGTTTGAAAGCCAATATATTATTCCTAACGGAATATCATATAATTCATACCTCATTATCGATGAGAAGGTGGCTATTATGGACACGGTGGATCGTCGCATGAGTGATGAATGGTGGGCTAATCTTGAAGAAGCCCTTGAAGATCGCACTCCCGACTATCTTATTGTTCATCACATGGAACCGGATCATGCGGGGAATATCGCCAAAGCAATGGCAAAATATCCCAACATGCAAGTAGTGGCTTCAACCAAAGCCATTGCCATGATGCCTCAATTTTTTGAAGGCGTGGACTTTGCCGGTCGCACTATTGCCGTCAATGAATATGAAAAATTGAGTCTAGGCACTCACACTTTGCAATTCCTCATGGCTCCTATGGTACATTGGCCCGAAGTAATGGTTACATACGACCATGCTGATAAGGTGGCATTCACAGCCGACGGATTTGGAAAATTTGGCGCATTAAGTCACGAAGAAGATTGGGCATGCGAAGCGCGTCGATATTACTTTAATATATGTGGCAAATATGGCATTTCGGTGCAAGCACTACTCAAAAAACTCGTAGCGCTTGACGTAAAACACATCTGCCCTCTTCATGGTCCAATTTTAAGTGACAACCTCAACTATTACATAGGTCTTTACAACACATGGAGCAGATATGAAGTTGAGACCGAAGGAGTATTTATTGCATACGCATCGATTCACGGAGGCACTAAGGCTACAGCACTCAAATTGGCTGAAATTCTAAAAGAAAAAGGCGCAAAGAAAGTTGCCATTACCGACTTGAGTCGCGACGACATGGCCGAAGCCGTTGAGGACGCGTTTCGTTATGGTCGCCTCATTGTAGCAGCATCATCTTATGATGGAGATGTTTTCCCTCCAATGTATGACTTCCTTCACCACTTAAAACTCAAGGCATATCAGAAACGTCGCGTGGGTATTATCGAAAACGGCTCGTGGGCTCCATCGGCAGGACGTGTAATGAAAGAGATGCTCGGCAAAATGAAAGAGGTCGAAATCGCAGAGCCAATGGTTACTATCCATTCAACCATGAAACAAACCGATATCCCGGCATTAGAAACCCTTGCTGATGCGATATTGAAATAACATTGCAAATATCATACGTTTTATAGGTCAAACATGCAAAATGATGCATAGTTGACCTTTTTTATTTTGCACAAAAACACAACTTTTGCATTAATTATTTTTCATGTGCCATAATCTCGCCCATGCCACATACTACCTTTGTGCCATAATCAAGAAACAAAATAATAACAATTAAAAATAAACATTATGGCAACTTTCATTTTTATCGGTTTTTTCGTGGCAATTTTCAGCGTATTAAATCATTATGAAAAAGAATACAACAGGGAATCACAAAACTAAGATACATAAAATCTAATTATCTAATTGTAATTATTCCAATTATCTTGCCACCAAGGAGCAAAATATGGAATACAATGAGAGATATACAATTACTGCATTAAAATGTCAAAAAATATCATTATCAAAATCAATCCGTATAACAACACATATCTTATGTGCGATTTTCCTTATTTGACACTATTTTTGCGAGTTTTTTGTTTGTGATTTGATTTATTATTCTTAACTTTGCGTGCAATAAAATTTAAACTTTGTTTTTATGTCATTTATTGCAGATCGAGTAAAAATGGATGGACTCACTTTTGATGATGTCCTTTTAATTCCGGCTTATTCGGAAGTTCTTCCCCGCTGTGTCAGCCTCAAAACAAAATTCTCTCGTAACATCACATTAAATGCCCCTATTGTGTCGGCCGCAATGGATACCGTCACTGAAGCGCAATTAGCCATCGCTATTGCTCGTGAAGGTGGCATTGGTGTAATCCACAAAAACATGTCAATCGCAGAACAAGCACGTCAAGTGCATGCTGTGAAACGTGCTGAAAACGGGATGATTTATGACCCTGTGACTATCAAATGCGGTAGCACAGTTAGCGATGCCCTCAATATGATGAAAGAATATCATATTGGAGGTATTCCTGTAGTTGACGACAACAATAAACTTGTAGGGATTGTCACTAATCGCGACTTGCGTTTTGAACTTGACCACACTCGACTCATTGACGATGTAATGACATCGGAAAACCTAGTCACAACCAATCAATCAACCAACCTTGAAGAAGCAGCCGAAATTCTTCAACAACACAAAATTGAAAAACTACCGGTGGTTGATAGCGAAAACCACTTGATTGGCCTTGTGACATATAAAGATATCACAAAAGCAAAAGATAAACCTAACGCATGTAAAGACTCTCTCGGACGTTTGCGTGTTGCAGCCGGTGTGGGTGTTACAGGCGATAGCATGGATCGCGTTGATGCTCTTGTAGAAGCAGGCGTTGATGCCATTGTAATTGACACTGCACATGGTCACACCAAAGGTGTAGTTGAAGTATTAAAAGCCGTAAAAGCAAAATATCCTTATATTGATGTAGTAGTAGGTAATATCGCAACAGGTGAAGCCGCAAAATATCTCGTTGAAAACGGAGCCGATGGCGTAAAAGTCGGCATCGGACCAGGTTCAATCTGTACAACTCGCGTAATTGCAGGTGTAGGAGTTCCTCAATTAAGTGCAGTTTATGATGTTGCCAAAGCACTTGAAGGCACTGATGTTCCTTTAATCGCCGATGGTGGCATACGTTATTCTGGCGACATCGTTAAGGCTCTTGCTGCAGGCGCCTATTCAGTAATGTTAGGTGGAATGCTTGCCGGAGTTGAAGAATCACCGGGTAGCACTATCATTTACAACGGACGTAAATTCAAGGCTTATCGTGGCATGGGTTCTCTTGAAGCAATGGAAAAAGGATCTAAAGACCGTTATTTCCAAGCCAACGAAAGCGACACAAAGAAACTTGTTCCCGAAGGTATTGCAGCTCGCGTGCCATACAAAGGAACACTCTATGAAGTGGTATATCAAATTTTAGGTGGATTACGTGCAGGTATGGGGTATTGTGGTGCTGAAAATATTGACAAACTTCACACTGCTAAATTCACTCGCATCACCAATGCAGGTGTAGCCGAAAGCCACCCACATGATGTGGCTATCACTAGTGAAGCGCCCAACTACAGCGCATCGCATCAATAATAACAATCGTCGCATAATTCATATAATTAAACAGGATTATTGCGAATGAAATAAAATGACTATAGAGATATAATAAAACTTATTAGTTTTGCGTTATATCTCTATATATTTTTTAATAATAAATAAACGCAATATACTTACGACTTAACAATAAACTAATAAACAATGAACAAACGTTTTGCATCATTAGCACTCATCGCCGCCACAATCTTTTGTGCCTCAGCAAAGAATGACGATCCCGTTTTGATGAAAGTAAACGGCAAAGATGTAAAGTTGAGCGAATTTGAATATCTTTACAATAAAAACAATTCTCAACAAGTGCAAAAACAAACTATTGATGAATATGTTGATATGTTTGTTACGTATAAATTAAAAGTTGCCGATGCTGAAGCAGCCGGAATTGACACTACAAAATCATTTATTACCGAATTTAATGGTCATCGCAATGAATTGGCTCAACCCTACCTAACCGATAACTCAACCATAGATCGGCTTGTCGGAGAGGCATACAATCGTATGCAAGAAGAAGTAAATGTGAGCCACATTATGATTCATATTTCAGAAGATCCTATCAAGAACAAACAATCAAAAATGCGTCTTGATAGTATTCGCAAAGAAATTAAAGCCGGAAATGGAACATTTGCCGATATGGCCTCAAAATACTCAACCGACCGTTCAACAAACCAACGTGGAGGATTGATGGGCTGGATTACAGCCGGTCGTTGGCCTTATCCTTTTGAAAAAGCCGCATGGGACACTAAAACAGGTGACGTTTCGGAAATCACTGAAACATTTGCCGGATTCCATATCATCATGGTCAATGAACGACGCCCGTCTCAAGGTCAAATAAATGCCAAACATATCCTTAAACTCACTCATGGCAAATCGCCTGAAGAAGCCGAAAAAGCCAAAGCACAAATTGACTCTATCTACAATGTGCTTGTCACCAAATCTCCTACAGAGATAAATGCAGCATTCAGCGATGCAGCGAGTGCAGAATCGGAATGTGGTTCTCGCCAACAAGGTGGTGACCTTGGATGGTTTGGTATCGGACAAATGGTTCCTGAGTTTGAGACTGCTGCATTTGCACTCAATAATGGCGAAATGTCAAAACCAATCAGAACACAATTTGGATGGCACATCATATATCGCGTTGCCAATAAGGGAATTGGGACTTTAGAAGAATGCAAGCCTGGCATCGTCATGGCAATCAACAATGATGAACGAGGATTCCTCCCTGAAAAAGAGATGGCTAGCAAAATGCGCATTAAACACAACACTGCTATCATCGAAAAGAATTACAACAAAGTCATCAACGACCTTAAAAAAGCAGGTAAATTTGACTCTACATTTATTGCAAAATATGCCGATAGCAACATGCCTATCATTAAAATTGGGAAAGAAACAGTTGCATTGAAAAATATCTTCAAGTCATTATCTTGTGCAATATCTAAAGAGGTAAGTTTTGGCATTGCTCAAATTGACGAAAAAATTGAAACAGTAATGAATGTTTCTTCAATAGATTATGAACGTCGCCATCTTGAAGAATTCTATCCCGAATTCCGCAACCTAGTCAACGAATATCGCGATGGCATACTTCTATTTGAGATTAGCAATCGCAATGTGTGGGAAAAAGCAGCAAAGGACAAAGAAGGTCTTGAAGCCTACTTCCAAGCCAATCGCACAAAATATGACAATTGGACTGCTCCTAAATATAAAGGATTCGTGATCTTCACATCTAATGATTCAATCATGAACGAAGCACAAAAATTCTTGGAAGGCAAAAACCTTGCAATCGATTCAGTCGCTCCTATTTTACGTCAACAATTTGGACGTAAAGACATCAGAGTAGAACGTGTAATCGCCGCAAAAGGCGAAAACAACATTGTTGACTACATTGCTTTTGGTGGAGAAAAGCCAACAAATGAAAAGAATAAATGGCAACACTATTTTGGATATATGGGTCAACTACTCACCTCACCCGAAGAAGCAGCCGATGTAAGAGGACAAGTCACATCTGACTATCAAGCAAAACTTGAAAAAGAATGGGTAGAAAATCTCAAAACAAAATACCCGGTAAAAATCAATCAAAAAGCACTCAACAATCTAAAGAAAAAATAAATCTAATAATATCTCAAAAATAGAAGCCTCACCATTTAATATGATGAGGCTTCTATTTTTACCAATTATAAAAAACATGTGATATAATGCCAAAAATACTGAAAAAATAAAATAATCTGTCATTTAGAATCATTTTTTCAAAAAGATAGGTTAACTTTGTAGAATAAAATAATTTAGACAAAAAGACATCAACGTGAAAGTAAAACATATCACATTAAGCATCATATTATCGGCTATCGCATCATTACCTATGATAGCACAAAACAATATTGCTGAAGAAGTTGCTTGGGTTATTGGTGACCAATTAATCTATAAATCTGAAATTGAGGCAATGTATCAACAAATGCAATATGAAAAAACTCCAATTAATGGAGACCCTTATTGTGTTGTACCCGAACGCATTGCTCTTGACAAATTATTTCTCCACCAAGCCGATCTTGATACTATTGAAGTTCAAAACTCAATGATTCTACAACAAGTTGAAAGTCGCATCAACGACTATATCACCAACCTTGGTTCTAAAGAAAAAGTAGAACAATACTTTCGCAAAACCATTCCTCAAATGCGAGAAGAAATGACCGAGATGTGGAAAAATCAATCTCGCATCCAACAAGTTCAAGCATCACTTACTAAAGATCTCAAAACTACACCTTCTGATGTAAGGAAATACTTCAATACTCTAGATGCCGATAGTATCCCATTCGTACCATTACAAGTTGAAGTACAAATCATAACCCTCAACCCAATCATCCCTCGTCAAGAAATAGAAGATGTAAAAGCCCGCTTGCGTGACTATTCTAACCGTGTGACAAGTGGAGAAAGTGACTTTTCGACTTTAGCCATCCTCTACTCCGAAGATGGCAGTAGCCTGAGAGGTGGTGAAATTGGATTCATGGGACGAGGGCACCTTGAACCTGAATATGCGGCAGCGGCATTTAATCTCAACGATCCAAAGAAAGTGTCGAAAATTGTAGAAACACAATATGGGTTCCACATCATTCAATTAATTGAAAAACGAGGTGATCGCATTAATACTCGTCACATATTGCTCCGTCCTAAAGTTTCAGACAAAGACCTAACTGCAGCAATAGCACGCCTTGATTCAATTCGCACTGATATCATTGACAAGAAATTCTCCTTTGAAGAAGCCGCCCCTGTAATTTCTCAAGACAAAGACACTCGCAATAGTAAAGGTGTTATGGTCAACGATCAATCCGGAACAATTCGATTTGAAATGTCACAACTTCCTCAAGAAATTTCACGCGAAGTGAACAATCTTCAACCAGGTGAAATCTCAAAACCATTCATCATGAAAGATCCTAAGAGCAATCGCGATGTAGTGGCTATTGTTAAACTAACAAACCGCATCAGTGGCCATAAAGCAAACCTTTCTGATGATTACCAATTAATCAAATCAATGTATGAAAAATCAGCCAAAAGCAAAATTATCGCTAAATGGATTGACAAAAAAATCAACGATACATACATTCGCATTGAGGACGGATGGCAGAATTGCGAATTTAAACACAATTGGCTTAAAAACAAATAAGTCGGATGACTTCATTTAGACATATTTTCAAAAACATATACAAGCCATCAATCATGATGGCTTTATCTGCATTTATAATGCTCACACCTCTTGCTGCTAAAGGGGCTCACCAAGCACAAAAGGAGAACACTATAAAAAGCGAAAAAAAAGAAACAAAAAAAAGCACTAAGTCCGAAACGAAAATTGAAGTAAAGCCATCAATCCCCCTAGCCGACCACAAAAATAGAGGTAAAGTCTTTCTTGAAGAAGGGGACTCATTATTACGACATGAAGGCAACGATTATTTCACTTTAATTGGGACTAAAAACAAAGTTAAATTCCGTCATGGCGACATGTTTCTAACTTGCGATAGTGCACATTTTTATGATACTCAAAATTCGTTCAATGCCTATGGTAATGTTCACATGTGGCGTGGCGATACCCTCAATGTGCATGCCGACTCCCTTAACTACAACGGCATTGATGAACATGCAGTGTTATATGCATACGAAGGAAACAAGGTAAAACTCATAAACAAAGATGTAAAGCTAGAAACCGACATCTTCGAATATGACCTCAAACAAGAACTAGGGTTCTATACAACAGGAGGCGTAATGACTGATAAACAAAACCGATTAGAATCGGAAGAAGGTGATTATTCTCCTGCAACAAAACAAGCCAACTTCTATGGAAATGTATTCCTCGAGCACAACTCCGATGGAGTCATTAGCACAGTTAGCACCGAGGCGCTTCATTATAGCACTCTTACTAAAATTGCGAACATCGATACTGATGCAATTATTGAAAGTGATGGAACTACCATTAAAACTTCAAATGCAGACTATAATACCAACCTAAACTTGGCCCAACTAAAGAGTCCTTCAACGATTGCAAATAAAGATGGGACAATATATACCGACTTTGCCGATTACAACACTGCAACACATTTTGCTCACTTAAAAAGCCCCTCAAAAATTGTAAATAACGATGGCACAATCTATACCGATGATGGCGAATACAATACCTCTACTAAAATTGCGACCTTATACAATCGCTCAAAGATATTAACTACCGACAACAAAACACTTGAAGGGGACACTTTATTCTACGATCGCAATAATGGTTACGGAGAAGCCTATGGTAACATGGTCATCATTGACAATGAGCGTAAAACTGAATTACGAGGCGATTATGGATACTATAATGAAGTAATTGACAGTGCCTTTGTTACAGGAAATGCATTAGTATTGGAATATTCCAAAGGGGATACCCTTTATATGCATGGAGATACAATTAGAGGTTTTCGTGTTATAAATGAAATCATTAGCAACCCTAATGATTCAATCACAACGACATCTCTTGACACCACTCACTTTATAGTCGTACATCCTCATGTGAGAATGTTCCGTAGTGATATCCAAGGGGTGTGTGATTCTCTAACATTCCGTCAACAAGATTCTCTTTTGGTAATGAACAAATACCCTATCATTTGGAGTGGTGGCAATCGACAAATATTTGGCAACGTAATAGAGATTCATTTTAATGACTCTACTGCCGATTGGGCTCGACTCCCAGACACAGGATTTGCCGCAGAACATATTGAAGGAGACTTCTATAATCAATTAAGTGGGAAAGAGATGTTTGCTACTTTTGAAAATGAAAGCATAAAAAAATTAAACATTAGTGGAAATGTATTAGCAATATATCTACCTCTTGAAAGCGATTCAACATACAATAAAATCGTAAATGTTGAAAGTAGTTTTCTTGAGGCTCACTTCAATGAGCAAACACTTGAACGCTGTAAAATATGGTCTCAATCAAATGGGACTGTGACTCCTTTATATTTGGCAAAAAAATCGCTATTCTTTCTACCCAAGTTCAAATGGTATGAATCCATTCGACCAAAATATCCTATGGATGTATTCAACGTCTCTCCCGAAATGGAAGAAATGTTAAGAGGAGGAAGCAACAACACCCCTACTAGTCGTACCTTGCAAAAATAGCCGATATCCTTATCTAACAATAATTATGACAACCAAGGCTCTTTTACAATAAAAGGGCTTTTTTTAATTGAATATACCAATCCCTTATTCTCTATAATTTGGCTAGCCCCACAATGGACTATCAAACCACCTTAACACCTTGACTATTCATCTAATCATATGAAATTCATCCCCCCAACTCTCTTGAGGTATATTTTCAAATGTTGTTTTGAGACAACAAACAACCCATCCTTCAATAACTTTTATACAAAAAAAGTCGGGCAAGTCTATGACTTACCCGACTTTCATATTTTCTCGCTATCAAGATTATTCTGCTGACAATGCACTAATCTTGTTATTTACCTTTTCGTTATTAGGATCAAATTGAGTATAACGAGTATATGCAGCAAGTGCTTTAGCTTTATCACCTATTGAACTATAATAGTCACCAATAACACTCAATGCAGTTTTATAAGTATCAGCATCTGACTTGTATTGTTCATCAGCATCAAGAAGTTCAACAACTTTTTCAAATGCCACAGCAACTTCTTCTGCTACTCCACTGTTTTTAGAGAAAAGAATAATTGCTTTACGTTCTTGAGCATAAGGACTATTTGAGCGTTCAACACCGGTAGTTGCAGCAGCAGCAGCCTTATCATAAATCGCTACGGCAGCAGCAGCATCAGTTTTTGACACACTGTTTGCATAGTTCAAAAGACGACCAGCAAATGTGTGATAGTCACCGGCTTTTGCATCGCCTGTTGCAATAAATGTTTCAAAAGCAACAACTGCATTTTCTAAATCGCCAATTTTGTTATACAATTTTGATTTGTTTTTATAAGCATCATAGCATTTATCGTTCACTTTCAATGCTTCATCGTATTGAGCAAAAGCCGCATCAATATGTGCTTTTGCATTTACTGTATCTACAGTAGCAAGTCCTTCAAGGATTGCACCATAAGTCAAGTGGTCAACATCAATAATCTTTGCAGTACCTTTAGATTTCATCAATTCTGCAGCCCATTTTGCCGCTTCAGGATAATCTTCAAGAGTGTTTTTACAGTGCATCATAATACGATACATTTGGTTAGGATTTTGTGTGCGACCAATAACACCTTTTGCTACATTATATGCTTCATCATACTTTTCGCCCGACATAAGAAGAGTTGCATAGCGTTCTTCGTCTTCAACAAAGTGGCTTGGGTTTTTAATATATGTAGCATAAGCCTCGTATGCTTGAGTCCAACGACCAGCATCATATAGACGATCAGCCAACTCACATTGAGCAAGAGCAGAATTAGGATTAACCTTCAAATACTCTTTCATTTTATTAATAGAGAAGCCGGGATTAACTTTTTCATATAATCCTGAATACTTCACATAAGCAACTGCACTATTTGGAGCATTGTAAATAGCATTGTCATAGTTAGCAGCAGCCTCACCAATTGCCTCATTGCTTGTAGCAGTTTGAGCGATAGTGTCACCAATAAAGATAAAGTAAGCAGGTTCTACAGGATTTTTCTTGTATGCTTCTTTCATCACTTTGTCAACTTCTTTTTTATATGCAACTGCATCTACATCATGATACATGCGAGCGATATCTACAAGTAGTTGAGCATCTTTTTTAGCATACTTTTTAGCAAGTTTCACATTATTTTCCGCACCTTTCTTATCTCCACTTTTCAATGCAATAGTCGCAAGACCTACATAGTTGTAAGGGTTTTCAGCATTTGCTGCTACACCCTTATTAAAGTATTCTTTCGCTTGATCTTGATTGTCATACTTCAATGCCACTTGACCTAAATAATAATAAGCCGATGCTTTGTCAGTATCTGCATCATTCAACGTACGTTCCAAGATAGTCTTTGCATTGTAAAATTGGTCGGCACGATAATACTCTACACCATCCAAATAGCCTTGAGCCGACATGCTCAATGCTGAACCTAAAAATAGGGATAACAAAAATTTAATTTTCATTTTGTGTAAATTTAATATTGTTTAGTTTATTAGTTTAATTTCATCACACTTTAATCATTCGCCCAATTGCACCACTTGGGGATGCATCACTGCCGGCATTACACCGGTTTTCATTATCAACTTTTGACCATTAAAACTTGTCACAAATGAATAAAATCCATGTTCAAGAGTTCCTCCGGCACTAGCAATAATCATATAAATATGACGGAATAATGGATAACGGCCATCATATATATATTGTTGATATGGCTTAAACGCTTCTCGAGTGTTACCCATAACTTTCAACACTTTTACCGAATCGTCAAATTCTGCCATATTAACACCCTTATCTTCGTTTAACTCGGCGACAAGTTGCTCGGTTGAAAGGTCTGAACTACGCAAATCAGATGTAATCCAACTTACTCCAATCACTCCAATAGCATTTTTATTTTTCTTTACAGCCTCAAACACCCCTTCTATTGAGTTTTGAGCATATACATTTTTGCCAAAAGGTTGACCATTCATCAACGAGTCTCGCATATATTGAACCGTACTTGACTTTTCATCATCAAAAACGATACGGATTTCACCCATTTTACTAGGCTCAACCTCATTCCAATTTGTCAATTTTCCGGTCAAGATATCTCCCATTTCTTTACGAGAGATCATTTCAATCGTATTTTCTGGATTGACAATTAGAGCAAGAGCATCTACTGCAATCATTTGAGAGCGCACAGCACGCTTGTTTTGACGCAAATAGTCTTTTTCTTTGGTTGTTAAATCTCGAGCCGCAACTATTGCTCGTGTTTTAAATTGCATCAACGAATCAATCACATCTTGTTGAGGCAAATATCGAGCAAGAATATGCGCTTTGGGATATTGAAACTCAAAAACATCAATTTCTTGTTGAATAATATTTTCAAAACTATTATCACACATCAATGTTATCGTACCTGATGTGCTTGTTGTCACCGGGGCTTTTGAGCCTTTGGTACATGATGTGATTAATACCAATGTAAATATTATAGGAATATATCTTACAATATTTTTCATATTCTTATTATTATTTTCTAGTCTTGTTTTGAATAATAGTCACCTTTGAGATATCGATATGCTCTAAAAAAGCCGTATGCTATCAAAGCCACACCTACTACGTATTTTATCCATTCAAATTCAGTATCATCTAATCCAAATTGAAATGGAAATCCAAAATCAACCCAACCGGCTAACCACAACCCCATTCCAACATAAATGAATACCATTATCAATCCAAAGATTAACTTAAATATTTTTCCCGGACCGGGCATTGTTTCCCTCACACTCGGAGTGTGATGACGTTCGATTACCACATCGGCTTGTTTGGGTTCTATTTCGTTGTTTAATTCTTTATTTTCTTGTTCCATAATCACTAAAATTTATCGTTAAACTTATCTTTACTATGGCAACCGATACTTATTAGACCGATTCCCAATGTTATAGTTTAACACACTTCAAGTCATTTTTGTTGAATTTAGGCACTTTGCCTACCTAAACAGAACAAGACACAACTTGCGAGTGTAAAGTTAATTAAAAAAACAATAAAACACATATTTAAAGGATACATATTATAAACAATTAACAATGGACACAATTTTATATATTTTTTGCACATTATTTTTCTTGTAAAATTGAGGTGCAGTAGTTAATTTTGCAATCTAATTTAGATTTATGATAGCACCTCTTGCCGAGCGTTTACGTCCAAGATCGCTTGATGATTACATAGGACAAACTCACCTCGTGGGTAAAGATTGCATACTGCGCCGCATGATTGACTCGGGCAATGTGTCTTCATTTATTCTTTGGGGACCTCCGGGAGTAGGCAAAACCACTCTCGCACGCATCATTGCAAATACGACAAAGTCAGCATTCCACACCTTGAGTGCCGTACACTCAGGTGTTAAAGAGGTGCGTGACGTACTTGAACAATGCAAAGCCGATGCGCATAGCATGTTCTCACAAGGTCGCCCCATTTTGTTTATCGATGAAATTCATCGTTTCAATAAATCTCAACAAGATAGCCTATTAGGAGCCGTAGAAAGTGGAATTGTAACACTCATTGGTGCTACTACCGAGAATCCATCATTCGAAGTAATTCGTCCCCTACTATCTCGTGCCCAAGTATATGTACTAAAACCACTTGAAGCAGAAGAATTACAACAACTTCTAGATCGTGCTCTAACAAACGATGAAATTCTCAAAAAACGCAACGTAAAAGTCGAAAGCACCGATGCACTTTTCCGTTTCTCGGGTGGAGATGCTCGTAAATTGCTCAACATCCTTGATCTACTTGAGAAGTCAACAGGGAAAGACGAGGATATGATTATTAATGACCAACTTGTCACCGAGCGACTGCAAGAAAATCCGGCAGCATACGACAAAAATGGAGAAATGCACTATGACATCATTTCGGCATTTATCAAAAGTGTGCGAGGTAGTGACCCCGACGCTGCAATTTATTGGCTCGCTCGAATGATTGCAGGTGGAGAAGACCCGGAATTTATCGCACGTCGTTTGGTAATTCTCGCTTCAGAAGACATCGGTCTTGCCAACCCTAATGCGTTACTCCTTGCAAACGCCACATTTGACACGATACACAAAATCGGTTGGCCCGAAGGTCGCATTCCTCTTGCTGAATGTACCATATATCTTGCCACATCAGCCAAGAGCAACTCGGCATATATGGCCATAAATCAGGCATTGCAACTTGTTGAACGAACAGGCAATCTGCCGGTGCCACTACATCTTCGCAATGCACCTACTAAACTAATGAAAGAAATGGGATATGGTCGCGATTACAAATATGCTCACGACTATCCCGGCAACTTTGTGCAACAACAATTTATGCCCGAAGAACTTGGACATCCTACACTTTGGAACGCCTGTGACAACCCCTCTGAAGCAAAAATGAAAGCACTAAATGACCAACGTTGGAAAAAATAAACTTTCCCTCGCTTTGTCATAAGTTTATAGTGCCTTTATCCTCAAAAAAATATTACAAAATTCTATTCCTAGTGTCACAAATTGCAATTTTGTTCGTCATACTTACAAAACCGGTTAAAATTTATGTTTAATTAAAGAATAAATAATGATGAAACTACAGAAAATTGTAATTATAGCACTTGTGGCATTCGCGAGCAGCATTTCAATTCAAGCGATCACTCTTAAGGAATTTATTGCAAAATGTGATACGATTTGCAATGTAACACCAATTAAACTCACTAGTGATATGATGCCTAAGTTAAAAGAGAAAAAAGTGGAAGAGGTTGTTTTATTTAAAGTCGACAGCATAACTAATGGCACCAAACAGGCTGTAATCGATAATGTTAAGACAATTACAAAAACGGAAGATATGCTTGCGATAAAGCATAACGAAGACGACACTGCTGTGCAAGTGTTTATTCAACCCCGTGGTGAGAATATGGAAATGTTAGTTACTGTATTTGATGATCAAGATAGTGTAATTGTTTATTTAGTTGGAAGTGCCGAAATATTACAACATGAGAATTTAGTCAACATTGGTGGCAAAGATTTGATAAAAGAAGCATTAAAAGGACAAACACAAGAATTAAAAGAATAGATGGACTCAAGCGCATTTAAGCGCCTCTTGCTACCACACTACCGACGGATGTATGCAACGGCAATAACAATTCTTCGCAATAGTGATGATGCAAGCGATGCAGTGCAAGAGGCATTTACCCGACTATGGGAAAAGCGCGACGATCTACCGAACATTGACACCCCTGAAGCCTATTGCGTCACAACGATTAAACGCGTTTGTATTGACCGGATAAGAAAAAATACCCTACCTATCAACGAAGTTACTGAAGACACTCTACTAATTTCGGACGATAGCGACATACAAGCCGACAATCGAGAATCTCTTCAATTAGTAACGCTACTAATGAACAAACTTCCGGAGCAACAACGCCAAGTGTTACAACTACGAGCATTCAACGATTGTTCTCTTGAAGAGATTGAGTCAATAACCGGGCTGACGGGAGTAAACGTAAGAACCCTATTGAGTCGGGCTCGTCGCCGAATGAAAGAATTATTTAATAGTAACATTTAAAAGTCATTACAACAATGAAATGTAAATACAACATAGATGAAATAAAGAGGTTACTCAACGCCTATTATGATGGGAACACCTCTATTGAACAAGAAAAGTTGTTGTGCGACTTTTTTGCAACGACAACCGACATTCCTGCAGAACTTGAGACCGAACGGCAGATGTTTATGGCTCTACAATCAGCAACAAAAATAGACATAGATATTCCTGCCGATTTAGAACAATCATTGATTGCCCACATTGACAATTTAGAACGTCAAGAAACTCAAAATCGCCGAAAATGGATAAAACCATTCTCTATTATTTCTGTGGCAGCTAGCATCATTATCCTAATCGCAATCGGTCTTAAATTCGTCAATCTCAACGATAAAGTTGTCACCCATGAAACAATATTAGTTTCCGAAATAAAGAACAACATAATTGACAACAAAATAGACAATACTATCAAGATTGAGCAACAAGAGCCGGATTTAGCCGAAGAGGCAACTAAAAAAAATCAAGAGACTAAAACAAAAAAAAGGATTAAACGTCAACGCATAAACAAAACGAACCAACTCAAATCGGTTAGCGACGAGCAAATCGCTTATGAGAATACCGAAAGAGCGCTGATGATGTTATCTGAAAAACTCAACATTGCCCAAAAAGGCATAAATAAAACACAATCAACAATCAACGAAGTTAATAACACCATAATAGATATAATATAATGAAAACGATTAAATATTTACTTATAGCAATTGCTATTATCTCCACAACAATTCAAGCCAAAGGGCAGGACACCATTTATGTCGATTGGAGCGAATTGGAAAGTTTAGAAGGATTAGAAGGTTTAGGACTAAATTCATCATACAAACTTCAGTTTGACACTATTAAAATGGCATCTCTTGAGCAGTATAATGAATTAGCTTCAAGACTTCAAGAATATTATATCGCCTCGAAATTTCCTCCAACATTTGAACCTATTTCAAACTATAAAGGAGTGACAAGTGTTTATATTTCAAGTGCAATGCTAAAGAATTTTGGCACAAGCATGATTGGTAACCCAGGCATTAGAGCCATTGCCGGCAACCTTAATTCGATAGAAATTATTGAATGCAAAAATAAAAAATTCTTATACACAATAAGAAATTATGTAAAAAAAATTGCAGGTTCATATAATCTTGAAACCCTTGCTCGAATAAACGAAGATGAGGAAAAAGTTACAATATATGGATATTCAACCGATGGGAAAATATCATACCTATTAATGAGTGTAGATGATGATGATGAAATCACGATAATATCAATGAGTGGAGAGATTCCACTTGACAAAGTAGGAGAATTAGTTAATTCTAAAAAGTAATATTATGCAGTTGGCACCTAATTAGAGAAATTTTTCAACAATTGGGTGCTTTTTCTATCAGAAAGTTAGTTTTTACAATAGAAAATTATTAAATTTGCCACCATAAACTAACAACAAATAAAAAATTGAAATGAAGAAGCACAATTTTTATGCAGGCCCCTCTATTCTTAGTGAATACACTATTAAGAATACCGCTGAGGCAATTATGAACTTTGCTGATACCGGTTTGTCAATCCTTGAAGTGTCACACCGTAGCAAAGAATTCACTGCTGTAATAGAAGAAGCAGCACAAATGGTTAAAGAATTACTCGAAGTGCCCGAAGGTTATCATGTTCTTTTCCTCGGTGGTGGTGCAAGTATGCAATTCTGCATGGTGCCTTTCAACATCTTGAAAAAGAAAGCAGCATATCTTGAAACAGGTACTTGGGCTGTTAATGCTATCAAAGAAGCAAAACTATTTGGCGAAGTTGATGTTGTAGCATCTTCTAAAGACGCTAACTTCTCATACATTCCTAAAGATTTCGTAATCCCTACTGATGCTGATTATTTCCACTTCACTACCAACAATACAATCTTCGGTACTGAAGTACGCAAAGACATCGACTCTCCTGTACCATTGGTAGCCGATATGTCAAGTGATATTTTCTCTCGTCCTGTTGACGTATCAAAATATGATGTAATCTATGCAGGTGCTCAAAAGAACCTCGCTCCATCGGGTGTTACAATCGTGATTGTTAAGGAAGACGCTCTTGGAAAAGTAGAACGTGCTATCCCAACAATGCTTGACTATCGCACTCACATCAAGAAAGGGTCAATGTTCAACACTCCTCCTGTGTTGCCTATCTACTCTGCTTTACAAACTCTCAAATATTACAAGAGCCTCGGTGGCTTGAAAGAAATTGAAAAGATTGACATCGCAAAAGCAACAAAACTTTATGATGCGATCGACTCAAGCAAACTATTCCAAGGTACTGCTGCTGTTGAAGACCGTTCAATCATGAATGTATGTTTCGTTATGAAACCCGAATATGCTGAATTAGAAAAAGAATTCGTTGAATTTGCGACTTCTAAAGGCATGGTTGGTATCAAAGGACACCGTTCAGTGGGTGGTTTCCGTGCATCAATCTACAACGCACTCCCAATGGAAAGCGTAGATGCTCTTATTGCAGTAATGAAAGAATTTGAAGCAAAACACTAATAACATATTATCGCAATGAAAGTATTAGTTGCTACCGAAAAACCTTTTGCAGCAGTTGCTGTTGACGGTATTCGCAAAGTTCTAGACGAAGCAGGTTATGAACTTGCCCTTCTCGAAAAATATAGTTCAAAACAAGAGTTGCTCGACGCAGTAGCCGATGCCGATGGGTTGATTATCCGTTCCGACATTGTCGATCAAGAAGTGCTCGATGCTGCTAAACAATTAAAAATCGTGGTTCGTGCAGGTGCAGGCTACGACAACATCGACCTCGAAGCTTCAAAAGCTAAAGGCGTTGTTGCTCAAAACACTCCCGGACAAAACTCTAACGCCGTTGCCGAATTGGTATTTGGTATGACTGTGATGGCTGTTCGCAATATGTATAATGGCACATCAGGCACCGAACTCAAAGAGAAATCAATCGGTATTCACGCATTTGGTCAAGTGGGTCGCAATGTGGCTCGCATCGCTAAAGGTTTTGGCATGGAAGTGTCGGCTCTCGACCCTTATTGCCCCGATGAAGTTATCACCGAAGCAGGTGTAAAACCTATCCACTCGGTTGAAGAACTATATAGCACTAACCAATTCGTGTCACTTCACATTCCTGCCACTGCCGAAACCAAAAAATCGGTTGGCTATGACCTAATGAAATTGATGCCTAAAAATGGTGTACTCATCAACACTGCACGCAAAGAAGTTATCGACGAAGAAGGTCTTGCTAAAGCGCTTGAAGAACGTCCCGACATTAAATATGTTGCCGACATCAAACCCGATAGTGCTGAAGAATTGAAAGCTAAATTTGGTGATCGCGTATTCTTCACTCCTAAGAAAATGGGTGCTCAAACTGCCGAAGCAAACATCAACGCAGGTATCGCCGCCGCTCAACAAACTGTAGCATTCCTCCGCGACGGTATCAACCGCTTCCAAGTAAACAAATAATAATAATTATAAACCTATTATAAATTAGTCCCGATACTCACGGAGTATCGGGACTATGTTTTATTCAACACTTAATATCATTGAGGATTATTAAAAATAGTCACTTAATTATGCACTTCTCAAAAGGAGAGGTAGATGTTTCTGTAAATTTATAAAGGGTGATATTGCTATAATTATACCCATTCTCAATGTTATTTTCGCTAATATAATAGTAGCCGTTTCCTAAGGGATTTAATCCGGTGCTTCCCCATCGAAAATGCCAAGCATCGCATGTGGTCAGTTGTTCTACTTCTGCTTCCTCATAGGGCACATTGGTAAGTTTCTCAAATGTCGGCACTTGATTCATGGCCAAGGCAAACAATGAATAGTTTTGAAACATTGGCTTTTTCCCTTTATATACCGCAAGATATATTTTGTTTGAAAATTCATCATAAGCCATGTTTTGAACGCCATATGTAGTATTTCCGGTATGTACAAAATATTTATGTATCGGTGTTGTGAAGTCGCCAAGAGGATAACACAAAATTATATTATAATCATTATCTATGCGAGTGGTATCTCCATATATCCCATACGAAACATATAGATATCGTTCTTTTTTTTCTTTGTCTGTTCCAAATGGTGGCGCAATTGTGATACCATCAATTCCTGAACAGCCATATCTATGTGACACCATTGAATTATTAACCAATACATTTGCTTCAAAATCTTCACTCACCTCCGAAAGCCGATGTAATTCCACAACATCTTCAAAAGGAACATTGCAACGGTTTATCTTATCAACATCTATTTGGGCAATATAAAATCCACGTTGACTTTGTGCGATTTCTTTTTGTCCAAGTGTTTTTGATATATTTTTGCCAATATCATCATTCTTAAATTCTAACGAAGCATACACCTTCCGTGATTTGGCATCAAAGGTAATCGCACCAAGATGGCCATTAATTCCCGTCACCGAACCAATAATTTTTCCATTTATATCACTTTTGTAAAAAGCACTCGTAAAAGAACTATATATACAATTTTTTTTATGGTCAAACGCAATACCTTGTATATGCAATTTATCTCCATTAAGCCTGATTAAATTGGGATAATCTTGTGCATTTATCTCAAAAAAACAAATAAATAGCGCAATATAACTAATAATGAATTTTAAATTTGTTGTCATATTATTTTACTATATTAATTAGTTTTTTTTATTTTTAGAAATCAATGATTCTCACATTTATATATAAGCAAGTTTTTTCTAAAATTAAGCATCTTAACACAATCAGATTTATTTCCTTTTAATCCACTTAAATATAATATAAGCCAATAAGACAAAACAATGGGAAGTGTGCAATATCAATAGGTAACACCACCATAATAATCCAATCCCTCCACTACTATTATATATAAGGTTATAATATAATGGAATAGAATAGGACAACAAAATTATTGCATTTATAACCCCTACCTTCCTATTAAATTTTAGAGCAAAGCCCAATAATAGTAGGTTAATTATCAATAATAATATTAGAAGCCAAATATCGCTCATATTATAAATCTGTGATGACCAAGACTATTCGATTACCTTTTGTATCAAGGAGACCAAACCACATAGAACCGGTGGGGGTGAGGCGATGGAGGGTTGTTTGTTTTAATGAAACCGGGGTGTTGTTAATTTTAAGGGATGCATTGTGAATGTTGCCTTCGGCTAAGGTTTTTGTGCCGGGATTGAATGAAATATTATCACCGGTAATGAGGCTTCGCACCTCAATTACATTATCATTTGTAACTGAAACGATTGTGCCGGGAGTGTCGTAATACATTGTCAATGTAGGTGAAACGAATCGGCATCGTTTATCTTGCAACTCTTTATTAAAATCGTATTCAGGAGTATCCATCCCTAAAACGACAACATTACATGTTAATCGCGCGCCACTGACACGAACTGATATAATAGCTTCCCCTTGCGAAAGTGCTTTAACTATAATTTCAGTCCCTACTACTCGCAATGCAATAACTTTTGGCGCATCAGTAAAAACCGAAATTCCGGATTCTACATTATTAACTTTTAATATCGCCGAATCTCCCACTTCAAGATTAAGTGATGACACACTCAATGATGGTCGCAATCGCTCTACCGGTTCATCATCGTCGCTACAACTCACAAACGAGATAAACATTACTATGCAAACTAATAAAATTGATATATTTTTTAACTTTAGCATCATTCTACAATTTTAATTTTGAGTTTGCCTTTAATCGTTTTTGATTCAAATCGCAATTCATGGACTCCCAAGCCTAATGATTTTGTTTCAATTGACTCGCTACTGATCTCAACACCATCAACAGTCCATGTCACATCGTTAGGGATATATGGGGAATATAAATCAATTTTTTCATCGGTTGAGACTGAATAAGTGGCACGCAACGGAATTCTTTCTTTTTCTTGCTCTTCTTGTTCGGGAGCATAGGGTTGTGACGATTTTTCGCCCCATATATAATCTACTAATTGAGGGAAATCTACAAATGGGTTTCTATTTCCTTGCACCGATGCTATAATGTTATTTCTATTAAGTTCCAAATCACTCACCGGGTCTAACACATGCCACTGCAATAATAGTTTTTTAGAATAACCGTTCAATGTGGGATATACTCCATCTAAAAAGAAATTTACCCCTTGCCCATGCCACCTATCAACACTATATATCGTTGCCATATACATTATAATCCGAGCGAAATCGCCCTCATAACCATGTGGAGGCGTATATACATTTATTCGTTCTCCATATATACTACCCCATCCTGTCGTCCATACTCCATTTGTATAAATTGTATCAACCACCTCTCCAGGCATATAATCATTTTTATATTGCGGCACTAATTCGTTACATGGCAATATATTATACAAATCCCATTCAATCGCATCAGTTATAGCGTTTCCCCACCACACTTTATTTACAACTGAATTAACAACCATCCCTATGGGCGCGGTCATTTTATCTTGTGGATAATCGTATTTGTTTGTTGAATATCGGTCAAGAGCAGCGCCATCGGCATTAACATCGCATTGTGCAAATATGCTCCACACCCCACCTTCTCCGGTCATTGATTTTATGGTGGTTGTTGGAGAATATTTATCTCGTAAATACTCTTTCAACTCAGCGCCACACATCCCAACAAACTCATTCTGAGCCACTGAAGAGAGATGCAATAACGCACATAACACTATTAGCACAAAATATCTTTTCATTATCACAAATTTAATGAAATTGATTGATTTTTGGCAACAATTAATTAACTTTGTTGCAATATTAACATTCTAACAATTATTGACAATGAAAAAAGTATTATATTCATTCGTTATTGGTGCTATTGTTTTAGGATTCAATTCATGTGCCGATAAGAAATCTGGAGCAACACCTCCCAATACTGCTCCCAACCTAAATTCAACAGTGCAAGATGCTCCGACATCAGCCCCTATGATTAAAGAAATTGTAGAAGGCGATAATGGCAAACCAATCACTATTGAAACCAAACGTGGTAAAATGCATGGGCAAATAGAGTTCCCCGGCGCGATTACCCTCACAAATCCGGAAGAAGCAAAAAATGTGCTACACAAACTCACTCCGGCTCAAGGCATAAACACATATAATTGTGCCGTTCTATTTACCGGCACACCATATAAAGGTAAAATATGGAACTTTACAAAAAATACGATTACAGTAGATGTTGAATGGAAATATGAAGATGGCACAACAGCAAAAGACCAAGTTGTTGTAGAATCACAAAAATTCAATTTCACACATGCCGACAAAGCAAAAGGCAAAACTAAAACAGTTACTTACAACGTAAAGTAAAACACTTTCTCATACATTCCAAAAGCATCAACTCAACCATAGTTGATGCTATTTTTATCTAAAAATACCATGTCAATGTTCTCGTTATAAAATTTTATGATGCAAAGGTACAACACAACAAAGTCCATAATCTGCGATAATGCACATTTTTCAAATGAAAAAAATATTGGATAAAAAAAATAGGAATCGCTTGAAAAATTCAAGCGATTTCTATTTTTATAATTTTATAAGATGCTTTATGAAATAGGATTTATTAATTTTTCCATTCTGATTTTGCATATTTCTTGCTGTTGCTAAGCCATTACTATTTAAATTCACAAGTTCCCTTCCATTTGCGACAAGATAATAAACCGCGTTGACAGTCCTTTTAAAACACAAAATATTGTCATTTTTATCTTTTATAAACTTCAATCCATCTCCACTATTTATATATATTTGTCGAGATAAATTGTTGGATAAAAATATGTGCTATCAGAAATTATGGAATTTGTAACCGATAATCTACTTACGCTTTTCTAATTCTTATATCAAACTCACGTTACTTATCATTGGTATAGGTTGAATCACGATAGTTTAATCAATAATCGATGTTACAATTCCATTGGTAAATATAACCACATATTCGTTGCCATACATCCATTTAACTCGTGTTCCAGATACTCGTTCAATTGAGGGCTTTCCCTTTACAATCTTTACCTCTGATTGATTCATTCCTTTCACAATCGACCCGGCCTTTAATTCGTCCCAGTGTCTAACTTTTTGATGCTCCGTCAAAGCTATTGATCTAGCCAATTGATGAAGATAGGTGGAATGAAGTGTAGAAAACTCATCAATCAGTTCTTTATGACGAGTATTTTCTTCAGGTTTTAACTTTTCAAAATCCAATTTTCGTGGCAAGATTCCTTTCTCTCGATATTCAGCTTTCAATTCTGTTGTGACAAATGAAAGCATTTCATCACCCATTTGAAATGACAATACAAATTCATAAGATGTTGTATTTTTATATTCACCTTGTTTTAATTTGCGACGCATCTCAACCCTACGATTGACAAAATCGACAACTCCTATTTCCTCTAATTTCGCATCAAAATTATCATATAAATATATGAGTAATCCGGTAAAAATCTCATCTTCATTTCGTCCGGGTATATCTATCACATCTGATACAGCCATAGTCCCATCATTAGAGACTATTGGATGATACATTGTTACCTCATCTTTAAATGTCGCTTTTGGAGAATCCTTGATTTGCGATATCCCACTTTTGGGATTCTCGCTAACCTCCACATTTTTTTCCTCTTTAGGTGATTCTGTTATTACCTGCTCTGTTTTAGGTTTTTTACTCTTTTTTCTTGACTTTCGTGACTTTTGGGCAATTGCAAGCGAAGAACACATAAATAACAAAATCAGCAAATAAACTATTCTTTTCATAATAAATTACAAATTGATTATAAATATAAAAAAGGAGTATCGGCTTTGAAGCAAAGGCGATACTCCTCTAACAACCTATTTGTTAAAATGCCACCCCTACACGCAACATTATAGCTGAGTGTTTCGCAGCGTCTGCATAACAATCTGCATTTGAGTACTCAAGAAAACCCTTTTGCCATGTTAAATCAAGATTGAATCGCTTATACCAAGCGCCTATCCCTAATTGCAAACCTGCATCAAAAGCCTCTGGCTCATCTTCAGCTCCGTTTACATCATCACAATCACCACTTATTGCAAAATCATAACTTACAAAAGCTCCAATATGAGCGTCAATTTTTATATCTTTAGTAACACCATATTTATATCCGACCATAAATGGTACATATTTGACGTTATAAGCGGTAAAATCACCTTTATCTTCTTCATAATAAGAATAAATATAGTTATACCGACCTAAATTTTCATCATATCTACGTTCTTCATCTTGCTCAACTTCTGTTGCGCTATATCCTCGTGAACTAAATCCTAATTCCATACCCCAATAGGCTGCACTTTTACCAAATGGTTTATTGAATCCAAATGAGACATCAAAACCGGTCTTACCTTCAATTTTCACTTCTTCGGGACCTCTCTTTTCGTCCAAACCGTTTTCTTCAGTATAAAATTCTTCACCGTGATAATAATGCTCATCTATATCACCACTAACGCTGTTGAAGTTTACACCTGCACGAACAAACCATGTCACGTTACTTTCTTTTTTGCCAAATGTACGACTATATTTAACTTGCGCACTTGCAGCTACTGCCATAAAGATAGCTACTGCTAATAAAATAATTTTTTTCATATTGATTGATTATTAAAAAATGATTTATTTAGATTTCTTTGTATTTGTTAATGTCGATTCCCCTGTTTGGTTTATAACAGTTCCCCCTGCTACAGTAAACGGAGAAGGGTAAACCGTACGTATTGTTTCGAAGTCCACATCAGAAGTGCCTAATGGACGGAAATTAACATATTTAGCTGGATACCCTGTAATTTCCACTACCAACACTTTCTCGTTTTCGGCTGAAACATAAGAATGAGGAACCATTGCCACGATTACATCTGCATCGCTTTCTTTCATTGCTCGATGAACTGCTCTATTTTTAGCATTGAGAAGTTCGGCTTCATCAAGTGTGCCATCAATATTAAAATAATATGGCCCAAATTCCTCTCTTTCGGTATTTAAAAATTTCACATCACAAATTTGAGGTGTGACAAACACTTTAAACTCGGGTTCCTTGTCGCGAGAGCCTGCTTCCTCAAACAATTTTTTGTCGGCATCTTTTTGTGCGAAGCACACTGAGCCGGTCATAAGCATCGCTACCAACAGCACAAATACTTTTTTCATTGTGTTTTCCCTAATACGTGTCGGGCGCAACTGTTAATAATTTAAATTTTAACATCTGCCAGTCCCGAAACAAAAAATATAATAACCTATTTTTATTTTAATCATACACAAAAAAAGCGGGACTGCTTCTATGCTTATCCCACCCTTTAGGCTCTCGCATTGCCATCGACAGAGGATAAGCAACGTTAGTCAGCCCACGCTTGCATGTATAACAACAATCTTAAGATTGCAGTTAACCACACTAACGCAAACCATTCCGTTGCCATTATCTTCTCTGTCATTTAAACTTGCGAGATTCAAAGGATAGAAGATAAACGCTATAGAACGTTTTTTATGTATGTAATTACCCTAGCCCGCCCACTCTTGGGCTGACTAAGTGCTACAAAATTACAATAATATTTTCAAATCACAATAATAATTAACAAAATTCATTATTTTCAAAAAAATATCCGATACAATAAACTGTATCGGATACTGTAATTATCTATTAATATTCAACCACTTATTCCCATTCGATTTTGTTTGATGTCGCAAAGTTAAAAATATTAAGTTTATTATCATTATCTATTAAAAGTTGTATCAACTTCATAATCCGAAAAGCACGCTGTATCAATATAACTATTCGAGGTGTCTATCGAATTATAGTTTCCGTAATTATTCAAATAATAACCACTATGGTTATCATATTCATTGTAGTTATTTTCCAGCTTATGAGTCTCATCGACCAAGAGATATACTGCAGTGGCATTGGCAGCAATTGTTAACGCAAATAGCGACCAATATTGCAATGTATTAAGATCGACTTTGATATATTTAAAATCAGAGAATTCCTTACATTTCCATTCATCGAGATGTTCTCTCAACCATCCATGCAACGCCATAAGGTCAAGAGTGGGATTTGTGCGGAAATAATCTTCAATCTTCATGCTCAATACAGGTTCATCCATCCAACTAAATGCATGACACCACTCCACTATCCCATTACTAATACCAAGACATATCACAAATTCATTTTTGTTTCCGCCTTTCCAATATGAGCGTTGTTTCTCAGCTATCTCAATCCCTTGTCGTGATGAATCAAAGAAAATTAAAAATAATCTTATTTCATGCATTGCTCCATAATAGGCATTAAACAATCTAAATTGCTCATCGATTGCATCATCAACATCAAGACCTAATATTGGTGACATATCATACCCATAATCGTCGGGATAATCACACAATCCCATTTCGGTTGCTCTTTTGCGAGAGATATCCTCGAAACGAAAAATTGAATTAGAATTTTTTATCTTATTGACATAACTGTGTTCCTCGGTAATGGGAATCATAGTTTGATACACTGTCATATTTTCAAAGGGATCAGACGTTGGCAATTCGCTTAACAAATCGTCATACTCATAGGTTTGATAGTAACGCACACCCCCTCTAATATGCGAACCGCATATTTGCTCATGATGGCATGGAGTACCCCATAGATGACGTATTTTGTCATAGTCGTTTCTATTAAAATAATATGAAGAACCAATGCTAGTATAATATTGATACTCATCGGGATGATATATATAACGTACACGTCTCACCTCTTTATATCCTCCTTTGCCATCGCTCACTCGCTCAGTATATTCTTGTCGCTCAACCCACGCATCATCATGACGTATTGAGTAGATAAAACTGCCAAGATACTCTTTGGTACGAGTGCGATGCCTATACATGAGCCAATGAATGAGCCCGGTAAAAGCCATCGAACCACCCACTACAAACGCATAAACATGCCATTCATAATAACTACCGGTTATCATGAACAGCACTATACACGACAACAATGGGAGTATATATAAGAATGCTACCATCTATATATATACCACTCTCTTTATCTTTTTTCGAATATTTCAATTTCGTCATCGAGGCCTGTATCCATAACAGTCTTTGAGCGAGTTGATGATACTACCTCATATTCAATTTCTGATTTGTTAGAAATAAACCATCTTGATGGATATGACTCAATCAATGTGGCACGCTCTCGAATAACATCGAGCATACGAGTTTGAGCCGAATGGAAATGCTCACGTTGAATTTCGATTGCTTGCATCACATCTTTGTAAAGCGAAGCATCGATCTCGGGATTAGCCTCTTGAATCCATTTCATTGCCATAGCACCTTCACCCGAGTAGCGACCTGCAATGATATCGGGGTAAACCTTTTCAAACATGTCGCGATATTGTTCAGTAACGTTCGCTTTTTGTTTGATTACCTTCCACATTTTATCGTGAACACTCTCAATTTTTCCTCGTTGTGCTTCGACTTCTTTGCGAAGAGCGATTTCCTTATTGTTGTAAGAGAAATACATTGCGATTAAAACTATCGCAACCACAACAATAGCGATGATGATAATACCAGTTAATGTCATTTTTCTTTAAATTTAAATTAGTTATTAGATTAATGTTAATTAGTTATCAGACTATAAGGGATTGATTTTATAAACAAAAAACTCCCCTTTATGAATCGAGGGGAGTCTTGTTATTGAGTATCAAATTTTTCTTATTCCCACTCGATAGTTGCCGATGGTTTTGGAGACATATCGTAGCACACACGATTCACGCATGGCACTTCTTTGAGAATGCGATCAGTGATTTTCTTTAAGATAGCCCAATCAATTTCTTCGATTGTTGCAGTCATTGCATCAACAGTGTTTACGGCGCGAATGATTACAGGCCAATCGTAAGAACGAGCATTATTGCGCACACCTACCGATTTGAAATCGGGCACTATGGTGAAATATTGCCAAACTGTTTTATCAAGACCTGCAATTGCAAATTCTTCTCGAAGGATAGCATCTGATTCACGCACTGCTTCAAGACGGTCGCGAGTGATTGCACCAAGGCAACGAACTCCAAGACCGGGCCCGGGGAATGGTTGACGATACACCATTTCATAAGGCAAGCCGAGTTCTACACCACAAGCGCGCACTTCATCTTTGAAAAGTTGTTTTAACGGCTCTACAAGTTCAAATTGCATATCTTCAGGAAGACCACCGACATTGTGATGTGATTTCACCATTTTAGCAGTCTTTGTTCCACTTTCTACGATATCAGGGTAAATTGTACCTTGACCGAGGAAGTCAATGCCTTCAAGTTTGCGAGCTTCTTCTTCAAACACACGAATAAACTCACCACCGATGATTTTGCGTTTTTCTTCGGGATCCTCCACCCCTTCTAGTTTACCGAGGAAACGATCTGTGGCATCAACATATACAAGATTTGCACAAAGTTGATTGCGGAATACTTCAATTACATTTTCAGATTCTCCTTTACGCATCAATCCATGATTAACATGCACACACACGAGATTGTCGCCTATCGCTTTCAACAATAATGCTGCGACTACCGAACTATCAACACCTCCTGAAAGAGCAAGTAACACTTTGCGATTACCAACTTGACGACGAACAAGTTCGACTTGGTCATTCACAAAATTGGTCATATTCCAATTTGCTTCTGCCTTACAAACATCAAACACGAATGATTTCATTGCGTCCTTGATTGCATCTACATCATTGTTAAATTGAGCAAGTTTCACTTTGCACAAAGCCTTATCATGACCGGCTGCGATTACAGGAATTCCAATATTATATATTTCCGGATTTACATCAATTGCAACTCCATCGATAACATTATTAGGACCTCCATTAATAACAATCCCCTTAACATTTGGCAAACTTTTTAGTTCTTCAGCCGTGATGTCATGGGGATAAATTTCGCTGTAAACTCCAAGCGCACGAATTGCGCGAGCAACTACCGTATTTTCGTGACTACCCAAATCAAGGATCACAATCATATCCTGTTTCATATAAAAAAGTATTGAAATGGTTATATATTTTACGAGCACAAAATTACAATTTTTTCATACTTCTACAAAAAAATATTCACCTTAATTGCAACTTTTTTCATAACAAAATTTATCTCAAAAACGCTAATCAATACATATAACCTAATAGTTTAAAATAAATTCGCTATCTTTGTCATTTATTACAGTTTCAATTGCTATTAATTATTAAATTTTAGATAAAACGATGAAAAAACTTCTCTTTGCATTAATAAGTTTGGTATTACTTCCACTTATCTCATGTAGTGATGATGAACTTGATGCTCTTAGAACTGAGCAAGAAGCGTTGTCGCAACGTGTTCTTGCTCTTGAGACATGGCAAGCACAAGTAAACGAAAATATTGCATCACTAAAGAAACTAGTCGAATCACTTGAACAACGTGATTATGTAACCGGAGTAACACCACTCAACGATGGTTCAGGATACATAATTAGTTTTCTCAATAATGGAGCAATTATCATAAAAAATGGAATTGATGGGGCTAATGGAACTAATGGCACCGATGGAAAAGATGGACAAGACGGGTCTAACGGGATAGATGGAAATACACCTGTGATTGGAGTAAAACTAGGTGACGATGGTATTTATTATTGGACCATTGATGGGGAGTGGCTATATGATGCCAATGGAAATAAAGTAAGAGCAAGCGCGATTGATGGCAAGGATGGTCAAGATGGCGCACCCGGTGCCAACGGCGAAGATGGGAAAGATGGTGTTGATGGCACCGACGGAAAAGATGGTAAGGATGGTCAAGATGGTACCGATGGAGCAGATGGCGCAGATGGCGCAGATGGGAAAGACGGAAAGGATGGAAAAGATGGCAATACTCCTCAATTGCGAATCAACCCTACGACAAATGAATGGGAAGTATCTACCGATAATGGTGTCACATGGACTTCCACCGGGGTAAAAGCAACCGGAGCACAAGGCGAACAGGGCGAAAAAGGAGAACAAGGAGAGCAAGGCGAACAAGGAGCACAAGGGGAAAAGGGTGAAAAAGGCGATAGTTGGTTTGCCGGTGTTGACACATCTAATTCTCAATATATCACAGTTACTCTCACTAACGGCACAGTCCTCACATTCCCTAGATATAAGATTTTCAAAATTGGCACAGACACTACAAATGAGGCTATTGTCATAACTCAATTAGGCGCAACAAATATTGCGCTACGACTTCCCGATGGGTTTAAAGAGGCTGATTACACTGCCATTGTTGCCAATATTTATGCCGGCGAAAATGGCGACATTGCGACTCGCTCGTATTCATCAACAGAGTGGATTGTAAAAGTAAATAAACCTACATTTGCAACCGATGGGACATGTAATAACGATGCCTCTGTTTCAATTACACCACCCGGAAACATCACTGCAGGGACAAAGGCTATTCTCAACGTAACAATTATTAATTCTGATGGTAGCAAAACCGAGACTGCTCGTCCTCTTGTAATGGGAGACCTTAATGCCGTTCCATCTCAAGTGCCTCATATATATATTATGACAGATGAATATGTTGAAGAAATTCCTGACAAAGAGAACTACCTAACATCTACATTCCGTGTAAAAACCAATGAGTCAAGTCACGAGGTTGTTGGCGAAATCTCATTGCGTGGTCGTGGAAATTCAACATGGTATTATGACAAGCGACCATATCGCTTAAAATTCAGCGAAAAAGTATCAATTTGTGGCATGGAAGCTTCAAAAAATTATGTATTAATTGCTCACTACATCGACCCTACTCTGATGAGTAACCCTATTGCATTCAAAATGGCTGATTTGTTAGGAATGCCATACGTTAATAGTGCTGTACCGGTTGAAGTTACTCTCAATGGCAAATATCGTGGGGCTTATATGTTAACCGAGGCAATCGGAATTCGTAAAACTAGTGTAGATATTGATGAAGAAAATAGTGTTTTACTAGAGATTGACCAAAATTATGATGAGGAATGGCAATTCAGATCTCCTGCATATAATTTGCCGGTAATGGTAAAAGACCCCGACATGACTCAAGAATTATTCAATTATTGGAAAGCCGAATTTGAAACACTTGAACAAAAATTGACTAAAGATTCTATCAAAATAAGCAACTATGCCGATTTGCTCGATCTCAATTCAGTAGCCGATATTATGATTATTAATAACATGGTCGGGAATTATGAAATCCACCATCCCAAAAGCCTATATATGTATAAAACAAAAGGAGATAAATTCTATATGGGACCTGCGTGGGATTATGACTGGGCATACGGCTTTATTCAAGGAGAAGGATATTTCAAAAATGAATATCCAATTATCTTTGGGAATGAACCTAATGCAGAGTCTAAAGCCGGATATCAATTATTCCGAACTTTACTTACCGACCCTCGTTTTGTAAAAGTTTATCGCGATCGTTGGGAATATTTTAGAACATACTGCTATCCTCAATTGATGGATTATGTAGATCGTTATGCTGCACTAATCGCACAATCGGCAGCCAATGACGCTAAAATATGGACCAATACTGTCAATCACACCGAAATGGTAGAAGGAATGCGTCAATGGCTCAAAAAACGCATCACTTTTATTGACAATGAAATGACTTCTTTTTAGGTTTTAGAATAATCCTATAACACAAAGTCTTGCTTGTTAAGCAAGACTTTGTTATTTTACTGACTTCCCAACACCAATAAGCCTAACCCGACCAATAGCACCGACAGATCTATAATCTTCAGTTTTACATTCTTTTCATGAAGTATCACTACTCCAAACAAGAATGAAACAATAACACTGCCTCGGCGTATCATTGACACAACTGATATCATTGAATCATCGATTGACAATGAATAAAAATATGCAATATCAGCAATAGTCAGAAATATGGCAATACATGGAATCGTCCATCGCCATTGGAATGGGGCATTATCTTTCTTCACCTTTTTAATCACAGCAATAGTAACACTCATAATCACAAACTGATAAAACGAGTACCAGGCTTGTACTTCAAGTGGGTCATAATGTCTGAGCAAATATTTATCATACAATCCACTCACAGCACCCATTATCATTGCTCCAAAACTGAGCCATAGCCATCGGTTATGTTTTATCAATATTCCCTCTTTGCCCCCTATGCGACTAATTAGATATAACGACGATATACCGAGAACTACTCCACCCCATTGCATCAAATTCAATCGTTCTCCAAATATCAACATTGCTCCAACAAGTACCATAACCGGCCGAGTTGCATTAATTGGACCGGCAATAGTTAATGGCAAGTGTTTGAGCCCGAAATAGCCCAAAAGCCATGATGTCAAAACAATAAATGATTTAATTAGTATATAAAAATGCCCGGTCGCAGTATTTCCTAAGCCAACATTACCATCAATCAAACAATCATAAATCACCGGTGACATTAACAATGCTCCAAATAGCGTATTGAGAAACAACACCGTAAGCACATTATTGCCATTTAGTGACAATTTCTTAAAAATATCATATACACCGAGGCACAATGCTGAGACTATTGCCAATAAGATCCACATAACTTCAAAAATTTGCGACTGCAAAATTACATATTTTTCAACAATCTTTGCGACTTTTATGCTATTCTCAATTATTATCACTAATTTTGTGTATTATAATATTTGATATAAGATATGTCGCCTTTATTCAGCATTATAACCGTTACATATAACGCTGCCGAAACATTGCCTGCAACTCTTGCGAGCGTAAAAGAACAGTCGTGTAAATTATATGAATACATCGTCATGGATGGTGTATCAAAAGACAACACAGTAGAATTAGCCAACAACGCCAATATTCCTAATGCTCGCATCATCTCAAGTCCCGACAAGGGCTTATATGACGCAATGAATAAAGCCATTGATATTGCCACAGGCGAATATCTAATTTTTCTCAATGCCGGAGATGCCTTTCATTCACCCGACACTCTTCAAAAGATTGCTGATGTGATCATGAACCACGATTTTCCCGGCATCGTATATGGACAAACTCAACTTGTAAATACTAAACGCCAACGTATTGGCGACCGACACTTAACCGCACCCGAAGAGTTAACCCTAAAAAGTTTTGCTGAAGGGATGTTGGTGTGTCATCAGGCATTTATTGCATTACGTCGCATAACCGGGCATTACGACTTGCGCTATCGTTTCTCAGCCGACTATGAATGGTGCATCCGTTGCCTCCAACACTCTCGCAATAATGTATATATTCCTCAAACCATTATTGACTACTTGAGCGAAGGATTAACCACTGCCAATCGCAAGGCATCACTTAAAGAGAGATTTAAGATTATGTGTTACTATTATGGAACCATACCTACCATATTACGACACCTCAAATTTATACCCCGATTTCTAAAACAACGACGCATTGACAAAAAAGCGTCTCAAATTAAATGACTTATGGGATATTATATTCTTGAGAATGGTCAGCAATATGGTCCATTCAATATTGAACAACTAAAAAAAAGAGGCATAACCATCAACACCCAAGTATGGCGTGAAGGTATGGCACAATGGACTTGTGTAAAAAACATTCCTGAGTTGATCGACTTTGCACAGCCACCATTGCCCGGTGAGACTCCACCGCCACATATCTACAATACATATTCTCCTTATGGATATAATCTACCTTCTCCCGATCGTCCTTATCCAAATGATTATAAAACATTGGCAATTATTGCAACTATCATAACCTTTTTTGGTTGTTATTTCATCCCCTTGGGAGTTGTATCTCTTATATATTCTCTAAACGTAGAAAACAAATGGAAACGAGGTGAATATACAAGAGCCGAAAACTATGCTAAACATGCTAAAATTTGGGGAATATGCACATTAGCATTGCCATTTGTTATTTGGGGGACTTTTTTTACTATCATTACAATTGAACATCTATAATTTTTTTATATTATGAACTACTTTATTATCGAAAACGGCCAACAAGTTGGCCCTCTTACAATTGATCAATTACGCAGTAAAGGCATTACCGGCGAAACAAATGTGTGGCATGAAGGAATGGCTCAATGGGGCAAAGCAAAAGATATTCCTGAAATAGCATCTATTTTACAATTAGGGACAACTCCTCCCCCTCCTCCCAGTACTCCTAATTATAGCCAATACTCACAACAACCGCCTCAATATGGACATAATACACCTCAACCGACTCAACCATGTCCCGACAATCATCTTGGATTGTCTATTGCCGCAACAATCATTACATTGATTTGTTGCTTCCCATTACCTATTGGTATTATTGCATTAGTTTATTCTCTAAATGTTGAAAACAAATGGAAACAAGGTAATTATGACAAAGCCTCTAACAACGCGAAGAATGCCAAAGGTTGGGCTATCGGTAGCATCATTGCTGCAGCAGTAATAGTCGCTATATATTTTGTCATATATGCTATAATAGGAGTCGCTTTTTTTGAAATTATAGATGAAGCATCCGAACTTAATAATTTCTATTATTAATGACCCTACTAAACACAACATTTCACGTTCATAAATCAGTCGATGCCCTTTTTATCAAATGGGTTAAAGAGATATATTTACCTGTTGCAATGGATAGCGGACTATTCAAAAATCCGCTATTCACTCGCATCATGACTCAAGTGGACCCCGAAGCAACAAGTTATGCTGTTCAACTGCAAGCATCTTCGCATAGGGATGCCGAAGCATGGCATGACTCCACCTCGGCACAACTCAAAGATGCTCTCGCTCGCGAAGTTGGAGAACGGATACTCCACTTCACCACCTATATGGAAATAATGAGTTGAGCCCCCCAAAGGGCTCGCTGAGGCTCGACCGAAGAAATTGAGAGTTGAAAGTTGAGAGGTGTAACTCTCCTCTTGAGATTTGAAAAATTTTAGGAGGAACAATGGCTCCAATGAGAGCAATAACTCTCCTCTTGTTTTTCGAAGAAAAATAGGAGGAGTACCCCGAAGGGGGGAGGTGGTCATAATTCCGCATTCCGCATTAATAAAGTTTCGCATTATTTTAGATTATGAATTCAAGCAAGTCACTTCGCGAATGGGACCGTATAATAATAGGCATTGACCCCGGCACAAATGTGATGGGTTATGGGATTCTAGGCATCAAAGGCAAAACGCCATCAATGATTGCCCTCGGAGTGATTGAATTAAGTAAATTTGAAAGCCATTACCTGCGTCTATCTCGCATTTTTGAAAGAGTTACAATGCTTGTAGAGCAATATCTTCCTGATGAAATGGCAATCGAAGCACCCTTCTTTGGCAAAAACGTGCAATCTATGCTCAAACTTGGTCGAGCTCAAGGAGTGGCAATGGCTGCAGCATTGGCTCGAGATGTACCAATTACAGAATATGAACCACGTAAGATTAAAATGGCTATTACAGGCAATGGTGCAGCAAGTAAAGAGCAAGTGCAAGAAATGTTGCGACGCATTCTCAATATCCCTCGTGAAAACCTACTACCCCAACTCGATGCCACCGATGCACTCGGGGCTGCTTTATGCCATTTTTACGAATCTACACGTCCTCAAATAGACAAAGGATGCCGTTCTTGGAAAGAATTCATCGCCAAGAACCCCGATAAGGTTAAGAAATAACACCCGAAAGGCGCAACTTATGCTACAAAATAGTTATTCAGTAATTATAGTTTGCAATCGGGCATCATACTTAATTCTTTCGCCATTGATTAATCGTGTTATACCTTCTTCGATTATGTGATATGGCACTACATACCATTCTTTAGGCACATATATTCCAGCCGATAAAGCTAATTGTACATTTCTGAATAATCTATGTATTGCAGTCTCTAATTCTATGGCCTTAATGTTATATACTTGCCATTCGGCAACAATCTCAACATCGGCATATAAGTAAGTAGGCTCATGCTTTGCATTTGCAATACGTTCTTCCACACTTTTACGAGTAAAACCTATCTTATATAAATTTTTGATTGATTTTATCTGTTCATCTTCCGACATTGAACGCAATACATATATAATACCACTACTCACATCTAAGTCACCTACAGTGAATTTCTTTTGCACATACTCATTAATATCTTCATCAAGGAACTGCACAGTATAACCATCAATATATATTGATTTTCCTAATGTCCTGATAAGGATATCGGATTCAGTACCATTTTCATATATACAACGAGTACGTCCATCTATTTTGTGATTATTATCTTTTTTTAAAGCATGAACTTTGTCCAAATATGTCAATACTCCACCTACAACAAAGAATGTTCCCTCTGTCATGTGAGTTTCTTTGAATTTCACCAATTTACAAGAGCCATCTTTCAATTTTTGATGTACATTCTTAAACATTGGTTCATATTCATCAAAATCCTCACATTTTTTGCGTTTTGCTATATACTCAGCCTTAGCTCGTTCTTCAGCTTCTTTCATATATGCGGGAATATCAAATAACGATGATGACTCTGCTGACACATTGAATATTGGATCTTTTACTATCTCTGCAAGTTTTTCATCTTCGGTCTTTTCGATTTCCGTATTAAGCAAATTAAGAGTATCATATGGTCGGCACTTCTCTCGTTTTGCCTCATCAGCAATAATCCCTTCAAGTCGTTTCATCAATGACTTTTCGGCAAATGGTCCATTCTTATCTGGAATACGTCCATTTTGTTCTACAAAATCAGTTATTTCATTAAATGATTTTATCAGCCTATCATTTGATGTCGGACGAGGTTGTGCTGGCTTGATATTGGCAAATATCGGATCTTTTATAACCTCTAAAAGCATTAAATCCCACTTATCCATAATTCATTACGACCTTTTGATTTCACCTTTACGTATCATATTCTGAATATACGCTATTGCTTGTGCGATGCGTTTGTTCAATGGTTCCGGGTCATTTAGTTGAGGCACTTCGCCATTGTGATTCTCTCGATATTTAGGCAAATATTTTTGACAAAGCAATATCGCTTCTTCCTTTGTCATATCATTACGTTGGTCTTCTATCACATATTCAATAGTGCGAAGCACCTCAGGAGTGATTGATTTTGATAATATCTCGTATGCTCTTTGAAATGGATTTATGCTATCAATGAGGTTTATCGATAGTTTATTCACCTCAACAAACTTACCTGCTACTCTAATAAACTTTTGACCATTAGATCCTTCTTGTACTTCTTCCCCTTGAATTGCAGTTGACAATACCACGCGCTGACGCACTTGTTCTACTTCTTCTTCAGTCAGTGTAGGGTATCTGCGTTGAATGATTTTAGGAATTAGCACTTGCGTTATTTCTTCACCAATGATATTACTTGACATTGCTTGTTTTATAATATCACTTGCCAGTATTTCTGCCTTCAGCTCAGTCATATCATTGTCGATAATTGCTTGAGCCTTTGGTGTAGCATTTGTCAATCCTTTGACCTTCAAAGTTCGATTTTCGCCATTCCCTTCCTCTTCGTCATCATCACGCTTAGTCTTGAAATCCCATTTTGGAGCCATTACTTGCTCCATAAGTAATGATACGGTAATTGCTTTAAGCATATCATTTACTGCCACATTCACCTTTTCTTGACTAGCGTCAGGACATGGTATGAGATTAGTAAACTGTGCATGAGTCTTACCCTCACAATCACGAGTACAGCGACCTATAATCTGTACAACTTCGGTCAGTGAGGCTCTAATACCAACAGTTAAACACACTTCACACCATTGCCAATCAAACCCCTCTTTGGCAGTGCCCAATGCAATGAGAATATCAAGAGCCTCAGGCTTATTCATTCGTTGCAGATAGGCTTGCAATGCTCTGCGACAACTTATGTTATCTTCTACCAGGTCTCCAACTTTCAATAATCTACCATCCGATGTTTTTACTATTTTTATAAAGTGTTCAGGGTCTTCTCCTACCACTTCACCAATTATGGCAATAATATCTGCCACTTGATCATGCTTATTAGCATAAGCATCACGACCTTGCACCGATGGAATATGTATCAATGTTTTCTTGCTTGTATCAAGAATTTCAGGTAATGCTGATACATATTTTCCTTGAAAGAAATGATAACCTATCCCAAGGCTTTTAAGATACTGATAACCATTTAACTGTTGATAATAGTTATAATTGATCGCAGGCAAGAATAAAGCTTCATCTTCAGGTCGCATTACCGGGATCGCATCTCCTCTAAAATACGAACCGGTCATTGCCATTATATGTGCATTAGTTGAATGTAATAGTCTTCTTACTATTTCACCCAATCCATTATTGGCATCAGCCGAACTATGATGATATTCATCAATGCCAAAGAGACAATCATTTAATTTTTCATCACTAAGATGCTTCATTGCATTACATAGTGTAGCATGAGTGCAAATCAATATCTTATTTGGATTAGATTTATCAATAAATTCTACGAAGCGTTGTCGCTTTTCTGTTTCATTTTCAGAATCACAAAGGTTGTAGTATCGAGCCACATTCCAATCGGCAAAGAAGCCACTTCGAGTTAAATTAGTGTCATTAAAGGACCTGCCTATATTCTTTTGTGGCACCGCTACAATTACTTTTTTTATCCCTTGATTAGCGAGTTTATCAAGAGCCACAAACATCATTGCACGACTCTTACCTGATGCAGGGGGTGATTTTACGAGGAGGTATTTGCGATGGCGTTGTTCATAAACCATTCGTTGCATTTCACGCATACCCATTTCATCAACATTTGAAGATACTCCCGTTTGGCTATATGATATATTTACTAAATTTTCCATGATATTATCTTTTCTTTATTTCATTTTCTAAATCCAATAAATCTTGTAAATCTTCTCTATCTGCTTCTTCTGCTTCAAATTTCTTGCGACGTGCATCATATTCTTCATAAACTTGACGAACATGTGATTCCATCTGCAAATTGCTTACACTTCCTGCTCCAATGAGTAATTGTTGGTCATTAGACACCAAGATTCGGTCTACATTTTCGCGCCAGAAATCCATAGTGAGGTTTTGGCGATTTTTTGCTCTAAATTCAGCAGTTTCGAGGAAGATTACAACCAATCTATTTAATGAATCAAGTTCATCGTTGGTCAAATAATTCTTAGCGATTATTATATCTTGTTTTCTTACTATATTTCCTTTCCATGAAGTAAGCCCCATATTCTCCTCTTCACTTTTTGCCCTATCAACTATTATTTCAGCGGCTGTACGTCCTGTAATAGCATATAATAGTTTGTTTTGTGTTGCAGCATAAAACATTTGTGTTGCTTTATCGGTCTTATCGTAATCGATACTTAAGGCAAACAAATCTCGAACCTTTTGATAAAATCGTTTTTCCGAAGCCCTAATGTCTCTGATTCGTGCAAGCAATTCATCAAAATAATCCGGGCGCCCATCGGGATTCTTTAATCGCTCATCATCAATCATAAAGCCTTTTTGCAAAAACTCTCTCAAGTTTCTATTGGCCCATTGTCGGAACTGTACACCTCTCACCGAACGCACTCTAAAACCAATGGCCATTATCATATCCAATGAATAGTACAATACCTTATATGTTTTACCATCTGAGGCAGTTGTCAAGTATTCCTTGACAACTGAATTTACATCTAACTCACTGTCTTTTACGATATTATTTATATGCAAGCTTATATTTTGCTTAGAGGTGGCAAAAAGTTCTGCAAGTTGAACTTGATTCAACCACACCGAGCCATCTCGTTCAAATAATGACACTCTTATCTTGCCATCTCCCGACTCATATAATATTATATTTTGATTCATTTTTAATCTAATTTATTTAAAGTTTGCTATTTTTGATATGTAATCACTTAATATATTTGAAGTATATTTTAACTCCATGTCATAGTTTGTTCTATTTTCATACCATTCATCTAAAAATTTCTGCATTTTTACCCCAATTTCATCATATAAATTTTTAGACATACAATGAAACTCGGCATGAAATAGAACATCTTGTATTGCACTGCTAATCTCAATGCTGTTTTTGGATTGCAATTTATTTGATATTTTCTTTATCCAATTATTATCAAACCCTTCTGAATATCCAAGTATTATAATAGTAGTTCCATTATATGGAAACATATTTACAATGTTCGTTTCTTTCATTCCTGTATTATAATTATATGATCGTATTCCCTCAATCTGTATCGGGGACGATATACATAAATCTATTTGAAAAGGAAATATAATCGTTTCGAAAGAATAATTATCACACTCAATTTGTTCTAATAGATAATTTTCAAAAAGGTTCTTATATCTTTCTAAAACCAATTTCAGACCATTTAAATTACTTTTTGCCCAAAATATTTTAAAAGATTGAGTTGAATACGTTTCTTTTGATACAATATCTAATGTTTCAATTCCAACATTCACCCGAAACAACTCATTACATATAGATTTATAGCCTAATAAAAACTGGTTATATTTATCAGTCCAATCTATATTCTCGTTGTTTTTTTCTATAGGAGCAAACAACCCATTGTCATGAAAATTGCAATATCCATTAAACGAAAAGGCTTTATTAATTCCTTCAAGTTTATAGCCTATTTTTTGTGGATTAAATAAATTATTATAATGAAACTGATAAACTTTACTATCTTTTGCAATTGGTTTTAATATTCTATTTTCTTGAAATACATGAGAACGAATTGCCCTATTATTACAATTTGGGCAACAACAAAATCTTTCCTTTTTTAATTGTTTATAAAAAGTACTCTGAAAAAAATGAATAAATTCTTTTAATGTCATTTCTTCCATAACATTCAGATTAAATTATTAACCTCTATATGGAGCATGAGAAACCTCAATAGATACATCTTCATAACCCATATCATCTAAATATAATTTCAATGATTGTTCAACTCTTTTTGCATCAAGAGTCGGACCAATCATTATTTTTCGTAATATATTCTTTGGTAAGATTATTGTTATGTATGGGACAATTATGTTCCCTATAGAACGATATGATATATTATCATTTTTGTTCGCTTTTATTGCAAGCCTTACTTCTTTTTCATAAGCAAAATAATTTGATTTTATAAATGGGATAAGTTCATCTAATTTCCGTCTAAGATGATATGTCGCAACATCGTCATATATTTTTTTTGCCTTAATTTTCTCGTAAGTAGCAATACATGCTGTTATGTGTGCTTCATCTTCATCATTGTCAAATATAAGATTATCATTACAATACTTACACTCATCTAATCCAGTCCCGACAAAATTAAAGAGGTCATCAGTAGAAAGTCCTAACATTAGTCCACTTCCATTTTTCCCATACATCCCCCACATCGGCAGAAAATCTTGCTTCTGCGATAGCGAAAGAATATATGAAGGTTTTGATTTCACATACTCAAGATACTCTTTTTCTGCACCTTTTAATCTATTAGAGAATACCTCTCTACCCAAATCATATTCCTTGGTGTCATTTAAGTATGCATAATGCGTTAACCTAAAAACCAAACCTTCTTTGGTTATAATTCCCCCACAAACGGCATCAATAGAAGTATAATGATAAAGGTGTTCAGAGAAACCTAATATTTTATATGCCTCTGTTCCCATAAATTATTTTTCATTCATTTTATTAGCTAATTCTTCTGCAAATTCATTAATACATCGAATCGTGCAATCAACATCATCTTTATTCTTAGAAATATAAGATTCAATCTCTTTTTGTGTCAACATTTGTCCAAATATATAAAATTCAACAATATGTAGAAAATCTGTTATGCGTTCAATCAGTGGAGTATAATTGGGAATCTTATTATTTTCAGTGTTTTTAAATTCATTCATGATGATATCTTTCTTATCTAAAATATCTTCAATCACAGGAAACAGAAATGAATCATACCCCAAATCAGAACTTTTGTACAAAAAAGATTGGTCCATTTCCATAAGTTTTTTCTGTAATTTAAAAATATTCTGAGGATTAAAGACATTTCGCATTAATTCAACTTTTACATCAGTAATTAGACTCCTAATCTCTTCATATTGATTTACTCGTAGTTGAGTTATTACAGATTGAACTTTGTCAATTTTTTCTTTTATGTTTCGTTCCTGATTTTTATTTTCTATTGTTATGTTTAGTTTATAGAATATGTAAATATTAACTGCTGTCAATATCGCCATAATCAACCCATTAAATATTTGAATAAAAAGTCCCCAATCTTGATTATTCGTAGATATATTTCCATTAAAAATACTGAAATACGCTACAATAACCATTAGTTCAAGTAGCCCTATAATCGTACAAATGATTATTATTGTCTTTCTCATATTCGTCATTTCTTTTTTGTCATTTTTTCATAGAGTTTAAAAAGGTATTCCAGACGTTCTTCGTCGGAGGTAAATGGTTCGGTGCGATAGCATTGTTCTACTGCGATATCCAATGCTTGATGGGCAACTTTTAAGTCCATTGGCATCGATTCGGGATTATACATTTCGCCCAAAGTCATTTCAGTATGATTTTCCCTTACGAGCAATATATTTTCAGCAAGAGTTGTTAACCTATCCTTTTGTTCATTGCTGATTTTAGGAAATGGGAATGAATTATAACAAAGATTTGTATAACGATATCGGGTTTCTAATTTACCTCCGATTGTTTTAGCCCATAGCATGTGAATATAAGATGTTATTATTCCAAATATGAAAACATCAGCATTATAAACCGCTTGTGCCGAGTCTGAAATAATTGTATTTGAATTTAAGAATCCTATTGGTATATATGTTCTTCTTTCCGACGAAACACGAGGAATAATCAAAGATAGGCTTTCTTGATGTGCTCTTTGTTTAAATAAATGAGGTTTATTTGCATATATAACTGTACTCTCTGCCTTACTCTTATTTCTAAATTCGGATACTTTTTCTAATCGTTTTTTTATTAAAGGAATACTATTTGCAAGTGACACGTCTTCGTCATTTATCCACAAACAATATCGGATGGTTCCATTAATAAAACTATCTGCACCATGATAATATCGAATCAACGATTTTGCATTTGGATATTGCTGTATTATGTTATTGTATTCAGTTTCATCTAAAATTAAGAATCCCCCATCAGTAGGTTTATTCCCGAATACCATATTTGGTAATTGAGATATTGGTTTGTTTAGCCGATCAATTATAATATTGGGGGCATTTAGTAAATAAGCATTTATATTCTCCACAAAAAATTTACTTTCATTGAAGTATAGAGTTTTTTGTCGTATTTTTTTAGAACTTAAACCAACAATAATAACACTGACTCCAGCGTTGTTTTTGGCACTATTACTCCATTTAAATGATTTATATGCAAATTCTATATTAATTCCCATTTTAAAGATGGGGTTCCATAACATAGCAACTTGCTCTCCTTGACATATTGAATTTGTGCTAACAAACGAAAGTTTTGCATTAGTTTCTTTAAGATATTTAGTGCCTAAAATAAACCAACAAGCGATATAATCCAAATTTTTATAACTATCAAAGCCTCCACATACTAATGTTAAGTCTAATTTCTGCTCAGTATCTTGCATACTACTTCCCAAATACGGAGGATTACCCATTATATACACTTCTTCGTCAATAGTATGAGGACAAACAGTGTTCCAATCAAGTCGGCAGGCATTCCCACACACGATATTTCCACTTGGCCGCAATGGTAGAGCATCGGGGCGTGTACCTAAATCACGATGGAAGATATTATTCATTTGGTGCTCTGCAAGCCACAATGACAAAATGGCCGTATCGCACGCATATTCATCGATTTCTATACCATAAAACTGTTGCAGTGTAATTTCTGAAAATGGTATTATTGCTTGACCGCCACTTATTGATTGCAGTTGCTTCCAAATCTGTATTTCCAACTCACGAATAGCCTTATAAGCAATAATCAAGAAATTACCCGAGCCACACGCAGGGTCAAAGAATTTAATTTTTGACAATCGAGCGAGCAATAACCTCAACTTCCGTTCATCTTCTTTCGACCGAATAAATTCATCGGTCAAGTCATCAAGAAACAACGGTTTTATTACTTTCATAATATTTGGCACCGATGTGTAATGCATACCCAACCCTGCTCGATCATCAGGATTAACAACGGCTTGTATCATCGAACCAAATATATCAGGATTTATCTCTGCCCAATTATATTCACCACACCTAAGCATCAACATTCGTGTGCGACGACTCATAATGGGTATTGGAATATGCTTTTGAAACAATCCCCCATTAACGTATGGAAATTGAGATATAACATTGGGTAAAGATGCACGCACCTCACCATCATTAATAGCCATTACATCAAATATACCCTCGATAAACTCTGCTATATCACTCCCATCAGCCTTTGTGTTATGTTCTATGGCATGAGTGAACATATTTTGAACCGGAAACAATCCAGTGTCTTCAGCAAAGAAACAAAACAACAACCGTGTCATAAACACATTGATGTTATGCACTTGTTCTTTATCGGTAACATTGTTATATCTACGAATATCGTCATATATCTTAGCCATCATTTCAGCCGACTTTACATCAGCTTCAGATTCTTCGGTATTTTTGAATTTCTCGATACCTGCAAGTGGTTTGAAAAATTCAAAATCTTTCCATAACAAACTTATATCATTATCATATATATCATCTTCTTTGGGATCATAAGCAACAATACGTGTTCCGTCAGATGCAATATACAATCGAGGCTCTTTTTTTGAAATAGAAGGTGTGGCTCGCATATCATCGAGGATTGCGTATAAATCTTCATCTCCAAACACATTTGTTTCAGAACAACGATATGCTAAAAGTTTCTTTATGAGAATTGTTTTGCCATCTTTTGCATCATTACCACGGCCATCGGCAACACGAGCAAGACTCGCATCACCATAACCACAAAATACACGAAGCAAATCGTATGGTATAGATTCTTTTGTTGCAGTAGCACTTATTGCTTCAAGGGCTTCTCGTGCTTCAATATATGAAAAATTACCTTTCTTCTTTGCCATATTAATTGTTTGAACATAAAAACATTGGATTCACCTTGATTCACAAAGTTAACTAAAATTTTTAAGACTATATATTTAGGTAGTAAAGATAATCACCTACATGAGCGATATTTTTTCTCATGCATGTTAAATATATAAAATCAGCTCAAACAAATTGAGAGAACACAGCACATTGTGCCTACTCTTTAACAAAGATTTAAATATTAGCTTATAGTTCTTTTTCTATTAATTATTAACCCCGAAGGGCTCAACGAGGCTTGACCGAGTTAATTATGCATTACGAACTATGCATTAGCAATGAGGCGTCACCGTAGCTGAGGAAGCGGAAGTTGTGGGTGAGGGCGAAGTCGTACATTGCTCGCCAGTCGCCGCCAACAAAGGCTGAAACGAGTAGCAGAAGTGTTGATTGTGGTTGGTGGAAATTGGTGATAATTCCTTTTACAATCATATATTTATATCCGGGGGCAATGATTACTCGCGTAGAGGCGATAAGTGTGTCGCTACCCGATGCGTTGAGATATTCCACAATAGCATTTAGCGAGTCGGCCACTGATAGGTGTGGGTGTGTTTCACTATAAGGATACCATTGTGGCAATTCACCGTTCCACTCGTTTTGAGCAATGAGGCAACCTATATGATAAAGGCTTTCAAGTGTGCGCACCGAGGTTGTTCCAACGGCAAACACACGTCGAGAGGTTGATGCAAGTTCCTCGATTAACGATTTAGGCACGGCGATGAACTCACTATGCATCTCATGTTCGCCAATACTGTCGCTCTTCACCGGTTGAAACGTACCGGCGCCCACATGTAGAGTGAGTTCTCGGCGAGGAATTCCGCTCTTTGACACTTCCTCAAGCACTTCGGGTGTAAAATGCAACCCGGCAGTAGGGGCAGCCACCGAACCGTCGATATGGGAATACACCGTTTGGTAATCCTCACTATCGCTTGCTTCGGTTGAGCGGTTGAGATAAGGAGGAATGGGAATCTCCCCGGCTGCGGCAATGATTTGAGCGAAAGTAAAGTCGTGATTGTCCCAAGAGAAACGCACCACCGATGCATTACCCTCTTTATTTATGCGAGTGGCTCTCAATGTCACATCTACCCCATCGATATTGATTATAGCCGAGAGGTCTCCTTGTTTCCAACGCTTTGAATTTCCCACAAAGCATAGCCACGAACATTCATCGGTCATGGCAAAATTTACTGCATAATCAGCAGGAGTGACCGGCTCGAGGCAGAAGATTTCAATTAGTGCCCCACCCTCACTCTTGCGAAAGCGCAATCTTGCGTTAATCACACGAGTGTTATTATAAATGAGCATGGCATCATGGGGTAGCAACGATGGCAATTGCTTGAAAACGTGTTCCGAAATCGCGCCATCAGCATTACGTACCAACAATTTACACTCATCGCGTTGCTCAAGAGGGTGCTTCGCAATTCGTTCATCGGGCAAATGATAATTATACTCCTCAATGCGTATATCTTTAATCTCGCTCATTTATTCTTTGTTTTTATTGTGCAAAGATACTATAATTATGATTAAGTAAAGTCTTTTTAGCAACTCTTATTTGACCATTTCAAATAAAAACAATAAATTTGCTAACATAAAATCACTCTGCAACACAAAGCAATTTATCGAAGTCCCTTATGAATATCATACATGCTCAAAATAATAAACAATATCAACAGCTAATAGACGAAATTGGCAAACTATTAGTTGACGCAAAAGGAAAAGTTGCTTCCACGATAAACACAGTATTGGTCAACACTTATTGGCAAATAGGCCAATACATCGTAGAGTATGAACAAAAAGGACGAGCTAAAGCTATTTATGGAGATGAACTTATCAACAAATTATCGGCAGATCTTCGCATAAGATATGGAAAAGGATTCAGCCGTAGCAACTTGTTTATGATAAGACAATTCTACTTGCGATTTCCAAAAATCCAGACAGTGTCTGGACTTTTGTCGTGGAGTCACTAACAAGCACAATTAGATAAAATTATTACAACATAAATTATGGCACAAGTAAGAGATATAGTGCGTTACCTCAATGCCGTGGGAGGTGGTCGCATAGTGAGAATAGATGGCAATATGGCTTACGTTGACGATGACGGATTTGAAACTCCGGTGTTATTGCGCGAATGTGTAGTTGTTGGATCGGCTTCGGCACCCAAACCTCAGGCTGAAAAGAAAGCGGTAGCATCAACATTCGTTCCCGAACACCCCAAAGCACCCAAACCCGAAGAAATTGAGGAAACCGAGACCGGAGATATCCTTAACATAGTTCTTGCATACGAGCCTATAGAAATTAAGCACCTCAACACCACGACCTACGATGCTTATCTCGTAAATGACTCAAACTATTATCTCTATTTCACATACCTCACTCGTGCCGACAACGAAGGATGGATTACTCGTCATGCCGGAATCATTGAGCCTAACACTCAATTATTACTTTGCGAAGTAACTCATCAAGACCTACCGTCAATGGATCGTGTAGCAATTCAATATGTAGCATTCAAACGTGATAAAGAGTTTACACTCAAAGCTCCTGTAGCCGTAGAATATCGTCTTGACACCACAAAGTTTTTCAAACTTCATTGTTTCCACAAAAGTGTATATTTCGGCACTCCGGTTATAGCTATCGACATTGTAAAAAATGACATTCCATTACGTTCTATGGTTATCGACAGCCGAGGTCTTGAAGATGCAATGAATGCAAAGAAAAACTACAAAGCCGACAGGCCAAAAGCAAAAAGCACTCCCGCATTGCGTCCTGAAACGATTGTTGTAGATCTCCATATTCATGAATTACTTGACACAACTGCCGGGCTATCAAATACAGATATGCTCAATGTGCAACTTCGCGAATTTAATCGTGTGATGACTGATAATCTCAAATTTAAAGGGCAAAAGATTGTGTTTATCCATGGTAAAGGCGAAGGAGTGTTGCGACAAGCTGTGTTGCAAGAGTTGAAGAAGAAATATCCTCGTTGCCAAGCGCAAGATGCCTCTTTCCGTGAATATGGGTTTGGCGCCACACAAGTAACGATTCACTAATAAGATGATACTTTGTTTCTCAGGCACTGGCAACAGCCGCTATGTAGCTCACGAGCTTGCGAAAATACTCAACGAACAAGTTATTGAGTTGCAAGGCGAATCGCTCATTTCGCCCTCATCATTTAATTGCGACATGAGCAAGGACAAACGTTTCATTTGGGTATTCCCCATCTACTCATGGGGTGTGCCACCTATCGTAGTGGCGTTTATCAAATCGGCTCCACTCAACATTGGGTACAACAATTCTCACTTTATGGTTTGTACTTGTGGTGATGATATAGGAAATGCCCATAAACATTGGCGCAAACTCATCAGCAGTCGTGGCTGGTATGCACAAAGTGCCTATTCGGTAACAATGCCCAACACCTACACGTTGATGAAAGGGTTTGATGTAGATAGCAAAGAATTGGAGCAACAAAAACTCGCCGATTCCCCTGCTCGCATAGCCGAGATTGCATCAAAAATCACTTCAAGCGACAATAGCGACGATGTGGTGCGCGGCAGTTGGGCTTGGGTAAAAACTGCAATCATCTACCCCTATTTCAAACGATATTGCATGTCGCCCCGACCATTCCTCGCCACAAACAAATGTATCAGTTGTGGCAAATGCGCCAAAGCTTGCCCCCTCAATAATATAACAATGCACAATGGGCACCCTCAATGGAGCAACCACTGCGCCCTATGCCTTCGTTGCTACCACCTCTGCCCATCCCAAGCCATCGCCTACGGCAAAGCAACCCAAGGCAAAGGTCAATACAATACATTAATTCATAATGCATAATTCACGATGATTCGCAAAGTAAGAGCAAGTGATGCGAGAGCGATTGTTGAGATATATAATGAATATATTCTCAATACTACTATTTCGTTTGAAATGGAGCCGTTGAGCGAGGAGCAGATGCGCATGCGCATTGAGGATATTTCGACACATTGCCCCTATCTCGTGTGGGAAGAAGATGGTGAGATTGCAGGCTACTGCTACGCTCATCCATGGAAAGAACGGGCAGCTTATCACAACACTCTAGAAACGACAATATACCTCGACCCCAAATATTTCCACAAAGGAATCGGCACCAAATTAATGAATCGCCTCATCAAAGATTGTCGTAAAATGGGGTTTAGAGTATTAATTGCATGCATCACTGCCAATAATGAAGTGAGCATCAAAATGCATCATCGCTTAGGATTCAAAAAGGTATCACACTTTGAGCAAGTGGGCGAAAAGTGTGGACAAGTGCTAGATGTGGTCGATATGCAACTCACATTATAATGCACAATGCTCAATTAACTCGGTCAAGCCTCATTGAGCCCTTCGGGGTTCATAATGCATTATTGATATAGTTTTCTTCTCTCCCTTCTCTTTCTTATTATTCAAATTGAGTTTTTAATTCTTCTATAATATCAATGGCCGATTGGTCGGGGCGTGATGGAACTATTGATGCGTAGCCTCTATCTAGCCAGTAATAGTCGGTGTCGGGAGCATTAGGTTCTATGTTTTGAAATCTTCCGGTTAGCCAATAGAAAGGTTTACCCATAGGGTCGGTATATTCGGCGTATTCTTCAGTCCAAAAGCCCTTGGCGGCTCTCACTACTTTAGCACCTTTAATTTCCCCTTTTGGGAAATTAATATTGAGACATATATCTTGTGGCAATCCTTGTTCAATTACTTGGCTTGTTATTGATTTCAAGAATGGCAAAGTATTAGAGAAATCGGCTTCGGGAGAATGGCTCAAATAGGAATATCCTATTGATGGGATACCAAGCATACACGTTTCAAGTGCAGCCCCCATTGTTCCCGAATAAATGATATTATTACCGGCATTACTACCGTGGTTAATACCCGAAAGCAACAAATCGGGACGACGTGGGACAATGGTATGTAATGCCAATTTCACACAATCGACAGGTGTTCCATTTACCGAATATACTTTTATTCCATTATAATCAGGATGCGTGGTAATGCGCAATGGCTTGTTGATTGACATTGCCGATGATTGTCCCGATTGATGTTCATCTGGAGCCACAATATACACTTCTCCCATTTCTTTAACAGCATCGGCTAAATAAAAAATACCTCGTGCATTAATACCATCATCGTTGGTTATCAATATTAGTGGTTTATCGTTTGCCATATTTATAATTTTTATTTTCTACAAAGTTAGGCAATTTATTTCATAATAAGAAATGAGCCCAACCATAGGTTAAGCCCATTTCAAATAGTTCTTTACATTATGAAGTGTTGTTACTTCCTAAAATTTGAATTTATATCCTACTCCAAGAATGTGAGTACTTTCACCTTCATCACTTCCCGAAAAATCTTGATAGCGATAATATAATCCGATTGAGTGTTTTTTTGCTATTTTATAATCACCACCAATGGTGTAGCGAGTTTTCTTTATTTTAAAGCCGTCAAAATCATTATATAATTCAACAGAAGCATAGGGCTCGAATGGCACCGATTTTATATCATAAGCGACTTGCAAACGCGAGCGGAGAACATTTGAGCCTTTACTTTTAACGGTTTTCTCTGTTGGGCCATCAACACTGGGTAAGGTTGATTCCGAATCATAGAAGACATAATCGGTTTCATATTTGGATGTTTCTTGACGATATGTATATTGCCAACGCTCACGAAGCGAAATTTTAAAACGGTCTAGTTTAACATTCCCAACTAAAGATACATTGAAGCGATGTCGTGAAGTCCAATAAGCATCGGTCAATTCACCTTGTTGTATTACCCAACCTTCATCTTCTTCGGCAATAGGATCTTCTCTAAAACTCTTAAGATTATGATCTCTCAAAAACACATATCCCGCATCGGCTTTCAACCAAGAAGTCAATTTATAATCGGTAGAAATGCCTAATGAATAACGAGATACTTCGTTTAAGGCATCGGCAGTGCGAAATTCGCCCTCGAATTCCACTCCCCATTTTTTAGATATTTTCTTTTCAACACCAATAGATGTCCACACACCGAAGTTGCTAATATCATCATCGATTTGCGCCATTGAAGGCAATGAAATTGCAATACTTAATAAACTTGCAATTATGAATCTTTTTGTGCCCATTGTTCTTTATTTAATTTGATTATACCATCAATAGTGTTTACATCATCGTTTTGTGGTTTATAATAAACCTTTAATACAGCCATGTCACGAAGGAAATCGACTGCACCAATTTCAACTTTAACAATATCCAATCCAAGACGTTTTTTTAAATCTGCCACCATTTCATCATATTTATCAGGGGTCACAAGATTTATCTTATCATATTGGACCAATTTGCATGCCGTGTGCTTAATCCACTTGTTTCCTTCACAAAGCCATATAACAAGGGCAAAGATAATATTTGTTGCTACTAATTCCAAGAAACTAACCGGACCGGCAAGCGCATTTATTACCGATATTGCAATAATCACAAATAAATAAGTCATTTCTCGCACAGGCATTGATTCCGTTCGATAACGAATGATTCCAAATATCGCAAATAGACCTAATGCGAAACCTATTTTAATCTTTACACTGCCAAGCAAGTATATCAAAAAGAAAATACTCAAACTTATGAGCATAAATGTAAAATAATAGTCACGACGTTGGCTCTTCTTATAATACAAGAAATGAATAATAAACCACACTATTGCAGTATTAAACAGACAACGGATAATCAAAAACCAAAAGTCAGAAACATTTACTAGTGGTGTACCCATTATCATAATACTCTCCATCGATGTTTGCACCGCTGCGATCGTATCACCTGACATAATTTGTTCTAGTTCTTCCATTAATTTTTTATTAAGAGTTAATTTTTATATTATTTTCATTTTTTCAAGCAACAACAATCGTTCTTTAAAACGATTGCGTTTAAGAGCCTCATTGGTCAATGCCATCCCCATGCAATATTTACTAAAACCTTGTGGATGAATATGCAAATCGCGCATAATATCACGAATAGGTGAATATACATTCCCATCACGTTTTAACTCAATAATTACAAGATTATCTAGTGACATATTATTTCCTGTAACAATGTTGTTAAATTGCAATCCGGTATCTATTGTTAGTCGCTCTGTCTTTTGCTTATTTACAAGTGTAATGCGATTAAAATTATTCTCTATTTGAGTAACTAATCTATTGGGATTATAGGTTAAATGTTGACACAAAAAATCATGGTATAATTCACGTTCAACATCTCTGTTCTCAAGCGAGATGCGCTTTTTCTTCGTACGCCCATGATTATTTTTATTTTTGACTTCTATAAATGCCAATCCCGAACTTTCATAACTACGAATACGCACTTTTTGTCGTGTTTTCTTTCCATTTTGATGCATCACATACATGTGACACTCGGGAGTATCAAAATATCTGGTAAAATAAGGCATATTACGATTTCCATCAATATCTTGTATCCAATATTGTTCTTGAGCCTTAACCAAAAGTTCTTCTAATCGTGCCAATGTAGTGATAAACTTCGTGTCGGTACGATTCATCAGTTTTATGCCACTCATTTCATCTAATGAAATTGGGTCAAAGCCCAATAGCAGTTCTTTCATGATAACATTTAGGTTAAAACATTTAGGTAAATGCGCTTATTTTATACAAATATACTGAATAGAGTCCAATTAACAACATTTTCCATATTTAGAATATACAAAAAACACATTTTGATATACTAATTGGCAAAAATTGTCCCCTGCTTTATTTTTTGTCAAAATACCTATAGAACCATAGTTATCAACAATTATCGTCAGTTATCAACAATTCATGCATTTTGCTTTTATTATTAAACACTCTTGTTAAAAAAAAGTAATTACTTTGCATTGCGAAACTATATCATTTTGAAAATATGAGTAAAATCATTGCAATAGCAAACCAAAAAGGTGGAGTAGGAAAAACCACCACAACCATAAACTTATCGGCATCACTCGCCAATGAAGGCAAACGCGTACTAATTATAGACGCCGACCCCCAAGCAAACGCAACATCAGGATACGGGATTGACCCAAAATCAATGACTTCATCCATCTACGAATGTCTTGTAGATGAATACCCAATAAATGGTTCTCAAATTGAAACTTGTGTAAAAGGACTTGACCTAGTAGGGTCTCGCATTGACCTTGCCGGAGCCGAACTTGAACTCGTAAATAAAGAAAATAGAGAAAAAGTATTGGCTCAATTATTAGAATCAGTAAGAGACCAATATGACTATATTATAATAGACTGCTCCCCTTCATTGGGACTTATTACTGTAAATGCATTAACTGCTGCTGATTCAGTAATTATTCCCGTTCAAGCCGAATATTTTGCTCTTGAAGGTATCAGCAAATTACTTAACACAATACGCATCATCAAGTCAAAACTTAATCCATCACTTGAAATCGAAGGGTTCTTATTGACAATGTACGATGCTCGTTTACGCCTTGCCAACCAAATATACGAGGAACTAAAAGGACATTTTGGCGATATGGTATTCAACACTGTCATTCCTCGAAATATTCGTTTAAGTGAAGCACCTAGTCATGGTCTTCCAGCTATAATTTATGATCCCTCAAGCCGTGGGGCAACTAGTCACATTATGCTTGCCAAAGAAATTATAGCCAAGCACAAGAAACATTCTTAAACTCTTAATAACTAATACAATTTAACTCATTATGGCAGTAAAACGCAATGCTCTCGGAAGAGGCCTAGACTCACTAATTTCAATGGACGATGTTCCCGCTCGTGGTTCATCGGCCATCAACGATATTGCACTTTCTCAAATCTCTCCCAACCCGGACCAACCTCGTACAACATTCGACGAAGAGGCTCTTGATGAGTTGGCATCTTCAATCAAAGAACTTGGAATAATCCAACCACTATCTTTGCGAAAAATGGGCCCCGACTCTTATCAAATCATTGCCGGAGAACGTCGTTATCGTGCTGCTTTACGTGCCGGATTGACATCGGTGCCTGCATACATTCGCACTGTCAATGACACAGAACTAACCGAAATGGCCTTGATTGAGAATATTCAACGAGAAGACCTCAATGCCATTGAAATCGCTCTTACATTTAAGAAACTTATTGACCAATATAATCTCACTCAAGAACGATTGAGCGAACGCATCGGTAAAAAACGTGCCACAATAGCCAATTTTTTGCGTTTACTTAAACTTCCTGCCGAAGTTCAACTTGGGCTACGTGACAAGCGTGTTGATATGGGACATGCCAGAGCACTACTTTCAATTGAAAAACCATCGCTTCAACTAAAATTATATAACGAGATCATCAAAAATGGTCTATCAGTGCGGAAAGTTGAAGAACTTGCTCGTTCTTATAATCAAGCAACACCCGAAAACAAAAACACTGATACAAAATCGGCAAAAAGCAGATACTCTTCTAACGATTTTGATATTCTTAAGAAACACCTTTCCCAAACCTTTAAAACTCAAGTTCAGTTCTCTTGCGATAACAAAGGTAAAGGAAAAATAACATTTCCTTTCAAAAATGAGGATGAACTTGAGAGATTAATTACTATCTTTGACGCGTTAAAACTTCAAGACAATTAAATTCTCCCATAAAATTGACCATTTTACGGGATTATTTAATTGATGGTCAATAATTTAATTAATGATAACGAGTCAAAAGCGACAAACGGGTAAAAATAGTAGATTTTCTAAAAAAGTGGCATTCAGCACATTAATTTTTGTGTTGTTGTCAACTTTTAACATTTTTTCCGAAACATCGCGTTTCCCCGTAAAAAGAGATGCATCTAAAGGTGCAAACAATGAGATTTTACGTGATTCGGTTGTGATTAATCCTATGATGGATTTCGACGATGAAACCGACTCAATTTATCAAGATTCAATCATTGACGATAGCATTACAATTAATGCAACTTTCCCCGATTCTATAATAGAAGAATGGGAAGAACGAGAAGTCGCATTCAACCCCAATCCCACTAAAGCCGTTTGGCTATCGGCATTATTTCCAGGATTAGGACAAATCTACAATCGTAGATATTGGAAATTACCAATTCTTGTGGGTGGATATATGGGGCTAGCCTATGCAACAACGTGGAATAATGGAATGCTAAAAGATTATTCCACTGCATATAGCGATATTATGGATAGTGACCCCTCTACAAATAGTTATATGGACTTCTTTCCTAGCACAACACAAGAAAGCAGTCTTGACAAGGCTTGGCTCACTAAAGTCTTAAAATCTAGAAAAGATTTCTATCGTCGCAATCGCGACTTATGTATAATATCAATGGTAGGTGTATATTTTATTGCAATGATTGATGCTTATGTTGATGCATCACTTTCTCACTTTGACATATCGCCCGACTTGTCAATAGATGTTTCTCCTGCCGTATTTAAAGACTCACACGATCCTCTACCTTCAGTAGGTGTACAGTGGGCCATTAATTTTTAAAACTCTCTCTTAATTATTTATGATGAAAAAATTTGTATTAAGTTTATTTATTTCATTAAACGTAGTAAGCGCATCGGCTCTTTCCATTAACGATTTGCGCAACACTATTCAAGACAACAATATCGTTCCACCCAATAGTTTTGAAACTAGTATTGAAGAGATGCAAAACAATTGGTATCTCCAAAACTACACCGAATTGGCCGAGCCAAAAGAATCATCAAAAGGAATCACCACTCCAACCGATGAATTATACATCCAACGCTTGCAACGCTTGCAAAATGAAATGGGTTTTACAATTGAAATGCCATACAACAACGTTGTGAAGTCATATATTGAAATGTACACTAGCAATCGTCGCAAACCTCTTGTTGAAAAGATGCTGGGAATGTGGTTATATTATGAACCAATATTTGAAGAAGCACTATCCAAAGAGGATATGCCTCTTGAATTAAAATATTTACCTATCATTGAATCGGCGCTAAACCCTAATGCAGTATCACCTGCCGGTGCTGCCGGTTTGTGGCAATTTATTCTCTCAACCGGTAGAGGTATGGGGCTTGAAGTAAATTCACTTATTGACGAACGACGCGACACATATAAAGCATCTCAAAAGGCCGCTGAATTTCTAAAGAGCCTATACAAGACCTATGGAGATTGGTCTCTTGCCATTGCTGCCTACAACTGTGGTCCGGGCAATGTAAACAAAGCGATTCGCCGTTCTGGAGGAGGCAAAAAAGATTATTGGGAAATATATAATTATCTTCCAAAAGAGACTCGTGGATATGTGCCTGCATTCATCGCTGCTGCATACGTCATGAACTATCACAATGAACATGGCATCAGTTCGGCTCTTGCTAAAAAACCAATCCTAACAGACACTGTGTGGGTTAAACAACGTCTTAATTTCAAACAAATCTCAGACGTAATTGACCTTGAAGTAGAGGCTCTTGAAACATTAAACCCTCAATATCGCAAAAACATTATACCCGGTAGTTACAATAAACCATACGTACTTATACTTCCGTCTAAACAAGTATATAGTTACCTTATGAGCGAAAATACCATTTCTTTACATGATGCCGAAGAATATGCACTTCGCAAAACAGCCGAACCGGGTGTTATTCGCAATGAACAAAATAGCGATTTAACTGATGGAGAATTACCTCAGACCGTCAATGAGGTCGCTCAAAATACCAAAAATGTGTCAACCGATGATAATGTTGGATATACATCTAAAGAAGAGGTTATTATTCATGAAGTAAAAAGTGGTGAAACTCTCAAATCAATTGCCAATAAATATGGGACTAATACTTCTCGCATAAAAAAAGACAATAATTTGACTAGCAATGTAGTAAGCCGAGGGCAATCCCTTAAGATTACAACCTACAAAAAAGTTCTAACCGATAATGAATCGTTGGCTCAAAACGATGGAAATTCATCACTTTCATCAACTGTTGCACCTCCTGCGCCAAAGAAGAAAGAACGTCAATATGAACCAGTTCCATATCCAAAAAAGAAACAAAGTTCAGATTATTCCAATGCATCATCTTCAAAAGTTAAGTCTAAAGATAACTACACCGGTAGTACTTATAAAACAGATAAAAGAAGATCACGCAGTTATAGTAAGTCTCAAAAATCTACAAGTTCAAAAAACAGTAGTGTAAAATCTAAATCAAAGAAAAGCACTAAAGAAAGTAAAGCTACAAAATCATCTTCAAGCAAGAAAAAATCTACAGCAAAGAAATCGTCTTCAAGCAGCAAGAAAAAAACAGCAACAAGTAAATCAACAAAAAGCAGTTCAAAAAAATCTACTGCAAAAAAATCAACATCAAGTAGCAAAAAATCTACAAGTAAAGCATCAAGTAGCAAAAAGAAATCTTCTACTAGTTCAAAATCAAAAAAAAGTAGTAGCAAGAAATCAAAAAAGAAATAATATTACATTTTAATAATAAGAAAGTAATGCGCATGTTCTATTAAGAATATGTGCATTTCTTTTTTCTCATTATCGAACCCTAACCACACGTTTATCTTGTTTTTATCGCATTACTTGCATCTTTTCGCTAAAAAATCACTATCTTCGCATAGTAAATTAAGAAATCAAACAATCAATAATATCACTATGCAAAAAGAAAAAGAATTATCGGTCAATAAAGACATTGACCCAACAGAACTCCCCGAAAACGCATTCAGAGAGTTAAAAGATGGCGAAGAGTATCGTCCGGTAATGCATCCCGAACGCAACTATGCCGAAGCAACCCCCTACTCTGTAACAATGGGGTTGCTACTCGCTGTAATATTTAGTGCGGCAGCGGCCTATCTTGGATTAAAAGTTGGCCAAGTTTTTGAAGCCGCAATCCCCATTGCAATCATCGCAGTCGGTCTATCTGGAGCATTAAAGAAAAAAGATTCTCTTGGTCAAAATGTAATTATCCAATCAATTGGAGCATGTTCAGGCGTCATTGTTGCCGGAGCAATATTTACACTTCCGGCACTATACATTCTCCAATCAAAATATCCCGATATCTCAGTAAACTTCATGCAAATCTTCTTAAGTTCTTTATTAGGAGGTGTACTAGGCATTTTGTTCTTTATCCCCTTCCGCAAATATTTCGTAAAAGATATGCATGGGAAATATCCGTTCCCCGAAGCAACCGCAACTACTCAAGTGCTCATCAGTGCTGAAGGCAGTGAAAAATCAGGAAATGGAGGACAAGCCAAAACACTAATTATTGCATCACTCATTGGTGGTATCTATGACTATATTGTTGCAACATTCGGATGGTGGGCAGAAACGATAACAACAACAGCCTCGTCATGGGGTGCTGCTATTGCCGAAAAAACAAAAGTTGTGTTTAGTTGTAACACAGGAGCAGCATTACTTGGGCTTGGTTATATCGTTGGGTTGAAATATGCATTTGTTATATTTGCTGGCTCTCTCTTTGTGTGGTGGATTGTAATCCCACTTCTTGGCTCATATGGATCGGCCGAAATCGCGGCAATGGATGCCCAAACTATATTCAGTGAACATGCTCGACTCATAGGGATTGGAGGTATTGCAATGGCGGGCATTATAGGCATAGTAAAATCATGGCCCATCATTATGCAAGCAATAGGTCTTGCCGGTCGCGAATTTAAAGGTTCGGCAGAAAAAGCCAAAACAATCCGTTGGCAAACTGATTTATCTATGAAATCAGTCGTATTTTATATCGCAATAGCACTTATTGTTGTATTGACATTCTTCTGGCTTGGAGTAATCAATACTTTCTGGCAAGCGCTTGTTGCTTGGCTAGTAGTTACTATAATTTCATTCTTATTCACAACCGTAGCAGCCAATGCAATCGCTATTGTAGGTTCTAATCCTGTATCTGGCATGACCTTAATGACGCTTATCATTGCATCGGCTATCTTTGTCGGGATTGGGCTTAACGGCACTTCAGGGATAGTGGCATCAATGGTAATTGGTGGAGTTGTTTGTACTGCGCTTTCTATGGCCGGAGGATTCGTCACTGACCTCAAAATAGGTTACTGGCTCGGTTCTACTCCACACAAACAAGAAACATGGAAATTCCTTGGCACACTAGTGTCAGCAGCAACTGTAGGTGGTGTAATCCTTATTTTAAATAAAGTCTATGGCTTTACCGGGGAGGATGCACTTGTTGCCCCACAAGCCAATGCAATGGCCAAAGTTATTGAGCCCCTAATGATGGGTGGTGATACACCTTGGATTCTTTATTTTGTAGGTGCAATTCTTGCCCTATTACTCAATTGGTTGGGAGTTCCAGCACTAGCATTCTGTCTTGGCATGTTTATTCCACTACCACTCAACACCCCAATGCTTGTTGGTGGTGCTATCGCTTACTTTGTTAGCAAGAGTTCTAAAGAAGAATCCCTATGCAAAGCACGCCACGAACGTGGGACACTCATTGCTTCAGGTCTTATCGCCGGTGGTGCATTATTTGGAGTATTTGCAGCAATTACTAAATTTGCCGGATTTGAATACACTTCACCTCTTTCAGAAGGAACATCTCAAACACTCGGTCTCGTTGCATATGCACTATTAATATGTTATCTCATGTGGGATAGCCGCCGTGCTAAAGCATAATCAAACTTGAAAACAACCTCTATTCATAGAGAAATACTAGCACTGTCCATTCCTTCTATTATTGCCAACATCACAACTCCTTTACTTGGAATTATCGATGTAGCAATCGTTGGAAATATGGGCAGTGCAGTGTATATTGCTGCAATCGCGATTGGTAGCACAATATTTAGCATGCTATATTGGCCGTTTGCGTTCTTGAGAATGGGTTCAAGTGGCATGACTGCACAAGCCTATGGTGCGAATAACAATTACCAATGTAGCCTTGTGTTATATCGCTCTATATTAGTCGCTTTATCGGTAGGAATAATCATTATATTACTTCAACGCCTAATTGCTCAATGTGCCATTCATTTTATGAGCATAAAAGACGACTCTCTCCATCATGCCATTACATATTTTTCGATATGCATATGGGGAGCACCGGCAATGTTAGGTTCATATGCTCTTTCAGGGTGGTTTATAGGCATGCAAAATTCACGTGCTACAATGTGGATTTCGATGTTCATTAATCTACTCAACATTTCTACATCTCTTGTATTGGTTTATCTATTTAATTGGGATATATCAGGGGTCGCAACCGGAACTCTTGTTGCTCAATGGGGAGGATTTATTTTTGGGTTATTAATAATTAAAATAAAATATTCCCTATCAAAAACGTCATTAAGAGACATTTTAAATAAGACCGAATTAAAGAAATTCTTTTCAATCAATGCCGATATTTTTCTTCGCACATTATGCCTTGTTGCTGTAACACTGTGGTTTACTCGAGTCGGCGCACAACAAGGTAATGTGATATTGGCAGTCAACACCCTACTGATGCAACTATTCATGCTATTCTCTTATTTCATGGACGGATTTGCATTTGCCGGCGAAGCGATTGCAGGAAAATACATCGGAGCCAAACAACCTCTAAAATTAAAGAGCAGCATAACTGCGTTGTTCAAATGGGGAATTGCAATGGCAATACTATTTACTTCGGTTTACCTTATTGGAGGTTCTTCTTTTTTATCGTTATTAAGTTCTAATAATCTAGTTATCGAAACATCAACTGACTATTTTTATTGGGCTGTAGCAATTCCCATTTGCGGATTTGCCGCATTTACATGGGACGGCATTTATATCGGAGCAACACGCACCAGAGCGATGCTCGTGTCTATGGCAACAGCAATGATTTGTTTTTTCATTATTTATTATACCTTGTTCCCTTCAATGGGCAACCATGCATTATGGTTAGCCTTTATTTGTTATTTATTAATAAGAGGTTGCGTCTTGACTATAATATATTATAAGAAACCTCTATTGCCCTAACAATATAGATTAGTTTTACTTATTCACGATAATACACCCTCTTCACTCGTTGAGATACCGATGTCAAGATTTCATAAGGAATAGTATCTAATCGGCTAGCAAGTTCCATAACCGTTACATTTTCTCCAAATATCTCAACAGCGTCACCCACATTACAATCAACATCGGTTACATCAATCATACAAATATCCATACAAATATTTCCCACAGTAGGACAACGATGACCATTGACCAGAACAAATGCATTGCCATTACCTAAATGGCGATCAATACCATCGGCATAACCAATCGGAATTGTTGCAATGCGCGAATTGCGTGTCAGAACTCCTTTTCGAGAATAGCCAATCGTTGTTCCTGCGCTCCATTCCTTTATTGAAATTATAACACTATGTAATGATGATACAGGGCGTAGTTCATCTTGAGAGCCATCATTGACTGTAGGAATACCATATAAACAAATTCCCAATCTCACCATATCACATTGATGCTGTGGGAAACGAGTTATACCTGTAGAATTAAGTATATGACGCTTAATATGCTCTTCAAATCCACTTTGCAATATATCACAACAACGATAAAAATACTCAAACTGACGATTAGTATAATCATCCATATCAAGACAATCGGCAGTTGCTAAATGAGAGAAAACCGAACATGGTCTTATTACATTTTGATTTTTCAATTTTTCGACCAATTTAGGCATATCCTCTTCTAAAAATCCTAATCGATGCATTCCTGTATCAAGTTTGATATGAACAGGATAATTCGTAATACCAAATTTTGTAGCCTCTTTTATAATCTCATCAAGTATCTCAAAACTATAAATTTCCGGTTCTAAACGATATGTGAATAGCGTTTTATAATTAACAACTTTAGGATTTAGCACCATTATAGGCATTGCTATTCCCGCCTTACGCAAGTCAACACCCTCATCAAGAACAGCAACGGCCAAATAGGCAGCACCTTGACTTTGCAATGTTTTTGCCAATTCAAAAGATCCGGCACCATAACCCGATGCTTTTACCATACACACGATACCGGTTTCGGGCTTTACGCGAGAACGATAAAAATTATAGTTATGTACCACGGCATCAAGATTTACTTCCAAAACCGTTTCATGTTGACGAGCCTCAAATACATCGCTTAATGACTCAAAATGGAAATGAGATGCACCTTTTATTAATATAATCTCATCTTTGAAATCGCTTGTAGTTATCGTTGATAAAAATGCATTAGTTGATGGATAAAACGTTGCATTATCGCCAAATAATGCACTATAACAAGATATCTCCTCACCAATGCCAATTACACGATTTATTGATTTTTGTTGTAATAAACGCGCTATTGACTTATAAAGAGCCTCTCCGCTTTTAGTTTCATGCATCACATCGCTTAATATCACCGTTGTCGAATGAGATTTAGTGGTGCGTTGATTCATAAAATCAAGAGCAGGGGCTAATGAATGAAAATCGGATGTATATGCATCATATATTAATAAGCAATTATTGACACCCTCTATTACATTCAATCGAGTTCCAACCGCTGCCAATGAAGTCATTCGTGATGAAATGACTTCAAATGGGCGACATAAATATAGCATTACCGCCAAACAATGTATAGCATTTTCAATATCATAATCTCCAATAAATGGGATTTCAATCTCCCCATCATATTTTAGATAAGAGTACTTAATATTTGTCTTATCGCCAACCTTTTTTATTGATGATATAAACAATGGAGAATCCGGATCACGACGGGACCATGCGATTTCCTTTACTGTCAATCCTGCGTTTGCAACAACTTCACTGATTAATTCATCATCCCCATTATATATAATGCAATCGCAATCACGACACAACATAACTTTTTCTTCACATTTCAATCTATGAGAAGAAAAACCTTCATCATGCTCCTCTCCTATATTTGTAATAATAGATAATTGTGGTCTAATCATTGATTGCAACGATATCATTTCATCGGGTTGAGATATCCCAGCCTCAAATATGGCTAGTTGCGTATTCTCATTCATTTCCCAGATTGACAAGGGTACCCCTATTTGCGAATTATAACTTCTAGGACTACGAACAATGCTATAATCGGCACACAACAACTGATATAACCACTCTTTGACTACAGTCTTTCCCCTACTCCCGGTAATTCCAATCACCGGAGAAGTAAATCGTCCTCTATGATATGTCGCAATTGATTGTAATGCTTTTTTTACATCAGGAACTATTAAGAAATTACAATCATCAACATTCTGCATCGTCGCCGGGACATGATCCACTACAAAGTTACGCACCCCACATTGATGCAAATCATGGAGATATCGATGTCCATCATTATTGCGTGTTCGCAATGCAAAAAACAATGTATCTTCAGGATAAGTCAGCGACCTACTATCGGTCAATAATATACTTATGTTTGATGCCGGAATTTTAGGTTCAGGCAAATGCAATATCTGTGCAATTGTTGAAATAGAATATATCATTTCTTGTGATTTTTCATTAATGTTTTTTCCAAAAATGGATATAGGCACAACATCTGTGCTTGTAATTCTTGAGTGGCTGTTTCAAATCGAGTTACAGCCTCAACATCATCACTCATGGGACGATGTTGCAATCGTCTATATAATCGACGACATTCTACCGCCAACTTCAATGTTTCGTCATTAAAGAATGATTTAGAGAATAAGTCGTAAATGTAATCAACAGCGATCTCCGAAGGATGTGTCATATCTGACGCATAGAATCGATAATCACGCAAATCATCATTCATCACTTCATACGCAGGAAAATATATAAGTTGATTATCTTTTTTTATTAAATCATTTATTGCTAATAACAAAATAGATTTGCTTATCTGATTCTCATGTGCCCCATCTCGCAGATGTCTTATCGGACTTACCGTAAATATAATGCGAATATCCTTATTTAATCGTCGCAATCGTTCTATGACATTTTGCCACTGTATCACAATCTCATCAACACTCATCAAACGACGATTAAAATTTGAGGCAGGCAGTTTATGGCAATTAGCAACGACCTTTTGTGTATCATTATGCTCATAAACCCACGCAGTACCAAATGTAATTATCAATACCGATGCTTTACAAATGGCTTGATGCACATTTTCAATCTGTTGATTGATATTTACAAGCATATCCTCTGCACTTACTTTTGAGAATGATGAATGATGACTAAAACTATGCCACCGATTATCGCCATCAACCCGTATAAGGTCTGATTTATTAAACAAACGTTTATTTAATAAATCATCAATCCCACAAGCAATACTTGCAGGATTATATAATGTCCCAAATGGGTTGATTTCAACATCAAAATATGCTTGTTCTAATTTTGCACCTATATTATCACTGAAACACGAACCCATCATCACTATTCCCTGACGATGATTTATCAACCCTCGATATTTGAGAGGCTCTACTATGGTTCGAAATGATTGTGACATATACTAATACATGTTATAATCTACCGACAATACAGAAAATTCAGTGCGACGATTTATTTGGTCGGCAATTTCTTGATCCTCCTCACTTAATGTGCTTACAAATTCTTCATTAAGAATCGTTCCTTCTTCAAACTGAGGATAATCGTTTGCTATTTTTTTTGTCACTGTCTTTGGACGAGTTTCGCCATATCCTTGATATTGCAATCTATCGGCATTTATACCCACTTCAGCAAGATAATCTATAACCGATTTTGCTCTTCGATGAGACAAATCCAAGTTATAGTCATCCTCTCCCCATCGGTCAGTATGAGACGCCATTTCAATTGTAATATGTGGATTTTCACGAAGAATTTGCGCTAATTCATCAAGTGCCTCTTTTGACTCTGGTCGCAACGTCGCTTGATCAAAATCATAGAAGATATTTTCAACCACATTTGGTTTATTTATTGATGATAAGAAAAAGTCAATACTATATTCGGCATCTTCTTCAGCATTATCACTCACAAACTCTTGCTTTGAGTTAAGATATCCCTTTGCACCAGCAAGCATAACATAACTCACGCCTCGTTTTAATGGGAATTTAAACGAGCCATCATCACGAGCCACCTCCTTCTGATTTGAACCATCATTACCCACAATTCTAATTACAGCATTAGGCACCGGTTCTTCATCCTTATCTAATACCCATCCCGAAATAGAGATATCCAATTCAGGCAATTCAAATGAATATATATGGTCATATCCTCTTCCATCGCCTCGATTAGAGCTTAAAAAGCCGTCTTCACCTTTACCAAATGTTATACCGAAGTCGTCTGACGAAGAGTTTACCGGAGTTCCCATATTTATTACTTTCCAACGGCCATCGGGTTGTAACTCGGCTCTAAAAATATCAAGTCCACCGTACCCGGGATGACCATTTGAAGCGAAATACAATAAGCTATCAGTTCTCACATAAGGAAATTCCTCATCGCCCGGAGTATTTAATATATTACCCATATTTTCAAGCGAACCGGCTTTTTCCTTAAGATTTATACGCCACAAGTCTTTTCCACCTTCTCCTCCCGGCATATCGGAAGTAAAATATAAATATGTTCCATCAGGTGACACAGCAGGATGGCCGTAACTAGATACCGTATCTGATGTGATCTCAAATTTCACCGGAGCACTCCATTTTGCATCGGAGCGTTGTGATGTATAAATCTCAACACCTGTACTTGCATTTAATTCACGACGGGCTTTAGTAAGATACATTGTATTCCCATCAGGGGAGAATGAAATAATACCTTCATCAAAATCACTATTCAACTCTCCTTCAACGGTTTCAGCGCGTTGCCATTCTCCTTTCTCATTCTTTTTAGCAAACCACACATCACCGTTTTTCATTCCTGTTATTTCACTTTTTTTCTCTCCGGTAACCTTTTCATTTGTGGTTGTAAAATATAATGCATCACAAGTTTTATCGAAATACATTGGAGCATAATCGGCTCGACGAGAATTAAATAATTTGGCATTTTTTACCACATAACGAGTAGTCTTTTGTTTTTGATTTGCAAGAGCCATTTCACTTCCAGCCAATCCATTCTTGGCTGTAAACGAGTCTGGATTACGCATCAAAAATTCTCTATATACATTAATTGCTGCCGAATATTTACCTTCAGCATGCAACATTTCAGCAAGATGTAATTGAGCCATTGAATCGGGGAAACCATATCGTATAGCATTTTGATAGGCTGCTGATGCACGAGCACTTTGGTTTAAATGGCGATGGCATTCGGCCATTTTAAACGCAACTTCGCCTCGTTGTCCTCGTTGCTCTTTTTTAGTTAGTTTATTATATACCTTACGATATGTTTTTGCCGCATCATGATACTCTCCTCGAGCCATTTGTTCATCGGCAACCGACAACTTTGCTCCACGACAACCGGTCATGATTATAGCAAATATTATAACAGAAAAATAAATTATTCTTTTCATAAATACTAATCTAATTGAGGCTTATACTAAATACCTAAATACTATAACGCAAATTCCTGCTCTATATTTTACAAATATAGCGAAAGTTTAATATTATCTCTCCATTCAATAATATTCAAAAATCTATTCCTTATAATTTATAGAAATTACCTAAAATAATTACTATCTTTGTGTTTAATAAATTAATCACATATAACTTCAATTAACGATATGGGTATCGCTCACGATTAAATCTTAAAACATATAACTAATGATGAAAAAAACAATCTTATCATTTTCATTAGCAGCATGCGTATTAAGCGCATCTGCAACTACTCCATTGTGGTTGCGTGATGTAAAAATATCGCCCGATGGAAGTCAAATCCTTTTCACTTATAAAGGTGATATATACAAGGTAGCGACAAAAGGTGGAGATGCTATTCGCCTCACGACATTAGATTCGTATGAAGCAACACCGATTTGGTCGCCTGACGGAAAGACTATTGCATTTACAAGCGACCGAAATGGAGGTCAAGATATTTATACAATGAGTGCATCTGGAGGAAAAGCCACTCGCATCACTTATTCATCTGAGATTGAAACACCAGAGGCCTTTTCTCCCGATGGCAAAAACATTATTTTCTCTGCAGCGCTACAAGACCCTGCATCAAGTGCATTATTCCCTTCTCGCCGATTAACCGAATTATATTGTATTCCCACAAATGGGGGACGCATACAATTGATGCTTGCATCGCCTGCACAAATGATTAATTTCAATATTGATGGTAAATCATTCTTCTACCAAGACCAAAAAGGGATGGAAGATGAATGGCGAAAACATCACACGTCATCAATCACTCGCGACATTTGGTATTACGATTCCAATACCGGCAATCATATAAATATCACCAATCATGCCGGCGAAGATCGCAATCCGATTGTTGATACAGAAGATAATAATGTAATATACTTTTTAAGTGAACGCAATGGAGGATCAATGAATGTATATTCCTTGAATATACACAATCCTAAAGAAGTAACTGCAGTTACTTCTTTTAAGACTCATCCTGTTCGATTCTTATCACAAGGAGCCGACGGCACTCTAGCATTTACCTATAATGGTGAAATATATACTAAACGTGGTAAAAATAAACCCACAAAAGTGGCGATAAATATTGTTACTGATGATGAAACTCCTCTTAAAAAACTTAATGTTTCATCAGGAGCATCAGCCGCAACAGTATCTCCCGACGGGAAACAAGTAGCATTCATCTATCGTGGTGAATTATTTGTCACATCTACCGACTACACCACTACTAAACAAATTACTCATACTCCAGAAGCAGAACGTCAACCTTCATGGGCTGCCGATAATCGCACTATTGCCTACATGAGTGAGCGCAATGGTAAATGGAACATCTACACTGCAACAATTGAGCGTAAAGATGACCCCAATTTCCCAAATGCAACCACTATCATTGAAAAAGTACTATTTAATGATAATATTGAACGCACTTATCCTCAATACTCACCCGATGGAAAAGAACTTGCATTCATCCAAGACCGTAACAAGTTGATGGTAATGGATGTAAAAAGCAAAAAAGTGCGTCAAGTCACCGATGGTTCAACTCATTCACGCCGCAATGGTGGATTTAATTATTCATGGTCGCCTGATGGCAAATGGTTTACTCTTGAAGTAGTTGATAATATGCACGATCCATATAGCGACATCGCTATTGTAAGTGCCAAAGGTGGAAAAATCACCAACATTACCCGCAGTGGCTACTTTGATGAATCACCTTATTGGATTATGAACGGAAACGCCATTCTTTTCCTATCCGAACGATATGGTATGCGCAATCACGCATCATGGGGATCAATGAGTGATGCTATGTTGGTATTCCTCAATCAAGATGCTTACGACAAGTACCGCCTCAACGAAGAAGACTATGCTCTCTATAAAGAGGTTGAAAAAGCGCAAAAGAAAGAGGCCGACGCAAAGAAAAAAGATGATAAGAAAAAGAAAGATGATAAAAAAACAGAAAAAGCCGACTCAACTAAATCTTCTAAAGATATTAATGTTGAACTTGACGGAATTGAAGATCGCATCGTAAGACTTACTCCCAATTCATCTAATATTGGTGGCGCCATTATTTCCAAAGATGGAGAGAGCCTCTATTACCTTTCTGCGGTAGAAAAAGGATTTGATCTATGGAAAATCAAACTTCGCAAACCCGAAGCCAAGATCGTCAGCAAATTAAATGCCGGATACCTCTCTTTTGAAATGGATAAATCAGGCAATATATACTTGCTTGGAAGTCGAATGATGAAAAAACTCACACCATCAAACGACAAACTTACGAACATTTCTTATTCGGCAACAATGAAACTTGATGCCCCTGCCGAACGAGAATATATGTTTGACTATGTGGCTCGTCAAGAACGCGAAATGTTCTATGTAAAAGATATGCATGGCGTTGATTGGAAAATGATGACCGAAAACTATCGTCGTTTCCTTCCCCACATCAACAATAATTACGATTTTGCCGAAATGTTGAGCGAATGGCTTGGTGAACTAAATGTATCACACACAGGTGGTCGCTACGGTGGAAAACCTGCAACTGATGCTACTGCTACACTTGGATTATTATATGATTGGGCTCATGAAAAAGATGGATTGAAGATAGCCGAAGTTCTTGAAAAAGGACCATTTGATCGATCTACATCTAAAGTCAAAGCCGGATGCATCATTGAAAAAATCAATGGAGTCGAAATCAAAGCAGACGAAGACTATACTACTATATTTAATGGCATTGCCAAGAAAAAAACGCTTGTATCAATCTACAACCCCGAATCGGGCGATAGATGGGACGAAGTTGTTTTACCAATTACATCGGGTGCTCAAAATTCGTTACTATATAATCGTTGGATAAAACAACGTGCTGCCGATGTTGAGCGTTGGTCAAACGGTCGATTGGGATATGTTCATATTCAATCAATGAGCGACGGCAGTTTCCGTGAAGTTTATGCCGATGTGCTTGGAAAATACAACCACTGCGAAGGTATCGTTATTGATACTCGTTGGAATGGAGGTGGTCGTCTTCACGAAGACATTGAAGTATTGTTTAGTGGCAAAAAATACTTCACTCAAGTAGTGCGTGGCGTAGAAGCATGCGACATGCCTAGCCGTCGTTGGAACAAACCAAGCATTATGGTACAATGCGAAGCCAACTATAGTAATGCTCATGGCACACCATGGGTATATAAACATCGTGGACTTGGCAAACTCGTAGGTATGCCCGTTCCCGGAACAATGACAAGTGTTAATTGGGTAACATTGCAAGACCCATCATTGGTGTTTGGTATCCCAGTAGTAGGCTATCGCCTACCCGACGGCTCATACCTCGAAAATAGTCAACTTGAACCCGACATCAAAGTTGCCAACGACCCTGCAACCGTAGTAACCGGCGAAGACACCCAACTCCGCGTCGCAGTTGAGACCCTACTGAAAGATTTGGATAAAAAATAAAAATGATATACTAACACAAAAACGCGCAAGAGTTCCTCTTGCGCGTTTTCTTTTTTATTTCTTACGATCTGCGGCTTATCCTTGCGTGGGTTGTGATTGTTGAGGGCGAGAAAGAATATCAAACTGCTCTACTATAATTTCAGTTACATAGTGTTTGATCGTATTTCGATCTTCCCACATGCGAGTACGAAGTTTGCCTTCTACATAAAGTTTTGTTCCTTTGCGAATATATTTCTCTGCAATTTCGGCCGATTTATCCCACATTACTAAATTGTGCCATTCTGTACGTTCAGGCACTTGGGCTCCCGATGCAGTCGTATAGGCACGATCTGTTGTTGCCAATGATAACGATGCAACCGGACGACTCTCTACATAACGGATTTCAGGATCTTTCCCTACATTTCCCACTAGTATAACTTTGTTTACTGACATGTGTTTTTATTATTTGTTTAGAATTAGTATTATTTACTCGCTTTTAGGCCTTCAATAACCGAGTTAGTGAAGCCGTGTGCTTCCATTGCATTCAATCCCTTAATTGTGATACCTCCGGGAGTTGTGACTTTGTCAATTTCTACCTCAGGATTATTTCCGGTTGCCTCGAGTAGTTCAACTGCTCCACGAAGAGTTTGCAACACATATTGTTTTGCATCATTAGGATAAATGCCAAGTTCTACCCCACCCTCAGTAGCAGCACGTACATATCGCATAGCAAACGCGATGCCACAAGAGCAAAGTGATGTAGCAGCACCCATCAAGCGTTCTTCTATTACTGCCGCCTTCCCAAGAGCATTGAATATCGCCTCTACCTCTGCCACTTGACTTGTCGTAACATTTGCATTGTGACTCACAAATGTCATACTTTGATGAATTGATATTGCAGTATTGGGTATTGCACGGAACACAACTGCGTTTTCATTACCAAGCCAAGAGGTCAATGTTGCGATATCTACACCGGCAGCAATTGAAAGAATAATTTGACGCGAAAGATCAAGCGCTGGCAACACACCTTTTATCACAGGTTCAACTAGCCATGGTTTTACCGCCAAAAGTACTACATCGGCATTGGCTACAACAGCCATGCTATCGGTAGATACCTCAATAGCAGCATACTCCGCTTTTAGTTCATCTAATTTATCTTGAGCAAGATCGGCTACTGAAATATTTATATCCATATTACTATGAGCAAGACCACGAGCAATAGCCCCACCCATATTTCCTGCTCCTATAATTGCAATCTTCATTATATGCTTATATTTTATGCTTGCTTTGCAAGCGCATTTTTAAATCGATTGATAAAATCTTGTGCTTGTTCTATTGTCAACACAAGTGGAGGCAATAGACGAATCATGTGTGTACCTGTAGCACCTGTAAACACTTTTTCTTCTTTAATGAGACGAGTGCGAAGTTCTTTAACCGGATAGTCAAATTCCATACCTATCATCAGTCCTCGACCTCGTACCTCTTTGATGCCCGGAATTTGTTTTAATTCAGTCATCAAATATTCACCTACTTTGCGAGCGTTTTCAACAAGATTTTCTTGTTCGAAAATTTCAAGCACAGCAATCGCGGCAGCACATGCAAGGTGATTTCCTCCAAAGGTGGTTCCTAATTGTCCATATATAGGAGTGAATTTAGGACTAATCAACACGCCACCCATCGGAAATCCGTTAGCAATTCCTTTTGCCACAGTGATAATATCGGGACGTACTCCGGTGTATTGGTGAGCGAAGAATTTACCTGAACGACCATAACCCGATTGAATTTCATCGGCGATTAGCACCACATCGTGCTTGTCACATTCCTCGCGCAATGCTTGCATAAAATCTGCATCGGGAATGCGTATGCCACCTACTCCTTGAATCCCTTCGATAATAACCGCACTCACATCACCTTTTGCGAGTTCAGCCTTTACTGCCTCTATATCATTAAGAGGGACAAATGTAATATGTCCATTGGCATTAATTGGAGCAACAATTTTAGGGTTGTCGGTTGCCTCAACAGCAAGCGATGTTCGACCATGAAAAGCCTTTCCAAATGCGATGACACGTTTTTTACCATTATAGAATGACGCTAGTTTCAACGCATTCTCATTGGCTTCGGCTCCTGAATTAATCAAGAATAATTGATAATCATCATACCCGGAGATTTTACCAAGTTTATCAGCTAATTTTTGTTGCAAAGAGTTGATAACAGAATTGGAATAAAACACTAATTTTGATGCCTGTTCATTTAATGCTTTAAGATAATGGGGATGAGAATGACCAACAGATATTACGGCATGACCACCATATAGGTCAAGATATTTTGTACCTTCTGCATCGTAGGTATTACAACCTTCGCCTTTTACAATTTCAATATCAAATAATGGATATACATCAAATAATTTCATCGCGATTGAATCTATTAAAGTGAATAATACGCAAAATTACACATATTATTTGAGTATTCAAATAAATTTCCCCTACTCAATTATAAATTATCATGTTGTACCGATAGTCAGCAATAGAGACTTAACTGATTATTATTGCAAATTCAACAATTCTATTATTCTTTTTAGTATCTTTGTATCACAATAACCAAATAAAAAAAGAATATGACTTCTCAAAAAAATGAAAATCCTTATAAAGGATTTAAAATGAATGGATTTGTAGCATTAATACTATTTTTGTTATTAATGGCTACATCGATTTACACTATTGTTGTTGGTGGAATCAATGAATGTGGGTTACTTATAGGTGGAGGCATTGCGCTCTTCATTATTAGTTTTATAGCATTAATCGGGCTATTTACTCTTGAGCCAAACGAAGCTGCTGTGATGATTTTCTTCGGAAAATATAAAGGCACTTTCAACCAACATGGGTTCTATTGGGTTAATCCATTTATGTCGCGCAAACGATTGACAATGCGTGCACGCAACCTTGATGCCGAACCAATTAAAGTTAATGACAAGGAAGGTAATCCTATCCTCATAGGTATGGTTATAGTGTGGAAATTGAATGACACATATAAAGCCATGTTTGAAATCGACGCTCAAAGCATTGCAAATGGTGCAACCGGAGCAAATGCCACTACTCGCATGAATGCCTTTGAAAAATATGTGCGCATTCAAGGTGATGCTGCTCTTCGCGAAGTTGCCGGACTATATGCCTATGATGACAATAAAGACACATCAGAAGATGACAACGAATTGACACTCCGTTCGGGTGGTGCTGAGATAAATGAAATTCTTGTAGAAAAACTTAATGAGCGCCTGGCATTTGCAGGCATTGAAGTACAAGAAGCACGCATCAACTATCTCACATATGCGCCCGAAATTGCAGCGGTAATGCTTCGCCGTCAACAAGCCACTGCCGTTATCGCTGCTCGTGAAAAGATTGTAGAAGGAGCCGTATCGATGGTAAAACTTGCCCTTGATAAACTTGGCACTGAAGGTATAGAATTAAGCGAAGAAAAACGTGCTTCAATGGTAAGCAATCTTCTCGTTGTGCTCTGCGCCGACGAATCGGCTCAACCGGTAATCAATACATCTACTGATAAATAATCAATATTTCATTTATATCAGAACAATAAGGAGTGTCCAAATGGACACTCCTTATTGTTTTGTGGCAAAATTCTTACTCTACCTTCATTTCATAAACTTTGGTGCAAGGATAAAGACTCCGAAAGATGCGCCAAAATTCCAATTTCGCTCCGGATAACTCATATAATTTCCATATAGGGATAATGATGCAAATGGGAAATTATAAACCAATGCCATTTCTCCAAAAAACTCGGGATTTGAGAACCAATCACCATAATATGGACTAAAATCAGTTTGATTTTCAAGTATTTTACGGAATGACAAGAAACAATGAAATGTTCCACGGACTTGTAGATTTTCATTTATTTTCCATATTGGAACTACTCCTGCTGCCACATATGAATTAGCTCTAAATGCCGGATTAAATGCATTATAAGATGAGGGTGTGGGGTTAAATGCTGCTGCATTTACGATTGTCGCATTATAGTTTGACAAAAGTTTTTTTGTAGAAGCATATATATCCACCTCTGTACCCAATGAGAATTTACGATTAAATGAAAAATAGTTTTTTGCAATCAATTCAATTTGTGCCCATTTAGCATTACCATCACGCATTGCAATGGTGTCTGATGTTTTATATTCATAGTTACCAAGGACACCTACTGCCGAGGTCTTATAATAAGCACCAGATGTTGGATATGCATTGTTATCAAGTGTATTATATTCAAAATTTAGTGCCAATTGGCCCAAATTATATATTGACTTATCTCTATCGGTTATTGCAAAATCAACATTATTATTCTGATAAAAACGATTTTCCAGATGACCATACCCTACTGTCAAATCGGCTTTTCCATTTCTTGATGCCGCAATGCTATATTTTATTCGTGCTAATGCTTCGGTCGCCGTTATAAATGTAGGCATATTGTCTTCATAAAATAGATTTTCATTTTCATAGAATTTCTGTCGCGATATCACTCCTTGAAAGTCTATTGATGATTGTAGATGAGAACGCAATAGCATACGAGAATATAGTTCCCCAGCCATATAACTTTGACCTATCCATGCATTAATATTTGCACTAAAGGCATTAAAACGCAATGGTTTATATCCTCCCGATAAGAAGATATAACTATTAGTTGATGATGTAATATATCCACCAAAACCTACCGTAAATTTATCCTTGACCGAAGCCTTTAGATGCAAATCAAATGTTGACAATGAATCATTATATATAGCAGTAGGATACAAATTTTTCAGAGTACCCGATGATATTGCTCTATAATATGCATCGCGAGCATGTTCAACGCCAAACGTATCGGTAAGATTCTCATCAAAAAGATATTTAATATATTCATTTTGAGCCGTTGTACCTCCAGAAACATCTACCGAGCCAAATGTCAATGCCGGTGTTTTTGACTTAAAAACTCTACGATTGTGCGCCAATGTTTCAGCCGAAATACGCTTTGTTACACGACTTTTTATAGAGTCCATCATTGACATCGCTTTATCATATCCTATTTTATATATTGCTTGAGCCTTGGGAAAATCAAGCAAATTATATGCTCGCAAATCAAGTTTTAGTTTAATACCTTCATCATCAGGCAACTCATAATTACTATTTTGCATAATCAAATCTTCAAGTTGTGACATCACATCATCGGCTCTTGGAGTTCCTTCGGGTGCCGACACGTCCACTCCTATCATTATTGAAGGCGCAAAATCGGCTCGCATCACATCAACCGGGAAATTGTCATATATTCCACCATCATAAACATACATCCCATTCATTTCTATTGGCTGAAACACAACCGGGAATGTCATTGATGCACGAATCGCATCACCAAGAGAACCTTGCGAACACACCATTTTGTGTTTATTTACCACATCGGATGCTACACATCGAAACGGAACAAATAAATTATCAAAATTGCCGGCGCATTGAGCCGAATAGGTTGAAAACAACTCCAAAAATGCAAAATTCATCGGAATTGGAGATATGATGCTTGAGGGCAATATTGATGCGGCTTTCGTTGAATCGCTTTTTGAAATTGGCACTTTGAGCATCGCCGGTGTAGGATTCTCTTTAGTAAAATAATATGAAAGTTTTTCGTTAATTTTACCTGTTGACCAATTAGCAAAATCCGGGCTACAAATTAATTGCATCATCTCTTGAGGCGAATATCCGGCCGAATACAATCCTCCGACAATTGCTCCCATAGATGTACCGGCAACATAGTCAATGGGAATTCCATTTTCTTCCAATGCCTGAATCACACCTATATGAGCAATACCTTTTGCTCCACCACCACTCAATACAAGACCTATTGATTGAGAATCTTCATTAGTCGCATATACACTGCCATTAATTAGAAGTAATAATATTACGATTATACTACGCATTATATATTTATTCATAAATTTCATTTTGAAATATAACAATGCAAAGTTAATGAATTTTCATTTATTATTTAAAAACACAGCGATGGTCATTATGTTTTTGACCATCGCCTTATCTAATTCAATAGTGTATATTTACTTCTATGATATAAATGAGTCTTTAAATCCGAGGAAATAAAGAATTCCATCAAGACCTATTGTTGAGAGAGATTGCTCGGCTGTTTCTTTCACCTTTGGTTTGGCATGGAATGCAATGCCAAGACCGGCAGTAGCAAGCATTGGAAGGTCGTTTGCTCCATCTCCCACAGCAATAGTCTGAGCGATATTCACATTTTCCACTTGTGCTATCAATCTCAACAACTCCGCTTTACGTTTGCCATCAACAATATCACCCACATAGCGCCCGGTAAGTTTTCCATCAACGATTTCAAGTTCGTTGGCATATACATAGTCAAAGCCAAAGCGTTGTTTCAAGTAGTTACCAAAATAAGTAAAACCACCCGAAAGGATTGCTGTCTTATAACCCACGCGTTTCAACACCTCAATCAATCGGTCAAGACCTTCGGTTATAGGAAGATTTTCGGCAATATCTTTCATAACACTCTCATCAAGACCTTTGAGCAACGCCACACGCTCAGTAAACGACTCACAAAAGTCAATTTCGCCACGCATAGCACGTTCGGTAATTTCTTTTACCTTATCGCCCACTCCGGCACGAATAGCGAGTTCGTCAATCACCTCGGTTTCGATAAGAGTAGAATCCATATCAAAACAAATCAAGCGACGTGAGCGACGATACATTGTATCTTCTTGCAACGAGATATCCACGCCTTCATTGGCCGACATCTCCATAAATTGCGACTGCATTTCAGCACGATCGCGAGGAGTGCCACGCACCGAAAATTCCACACAAGCCTTAGACAACGGATTTTCTTTTTCCTCTAAAGGCATGCGACCTGTCAAACGGCGAATGCTATCGATATTAAGATTTTGGCGAGAAATCACCTCCGACACCAAAGCGATGTGACGCGAGGTCAATTCACGACCAAGAGTAGTGATAATCCAACGTTGTTTCCCTTGACGCCCTACCCAATCGGTATATTCCTCTACCGAGATGGGAGTGAAATGAATTTGGAAATTCATCTCAGAAGCTTTAAACAACAATTCTTTCATTATATCACCCGACACAGAACTATCGGTTTTAAATAAAATTCCAAGCGAAAGGTAATGATGAATATCAGCCTGACCAATATCAAGTATATCTGCATTATATTTAGCAAGAATACTTGTCAATGCAGTAGTCACCCCGGGACGGTCATACCCCGAGATATTAACCATTATTAGTTCAAGATTTTTGGCTTTCATATCAATAAGTATTTACTCTTCAAATTTACTAATAAATTATTAATTGACAAGCAGAGAATATCAAAATTCAATCTCATCCACCTTTGCGACGTTACCAACATGCTACAAAAAAAGTGATGCATAAAAATTTATGCATCACTTTTAGAGGATATTAAAAATACTAATTATGCGTTTTCTGCGCGATAAGCGTCGCAGGCGCGTTTTACTTCGCCGTGGAGGAGGAGAAGGCGTTTTGCTTCTTCATATTCCAAACCGAGTTCTTCAACAACCATGCGAGTGCCACGGTCAACGAGCTTTGCATTAGAAAGTTGCATATTCACCATTTTGTTACCTTTCACACGACCCATTTGAATCATCACTGCTGTAGTAATCATGTTACAAATCATTTTTTGACCTGTACCTGATTTCATACGTGAGCTACCTGTAACATATTCAGGACCTACAATCATTTCGATAGCGATGTCGGCTGCTTGTGAGATAGGAGCATCAGGGTTAGAAGTGATTGCAGCTGTCAAGATGCCACGTTCGCGGCAAGCGTTGAGTGCACCAATCACATAAGGAGTAGTACCTGAAGCAGCGATACCGATAACGGTGTCTTTTTCGTTGATGTTGAATGCTTCAAGGTCTTTCCAACCTTGAGCAGTGTCATCTTCAGCATTTTCCACAGGGTTGCGAAGTGCGATGTCTCCACCGGCAATAAGACCGATAACCCAAGATGGGTCCATACCGTATGTAGGAGGAATTTCAGATGCATCAAGCACACCAAGACGGCCTGAAGTACCTGCACCCATATAGAAGATGCGACCACCTTTTTTCATGCGGCTAACGATACCTGTTACGAGTTTTTCGATTTGAGGAATAGCTTTTTCTACTGCAAAAGCAACTTTTTTATCCTCATTGTTAATATCGGTGAGGAGTTCCAATACCGACTTCTTTTCCAAGTCATTGTAAAGTGAAGGTTGTTCACTGATTTTTACAAATGCCATATTATATTTGTTTTAATTAATTTATAAATTACAATTTGATTTCATTCGTTCTTTTAACTTAGTAATGCTATCAAAATATGAAACTTTCTTATTTGGGAATTTTATATAGCAACGATCTCTATCTCTACCAGATTTCTCATAAACTTTCCTTCTTCTAGTAATCGCAAATTTCACACCATTGCATTCAAATAGACCTCCATTTTCAACGTCAGAAATTTGGACTAAATTATAATTTAATTTAGTAGGATTCTCTTTTTTTTGGAAAATATTTTCAATTTCTTTTTCTGCCAAAGGCAGCATTTCATAATGTGATAACATATTCCCTTTTTTTAATTACGAATGATATGCGATGAGGCCTTCCATTGGAGCTTGAAGGATTTTACCGATTTTGCAGTCAACAGCATCGGCAGCTTCTTCAAGTACTTCACGATAGTAGTGAGCGATAGAACCAACGAAGTTGATGCTATAGTCTTTATAGTTATCGTAGTTAGCGATGTTGCGCACGAAGAATGCTTTGAATGCATTCAATACTAAGCGGTGAACAGCAGGCTCTTCGATATTTTGAATGAGGAATGGAGTAATTGATGCGAGGAAGCGGTTAGCCGGATGTTCGCGATACACTTTTTGAATAATTTTCATACGATCGAGGTCGTATTGAGCGAGGAATTTTTCGCAAAGAGGTTCGGGAAGTTGTTTTTTCAACACGTCGCCAACGAGTAATTTACCGAGCACAGCACCACTACCTTCATCACCGAGAATATAACCGAGTGGAGACACATTGTCAACGATTTTTTCGCCATCATAGTAGCAAGAGTTAGAACCTGTACCCAAAATACAAGCAATACCGGCTTCATGACCAAATAGAGCACGAGCAGCTGCGAGAAGGTCGGTATAAACTTCGATTACAGGGGCAGGAACGTGAGCAGCGATAGCACGACGTACATTGCCACACACATCATCGTTAATACAACCTGCACCATAGAAATAGATGCTTTCGAAAGTCATACCTTCAACTTCGGGTTTCAACTCGTTGCCCATACGTTCAGCCATTTCTGCTTCGGTGAGCATGATAGCGTTCATACCTGGAGTAAAGAACTCCTTAACCACTTTTCCATCTTCAACGGCACACCATTGAATTTTGGTAGAGCCACAATCTGCAATTAATTTCATGATTTGTATTATTATTTTATTATTATATTTTTATATATATTTTCTTCTTATAGAGGATATAACCTATCGACCAGCATAGAGCGATAAATAGGAGTGCATAGACACACGATGCAAGAGTTTCGTCGCCAAGCATAGGCACCAAGAATTTGCTATATACATATCCCTTTATAGATAATTCTGCTACTCCAAATTTAAATGAGCCGAAGATGATGCCTAACACACCACCAAGCACATACAAGAACAATGGGTTGATACCAAATGCTTCAAAGAAACGACACCATTTTTTATATCCTTTAATGTCAATAATCCATATTAACAATGCCAAGAATGTAGAAGCAAGGCCACATGTTACAACTGCATATGTAGGAGTCCAAAGTTTTTTGTTAATAGGGATTGAATAATCAAATAGGAATCCAATAATCATCAATATAGCACCAATGATAAACAATCGATTGACGCGCATATTTATATCCTTTACTTCCATCATTTTCATGCCTGCCCAAAAGCCAATTAAGACATGAGCAATTGAGGGAATAGTACTTAACAACCCTTCGGGATCAAATGCAAGTTTTACTCCATCAATAGTATCTTTATACATGTGATCTACACCTAAAATAGTCTGGTCGATAACTGCTACTATATTTTGATTTGAGAACTCAAGACCATATTCATCTACTAACAAAATTATGCCATATCCTACCAATAATGTTGCAACAGCCCATAAAATGTGTTTACAACGAAGCAACAATACAATAATAGATGCAGCCCCATAACAAAGGGCCAATCTAGGCATTACTCCAAGAATACGGATCGTATCAAACGAATCGGCAGCTTCTAAAAAGGACTTACCACCGGCAATGCCATAACATAATTTACTAAACCATGCGATACCGAGCCCTATAGCAAATATCACAATTGTACGTTTAATGATTTTGTATAATAACGACCCTGACATTTTAAACTCAAACTTACGCATTGAGATAAAAGTAGAGATACCCATTATAAACATAAAGAATGGGAAAATAAGGTCGGTAGGAGTTAAGCCATTCCAAGGTGCATGGCCAAGTGGACGATACATATAACTCCATGAACCAGGGTTATTTACGAGAATCATACCGGCAATAGTGATACCACGAAGGATATCAAGAGCAAGCATGCGTTGACTTTGTTTTTTTACGGGAGGAAGCTGATGCTTCACTGTAACTTCTGCCATTAGATAAATTTATTTTTTTGATTTAGTACAACTATCAACCAAGTAAGCGATTGATTTATATGGGATACCACTATTAGTGGTCAACCCTATTTCACAAGTGCGGCTATTTGAATAACCATGAGTAGCGCCCGATGCTTCAATTTGCGGACGAAGTTTACGCAAACCATATTTATTTAATTCGGGCATCATGAAACCTTTGTCGCCGGCAAAACCACAACAACCGATTTCGGTAGGTATCACTACATTGCGAGAACACATGCGAGCGAGAGCGATGATTTTATCGGCAAGTCCCATGCGTCGCAATGAACAAGTAACGTGAACGGCAATTGTTTCGTCGGTTTGTGTAAACTCTAAATTAGGTGCAAGGAATTCATAAATAAATTCGGCTGGCTCGTAAAGATGCATTGATTTAATATGATCTCGCATGCGGTGTAAACATGGGCTTTGGTCACAAAGCACAGGATATTTACCATTTTCCGACGCTTCAAGTAATGCTTTTTCGAGTTCGGCAGTCTTGCGATCGGCAATATCGGGCATACCTTTACTTTCCCAAATCATACCGCAACAAAGTTTCTTCATGTTTTTAGGGAAGATAACTTCATATCCGGCTTTATTACATAGAGCAATAATAGTATCGACCAATGTTTCCACTTTTTTGCCTTTTTCACGCGATTGTCCTAATGTTTGGTTAATACAACTTGGGAAATACACAACTTTGCGTTCGCTTGCTTGCGCTGCAACCTTAGGAGAATAGAATGCGCCGGGGAGTGAAGGAGTCCACAATGGCACCCCCACTTTGTGCAAAGCACCACCAATTGCATTCACACCACCATCGCCAAGGATTTTTCCGGCAAAGTTGGCCATTGAAAGCACCGGACGAAATACTCCGGTGATATTGTGGAGATTTTTAGCCGCAAAATCACCAATTTTATATCCCATGCTACCTTTGGGCAATGATGCTTGACGCAAATCATGAATCATCTCACCTGTGTTATTACCCATCGGACATGACATGCTACACAAGCCATCGCCTGCACATGTGGCGTTACCATAAGTTTCGAATTGTTTTTCAAGACGAGCCAAACGAGCTGAATCTTCGCCTGTTGTTCTCAATCGTGTAATCTCACGTTGAGCCACAATGCGTTGACGAGCTGAGAGCGAGCCTGAATAACCACATGACACACAATTCACCTCACAGAATCCACATTCGATACATTTATCGACGTGAGGATTAGTCAATGGCATTGGTTTCAAGCCTTTGATATAACATTCGGGATCGTCATTGAAAATTACACCGGGGTTAAGTATATTTTGAGGGTCAAAAAGTTCTTTGACGCGTTTCATCATCGTCCAAGCCTTTGTGCCCCATTCTTTTTCTACGAAAGGAGCCATGTTGCGACCTGTACCATGTTCGGCTTTCAATGAGCCATCATAGCGATCAACAACAAGACGTTCAACAGCCAACATCAACTCTTTGTAACGATTAATTTCTTCTTGAGAGTCGAATGACTGTGATATGATAAAGTGATAGTTTCCTTCAAGTGCGTGACCATAGATACAAGCATCGTTGTAGCCATTATCTTGAAGTAATTGTTGCAATTCCACAGTAGCCTTTGGAAGGTCCTCTATGTGAAACGCCACGTCCTCAATCAACACAGTTGAGCCAAGAGGACGAGTACCGCCAACCGATGGGAAGATACCTGAACGGATTTTCCAATATTCAGAGTATTCTTCGGGTTTGTCGGTGAAGTAAGCCGGTTTGAATAGATTAAACGGCTTGAGAATTTCGAGAATTTCGTTGATATTTTTTTGCAACTCTTCGGGAGTGTCGGCCTTTGTTTCGGTGAGCACTGCAGTGAGTCCTTCGCCTGTTGGGTCGTTTACTGCCGAGAGTGATTTTTTGTCGAGAAGTTCGGCTCCGAATACAGGACCTTTCTTCATTGCCACCACTGCTTTACATGCTTCTTCCAAGTCGCTGAAATAAAGCATTGCACTTGCTGAATGTGGATAGAGATGAGCAGTGTTTACAGTGATTTCCGACATAAATGCCAATGTACCTTCCGAGCCAACGATGCTATGAGCGATAATATCAAATGGATCGCGGAATGTTACGAATGGCAATAGGTTTAACCCTGTAACATTTTTAATGCTATATTTATAAAGTATGCGTTTCTTTAATTCTTCATCGGCACAAATTTCATCACGCAACTTCATTATACCCTCTATAAATTGAGGTTTGTTCATCGCAAAAAGTTTGCGAGAGCGGTCATCGCCTGTATCAAGCACAGTTCCATCGGCAAAAACCAAACGTACTGACTTCAAAATCTTGTCACTATTGGCGTGAGTGCCGCAGTTCATACCCGAAGCATTGTTTACCACAATACCACCCACCATAGCCGAGTTTTTAGAGGCGGGGTCGGGAGAGAACATACGACCATAGGGTTTTAGGTAGTCATTTACACGACTACCTATAATCCCAGGTTGTAGTTTTATTGTTTCGGCACCGGGGCCTATTTCATAGCCTTCCCAGTGTTTTCCGGCTACAATCAAAATTGAGTCACTAATGGCTTGCCCCGAAAGACTTGTTCCTGCTGCACGGAATGTAACAGGCAAATTATGTTTAGATGCAATCGAAAGCAGTTTCGACACCTCTTCTTCATTATTTGAACGAATCACAATTTGAGGTATCATGCGATAAAAACCGGCATCTGTACCCCATGCGAGGAGACGAAGGTCATCGGTATATATACGATCTTTTGATACTATACCTTTTATGTCTTTTAAAAACTCTTTATAAGCAAGTTCCATAAGTGATTTAAATTATGTCTTTTTAATTGTAGAGATAATATTTAGCCGATTTGGCCTTAAATGCTTCAACATCTTTGTTCCAATAGTCAATGATGTCGGCAACTTTATAATTCTTTGAGAATTTGATGCGAATTTGGTCGGTACCACACACTTTGTCAAACATGTTCCAACGGTTGCCCAATGTACCTTGACCATCTTCGTCGAGGAGGCGTTTATCGGGATACATTTCAGCCAAAATTTCCATTGCATGGAATTGGACCATAGTCAATTCACAATCAAGCACATCGGTCACATAAAGTTGAACACCTTGAAGGTTTTCACCTTTACCCACGCTATAATAAGGTTTGATGTGAATTGGACGGAAGTCGATACCTTTAAGATTCAATGCATTCAATCGTTTGCAGAATTCGTTTGCATCAATCCATGAAGCACAAATCAATTGGAAAGGCATAGTGTAACCTACACCAATCGACACGAAATACAATTCACCGATAATACCTGTTGTGGGGTAATAAATAGCCGATTGTGGATAGGGTTGATGTGGTGAAGGAAGAATCCAAGGCATGCCTGTTTGGTCAAATGTCATATAACGATGCCAGCCTTGCATAGGCACAACAGTCAATTTTGTTTTCTTACCATCTTTCAACATACCATCATTTAGCATCAAAGCAAGCTCACCGGGAGTCAAACCATAAAGATATGGTATTTCAAATTGGCTCACCAATGAGTAGAATCCATCTTCAACAAGGTTACCTTCAACCTTCAATCCTGAAAGAGGATTGGGACGGTCAAGCACCATAAATTCTTTGCCATTTTCGGCACATGCTTCCATACACAATCCCATTGTGCTGATGAAGGTGAACGAACGGCAGCCGTTGTCTTGAATGTCATAAACAAGCACATCAACATCTTTAAGCATTTCGGCCGATGGTTTCTTGTTTTTGCCATACAATGAATATACGGTAACACCTGTTGCAGCATCGGTGTAAGTATCAACCTTTTCACCTGCAGGAATATCGCCACGCACACCATGTTCGGGGCTATAAAGAGCTTTAAGCTCTACACCCGGAGCATTGGCAAGAATGTCGATTGTTGACACAAGATTGTTGTCAACACCACTGGGATTGGTAATCAAACCCACACGTTTGCCTTTCAACTGCTTAAAACCTCCATCTCGAAGTGTTTCCACCCCGGGTTTTACTTGAGCAGAAGCTGCCATTGCCACAAAAGCGGCAATGGCAAGCATTGATATTTTCTTAAACACTGATTTCATGTTTATTTCTTTTCTTCTACTTGTTTTTTCTTCTTACCGTAATTGGGGTCAACCTTAACCATAGCAGTTACAGCCCAAGTTCCCAAGCAGCAAAGCAATGTCCAAATAAAGAAGTGATTATATCCGACCAACTCTTGTAGCCAACCCGACCACATACCTGGGAGCATCATACCAAGAGCCATGAATGCTGTACAGATTGCATAGTGAGATGTTTTGTAAGGACCATCAGCAAAGTACATCATATAGAGCATAAATGCTGTAAATCCAAATCCATAACCAAATTGGTCAAGAACCATACCTGCACTGATAGTCAAGAACCCACCAACAGTATTAGGATCAGGTTGAACGGCACTTAAGAAGATATATACAACAGAGTTCAAAGAAATACTGAGAGCCATTGGCCACAACCATTTTTTGAGACCTCCTTTAGATGCAACAATACCACCAAGGATACCACCAAGAGTAAGTCCGATAATACCAATTGTACCATAAACGATACCAACTTGACCTGTTGTAAGACCAAGACCACCTTTATCAACAGGATCAAGGAAGAATGGATTGATAATTTTCACCAATTGAGCTTCTGGAAGACGATAGAGCAACATAAATGCCATTGCGACCCATACACCTTTCTTTTGGAAGAATGTTTTGAATGTATCTAGGAAGCCATTTACAATTTCTTTTGCTGAGGCTTTTTCTCCTCCACCTACACTCTTATCATTTGCAGGCACTGGTAATACCCAACTATGATACATTGCAGCACATAAGAAGAATACTGACAAAACAACAAATACTAACAACCATGCCATAGGAATATTTCCTGATGTACCTTGGAATGTTGCTGTTACATTACCTTTAATATTTTTATCTATTTCAAAATAAATGTACGCTGTTTTGTCCCAATTATCCTTAGTAAACACAAATCGTGAATCTACAACTTTGTCATTAAGCTTGATTGATTGATCACCTTCTTTATAATTTACAACCAATACACATTCTTCTTCAGTAGGAGCTTTTGTCAAACGAACACCAACAATCGCAAAGTTATTTGCAGTCGTTTTTACATCCGATTTTTTATCTTCTCCGAATGTATCTTTAATCCATTGGTCAAAAGCATTTAAGCCTTCTTCTTTTTTAACCTCTTCTTTCTTTTCTACTTTAGCAACAAGTTTTCCATCTTTAACAATAGTGGTATCTGTCACAAAGCCATTAAGCGCATTCAACACATGCACACTATCCATCATTGCTTTTGAATAGTCGGCAAATTTAACTTCTGTTGAAGTAGAATCATTTACCTTGATAGAAACGGTTTCAGGAGTTTTAGTTCCAACTGCAGGAGCTGCAGAGAACACAAATTGTTCTACTTTAGCTTGCTCTGAAGTTACAACAATAGCTTCTGGAAGAGCATTTACAATTTCAGTTTTTGGTTGAATACTAGCATCCGCTGTAATTGTCACATCTGTAGGTTCTAGACCGGTATTGGATTCAATCACACCGGCAATAATTACCAATAAGCCTTGTCCTACAATAGTAGCTACACGATAGAATGTTGAACGAATACCTACATATGCAGCCTGTTCATGCTCTTCAAGAGCAATCATATAATAACCATCAGACGCAATGTCGTGTGTTGCCGATGCAAATCCCACCAACCAGAATATTGCTAATGTCAACTGGAAGAAGAATGGTGTCGGGATTGCAAAAGCAACAGCAGCAAGACCGAAACCAATAATCCATTGCATGATAAGAGTCCACCAACGTTTTGTCTTGATGATGTCAACGAATGGGCTCCAGAATGGTTTGATTACCCATGGCAAGTAAAGCCAACCAGTATAAAGCGCAATGTCGGCATTAGAAATACCAAGACGCTTATACATGATAACTGTAATAACGTTTACAGCCACATAAGGAAGACCTTGCGCAAAATAAAGCGAAGGAATCCACGCCCATGGCGAACGTTTTTTTGTTTTATCCATTTTTACTTTTATTTATTTGATTTATTAATATAATTCTTTGATGTCGGCATCTACAAAGTAGTGTAGAAGGATTTCTTTGTAGTTATAACCTTTTGCTCCCATCACGGCAGCACCAATTTGGCAAAGACCTACACCATGTCCCCACCCTGCACCTTTGAGTGTGAAAGTAGAGGGAAGTCCGTTTGCATCATTTTCTCCTTTTTCCACCACGAAAGCCGAGCTATAGAGGTGAGAAGGAGACAGAGTGCGACGAATTTCAAGTTCTTTACCGATAGTAAGAGTTTTGTTTGTGCCTACGATTTTGAGTTTATATAGTCGGCCTGATGTACCGCGAGCGATGGGCACAAGGTCAACGATATTACCATAATCCATGCCAGAGCGTTCTTTCACCAATTTAGAAATTTCTTCTTGTGTGTAAGTAACTTCCCAGCGATAGAAGTCGGTAGTTTCTTGATCGTAGTTATTTAAAACTTGAGAAAGGATTTCAGCATCAGAAGTGTTACAATGCGCTTCGGGACGAGTCAAAATCCATTCACAAGCATTTTCTTCAATAGTCAAGTCGGGGAAATCTGTTTCATTTTCACCGTCACGACGCGCTGCAAGGTAGTCATAGTGAATAGGTTCCCAGCAGTTTTCAAATTCCTCATAAACACCACCACAGCATTTAGAGAAGCGAGCGTCGCAAAGATTTTCACCGTCCATCAACACTTGTCCACGAGTAGCTTCGATAGCTTTTGCTACTTGAGGAGTAGATGCACGGGTGATACCTTGATAACGTTGACAGTGGTCGTCGGCACACACATCAAAGTTGATGTGATCTTCGCGGTCATACCACTTAATCATCTCATCATCAGATGTTTTTTCAACAGCCGAATATTGTTCGCCAGCGTCAACAATACGTTTGTTTTTATCAATTTGAGCCAATAACCAGCTACGAGAAATCACGGCATGAGCCTTGAGCAATTCGAGCGAAGCTGTAGCACTCATTTCAGATGAAATTACACTCAACAAATAGTCTTCAACACCTAATATATTAATAGGAGTGATTTTACCATTTTCGACGATAAGTTTGAGCGCACCTTTGAAACGTTGATTTTCTTTACGTTCCCAGTGGAAGTTTACCCCAATGGTCACACCTTCAAGCCAAAAGGAAACTTCATCGTTTGCTGGTTCAAAAAATAGTTCGGTATATTCTTTATTGTTCCAAATAATAGATTTACCATCGGTGGTAGCCACTTGGCTACCACTGACAGTATTATCTGAAACATGGAAATCACCGTCGAGGATAAATTTAACCTCTGCGGCACTCATGATGCCGACCTTAATTTTGGGTTCTTCCATTAGTTTGTGTTATTACTTAATGTTGTTAACAATTTCTTCAACGTCTTCTTTTGCAAGACAAAGTTCGTTGAATACTACTTTAACTAATTCAGCATCAAGCTTGTTGAAGTCTTTTTCAAGAGGAGTGATGAATACGCCACCCATATCAACAGAAGCAGGGCTGAGAAGCATTTTGTCGTCACCTTCAGTGCCATAGAACGATGGACGGTGTTGTTTGCGAGGAATAACCACAAGACGCACACCGGCAGGAGTTGCATAGCAAAGAAGATTCATCATTGGTTCTTTTTCTCCTTCGGGAACAGGGATTGCATCGTAAAGACGAGCAAACAAACGTTCCCCGGCTTGAGGATCATTAGAATCAATTACAAACACATTGAGAGGGAGTGAATCGCACACTGCGAGCACTGCATCGCCATCGGTAGCGACAGTTTTAAGTTCTGCTCCATCAAGAGCATCACCGATTGTGAGGAAGTCGCTATTACCTGCTTGGAAGTGCATATGGTCGGGAGCAGAAGCACCACATTTTGGACCATTATAGAACACAGTGTAACCGTCAAGATCCTTCGCAAGGCTCATCATGTCGGCAATGCGACCTTTGATGAGTTGGTCAACGTGTCCCATATCGGGGATAGTCAAGTGACGAGGGAAGATAGGGAATGGGTTGATAAGGATAATATAACCATTGCCCCACTCTATGCCACGTTGCACAGAAGGACGATTTTCGGCACAAAGGAAACATTTTCGTTCTTTGAGCGATTTAGCATCAACCTTAGCCGATGATGAAACGATGCGTGCAGGGTTGAATTGCACTTTGATTTTCATTCCATCAACGTCGAGTTCTTTTACCTTAACGCCTTTAAGCGCTTCAAAGTTATCAGCAGCAGTTTGCCATTCGGCAAGCTGCTCGCCAATAAATTTGTTTACCATTTCAGTATTAACCACGATCGTAGGTATTATTTGTTTTTGTTTAATTCTACACGAGCTTGAAGTTCCCAAGTACGGATGCGGTCCTTGTAAAGGTTGTTAGCATTAGTCTTGTTGATATCCAAAGCGTGGTCAGAGTTATCTTCCCAACGACGGCAGTAATAAACTACGTCATAAACACGGCCGATTTGATAATGACGAGAGAATGCAAGACCGAGTGCATAGTCTTCACCATAACTTGTGTTAGGCACATTGATTTCACGAAGCATTGGAGTATAGAATGCACGTGGAGCACCTAGACCATTGATACGAAGTGCATTATTGCGGCCATTTTCAGGAGTCCATTCTTTGTGGTCGATTACACCGGGAGGAATCATTTGCATATTGATGTCGGTAAGCATATAAGTACCTACTACCATTGAGCAATTTTGTTCGTAGAATGCTGCAACCATCTTAGCAAGAGTATTTTCATCAGAGTAAACGTCGTCTGAGTCAAGTTGAACAGCGAATTTACCACATTTAGGATGATTTACACCTGCATTCCAGCAACCACCGATACCGAGGTCATCACGTTCTGGAATGATGTGGATAAGACGTTCGTCATCTTTGAATTCATCGATTGCTTCAGTTGTACCATCTGTACTACCATTGTCGATAATGATGAGGTTGAATTTGAAATCAGTTTTTTGAGCAAGAACACTCTTGATAGCATCACGAACTGTGCGAACACGGTTACGAACAGGGATGATAACTGATGCTTCATATTCAAAGTCACCTTGGTTGAAGTTAATTTCTTCAAATTTTGGTTCAAGATAACCGCCGATTTTTTTGAGGTGGTCAGTACAAGCTTGTTCCATTTCAATTTGCACACCACGATTTTTTGGGTCTACATAGCTAAAGTGAGATTCACCTTCAGTAGTTACAGGAAGTGCAATTTCAGTGTAAAGATATTCATTAATATGAACGAGGTCACCTTGACGAGACACTTTCAAACGAAGGTCATAAAGACCGGCTGCAGTATATTCTGCATCAATTTCGGCAGCAGCAGCTTTCAATGCTTTTGTGCAGAAGAAAAGAACTGAACCAAAGTTGAAGTCATCGCGAAGTGAACCGAATTGATAGTCAATTACAGGAGCGTTAGATTTTTTACCTTCAACAACTTGATAGTTGTCAGCATAAACCATAGCTGCTTTAGAGTCTCCAGCAAGACGAACCATGCGTTCGAGAGCCAAATAACCCATTACAAGATTGTTATACTTGGTATAAAGAAGTGTGTAATCGCCTTCAGCTGCAGCAGCGATTTTTTTCATGGTAGCTGAGCTATTAAGAGCATCGATGTTGATAACTTCACAACCTTCTACGGCAGCGGCGTTAGCATCTGTGGCAAGAAGGAAGATTTTTGTCACTAAAGCATTTTGACGAAGGCCGTCAACAGTTGCTTGCACTTGCTGAGCGTCAGCATAAGGGATAAAACAGTTGATAGTTTTCATTGTAAATGTATTAATAAAATGATTTGTAATTATTTAATATTAATTATTTCGCTTATTTTTTCTTTGACTGCTTGTTTGATTTGACTTTTACGACTCCCGACTCATGATTTTTGAAGAAATCGAGTGTTGCTTTCATCAAATGATTGCGTTGTGATTGGTCGGTAATTGTTTCGAATGGGAAACCGATTACTACTGTTTGATACATTCCGTTATCGCAAGCCACGCCACCAATGAGGTTATTTTCGGTATAACGCATTATTGTTGCCCCTTTTTTATCATCGGCAGGATAGAATGAATCGGGCGATTCAACCACATAACATGTATCGTTTAATTCATTATTGAATTTATATTTTCCATTATTAAACTCGCTAAAACGTGATTGCACGTGATATGCTTCACCTGTGATGCTTGCTTGGCCTGTGCGCCATTTATATCCAAGCACTTCGGCTGCAAATTTTTTATCGGCATCGAGTGTCGCTTTATCGGACAATGAGTTATCCCAAAGGTCGGTTGCTACATATGCGCCTGATACAAAGATATCAGTACCTTCTTTTGTTAATGAACGAATGCGATTTTGCAATGCAGCGGGGAATGTTTTGTATTTTGTTCCATATGCACCTGTTCCCATTTTTATTTCTTTTTGTTTACCAAGAATAAGGTCTACAATTTCAGGCTTATCGTTTGCATTGGCAAATGCTTCGGCACTTGATGACACAAATGAATAACCTGCATTGGCAATCGATACACCATGACAATAAACGAAGTCGAAAGTGTTACCGGCAAGCACCTTTGTTTCATAATTGGCACGACTTGCTCCGAATCCGGCAGCATCATCATCCATCCAAGGGATATTGCGACGGAATTCCGTTTGCTCGCCAATATAACTTATGTCGTAGAGATATGGCACGCCATGATCTTTGCGGTCATTAAAGCCGGCGATGTTACCAGCCTCAAACCAGTCAGGAGCCGACACACGAGTGAATCCATTTACAATTGTTACTGATTTAGCATCTTTACCTTTGTCACATAGTGCAAGGACTTCAGAAGGGAAACTTACACCACCTTCATTTCCTGCGATAATGCGATAAGAATGAATTTTATCATCGTTTACATTTGCGATGTATTCGTTTTTGTCAACTTTTGCGATTTCACGGAATTCACCATTGCCAATTCGTTCTTCAACGATATAGAATGATGGCATTGCTGTTGCTTCTTGTTTATCTTCAGTTGCTTGCCATGACAAAAGATATGCACCGTCATCTTTCTTATTTATTGCAAATGCTTTGATAGGCAATGGCTGCACAGCATAAGGACGATTGTCTCTATTTGCTATAAATTGCAACATTCCTTTATAAATGGCTCGACTTACGGTAAAACGGAATGATGGGTCAAGACCATATTTCATGTCGGCAAAGTTTTGGTGCGAAAGCAACTCAAGCAACAAAGCCGGCACTTGAGGCACACGAGCCTCATAATATGTCTTATCCCACATTGCACGGCGAGTCCAACGTGGTTCATAATTTGCACGGATATCACCTACGATGTTTGTAGCGATACTATCAGTCAACATGCGAGATGCATAACGAGGAGTACCGTTGGCATAATTACCACCATTTTCGCTATAATATATACTCAATGTACCGATGATTGAGTCATTCATTGTTGTACCGGCATCGGTGTGAAAAGCAAGCGACAAATCAATAGGAATATTCAATCCTTTGTGATTTGGCAACATTGAAGAGCCTCCGGTCAAGTAATTCACCCATGCACCACGAGCCTTATAGTCGTCGGTATAGTCATTTACATTATCCGACGGAGTGTAGATTGAATCAGGAACACCCGCCCATTGCATCCAATAGCGAGCAGCTTCGGTAAATCGTGGATATTCACTTTTCACATACTCATAGTTAATTCCGGGTTCTCCTCCCTCTTTAACTTTACGAGCCACATTCCCCATTCCTCCACCAATTTTTACAGCATCGGCAGTTACTACTGCATTCTCATCTGATGATGTGTTAATAAGTTCAATTACAGGAGCACCGTCTCCATTTGCGTCAAAGTTGAAGTGTCCAAGATAAATCCATGTACCACCACCCATTTGTTGGTTAACCTTAAATTCTTTTACTCCACTACGAGAGTGAATGCGATATGTAGCATCAGATGCGCTATTGGGCAATGATGCATAAGACACATATACAGCATATTTACCCGATTTAGGAAGAGTAGGAGTCCATGTTGCAGTTGACACTTTGTCTCCAGGTTTAACTGTTGAAACGGCTCTAACTCCGCCATCAACAAATGGATTGTCGCCATTTTCAAGCACTGCTTTCTTATAAGCGAATCCTTTTACATCAGCATCTGTCCATGATTGAGTTCCAATAGTTTCAACATAAGAAGATTGTGCGAATCCTCCATCTCGGTCTACAATTACCTCATTGGCATTGATGTCGCGTTCACGAGGGCTCATTACATAAGCACCTGCATTTTCAAGCATTGGCATTAAGAAAGGCAATACATAACTTTGTGTGTAAAGGTCTTCTACTGTTTCAAAGATGCGAGCACGTTGCCACTCCCAACGATTTAATTTTGGCTCAAAATACCACCCATGGCTTTGCCACATAGCAATATTTCGACCATCTAAACCTTTAGGGGCTTTAACTCCTCCAACAGGCGTTACAAAACGTTTTTCTTCAGTAGGCCCATTGATTTCATCATAATTTACCGTTAAATAATCGTCAATATTGTGTTTCCCAGCATATATTTTCACTTTATAATCGTCATAAGTGCCTTTAATTGATGCCTTAACTGCATCTTTCATGCCACTCAACATAGTTGAATCAATAGAGTTATACCCTACTGTTTCATTACATCTTACTATTATTTCTTTTTTAGCCCTATTAATCTTAACCGATTCGACTTTAATATTTCCGATATTACTATAACCGGGTTGCAACGACTTTAACGCAACACTTACCTCATTTTCCAAATTTGAAGCAAATGAAAAATGCGACATAGATATTGCGATCAAAAGGGCAATTCCTTTTCTTACAAATCGTTTCATTATAGGCCTATTAGATTGTTATTAGTATTTTGACGATTATTTACAAAGATAATACAAAGATTCATTAAATACACTATAATTAAAGAAAAAATTCCCTTATTAAATATTAATTAATATTTAACTACATTTTTTTAGCATTAATGACAATCTTATAATTATCCTACGCTCTACTTTTATCCCAATTTCACAGTACTAATTTGAATGAAATTTAATCAATCCCGGCATAGAACTTTGCACGATTTTTGAGATTTCAACTCCAAAATCAGCAGCAACTTTTTTTAAGATATCAGCATAAGTTGTAGCCATTGCTCCCACAAAACAAATAGGCAAATTTTTATAACTATAAGCCGAGATATTACGAGTAAAGAAATTCATGAATGCATCATACACCAACTGATAAACATATTCACTATCAAGGCATTCCGATAGAAAATATGAATATGCCGACAATGTTCTATTTGGCAATGAATTAGTATACACAGCATCCATAATTTCATCAGGTGAAACTTTATATTTTTCAAAAAAAGCATCACTAATATTTCGAGGAGCGATTTCTTTTAAACAATCACTTAAAAAGACCTTACCTAAATATGCACCACTTCCCTCATCTCCTAAAATAAAACCAAGAGGACGCACATTTTTTACAATTTTTTCGCCATCGTAATAACAAGAGTTAGAACCGGTCCCCAATATACAAGCCAAACCGGATTCTTTAACAAGTAGTCCACGAGCAGCACCCAACAAGTCACTTTCAACAGTCACTGGAGTTTTAAACTGTGCAACGAGCGACATTTCCATTATCTTTGTTTTCTCCACGTTTGCACAACCTGCGCCATAGAAATAAACATGCTCCCAACGACGACGAAAGAAGGTGTCGGGCAATTCTAAACGTATTATATGGGATATCTCTCGCCGTGTCTGAAAATAAGGATTTAAACCTTGTGTAAAGGCTCTTTCAATCACTTTATCTCCATCTATCAGCACCCATTCGGTGCGTGTTGAACTACTATCTGCAATTATTTTCATTGCGATTATTCTGTTTTTTATGTCGTTTTTATGATGCGAAATTTAATTATCTAACTTACTAGTTTGCAAAGATATAAAATTATTTATTTTTTTACAAATTATACATTTAGTTTACTTAATTTTAAGGCTGATAAAAATAACAAAGTGCCATCTCAAAAGAGATAGCACTTTGCTATTATATTCAACTTGATCAATTATCTACTAATTGACACCTTGTGTGTTGTCGTTGCTTCTTCTGTAACAACTTTCATGATATATACACCTTGAGAAATTGTTTCTACATTTAGAGTTGAAGCATTTTCAACTTCCGCAACTTTTGAACCACGAACATTGAATAGTTCAAGTTTCTTAATTGCAGAAGGAGCTTCTACATTGAACACATCGTTGGCAGGAACAGGATAAATTCGTACCGATGCAGCATCTGCAATTACACCTTCCACACCACCTTCTTCAACAGCACGTTTGATAAGATTATCGACGTAGAATTCTCCTTTTTGAGTGATAGGACTTGTCACTTGAACTACTTTAATGTTGCTGAAGTTATAGTCATAACCTGCTTCAAGAGAGTTCAATTGGACTTCTTTATATTCCCAACCACGGAAGTTAAGGTCACAAAGTTTTTCATACTTAGTATCTGTACCTTGTGTTACACCTACCCAAAGTTCATGGTTATTGAAGTCACCATAAACGTGGAGACCAAGAACGTCACCTTTAGCATAAGTGCGTGATACTGTATCAGGAGCTATGAAGTTCCAAACTACTTGACAGTCGTGATTGTCAGCGAAGCTATAAGAGAAACGGTTTGATGATTTATCATAGAGATATTTAGCAGTACTCTTAGCACTTGTTGGCTTAGCAAGGTTGTTCACTGTATAAGTTGTGTCATATTCAAACAAGTTAGCCACATTGAAGCCTTCAAGAATTTCGCCATCTTTTTCACCTGAAACGTCTTTAGCAGTAAAATTGAGTGTTACATCAATATTCATAGGAAGGTTTTCTTTATCGCGCAATTCACCAGAGATAACGGCACGATAAGATTCTCCTACTGTCAAGTCGTTTTGCAACACAATCATAGCGTTACCATAACCATTTGACAATTGGTTAAATTTAGAACTACGAGCATTAATTTTCAACTCGTTGTTATTCTTGTCGTAAACTTTGATTTGGTTTTGGTAGTCTGCGTAATCAATAGTTTTATCGAAACGGAACTCAAATACAGGAGCGTCGAAGTGAACTGCACCACCATCAGCAGGATAGTTATCGATCATTTCAAGACGGTTGCGGCCGAGTGTTTTGAACTTGAATTCAAAATCAGCACCAAGAGTTGGGTCAGCTGTATAAGTATCAGGAGTTTTAGCTGTTTTCGCCAATTTCACAGTATATTCAGTTTCTGTTTCAAGAGAAAGTGAAGGTATAAATGAAACTTTGTGGAAAGAATTGCTATACACGAAGTAACCTTCAACAGCCGGAGTGATTGAGAATGCTTCTTCAAATGAAGCTTCATCAATATCGTAGTTGAATTCAAAATCAATAGTTGAAGCACAGCTCACTGCAGCTCCATCTTGACCGATAGGGCCATAATTATTGATAGTCAACTTTTCAGGACGTTTGTAGCACAATGGCATATCTTGATATGTCACTTCATCAGCAACTACAGTAACTTTTGTTTCTTCAGTGTAATAGTTGTCGTGGGTCACTACTACGGTATATTCTCCGGGAGTAATATTACGGAACACGAAAACACCATTATAATCATTGTCTGTTGTACGTTCTTGAACTACGTTCCCTTGAGCGTCAAGCAATTTTACATTTGCTCCATTAATAGCTGCATTTTTATCACGACCAAGGTATGTAAATGTAGTAGAATAAGTAAATTCACGAAGATTGTGATTGTCATAAACTACACCTGCTACGTTACCTGTCACGAAACGATCTTCAGTATCGAAGTGAATCATTACGGCTTTAGCAAAATACCATGCTTCGAGCCAGTTATAGTCATCATTCATCAAGCGGTGTGCTTGTGGACGATGTTCGTGCATCCCACCTTCTGAAAGCATACCAACACCATGAAGGTTACGCAATACACCAAGGCTATAACCAAGAAGATCAACGTCGGCTGTTACACGACCGGGATTAGTTGTTCCTGTTTGGCCTTTATAGTTCACCCAGTTAGAATAGATACTTGTGTTAAACACTTCGTTAACCACTTCACTGAGTTTTTTGTTTTCTTCTTTGTAAGTTGTCACTTGACCGGTCCAGTCGTCAATTTTTCCACCTTTGTGATAAATCATCAAAGGATAGTTCACACCTTCACCTGCATTTGAGTGAATAGAGAAGAAACAGTCGGCACCGAGGTTGTTAGCCACATAAGCACGAGTTGCCAAACCCGGTTCATCGGGTATTCCGTCACCATCAATTTCATTATAATTATTGTGAGTACGAGTTATATGAGCATCTACTCCAAGAGAATCAAGGATTGCTTTCAAATAAAGTCCTTTCACAAGATTACTCTTTGATTCCCAATAACCATCGGTAGAGTTTTGTTCGTAAGGATGAATTTTGATAGGACGGTCATCACCATCATATCCACCATGACCCGGGTCAATAACCACTGTGAGGTCACTCATTTTTTTAGCTTGAATGGTTGTTGTAGCCACCAAAGCTGCTAATATGATAAATAATATGCGTTTCATCGTTATTCAGTTATTTTAATATTCATAATAAACATTTCGCCGTCTTCAGTAGCGTAAACCACTTTATCTTTAGTAGCAGTCACACCATTAACGATTGAAGAGCCATCAGTCAATTCAATCACTTTGCCCGATTCAATATCAACAGCGATAACCTTTGCTTTTGTCACTACATATCCATCATCTTCGGTATATAATGCCACTACATAATTATCACCTGCCCAGCATGGGAATTCGGCGCGTGATGCCAAGAATTTTGCTTTTGTTCCATCAAGTTCTGATACAAATAAGCCTGAATAAACTTCAGTAAACACCAATTTAGAGTTAGAAGGAGAAACTGAAGCCCAAAGATAGCGATAACCGCTTTCAATAGGGTTGATTGTCTGTTTTTTACCATCTAACGACACTTCAATTGCTTGAGTTCTTGCTGAACCATAAGCAAATGTTTTGCCCACAAACTGACGTGTATCGACATTACCACGTGAAGGTTTGAGTAATTGCACTTTTTCTCCGGTAGTCAAGTCATAGCTCTTAACGTCACGACGAATAAGACCATCTACTTTTACGATCGAACGATAGATTACCGATTTACCATCAGCCGAAAATGCGGGGTCAAAACCAGTCCCGGGAGCATTGTCAATCAAAGTTATTTCACTTGATGACAAGTCCAATGACTTAAGCCCATCATGGTCGCTTGTTGTAAACAATACTTTTGATCCATCGGGACTCAACACCGGATAATAGCCCTTTACATCGAGCTTTTCGGTAGAAACAACAGAGAGGTCGGCTGCACTCATAGAAGCGCACACACTCAATGCTGCCATTAAAATCCAAGATTTTGCTTTCATTTTGTAATTATTTTTTGTTATTAATGTTTTACTACTACTTTTTTCAACTCGCTTGTGCCACCAACAAATATTCTGATGAAGTAAACGCCATCGGCAATTTCGCTCACGTTAAGCACGTTACCATTGGCCGTAGCGATAGTTGAGCCATTCATGCCAATTAGCTCTACCTTATCAATCAATCCATCGGCATTTGCGATAAGATATTCCGAAGCAGGGTTAGGATAAACTGTGACACTTGTCATTGTTTCGATTCCTTCAACTCCTACTGCACCATCTTTGATATAACTGATGTTATCCAATTTAAATTCACCCTTACGGCTCATCAAGCTTGGAGTTTGTACCATTTTCACACCTGATAGTTGATATTCTTTTTCGCCTTCAAGCATTGTCAATGGCACTTCGAAATAACGCCAGCCGAGGAAGTCTAATTTGCCAACAGGAATATATTTCACATCTTCGGGAGCGATTGCTTCGAGATATACTTCGTTAGCGGTGAGGTCGCCATATACATGCACACCCACTGCATCTACATTTGTCATTTTAGCATCAGCAAGAGCCGAACGAGATAACAACATTTCGCTACCTTCAGTTGCAGGGAATTCATACATCACATTCACACATGATGTGCCAAACAATTTGTTTGTAGCATCTTTTTTGATTGACACCGTATCTACATCAACAGAGCCTTGAGTATTCAATGCATATAGAGTTGCCTCTTCCATATCTTCTATAATGCTATCGGGCTTTTCTGTTCCGGCATCAACTGCGGTGAAGTGTACCACTACGCTATCTTGTAAAGGAATTCCGTCTTTATCGGCGATTTCGTTTGAAAGAGTCATCTTATAAGTATTACCCACCGTCAAATCTTTTGTGAAAGGAATGCGGAAGAATCCATATTCAGCACCAAGTTTACTATAAGTCATTTTACGGTTATTGAGAGCCACTTTTGTGCCTGTTGAATCTACGATAGAAATTTGTTTGAGGATTGGAGTCACGTTAGGCAACTTGTCAAAACGCACTTCAATAGCGGGATTGTCGAAGTGAACTTTTTCGCCATCTTTAGGGAATTGACCAATGATTGACATATAGTTGCGGTCGGCAGTGAAGAATGACAATTCAAATGGTGCTTCCATTGCCATGCCACCTGCATGTTTAGCCGACGCATCAAGACGTGCTGTATAAACAGTGCTTGTTTGATATGTTTGCGATGGAGTGAAAACCATGCGGAGGTTATTATTTTCCCATGTGATTTCACCCGGTATTTCAGGAGTGATTGAGAATGCAGCTTCAACACTTGCTGTATCCATATCCCAGTTAAAATCAAGAACCACAGGAGTGTTACAAAGCACACCGGGGTCACCCTCTTTCCATACAGGCGAATAAGTTTCCACTACCGGAGCGGTATTGCGGATTTTGCTCAATTTGAGATTTACATAAGTGATTTCGTCGGCAGTAACTTCAACCATTGTTGATGTTTCGTAGTGACGATTGCCACTCACCTTCATCATATATTTGCCTGGCTCAACTTTACGGAACGCATAGATACCATTAAGTATCATATCGCTATATGTTTCTTGCAATTTAGTTGTGCCGGTTTCGTCCCATAATGAAACATATGCAGTGTCAACTGTTTCGAGTTGGTCATCACCTATCATTTTGAAGTCACCCACGCGAGGGAAGCGAGAGTCGTTCAAACGACCTGCGATTGCGCCATATGATACACCGGGAAGTGAATAATGATCATCAACCGCTTTACGGAAGTTCCATGCTTCAATCCATTTGTAATCAAGACTCATCAAACGATAAGTTTCAGGGATATAATCGTGGAATGAACCTTCAGAAAGAGCACCGGGGATAGTGAGTTTACGCAACACACCATAACCTTGAGTACCCCAGGTGGGTTGGAATGACCAGTCACCACGCACGTTAGTGTTTGTAGATGTCCATATTGTAGCACCATTTGTCAATAAGTTTACATCGATATCAGTTGCCCACACCTTTGCATCGGGATAAACAGGTTCGTTGTCATATCCACGGAAGAAGATGATAGGGAAATTCACACGGTTTGATGTACCGGTAGCGTTTGAGTGGATAGAGAGGAACAAGTCAGAACCGGCAGCATTTGCCAAACGGCCGATTGTTTCCAATCCAAGGTCGTCGGCACTTGTGTTAGTCACACGCGACATCACAACCTTCACACCGAGGTCTTGCAACATATCGCGCAAGAAGAATCCTTTGTGCATATTAGAGTTTGATTCCCAGAAACCCGAGGTATCACCTTCGGCATAAGGATAAATCACCACGTTACGGTCGTTAGCCGCATCGTGACCACCGTGACCGGGATTGATATAGATAATGAGGTCACTATAATCTTTTGCCATAGCTGCAATCGAAGCCAATGCAGCGATTGTAAATGCAATAAATTTCTTTTTCATATCTTGTGCCTCCTATCTTATTTAAGTTTGATATTCATTTGATAAAGACGTCCGTCGATTGTAGCATACACAATCTTACCGGCATCAAACGATGCTGTTGGGTTCATTGTCATTGACTCAGGCTTAGTGAGGGCTTGGAATTGAGTGCCGTCGGCCGAGAGAAGAACAATTTGAGAAGAACGATAATTGTGACCGTCATTTGTAGCATTCATTGCCACAATATGGTTATTTCCATACCAAACAGGTGCTTCAAAGTTACCGGGTGTTGAAAGGATATTACCATTAAGGTCGGTAATAACGATTCCGAAACCGGCTGCGAAGAACATCACTTTGTTTCCGTCGGGTGAAAGTGACGACCAAATATAACCTGCGCTATTCGCAACAGGAGTATAGGCTTTCTCTACCCCATTCTTAGCGATGATGAGGCTTGTACCTTCGGTGCGCACACGGGTTGCTTTATTGTCGGTAACGAGCAAATTACCGTCAACCGTAGTGGCAAACCCTTTAGTGGTTGCAACAGGGCGGCTGATGACACGTCCTTGTTTTGACACTTCGATTGTTTGACGAGAAGCGATGTCGTATTTTTTCACTTGACGCATATTGCGATTGTTTTGCAATGTTTGTGTCACGAAATAAATTTCTTTTCCATCGGGAGAGAATGAAGCATCGAGCCCTGCACGAGCTTCGGTACTTACTTTTACTACAACATTGTCGTTGAAATCATACAAGCGCAAGCCGGTATAATCACATTCCGAAAATAGCAGTTGAGAGCCGTCGGCACTAAGCACCGGGTTGTGCATTTCGCTCTCCACTCCTTTGAGCAGAGGTGTCACCGACTCAACATCGGCAATCTGTGCGTTCATCGAAACGACGCCTACAAATGCCATTACAGAGAGTAACAGTTTTTTCATATAAATTGGTATTATAAAGTTAATTTATTTCTATGTTAGTCAACTGGTTAGTATCACACAAATATACGCCAAAAATTTCCGAATGAGCACAATCATTCGAATTTAAAGTGTATATTCGCACAAAGATAGTAATAATTATCGAAAATAATCAGTTGAAATTACAGATTTTTCGCTCACAATTATCTAAAATTTTGCTAATTTTCATCATTAACAAATCTATCGACATTTCCTATGGCAAAACAAAAGCCGATGACTTCGCAGATATGATACGAGGCCATCGGCTATGTTATAAAATCCTTAATTATCTAAATCATTTCACTATCAATTTTGATGTTGTTGAGCCTACTTCAGTTTCTACTTTTACAAAATAAACCCCGTTAGCAAGAATTGAAGCATCAATGGTTACATTATTGTCGTTACATTCTTTTGATGCTACAATGGCACCTGCCACCGAATAAACATCAACTTTATTGATTGTTTGTGAAGATGTCACGGTAAATGAACCACCTTCAACCGGGTTAGGATAAATCTTCACTCCACTACCCTCGCCTATTGTGATGCTTTCAACCGATGCATAGTTGTTATATTCGGCACTCAATTCGCTCACCTTGATTGATTGTTCACCCTTGTTTGCAGTATTTGCTTCGATAGAGAAACGAATATATTGCAAAGTAATGGGGTAAAGAATCAAATCGTTAGGGTCGCCAAGTGCCGATATGGGTATCTCAACACGGTGAGTTGTGCCTGCTGCAAACACTTCACCTTCTGTCGGGTTAACTTCCACAGTGTTCACCTTCACATGTTGTGGTGTACGCAAGTCAATCAATAGACTTGAGATATTGATTGATGGAGTGAATTCAATCCACAATTTATCGGGGAGGCTATAATATTGCACCGCCTTTGTCATTTGAATATATGGCGCACGAGGAGATCCATAGGTGAATGAGAGTGTACCATCTTCGGCAAGAGCACCCTTAGTAATACCCGAAGAGCCTTTTATTGTCCAACCGGTCATATCACTTGCTGGCATAATTGCAGCATTGGCAATTTCCACTGTCACTGTTGTAGTGTCGAGGAATTCGCCTACAAGTCCACTGATTTTAGTTTTTCCCTCTTTATAGCCACGCAACACACCATTTTCGTCAATATCGGCCACTGATGGGTCATTGACAGTCCATTTGATTGATGCAGGATTGTAGTTATACACGATTTCGCCTATTTGAGCAGTAACCTCCATAGTATATTCGCGAGCGGCATCAATAAGAATTGGTTTCACACGCATTGCTATTTCAGCATCTACAATATTGATTTTCTTTGTAACACTCACTCCGTTGTAGGTGGCTGTTAATTCGCCAACGCAAGCATTTCCGCCGGCAGTGAATTTCATTCCGTCGCATGAGCCCACTGAATCGGGACATGAAAGGGTAAATCCCTGCAAATCTTTATCAATCAAATCGCCATATTTGTTATATGCAAGAATAACAGGTTGGAATTCGGAATAGATAGGTGCTTGGAGAGAATATTCTTCAAATTCAAGGCGGGTAACTTCATTGTCTTGAGGTGCGATTGAATAGAAGAACCAACCATTTGCCACCGAGCGAGGAGTACCTTCGGTTGTCTTATTGATAACTTTACCTTCAACCATCATTTGAGCCGAGCCACCGGCGTCCATATTCATGATATTGGTGCAACCAAAATATTTCATAATGTCGCACATCACAAATGTGTTACACCCGGCCGATTTGCCATATACAGGGTCAACGCTCATATCAATTACCACTGTGATAAGCGTTTTGCGGTCGGCTGTTGTTCCGTAGGCTGTGCGTGAATATGTTTTTGAGTTATAACTGTCAACGGTGTTAAGATCGGTCAACACACCATCAACCATCACCACACCATTACCACCTATGAGTTGTTCTATTTCGGGAGCATCTCCATTGGGTTGCAACCATTTAAGGTCGATTGTCAATTCATCGCCTGCTACCAATTTTTCGAGCGCGTCTTTATTTGCGCCACGCCCAACAAGGCATAAATCATAATCACCAAGAGTGCCGGCTCCGGCATTGGTTTTCACCTCTTGAACCGTACATTTCATGGGACGTCCCACCATCCACTCGTTACCTTCGTTGATTTTGAGATACACCTCGGTTGACACATTTTCAACACGACGCATGCGTTGAGTGCCACTTTCATCGGCATATTGGTCGGCAGGGATAAAACTTTTATCACGACCGAAGAAATGGTTATAAAGACCAATTTCGCCGTCACGAACCAATTTATTTGTTTGTTGAATTACAAGAGAGCCTATTTTGTCGTTAGTCACAAATCCCTTATAATACATGAAATCAATATACATTTCCTTTGTGGGTGTGATTGCCACACAACCGGGCGAACCGTTATTGTGTCCCCACCAGTCGGCATGAGCATTTGTTTCGGTAATAATTTCACCATTGCGCACATTTCCGTTAAATGTGGCACCTACAAGAAACTCTGCCCAAGGCCATTGCCCAGACACACACCAGAAGTTACCATTAGCCCCTGCCAAAGGTCGCTTTTCATCGGTGTATTGACGAGTGTAGGCATTGGCTAATTTTTCGGTTTTGCCAAGTTGCTCCCCACCTTGTGTTGTTTCCACACGGTTATAAGGATTATTCAAATCCATCGTAATCATATTCACGTTAAGTGGGAAATCGGGAATACGAAGGCGTTTATAATTCACGCCGGGACCCAAGTCACGGTCAATTAATATATCGGTGCGATAATTTGTTCCTTGAATGGGGATAGTATCGGCACTCGCCGATAGGGTTATTGCCATTGTGGCAAACAATGAAATTATTTTTTTCATAATATGCGTATTAAATTTATTTCACGATGAGTTTTGATGTAGTTGTACCGGTTTCGGTTTCAACTTTCACTAAATATATTCCCGATGAAAGAGCCGATGCATCAACTGTGACATTGTTGTCGTTGCATTTTTGTGCAATAACTTTTGCTCCGGTAGCCGAATAAACTTCAACCCCTTTTATCGCTTTTGATGATGACACTGTAAACGAGCCACCTTCAACAGGGTTAGGATAAATTTTCACTCCACTACCCTCGCCTATGGTGATGCTTTCAACCGATGCATAGTTGTTATATTCAGCACTCAATTCAGTCACCTTGATTGATTGTTCACCCTTGTTTGCAGTATTTGCTTCGATTGAGAAACGGAGATACTGCATTGTGATAGGATAGTTGATCAAATCGGCCGGATTACCAAGTGACGAAATCGGAATTTCTACTCGGTGTGTTGTGCCGGCGGCAAACACGTCGCCCGATGTTGGTGCCACTTCCACGGTATTCACCTTCACATGTTGTGGTGTGCGCAAGTCAATCAACAGGCTTGAAATATTGATTGATGGAGTGAATTCAATCCACAATTTGTCGGGAAGACTATAATATTGCACCGCTTTGACCATTTGAATATATGGAGCACGTGGAGAGCCATAGGTAAATGAGAGTGTACCATCTTCGGCAAGAGCACCCTTGGTTATACCCGATGAGGCTTTCACTGTCCAACCGGTCATATCGCTTGCCGCCATAATCGGTGCATTTGCTATTTCAACAGTCACATTTGTTGTATCAACAAAGTCGCCAATCTTACCAACGACCATTGATTTTCCTTCCTTCAATCCGCGAAGCACACCGGCTTCATCAATTGAGATTACATCTTCATTTTCAATTGTCCACTGAATTGCAGCAGGATTGTAGGTATATATCTCATCGCCTATCGAAGCGGTCACTTCCATAGCATATTCACGAGTGGCATCGATGAGAATAGGTTTAATGCGAATCGCAAGTTCCGATGAAACCACTTTCATCGTTTTTGACACACTCACACCATTATAACTTGCAGTCAATGGGCCTTCGGCAGCTGCTCCACCTGCTGTAAATTCGGTGCCGTTGCATGTGCCGAGTGAGGCATCACAACTCAATGTATAGCCCTTGAAGTCATCATCAACCACATCGCCATATTGGTTATATGCAATGATTGTGGGCGAATAAGTTGCATATGTGGGGGCTTGCAATTTAAGGTCTTTAAACTCAAGGCGAGTAATTGTTTCATCTTTGGGAGCGATTGAATAGAGGAACCAACCATTAGCCACCGAGCGAGGCGTTCCTTCGGTTGTTTTGTTGATTACCTTGCCTTCAATCATCATTTGAGCCGAACCGCCGGCATCTACGTTACAAAGATTGGCACAGCCATAGTGGCGTGCAATCTGACACATCACGCGTGTGTTACACCCTGCCGAAGTGCCATAAGCGGGGTCGGTTGATTTATCGATTACTATGATATAAAGCGTGCGACCATCGGCACTTGAGCCATAGGCGCAGCGTGAATACACTTGAGAGTTGTAGGTTTCGTCATCGTTGCGACCGGTCATTTCGCCATTGGTCATCACGATAGCGTTACCACCTATAAGTTGCTCTATAACGGGTGTCACACCGCCGGCAGTTGACCAACCATAGTTGATTGTCACTTGGTCGCCTGCTACGAGTTTGGCAAGAGCATCTTTTTGCGCACCACGCCCCACAAGACATAGGTCATAATCGCCAAGAGTACCTGTGCCGGCATTGGTTTTCACCTCGCCCACAGTGCAAGTCATTGGCTCTCCTGCCATCCATCGTTGTCCCTCGTTGATAGTGAGATAAACCTCGGTTGATACACCTTCAACAATGCGAAAATGCTTAATGCCATTATCATCTTTATATTGGTCAGCAGGCATAAATGCCTTTGCACGGCCATAATAACTATTATACAACCCTATCTCATTTTCGCGTACAATCTTATTGGCTTGAATGATTTCGGGACTGCCTATTTTTTCGTTAATAACATAACCCTTATAGTTCATCGACTCGATATAAAGATTTTTAGAGGCATCAACGGCAATCACACCGGTGCGAGCAGGTCCACCGTCCCATTGGTCGGAATAAGCATTTGTTTCAGTGATAATCTGACCATTGCGAAGGTTGCCGTTATAAGTTGCACCTATCAACAAGTCGCTATGTGGTTGTTGCGACGACACACACCAGAAGTTACCATTAGCCCCGGCGATAGGACGTTTTTCGTCGCTCATATAGCGATTATATGCCGTAGCGAGTTTTTCTGTTTTATAAAGAGTTTCCGATGCTTGGAATGTTTCGATGCGATTATATTGGTTATTCATATCCATTTGCAAGATATTCACATTCAATGGATAATCGGGAATGCGAAGACGATAATGATGAATCCCCGGACCGATATCTTGACTTTCAATCACATCAACATGATAATTCACATCATTGATAAGAATGGTATCAACTTGAGCCGATGCCACGAGCCCCATAGCGAGGAGCATCATAGAGAGTAGTCGTTTTCTCATATATGGTAAAGTTTTAGGTTATTACGCAAAGATAGTGCAAGCCGAGCGTAAAAGCAAATTAAACTTGTTTAAATTTGCGAATTACCGAGGCGAAGCCTATCTAAGACGCAGTCAACGATAGTGCAAGCCGAGCGCAATTGCAAATTAAATTTATTTAAATTTGCTTTGCCAAGGCGCAAGTGAGAATTGATTTTTTGACAAAATAAACATAAGGGCTGGCACATGAAAAGCAACTCTCCTCTTGAAAATTACAAAGTAATTTTTAGGAGGAGTACGGCGAAGCCGGGAGGTGGTTAAATTAATGCAGAGTGCGGAATTTTTAATTATGCATTATGAATTCCCCTGACCACCTCGGCTCGTTGAGCCACTCCTCCTATTTTTCTGCGAAAAACAAGAGGAGAGTTGTCCCCCCTTTTCTACTAACCACTCTCTAATATCATAAAATATTGAGTTATAAGCAACTGCCAACAAACGGCTATAGCCCCGACTCATCGGGGCTATATAGGTCAGATTGATATAGAACAAATGTATTTTTGGGGGCTTTACCGTTTTGAACTTTAATGTATAGACCGTTCTACGGCGTTTATTATTAGTATATTGTGTCTGTTAGTTCCACTCTACAGTGTTTGCCTAACCAGTCTATACCAAATTTATGTTTTAGTACTTTAACTTTTCCGCGGAAATCGCTTTCAGCATCTTCCAAACCAATATCTGACGTACAAGTTGACAAATCAACCCTATCAAACACAAATATTTTTCCATCTAAATATAAGAAATAATTATACGTTAGTATAGTAGGATAACTATCAAGACGAAGCACACCCTCATAAAAAATACAAAAACTTCTACGATAGCCGGCTCGGTCATAATACCATCCACCATCTATTTTAGAATCAGAAAAACATTGCCCGGTTCTATCATTTTCATATGTGCCGAAATCATCTGAATAACCACCCTCTACAGGATCATATAATTCTGTTTCTGTTATTTTTGATATGTCAGCATCAACATCAATATGACCAAAAACACAATAAGACAAAGTATCTGTGGCATTGGGGTCCAAGTGATCATCTTTTTCCCATGAGTTTTTAGCGTTATTGGACCATCCACCTGCAATATGCATAGCATACTCCACAATGCGATTAACAGAAGTAAATGTATCGGTTACTGTTTTGCCGTTAGAATAAATTCTATCACGATACACAATAAAATGATAACGCCATGGAATGTTGTCATGAGCCGGCAACCATTCATACGCTTGACGATACTTGGTATCAACCAACTCAATCTTAACCTTCGCAATAAACTCAACTTGATAAGCAAACTTAAGTTCGTCCGGTTTATCAGTCGCTGTTTCAACATTTACCGGTTTTGCAACCTGTGAATATTTCGCAACAATATGATAAGTCTCAAGTGTGTCAGTAACATTTGAACTTTTAATATTATAACCATCAAACTTAACCTCTTCAAAGTCATAATAAGGCAGAGGCGCTGTCAAGTTTTCCTCTTCAACCGTGATTGCCGTGTGTTTTTTAACT
>JAFQSX010000012.1 GCA_017409345.1 Muribaculaceae bacterium | reverse complement strand
GTACCCCTCACCATTAACGATAATAGCATCGGCACTTACCACATCATTAAACTTATATGCCGCCGAGATACCGAGGTCGGCACTGCTACCAAATTTATACTCGTCTTGAAACGATTTCATTATATAGCGATAGCCCCAATGCTTCTCTTGCACCTTGAATTGAGTGGTAGAGATGAGACCGCCGTCGAGGGTCCAACGTCCGGGCTTCCAAGTAACTTGTGCGTTCTTCACATAAGCGATATGGTGATAATCATCTACATCACTCGACTGTCCCACCTCAAGCACTGCCTTGATTGACAAATCTTTGGTTAATTGATATTGATACCCCACATAACTGCGATCGAGTTCAAATCCGCGGTCATCATTATCGGCACCAAAACCGGTGTGAGCATTGGCAAATACTTGAATAATGGCCTTACCCTTAGGTTCGTTTTTTGTTGTATCTTGCGTTTCCTGTGCATTCAACACAACTCCAACGCCCAACAACATCACAACTATCAAAAAGATTTTCTTCATCATTTCTTAATTTTATTTCACGATACAAAGGTATTGAAAATAATACACAAAATAAAAAAGCAACAAGCAAAGATATGCACCACCTCGGCAAAACAAATTTAAGCAAGCTTAATTTGCTTTTGCGCTCTTTCTTTTCTACCGTTGGCTGGCGCCTTAGGTAGGCCGCGCCTCGGCAAAACAAATTTAAACAAACTTAATTTGCTTTTGCGCTCTTTCTTTTCTACCGTTGGCTGGCGCCTTAGGTAGGCTGCGCCTCGGCAAAACAAATTTAAGCAAGCTTAATTTGTTTTTGCGCTCGGCTTGCACTACCTTTGCAATATTATGGACGCATTGGAATTTGCCGAACGGATTGTGTATTATTAAACATACCCTTTTAGCAATTTTTACTCCAAATTTAATTCTCATTTATGGAACAAAACAATCAACAACATAAAATATCCATTCGCTTCTTTAATGACAAGGAAGTGCGTGCTGCATGGGACTATGATGGCAACCGTTGGTTGTTCTCTGTCGTTGATGTTATTGCGGTCCTTACCGACAGTAAAAATCCTCGAAACTATTGGAAAGTAATGAAACATCGCTTGACCAAAAGTGGCAATGAGTTGGTTACACGCTGTAACCAACTGAAACTCGTTGCGTCTGACGGCAAGCGATATTTAACTGATTGTTTGCCACAAAATGAAATGCTTAGTCTTGTGGAAGCTGTGCCAAGCCAACATGCTATTACTTTTGCAAAATGGATAATTACCGGTGAAGACCAGATAGACAGCAAGAGCCGAGATAAAGCATACCAACTTTGGGATAGCTCCTTGTTACAAACTATTGAGATTGGTACTACACGAGGATTGCAACAAATACATGCTTATCTTTTTGGTGGGCTATATGACTTTGCCGGACAAATACGCCAAAAGAATATTTCTAAAGGTGGTTTTCAATTTGCAGTATCTCAATTTCTTGGACAAACTATGTCTCAGATTGATAAAATGCCAGAGACAACTATTGACGAAATTGTTGATAAATACGTGGAAATGAATATTGCACACCCATTTATGGAAGGGAACGGCAGAAGTGCTCGAATTTGGTTAGATTTAATGCTTAAACAATCATTAAAAAGTTGTGTAGATTGGAGTAAAATCGACAAAACCGAATATATGGAAGCAATGCGTTTAAGTGTGGTAAATCCGACAAAAATACGGAAGTTAATAGCTAATGCTTTAACCGACAAAATAAATGACCGTGAAATGTTTATGAAAGGTATTGATTATTCATATTATTATGAACAAGATAATTAATTCTCATTTATGGAACAACACAATCAACAACATAAAATATTAATTCGCTTATTTAACGACAAAGAAGTGCGTGGGGCATGGGACTATGACGACAACCTATATTCAATCGTTTTATCAAACCGATTAACGCTGCATTAAAGTCTTTATAATTATGTTATAATTGCGATTATCAACCTCTTTGAACATTATGGACGCATTGGAATTTGCCGAACGGATTGTATTAAACTTGCCTTATGACCCCAATGAGCAACAAATTCAACTCATTGCGGCATTGGCTCGTTTTTGCTCTCCTTTATCGCCAAGCGACTCGGCATTTCTTCTCAACGGATATGCCGGGACGGGGAAAACATCCCTCACCGGTGCATTAGTGCGTTCGCTCAATGAGGTTAACATCCCATCGGTATTACTTGCTCCTACCGGTAGAGCAGCAAAAGTGTTCGGACGATTTGCCAAGCACCCGGCCTACACTATCCATCGCAAAATCTATCGCCAATCATCATCGGGCGATGCTATTTCATATATTGCCACAGTCGCCGAAAATCGTCATCATAACACAATCTTCATCGTCGATGAGGCTTCAATGATAGGTTCACGCGGTGACAATGGCAGCGATCTGCTCGAAGACCTCATTCACTATGTATATACCGGTGACAATTGTCGATTAATATTACTTGGCGACACCGCCCAATTACCCCCGGTGGGGTGTCAGTTCTCTCCGGCAATGACAGTAAATGTGCTGAAATCTCTCGGATTGAGAGTAACACGTGCCACTCTCACTGCTACTGCCCGACAAGCATCTGATAGTGGGATATTATATAATGCTACATGGTTGCGTCGCGCCATGCTCACCGACCCATTACCCACACCTCAACTTCTTGCTTCAAACTTTGCCGATGTTATTCCGGTTTTAAGTGAAGACTTAATTGATGTTCTCAATGATGCCTATTGTCGTGACGGGATAGAGGAAACAATCTTAATAACTCGATCCAATCAGCGAGCCGTAAAATTCAATTTAGCCATTCGTAGCACAATTCTTGAGAAAGAAGAATACTTATGTAATGACGAATTGATTATCGTAGCAAAAAACAACTATTTGTGGAGTTCTAAAGTAAAAGGTATTGATTTCATTGCCAACGGAGATGTGGCACTTGTAACAAAAATTTACGGCACCGAAACAAAATATGGATTTCTATTTGCCGATGCAAAGATACAACTCCCCGACCGTGACATTGAACTTGAGACCAAACTAATGCTTTCAACACTCACTTTTGAATCTCCCGGACTACCTCCCGAACAAGCATCAACTCTTTACAATAAATGCATTAATAACCCCGACAACTTCACTCCTGAAACACCAATGTCAACAAGGCTCAAAAAACTCAAAAGTGACCCTTATTTCAATGCTTTGCAAATCAAATATGCTTATGCCGTGACTTGCCATAAAGCACAAGGTGGACAATGGAAAAATGTGTTCATTGACATGGGGTATATTGCACCCGAAGCACAAGGCATGGAATTTTATCGCTGGCTCTACACAGCCATCACTCGTGCCACACATCGCCTCTACCTCATCAATCCATCGGTCGAAGTGAAATAAAAAACGGTGCATCAATCAATTTGACACACCGTAATTTTTATTAATAGTCTTGTTATTATCCTATCATTCCGGGATATTTGGGACTAGGACCATATTCATTATCCCCTTTGCTATCCTCACACCACCAAATAATCAAAATGATTAAACCAATACAAGGTATAAACATCAATAACTGAAGCCAACCACTACGACCTGTATCATGAAGGCGACGAGCACCGGCGGCCAATGTTGGAATTATGAATACTAAACTTGCAATCCATCCAAGATATGGCACCCATCCTACTAAAACAGTAAACAAGTACCACCACCAAAATTCAGAACGACGACCACGTCCTTCAAAATCGGCAAATTTATTAAAGCAAATTTTTATCGCATCGCCAAAACCAATTTCTTGTGGTTGATTATTTACCGGTTGGCCATAAGGAGGCTGTTGATATCCACTTTGATATGGAGGTTGAGGTGTGGGAGGTTGTTGTGATGCCAATAATGGTTGCAAATCAGCGACTGTTGATGCATCAACCCACTTTGGCATTCCTTCACACCACACTTTTGATGTAGGACACAAGCCATACGCCAATAATTGTTCCTTGGGCATAGGTCCCACTTGCTGTCCATTATGAATAATATAGTAATTCATACTTTTAAAATTTTAGAAAATTATTGATTCTGACACAAAAGTATAAAACAATATTTTAGTTTCATAATATTTTCGCACATTTTTATTTTCGTTTAGCCATTTAATCAATAAAGCCGAGTCTTTATGACTCGGCTTTATTGATTTCGTGTCGGGGTGAGAAGACTCGAACTTCCGACCTCCACGTCCCGAACGTGGCGCGCTGCCAACTGTGCTACACCCCGCACTCTTTTTTCGTTAGCGGGGCAAAGTTAACTCTTTTTTCGCGAATGTGAAATATTTACTTTGTTAATTCTTATTTCTTAATAAATTTACCTACATTGTTATTCCCTTGCATTTTCACGAAATATATACCTGTTGGCAATGACCCTACATTTACCACTGCTTTACTTCCATCAATATCACAAGCATCGGGTTGAATCATAGTTCCTGAAAGGTTATAAATCATGATTGCATTAATATCTGCACTAGTTTCAATTGTGAATTCATCAACAACAGGATTAGGATATAAACGAAGTGTTGCTTCCTTATCGGCTATCACACTTTCTACTCCTGCACTCTTATCATAGAAACGATATATTGCCATACCATTGGCCGGACAATAAGAGTAGATATAATAACTTGACTCATCAATTTTTTCAGCAAAAAGCCAGTTGAAAGTTGATTTGTTGCCACCGGTTACATTGCCGAGGTCGCCTATTGGCTCAACCGATGTAATAACTTCCTCGGTTGTTAAATCTCTTATAGAGAAACCACCTCTGAAATTTGCCCCCGATGGATATACTAAAATCTCATGTCCTGAAAGAGTGAAGAAATCACCACCACCCGAAGTGTTTCGTGTGGGTGCAGTAGTTGTCCCACGACCGATAAGAATTGATGTATTCGCACCACCTTGATAACGATAGAATCCACCTGTGCGCACATTGTAAATCCATTCTTCAGAGTTGTTATCGATGGGAATCACAAGACTTGCAGATGTACCGGTGAGAGAAGTATAACCCGATGGATAAACATCTGTTATCGTGCCGTTAGCCATCGATATAATGTTGATTTGGTCTTGTTTATTTGGAAACATATAGATATATCCATTATTGCCAAGGACATCTCCTGACGCAGTTATGAAGTTTGTTTGACCGGCGAGGGGAACTGTTACTTCCAAGTTGATTGCTTCACCGGGGTTGTCAACAGTTGCTCCTGAAGGATAAATGATAAATTTATGCTTGCCATCGGTAGCTTTGTCATCGCGAATAATTATATTACCTGCATCGTCGGTAGCTATACCCCAGCCACTTCCACCGGGGATATTGCCAATGCATCCCGAATTGTCAAATAGATACACCTTTTTATCTTCGCAATCATTAACATAGAAAATTTTGTTATATGCGGCTCCTTGTTGAGCATTTGTTCCGTCGATATGTTCAGGAGCATTTCCTTTGTTGCGAGAGGTTTCCCATATGAGTTCAAGCGCAAAGTCGGCATTTGGCGAAGGAGTAACAGTCTTGCCCTTTATCGCATATTTTCCCAAACCCTCATTTGCAGTGAAATAATATAAGAATATATCCCCTTCGATATATTCTATACCGGTAAATACATAATCATTTATCTCGGCAACAGCCGAAGCCGGATTGGGCATTGAGGGAGAAATAGCTTTAGGCGATTCAATGCCATTGGTAACGTCATACATTTTTACATCTATCCCGGCTCCATAATTGGCCGTATATGAATACACTTTGTTGGCAAGACGAAGAAATGAATGCCCTTCGGCTTCTTTGTCGAGGTGCCCCTCTTTCCATAGAGAATGTAACGCCATTGGTTGACCCGTTTTTGCCCAATCGAAGGAGTATTGTTCGGGAGTGATTGATTTACTGTCAATCAATATGTTGTTGCGAGAAAATGGAGTAACCATAATTGACACATCTTCACCCCATTTTGTAGCATTGTAGTTAGAATTGTCGGCAGCGTATGTTGTTGCTATAATCACGCCATTAGCAACTTTTGTTCCTAAAAACATATATTCATTTACACCCTCAACAGTTACCATTGAGTAGAGATATAAATCTTTCATTCTTCCACTCACGGCAAAGCTGCTACCTACTTCCATTGAACTCCCCACCTCAAAAGGCAAATCGTCCTTGGATTGAGACACCAACAGTTGAGGTGCGGCATCATCATTATCCCATTTATACACTTTCCATGCTGTCGCATCTGTTGCATCATAAGTCATAATTACCTCATTACAGCCGAGCAACACTCCATCGGCACTGAAAGCAATATCGTTAAGATTGTCAATACCATCGAGTTTCATTCGCTTGATTTCGGCTCCGGTTTCGGGATTGACAATACTCAATAGTGGTTTTTGACCGGCATCTTGAGCAAGAACATACCATTTCCCATCACGCATCAATGCTCGACGAATATTCATTCCTGATAAAAATTCGGGCACATTGGCACTTGCCTCATATGTGGGATCATAATTGCCTCTTATCGCACCCTCTACTTCCGGATAATCGACAAAATTGGGAGGGAACAAAACATCAGGGTTGAGTTCGGGCAACTCATCAGGTTCAAGATAGTCGGTAGTGATAAAATCGCAACCATAGTTGCCATAGGTTTTATATGCATTATTAGTGTTGCACGACCACGCATTAACTTTCAACCCTGCATCGTGGTAACGACGCACTCCATCTTTTGTGATTTCAGCACCTACGCCCACACCCATGTGAATGCCACGTTCACTACACCACAACAAACTACTCTCAAAACTCTCAGAATAAACCAAAAGCATCAGCTGAATATCGGGATAGTTGTCGTGAATATATTGAAGACATGGCTTCATCGAGGTGAAGATGTAACATGAGTTGCGAAATCCTTTTTCCTCTATAAGTTTAATAAGATTGGGAATGCCGGAAGTGTCGCTTGAATTAATGCCGGTAGCCCATTTTAATTCAATAATAGGTATTACATTATATTCCTTACAGATATCAAGATATTCAGCAAGAGTACAAATATTTCCTGTATATGTTACATTGCTATGCGTTTGCGACAAAGTTTCGGCCTTGAGTGCTTCAAGAGTGTTATCTGCAATCGTTAGTGTACCACCCCAACTTTTCAAGTCATCGTTGTGACAACACACATGAACGCCATCTTTAGTCACCTTCACATCGGTTTCAAGACAGTGATAACCTTTTTTGGCTCCATTAATAAAAGCCTCGGCAGTATTCTCAACTCCCCACCAACTACCTCGGTGGCCAATAAGTTTGGGCTGTGCCGATGCATATATTACAGCAAATAGGCTCAATAATAGTAGCGTAAATTTCTTCATGATAATAAATTTAAATATTAATATTTTTGTAAATATACGAATATTTTGCGACAAACAATTCAAAAGACTAAAATTTTGAGTAACTTTGAAGCCTGAATGAAAAAATATCAACGACATATACTATTTTTTGCCGGTACTATTATCGCATTCATCATGGTGGCATGCGCAAGTATCGGACGCCCTGAAGGTGGCCCTCGGGATGAAATGCCCCCGGTATTTATTAAAAGTAATCCAACACAAGGGCAAACAAACGTCAAAAGCAACAAAATTGAAATCTTCTTTGATGAAAACCTCAAAGTTGATGATGCGTCTAATAAAGTAGTCATCTCTCCGGTGCAAAAAGCAATGCCATCAATCATTGCCAATGGCAAAAAAGTCAGTGTTGAACTTCGCGACACACTGATTCCCAACACTACATACACAATTGATTTTTCCGATGCCATTCGCGACCTAAATGAAGGGAATCCTGTAGATGGTTTTGCTCTTGATTTTTCAACAGGAGACTCTATTGACTCTCTCCGCATTTCGGGGATGCTATTTGAAGCACGCAACTTAGAGCCGGCACAAGGTATGATTGTTGGCGTATATAGCAATCTTGCCGACTCTGCTATTTCAACCCTCCCTCTTGAGCGTATTTCAAAAACCAATCAACTCGGACAATTTACCATTAGAGGATTAAAACCGGGATATTATCGAATATTCGCCCTCAACGACAAAAATCGTGACTACCATTGGGACCGAAGCGAAGATGTGGCTTTCTATGATGTCGCATTATCTCCATCAGTTGAACCGATTGAGGTTATGGACACACTTCGTGCATCCGACGGCAAAGACTCTTTAGTTTCTCGACAAGGAGTGAAGTTCTTACCAAACAATGTATTATTAACATGGTTCAATGAAGGATATGCCGCACAATACCTTAAAGACTACAAACGCCCTGAACGCAACCGCATTACTTTTGACTTTGCAACCAAAGCCGATACTCTTCCTCAGATAACAATCATTAATGGCAAAAAAGCGGGATTGGATATTGATGAATGGGCTCTACTTAACGCAGGAGAGACTCTTGACACCCTTGAGTATTGGATTAACGACTCTGTTATATTGGCTCAAGATTCAATCCTTGTTGCAGCAAGATACCTTCGTACCGATACCAATGAAAACCTATCTTGGACTACCGACACTCTGAAATTATTTTATAAAGAGCCAAAGAAAAAGAAGAAAAAAGACAAGGATGAAGAAACCGACTCTATTCCGGAGGTAAAATTCTTAAATTGGACTCTCCAAGCAGCAAATCCTCAAGATGTAAATAAGCCTTTACGCTTTCTATCTTCGCAACCATTAGCATTTATTGATAATAATGGCATAAAATTATCTATCAAACGTGACACAATATGGGAATCGCTCCCCTCTCCTCGCATTCTTCCCGACACTTCGGGCTATATACTTAAATACACAATCCCATACGAGTGGCAAGCAGGTGAAAAATATAAACTCGAAATTGATTCCGCCTCATTGATTGGCATTTATAACGAATGTAACAAGCCTTACAAACAAGAATTCTCAGTTCGCCCCATTGAGGATTATGTGAACTTATACTTTAATGTTTCAGGAACAGAATTGCCTATCATCGTTGAATTGCTTGACGGCAGTGATAAAGTTGTGGCAACGGCTCCCGTCATTGAGGGGAAAGCCTCATTCAACTTCCTACTCCCCGGCAAATATTTTGCTCGTGCATTCATTGACAATAACAACAATGGAGAGTATGACACAGGAAAACTACTCGACAAGCAACAGCCTGAAGAAGTATATTACTACCCAAAAATCATAAATGCAAAAAAGAATTGGGATATAGAACAATCGTGGAACATCTACGAGCAACCTCTTGATCTTCAAAAGCCTCTACAAATAAAGAAAAACAAACCGGCTCAAAAGAAATCAGGCAAAAACGAACAAAACCAAGAAGAGGAAGAAGATGAATATGATGAATTTGACGATGAATATTACACAAATCCTAATCGTCAAAACAATTCATCAGGCTCATCGATCAATCGTAGTGGACTACGTCGCAATAACGGCTATTAATTATCGGAAACCGTAATCAACTCTAAATCAAAATGAATCAACAAGACCGTTTAGATAAAAATCTCATCAATGATCCTCGCTTATGGCGATTGGCGTTGCGTATTAGTGAGAGAAAATTGCATGTGGTGTTACTTTGTTCGGTAGAGGATAACTCCCTAATATATCGCGAAATTCTACTTGATTCAGCAGCCCAATCATTACAAAAAGCCATCGAAGAAGCCATATATGACAATCCATTGCTGTTGAGTGATTTCGCCCGAGTTGATTGTATTATTGAGACCAATAAATTTACTATCATTCCGGCCGAAATTGATAACTCCGACATTCAAGAAAAGATATTCAACGAGACATTCCCTTCTTTTGACGGCGTAGTCATTGACAACCGCATTGATTCGTTAAATGCCACAATATTAATGGGCATGCAAGAAGAATTGCTCAACTTCTTACGACGCACATTTAACAACCCCAAAATACAACACCACCTCACACCCCAATGCATATATTTCCATCACAAAGACCAACTTGGTTCTAATGGAAAAATGTATGCTCACATACACGACAACCGAATTGACCTTCTTGTATTCGGCTCCAATTCTATAAAATTGGCTAACACATTTGATTTTCGCGAACCGATTGATGCCATCTATTACATCCTTGCATGCCGACAGATGCTCAATTTGGAAGCCGATAGCTACGAACTGCTCATTGCCGGAGACAATGCCACTCGCGAAGCCATCACCCCCACCCTTCGCGAATACCTTGCCTATGTGATGCCGGTCATCTTCCCATCTGCAATGTTTAAAGCCGGCAAAGATGCGATGAATGCTCCATTTGACTTAATAGTTTTACCATTATGCGAATAATTCGAGGAAAATATGGTCGCCGTCGCTTTGATGTGCCTACCAACATAACCGCCCGTCCAACTACCGACTTTGCTCGCGAAAACCTATTTAACGTACTTGAAAACATTGTTGATTTTGAAGGGTTGACAGCCCTCGACCTATTTGCCGGAACAGGTGCCATTAGTTTTGAATTACTATCAAGAGAATGTGCATCGGTTACAGCAGTAGAAAAAGCCAACACTCAATATGCATTCATGAAAAAGGTGGCCGCTCAATTAGGGTGCGACAACTTCAACCTCATTCGTGGAGACGCTTTAAAATATATTGATTTGACATTGGTTAAATACGACTTAATCTTTGCCGACCCACCTTATGATTTAAAAGGATTTGGTGAAATTCCCGAAAAAATTCTTAATTCACAGATGCTCAAACCGGGGACAATATTCGTCATTGAGCACTCGCGCAATTATGATTTCTCACATTTGCCACACTTTTCATCACATCGCACCTATGGTAGCGTCAACTTCTCAATCTTCATCATCGAGAAGGAGTAGCGTGTGGATTTAAGAACAAAATGACATAATGTGCAGAATAACATAATTAAAGTTTAATTAAACAAAAATGGATATTGAGAATTTTTGGGGCTGAGCGACTTGAAGTAAATCGTAAATATCGACTATATAAAGATTCTCGCAAAGGCATTATAAAAACGCATGAGAAATAAATACTTTTGTCATTTTGCCCATTGTGTCATTATGTTTATCATATAAAAAGGTGCAAAAAGTTTTGTGAAATAAAAAAATAGCACTACCTTTGCATCGCATTTGCAAAATGCTATGACTCCGTAGCTCAGTTGGTAGAGCAAATGACTCTTAATCATTGGGTCGAGAGTTCGAGCCTCTCCGGGGTCACTCAGAAAAGAAATTCCAAAATCGGAATTTCTTTTTTTATTTTATCCATACTCCTACATATTTTCTCGAAAAGTTTCATTATCTTTGCCCTAAATAGCACAACTCTACTTAAATGGAAAAATATTTAGTATCAGCACGTAAATATCGCCCATCAACCTTCAATTCGGTTGTGGGACAAAAAGCCCTTACGGCCACCTTGCGCAACTCCATTGCCACCGACCGATTGGCTCACGCCTACCTTTTTTGTGGCTCTCGAGGTGTAGGAAAAACATCGTGCGCCCGCATATTTGCAAAGACAATCAACTGCACCAATCGCACTCCCGAAGGCGATGCCTGCAACGAGTGTGAATCTTGTCGTGCTTTTAACGAAAATCGTTCGCTAAATATAATTGAACTCGACGCTGCTTCCAATAATAGCGTTGACGATATCCGTGCACTCGTTGATCAAGTGCAGATTCCTCCCACTACCGGACGCTATCGCGTGTTTATCGTCGATGAGGTTCACATGCTCTCTCAAGCAGCGTTCAACGCATTCCTCAAAACTCTTGAAGAGCCACCCGGCTATGTAGTGTTTATCCTTGCTACAACCGAAAAACATAAAATCATACCCACCATCCTCTCTCGGTGCCAAATATATGACTTCAATCGCATCACCATACAAGATATGGTCGATCACCTCACCTATGTGGCTTCCCAAGAGGGCATTTCGGTTGAATCATCAGCACTCAATGTCATTGCTCGCAAAGCCGACGGTGCCATGCGCGATGCCCTATCAATTTTCGACCAAGTAGCAGCATCATCAATGGGGAACATCACTTATCAATCAACCATTGAGAACCTAAATATACTCGATTACGAATACTACACTCGCTTGCTCGACGCATTTCTCAATCAAGATGTGCCACAAGCGTTATTGATATACAAAGAGATACGCGAAAAAGGGTTTGACTCGTTATTTTTCATAAATGGCTTGGCTTCACATCTTCGCGACCTCATGGTGGCTCGCGACCCAAAGACTCTTTGTTTGCTTGAAGCAAGCGATGAGGCTCGTCAATCAATGGCTCAACAAGCAGTCAAATGCTCGCCTCAATTCTTCTACAAAGCAATGGCTCTTTGTAACGATGCCGACCTAAACTATCGTACTGCATCAAACAAACAATTCCTTGTCGAATTGTTACTTATCAAACTGTGCCAACTGCTTAGCCCCTCGCCTATAGATGCCGGCGACGGAGAGGGGCAACTAAAAAAGATTACGCCGGCCAATGCTACGCCTCAACCTCAACAACCACAGCAACAGCCACAACCTCAACCACAAACACAACCTATTGACCCAGCCCCTACTGCAACCGTCCAACAACCGGTGGTGGTTACTGCTACTTATTCTCGCATTCCACAACCAATTCATCCTCCACAACGCCGCACAGGGCTCAAAACCCCCAATATTTCTTTAAAAGGAGGATTAAAAAAAGCCGAGGATGTGGCACAAGCAGCCGTCAAACAACAAGACCGAAACAACAACTTCTCCGATCAAGCACTTGACTCGGCTTGGGAAACATATATTTCATCCCACCCCACTGCCCACATTCTCATTAACACTATGCGCGTAGCGCGACCTCAACGCATCGAAGGAAATCGTTTTGTGATTATGGTGGAAAATCCGGGACAAGTTGAATTGATGAAAAATGCCCTCCCTGACATTATCTCATATCTTGCCAATCAATTATCTAACGATCATATCTCATTTGAAATCACAATAAACGAAGGCGAAAGTTCTCCCCATGTATGGAACTCCCGCGAAGTTTTCGCACACATGTTGCAAGAAGTTCCTCACATGCAAGAATTAGTCAAACGATTTGACCTCACGTTAAGTTAGATGATTTAGACAAGAAAGACCCACGAACCTTTCCTTGATAGCCAGGGATTGAACAAAACAAAATCTTCAGTCAATAATTCCCCATTAAATCCGGTTAAACACTATGCGTTACTAATTCCACCCCCTTTTGGGGTGGAAATTTGCTTTATTATCCCTTTTTTTGTTAAAAATTTGGTCATCAACAAAAAAAGTCTTATCTTTACCCTGTTTAATTGGCTATTTGTAACTATACTAACCAAAACCAGTTAAAACACATTAATTAAATAGAAGAAATTACTTTTTTTGTTTAACTAAATTAATATCAAAATGAAAAAATTTTTACGTAATTTGATGCTTGCGAGTGCTGCTGCACTCCTTGCTACAGGTGCGTCAGCTCAAACTCTTGAAAAAGTTTGGGAAAAGAACTCTGGCGTTCCCGGTGCTGCTGGTGGTGGTGACATGCGTTTTATGACATGTGACAAAGACGGCAAGATTCTTGTTAATGACAAATCTACTAACAAGATTAAAACATTCAACGCTATTTTCGGTGCTCAAGATTACTATGATCTTAGCGAAGCTCTCGACACTCACTATGGTGTAGATGCTAAGAAAATCGAAAAAATCGACACAATCGTTAGCGAAACTAACGACTCTACTTACGACACTACTTGGGTTGACGTTAGAAACGTTCCTTCTGTAGGTACTCTTATCGCAACTGACGATGCCGGCAACATCCTTGTTAACACCGGTTTCCCCAATGCGGCTTCAGCAACTGATTTCATCATCATCTCTGCCGACCTCAAAAACACTTATAAACTTCAACTTACAATGCCTGAAGGTCTCTCTGCTGTTCGTTGTGACCAAATGGGTCGTATCGTAGGTGACATGCTCGGCGATGAAGGTGCTTACATGTGGATCATAAACAACACTCTTCCTCAAGTAGCTATCGTTAAAGTCGTTGCAGGTGTTCAAGATATGGATTATACTCAAGCTTCTACTGCTTTCACTTTCAATCTTTCTACATCTTGTGTAGCTCAACCTCTTTACTACACAGTTGCTGAAATTGACGCCCTTATGGACGAATTAAACGACTTGACTCCTTCTTTCTGGTTGCGTAACCGTTCAAATCCACAATACGTATATCAATGGAATGAAGATGGCACAGCTGCTAATATCATCGAACTCACAGAAGCTACAGAAGGTGCTCAATCTAAAGGCGCTTCTCAAGAAGGGTTTGAAGTTATCAACCTTCAAGGTGAAACTTATTTCGTAGTTCCTATGACAACTGATGGTACTACTAACGGTCGTGGTTCAAACTGGGGTATCTATCGTGCTTCTGACCAAAAACTTGTTGCTACTTGGGAAGAAAATCCTCAAGTAGGCAAAGGTCAAGGTATGGGCGGCTTCTATGTGAAACCAGTTGACGAAACTTCAGTTCACATCAGCCACTTCATCGCAGGTACAGTTGTAGGTACTTACCTCTTCACAGTTCCCGAACCAGCTCCTGCTGCAGATCCTCTTTATATCTTCGGTTCATTCAATAGCTGGACTCCTGCTGAAGGTCTTGAATTGACTTATGCTGACGGTGTTTACACTATCGAAGACGTTGAATTTGGCGAAGGTGGTAACTTCGGTCTTTCTACTGTAAAATCTGACAATTGGGACGAAGTAAATGCTAACCGTTATGGTTTCGCTACTGACAATGCTAAAGCTGTTGTAGGTGAAAACGAAATCGTGAAAGGCGCTGGCGCTATCCAAGTTCCTTATGCTGGCGTTTGGGATATCACTGTTGACATCGCTAACCTCAAATTAACTCTCGCTACTGAAACTCCAGAACCTACTCCAGAACCAGAACCAGTTGTAATTCCTGAAGGTCTTAACAAAGTTTGGGAAGTAACTACTGGCGTTCCAGGATCTGCTTCAGGTGGTGAATTCCGTTTCGCTACTGCTCGCGACGGCAAAATCCTTGTTACTGACAAAGCTAACAAGAAAATCATGACTATCGACGAAAACGGTATGGCTGAAGAAGCTATCTTCGACCTTGCTGCTGCTATCGACACTCACTATGGTGTAGATGCTAAAGCTATCTCTAAAATCGACACTATCGTTAGCGAAACTAACGATTCTACATTTGACACTACTTGGGTTGATGTAAGAAACGTTCCCGGTGCTGCTACAGGTATTACTGTTGACGACGCAGGTAACATCCTCGTTGGTACAAACTTCCCTAACGCAGGTTCTTCTACTGACTTCATCATCATCTCTGCTGACCTCAAGAACTCTTACAAACTTCAAATCACTCTTCCTGAAGGCGTAGCTGCAAATCGTATCGACCAATATGGTAAAGTAGTTGGTGACCTCCTTTCTGAAACTGGTGCTTACTTCTGGTTGGCTATCAATGCTCAAACTAAAGTTGCTGTTATCAAAGTTGCTAATGGCGAACAAGTAGAAGACTATAGCCAAGCTTCTGAAAACGTGAAAGTTGCAATGAACTCTTCAACTCTTGCTCAACCAGCTCTATTCACAGTTGAAGAAATCGACGCCCTTATGGACGAAAACGGTAACCTTTCTGCTTCATTCTGGTCACGTAACCGTGGTTCTGCTCAATCAATGTATGGTTGGAACGAAGAAGCTACTGAACAAGTTGTTCTTTCATTGACTGAAAACGATGCTAACGGTGTAACTACTAAGGGTGCCGGTGCTGAAGGTTTCGCTACATTCAAAATTGGTGATGTAACTTACTTCGCTGTTCCTATGTCACTCGACGGTTCTGCTCGTAGTGCTGCTTTCGGTGTTTACGATGAAACAGGTAAACTCCACGCTACTTATGTTCCTGAAGGTATTGCTACCGGTATGGGTCAAATGGGTTCTATCGCAGTTGAAACTATCAACGAAGAAGCTGTTGCTATCTACCGCTTCATTCCTGGTGTACTCGCTGGTAAATACACATTCGCTCCTGCTAAACCATTTGAAGGTCCTGCTGAACTTTACATAGTAGGTCACGACAACGCTTGGGATCCTGCTAATCCTGCAGTTCTTGCTATGACAGAAGAAGCTGGCGTTTACGAAGCTACTCTCAAATTTGACAACAAAGAATTCAAACTTTCTGAAACAAAAGGTACTTGGGATGAATTCAATGCTAAGGCTATGTGTATTGATGGTGACAAAACTGTAGAACTCAACGTAGCTACTGCTATCTACAAATATGCCGACACTAACTGTAAAGCTAACATCGAAACCGGTAAAGACTATACAGTTACTGTAGATCTTAACAACAACACAATCACTATCAAAGAAGCATCAGGTGTAGAAGGTATCGAAACTGAAGAAAACGCTCCTGCTGTTTACTACAACCTCCAAGGTGTGAAAGTTGCTAACCCTGAAAATGGTGTATTCATCAAAGTTCAAGGTAACAAAGCTTCTAAAGTTCTCGTGAAATAATGCATAATGCATAATTCATAACTGCCTTCGGGCAAGTAACGGCGAGCAGTCCAATGGGCTGCTCGCTTTTGTTGTGTAAAAATCTTAATCAATTGAATTTTGAGTCAATGATCAAAATTATAAAAATTCATCACAATTATACATTTTTTACATCAAAATATATGTAAAAAAGCACGAAATACATTATCTTTGGCGCATAAAAATCAAAATATTACATAATTGCATATATATGCAATTTTTACTCATTGACAATCATTGCAATAACTATAAATAATTATATATGAATAAACAATTACTCGTATCATTAATGGCGGCTGTAACGTCAATGTCAACCATTTCGGCTCAAGACTATTCTGTCACAAAGCTTCAGAGTCAACCAAAAGAAGCTGAAACAAAAGTACCAATGACAACTTATGCTATAAGCGATGCACATTATGCAATGCCGGCAGTATTAGCCAATTTGGGGACTCATTCTTCAGAAAGCATTCCTGTATGCAATATGTTGGCTCGCCACAAGGCGATAAACGAAGGTGCATTTTTGTGGGCTCCGTTAGGAACCGATGTTGTGTATAAAGATCAATCAACAGGCGTTCCTTCTGCTTGGTCATGGTCAGTGCCCGGTGGAGACAATGCAACATTGACAACACAAGACGCAGTAGTAAAATACAACAAAGCAGGTCTTTATGACATGCCTACTCTCACAGTAACCACTGCCAACGGTACAAGTTCATTTACCCCATCTATGTCAATGACCTCGGCCGGAGGCAATGAAAAAGTAAAAACCGGAGGCATCGCTGAAATCACAACAATTGACATGCGTGTACATGGACAAGCTGTTGGAGATTATGTAATCCCTGAAAACGCCACTTATTCATTAGGAGCTATGTCGTATGGCGATGGTCAAGGATTCCTTGGCGGTTCCAACACCAAAGATATTAAAGGTTGGGGAAACCTATTTATGGTGGGACAAGATGACACCTATCTCGATGGCATAAACATTTATTTCTATAAAAAACCGACAAAATATGCCGAAGGCGCAAAACTTACCGTTCAAGTGTGGTTGCCCACTATCACCGAATCAGCAATGATATTGACAAGCCTACCTTTAAATGGTGCCTACCTCAAATACACCGATATCAAAGCTGACGGCGAAAATGGAGCATGGGCATTGACTTATGATGGTGCCGTTGGGAATATTGTGCTTGATGAACCTATCGACCTTTATGGAAAACCTTATTTCTTTATCTCGGTTGAAGGTTTCTCTAATAACCCCGCAAACGATGATTTATGCCTCTTGACCGACTTAATGGGCAAGAAAATGGATGAAGTAGAACAAAGCAACCTCCTTTCACACAACTCATTCGCCCGCATGAATGGCGAAAACGATTATATGCGTCCTGTGGCAAGTTATGGTGGAGGAAATGCCACATTTGCTATATGCCCGGTGATTCGCTCGGCTATTTCTGAGGCCGGTATTGAAAGCATTGCTATTGATACCGACAATGAATTTGAAGTAATGGTTGCCGGCAGCACAATTAATATCAATTCATCTGTTTCAGGAGAATTAAACATTTTTGACCTCACCGGAAAAGTAATCAATTCTCAACAAATCACCGAAGGACAATCATCAATTTCACTCGAAAATGTCGCAACCGGAGTATATGTTGTGAAAGGTCCGCGTGGAAACGCTCAAAAAATCGCAATAAAATAATTTATAACTAAATATAATCAGTCGTATGAAAAAATTAAAAAAATTAGGTCTTGCCCTTTGTGGCTTGGCTATCTCATTAAGTACATCGGCCGAAACTCAAACATGGAAATTTGTAACTGCGGGCGATGGTAGTACTTATGCTATTAAAGCCGATGGTTCTCTCTGGGCTTGGGGCTGGAATGAAAGTGGCCAACTTGGCATTGGCGCTGATGGTCCAGAAAAAACGGCCGTTCCTCAACAAGTAGGAACTGATACCAATTGGAATAGTGTAGTATCTGGACAAGCATACGCATTCTTCCTCAAAGAAGACGGCACATTATGGGCTGTTGGCGACAATTCTAAAGGTATTCAAGGTGTTGGTGACGGAATCAGTCATAAAACCCCTACACAAATTGGAACAGATAATAATTGGGTATCGGTTGCTGTTACTCGTTTCTTTGGTCGTAGTGCAATCGGATTAAAAGCAGATGGAACCCTTTGGGCTTGGGGCGAAGGTGAAATGGGTGCCCTTGGGCTTGGCAACTACGCCAACCAATCAACTCCTAAGCAAATTGGCACTGACACCGATTGGAAACAAGCTACAGTAGGAGCATCACATACTCTTGCTCTAAAAACCGACGGTTCATTATGGGGCTGGGGCTTCAATGATTGTGATCAATTGAGTTCTCTTCCTCAAAATGTGAAAGTCCCCACTCAAATAGGCACTGAAACCGATTGGGTTGAAGTATTTGCTGTTGACCGTAGTTCATATGGCATAAAAGCCGATGGTTCTCTTTGGGCTTGGGGTGCTAACGACAATAATATGCTTGGTCTCAATGACACATCAGTTCATTATGTTCAAACACCTGTTAAAGTCAATATTCCCGGCAAGGTTATCACTATGTCGGGTTGCGAAAACGTACGCGTTGTAGGTGTTGGCGAAAATGGCGTTATCTCTAAAGTTTATGCTTGGGGGTCTAATGCTGATGGAGCACTTGGTAATGGCGAAGGCGTTTCTGCCGATTTGAGCAATATCCCATTTGAAACCACTCCTATAGAAGTTCCCCTTGGTGATGTAACAATAAAACTCATCGCATCGGGACAACGATTCACAACAATCCTCACTGAAGAAGGGAAACTTCTTGGTTGGGGTAACAACCGTGCAGGACAACTTGGCGACCACTCATCAGAAGACCAAATGACATTTGCCACATCTCCTATAGCCGTTGGCGAAAAACGTCAAGAAACCGGTGATGGCATTTATACTTTCGACGCAAAAAGCATTCCTTCGGGACTTGCTTCGGCAAAGAAACTCATTCTCACAGGTATGTGGACTACTGCCGATTTCACTAACCTTTCGGCGTCTATCGGCAACAACACAGGATGGCCTCCTGCAGGAAATAGCACTATCGAAGAAATTGACATGAGCCAAGCTGAAATTGAATATGGCACATCATTATACGTAACAATAGGCGCAGGTTCATACGGCACATTCCGTGGGCTTAAGGCTCTTCACACTGTGGTTATGCCTGTTGAAGACCAAGCCGCAAACTTTACAAGTCTTCGTTCTGCATTCCAAAACTGCTCTTCTTTGGCTAACATCAGCTTGAAAGGTTGCTCAAACGTAACATCTATCGTTGACGCATTCTATGAATGTGCAATCACATCAATAGACCTCTCTGACTGTGAATCAATCACAACAGGTACCGAAAGCGCATTTGACAAATGTATGTCTCTTGAAAGCGTTGTCCTTCCTGCTTATATCTCTATTGGTAAATTTATGTTTGGCGATTGCCAATCTCTTAAATCAATCGATTGGACTTCTTACTCTGGCACAACTGCTCCAGCAATGGGTAGCGATGCATTCCAATACATCAGTGATTTGAAAGCGATTACTGTAACTGTCCCTGTTGCCGCTTACGATGCGTTTGTCGCTGATGCCAAATGGAATAAACTCACAATAGCAAAACCCGAAGAAGGAGTATTTAAATTTGGAGCAAACAACATCCCTTCATCACTTGCCAATGCTCGCAAGATTGTTCTCACCGGTGAATGGAATACTGCCGGATTTACCGCTTTAACAAATGCAATAGGCAATAATATGGGATTGCCCAAAGCCGGCAATGACGTTCTTGAAGTTGTTGACATGAGCCAAGCTACCCTCGTAGCATTGACCGACCTTTATGTTCCTGCCGGTTTCTCTAAAACAGGTGTGTTCTTTGGCTGTCGCGCTCTTCACACTGTAATTATGCCTACAGCTACTGAAGCTGCTAAATTTGGCGACTTCAACTCTGCATTCCTTGGATGTTCTGCATTGAAAGAAATTGACTTGAGTGGATGTGTTAGCCTCACCGACACTGAATATGCATTCTCAGGTTGTACTTCGCTCACAAAAGCAATTTTTGCTCCAGGCATGAAACTCGGTTCAAATATGTTTGATGACTGCACCTCTATGCAAACAATTGATTGGAGTAATTACTTTGGTGTAGAAGCTCCTGCCTACGTGTCTATTTTAGATGAATTTGATGTTAAATTTGCCGACATCACAATCATCGTCCCCGATGCAGCTTTTGATGCATTCAAAGCCAATGCTAAATGGGCAAAATTCAACCTTGTGAAAGCAAGTGAAGCTGGTGTTGAAAATATTGAAATCGACAACAATGCTCCTGCTGTTTACTACAACCTCCAAGGTGTGAAAGTTGCTAACCCTGAAAATGGTGTATTCATCAAAGTTCAAGGTAACAAAGCTTCTAAAGTTCTCGTGAAATAATGCATAATACATAATTGCCTTCGGGCAAGTAACGGCGAGCAACCCACATGGGTTGCTCGCTTTTTTTCTCCCTCTCGGACATCGTTGCTCTTTAGAGTCCTTAAGGTCGTTAAAGTCCTTAAGGACCTTAATCTCCCATTCCAACTTCACTAAAAACAAGAAGAGCAGCGCCATTGGCACTGCTCTTCTTGACATCACTTTGTACCTCGGAGCAGAATCGAACTGCTATCAAAAGTTTAGGAAACTTCTATTCTATCCGTTGAACTACCGAGGCTTCTCTATTTGCGTGGCAAAGATAGTGGTTATTGGCGAGATAAACAAATGAAGCGATAACGTGCTCCGGTGCGTTCATCGACAATCCACTCCCCTTCTTCGGTTACCTGCCATTCTTTTGTATCTATTGCAGGGAAAAATGTGTCGGCATCATCAACCGATGCGTCAATCTCGGTAAGATATAGTTTTGAAGCGCTTTTAATCGCCTCACGATAGATTTCTCCACCTCCGATAACAAATACTCCATCTACGTCATTTGCCGCCGTGAGAGCATCGGCAAATGAGCCCACAACAGTTATTCCCTCGCGAGTATAGTCGCTTTGACGAGTAATAACGATATTTTGACGTCCGGGAAGCGGCCCTTTGGGGAATGATTCAAAGGTTTTACGCCCCATAATGATGGGGTGACCCATTGTTATCTCTTTAAATCGACGCAAATCGGCACTGATATGAAACAACAAATCTCCCTTTCGCCCAATAGCATTATCACGAGCCACTGCAACTATTATTGATATATCCATCTTACCTAAAATCTCATTATGGTTATTATTCATCATTCTTAATGATATATTTTATTTACTTTTTGTCCCTTCCTAACTCCAAGCATTCTAAAAGACAGATGACAACAAGAAAGCATTATGAACCCCAAAGGGGTCAACGAGGCTTGACCGAGTTAATTATGCATTAAAGTTAGACTGCTACAATGCCTTTGATGTGGGGGTGTGGGTCGTAATCTTCGAGTGTAAAATCTTCGTATTTGAAATCAAAAATATTTTTCACTTCGGGATTAATTACCATGCGAGGCAATTTGCGTGGTTCGCGCGATAATTGTTCTTGAATCTGCTCAAAGTGGTTGTTATAGATATGAGCATCGCCAAGGGTGTGAACAAAATCGCCCACCTCAAGACCGGTTACTTGCGCCACCATCATGAGCAATAGCGCATAAGATGCAATATTGAACGGCACACCGAGGAATGTGTCGGCACTTCGTTGGTAAAGCTGAAGACTCAATTTGCCATCGGCCACATAGAATTGGAAGAATGCGTGACAAGGAGGCAAATTCATATTGGGAAGATCTGCCACATTCCATGCACTCACAATTATGCGACGCGAATCGGGGTTATTTTTGATTGTTTCAATCACTTCCGAAATTTGGTCGATATGTCCTCCATTATAATCGGGCCATGAACGCCATTGATAGCCATAGATATGACCAAGATCGCCATTTTCATCGGCCCACTCATTCCATATTCTCACACCGTTTTCTTGAAGATACCTTGCATTTGTATCCCCTTTGAGGAACCACAACAATTCATGAATGATTGATTTGAGGTGTAGTTTCTTTGTGGTGAGCAATGGGAAACCATCGGCAAGATTAAAACGCATTTGATAACCAAATACGCTTCGCGTTCCGGTACCTGTTCGGTCACTCTTTTGAGTGCCATGTTCCATTATATGGCTTAGGAGGTCGAGATATTGTTTCATGAGTGTAGAGGGTTATAATTTCTTACAAAGATAGTATTTAAAGAGGAAAATGAAAAGAGGAAACAGGAAAATTAAAATCTGACATAGTTAAATATAACAAATCCATTAAAATTTAATTACATAGGATTCGCTCAAACAAGCGCTGAAAGACTTATTTTTGCTTTCTACTCTATCCTCTTTCATTTCATTTATATTGCCCCCTTGTGGGTGCAAGTAGTAGCGGAGGTCGCTACGGCTTGGCGATGTGCTTCGACGACCGATTTTCCTTGCAATAAGGTTGCTACAAATGCGGCAGTAAACGAATCTCCTGCTCCAACGGTGTCAACCACCTCTACCTGTGGGGTTAATTCAAAATTCACCTCATCGTCATAATATACACTACTACCCTTTTCTCCACATGTGAGTATTACAATCTTTAAATCATAGAGTTGCTTCAATTTTGCCACAAATGAGTCATCACTCAATGTAGTGGCTTCTAGCATTTCCTTTATAATCGCCAACTCGTCATCATTGAGTTTCAACACGTCGCAATGTTCCAATGACCACTCTATAATCTCGCGAGTATAGTATCTCTGACGTAGGTTTATATCAAAGACTTTCAAACATGTAGGGGGTAAGGACTCAATAAATTGTATTATGGTATCACGTGACACGACCTCACGTTGTGCAAGTGACCCAAAACACACCGCAACCGCTTGTGATGCTAAATATTGCAGATCTTCACTATATGGGATATTATCCCATGCCACATTTTCAACGATTTCATAAGAGGGAATCCCCTTATCATCGACCGACACATTTACAACTCCGGTGGGAGCATCAACGATAGATATGCGCGACGCAATGCCATGAGAATCTAACTCTTTAACAATGTCATTCCCAAGCGCATCATTCCCCACTGCACTCACAATAATGCCTTGATAGCCTAATTGGCTCACATGATAGGCAAAATTAGCCGGTGCACCCCCCAATTGACGCCCTTGTGGGAGCATATCCCACAATACCTCTCCCAAACCTATTATTAATTCATAATGCATAATTCATAATTAACTATTTGCTATTATTAATGCATAATTCATAATGCATTATGCTACATATTGCATTGCTTTTCTTTTGAGGTTTTAATTATTGCAGTGAGCAACTTTATCAATTCAACACAATCTGCTAAAAGGCTACCTGCGCTTGCATTATCTATAAAATTTGTTTCTTGAAGCAACTCAATCCAATACTCACTTTCGCTTGCCTCTTTTAATGCAACATTCATCTTAGTAATAAAATCGGGGAGAGTCTGAGCTCTTATTGCCTCTTTTACGTTTGCTCCTATACTCGTTCCACTTCTCAGAAGTTGCTTTGAAATCACATACTCGGCATGCTCTTTACATAAAAATTTATATAAATTTATGCTCCTTATAGCAAACAATTTACTTTTATGTACAATAATATTTCCTTCATTATACCCACTCATTCCATTATGAATTATAAATTATCACTTGATAAATTATGCATTATGAATTACTTGACGATTGAGTCAAATGAAGATGGGATGGGGGTTGTAAAATTCATCTCTTTGCGAGTGATGGGGTGGATAAAACGGAGTGTCTGTGCATGAAGTGCCAGACGATGTATGGGGCTTGTTCTCGCACCATATTTGCGGTCGCCAACGATGGGGTGCCCAAGGTCTTTCATGTGAACACGAATCTGATTTTTACGACCGGTATCAAGTTCCACCTCAAGCAACGTATATCCGTTTTTGCATTTTAGTGTTTTATAACGAGTTACCGCGAGTTGACCTTCTTCGGGGTTTTCGGTTGAATATACTTCAAACTGAGTATTCTCGGCAAGATAACTTTTTATTGTACCTTCAGTTTCTTCAACCTTACCTTCTACGACGGCCAAATATTTGCGATTGAGCACCATATTATTCCAATTATGCTGCATTGCTTCTTTAGCCTCAATGCTTTTAGCAAACATCATCAGCCCCGATGTGTCGCGATCAAGACGATGCACAATAAATATCTTATTTCGAGGGTCTTGCCATTTTACATAGTCACGGACAATTGAATAGGCTGTACCATCCTTCACCTTATCGGTTCCCATTGATAACAAGCCATAACCCTTATTTACTACAATGATATCATCATCTTCATATACTAATTGCATACGTCGATGATAAAACACTTGAAACTCACGCGAAATATTTACTTTCACCTCATCTCCGGGATGCAACTCGGTGTTAAACTGCGTCAATGGCACATTATTCACTGCCACTTGATTATGCTTAAGATAATCTTTAACGGTAACACGTTTTCGTTGAGGCATTGACTCAAACAAGAATGGCAACAACGTAGTTTCAGTCTCAACCTTATAGGTTTCTATAATGTCGGGGCGAAAGCGTTGACGTTCGGCACCCGGCTTATGCGTAAGTTTCTTTGCCATTATGATTATGCTTTTTTACGAGTAGTTACACGGCGACGAGTAGTTGACTTCTTTGGAGTTGAATCTTGCGATTCGATAATCTCTTTACACTCATCATAAGTGAGATTAGCCGGTTCTTTCACCGTCTTGGGTATCTTATAATTTGATTTCTTATAAGCGATATAAACCCCATAACGACCATTGAGAATTTGCAAGTCGGCATCTTCATCAAATGTTTTAACCACTTTCTTGGTTTCGGCTTCACGTTTATCCACAATCAACTGTATTGCCTCTTCAAGAGTGATGGCTGCTGGAGCATATGCTTTAGGAATTGATACAAATTTATTGTCGTGCTTAATATATGGTCCGAATCGGCCTATAGCCACTGTCACATCTTTATCTTCATATTCACCTATTGTGCGAGGGAATTCAAATAGTTTCAACGCTTCTTCAAGCGTGATAGTTGACACCGATTGCCCTTTCAACAACGAAGCAAATTGTGGTTTTTCTTCTACATCACCTTCGCCTAATTGCACTAAAGGACCAAATCGACCGATTTTTACCGAAACTGGTTTACCGGTTTTGGGATCTACTCCCAATTGTCGCTCCCCGACTTTGTGTTCGAGACGCATATTCATAGCCTCTTCTACTCCGGGGTGGAACATTGTATAGAATTCCCCTATTTCATCGCTCCATTGTAATTTTCCTTCGGCCACATCGTCAAATTTCTCTTCAACATTGGCAGTAAAATTATAATCAAGAATATTAGGGAAATATTTAGTCAAGAACTCATTAACGACAACCCCTATATCGGTCGGTATGAGTTTCCCTTTATCGGCTCCCACTGTTTCACTCTTTGTGCGAGTAGCAATTTTTCCCGCTTTGAGAGTGAGAGTGACAAATTCACGTTTTTCGCCTTGCTTGTCTCCTTTTTCAACATACTCACGCTGTTGAATTGTTGAAATAGTAGGCGCGTATGTTGAAGGACGTCCTATTCCCAACTCTTCCATCTTTTTTACCAACGATGCTTCAGTGTAACGAATGGGTTGTTGAGTAAAGCGTTGAGTTGCCACAATAGATTTATTTGCCAAGCCATCACCGACTTTCATCATTGGCAATAAGCCTTCTGACTCTGCCTCAGCATTATCATCGTCGTGGCCTTCTATATATACATTTAGGAACCCATCAAACTTGATAACCTCACCGATAGCAATGAAATTTTCGCTACGAGTAGAGGGCAAAATATCTATTGTGGTTTTTTCCAATTCGGCATCGGCCATTTGCGATGCAATAGTACGTTTCCAGATAAGCGCATAAAGGCGTTTTTCTTGCGACGTGCCGTCGATTTCATGTTTATCAATATAAGTTGGTCGGATAGCCTCGTGAGCCTCTTGTGCACCTTTAGAATTAGTGTGATAGCGACGCACCTTGAGATATTGCTCGCCTAGTTTATCTTTAATCTCTTTTGAGATGGTATTTATTGCAAGCGATGAAAGATTTACCGAGTCGGTACGCATATATGTGATATGCCCTGCTTCATATAGACGTTGAGCCACCATCATTGTTTGTGACACGGTAAAACCTAGTTTACGCGATGCTTCTTGTTGGAGAGTTGAAGTCGTAAATGGAGGAGCGGGAGATTTTTTCATCGGTTTCACATTCACATCCCCCACTTTATATGTTGCACTGATACAATCGGTAAGAAACTTCTGTGCTTCTTCTTCACTTGCCAAGCGTTTTGACAACTCGGCTTTAACTTCAGCACCGTCAGTTGTAGTAAACACCGCATTCACTCTGAAGTAAGGCTCCGACTTAAATGCTTTTATTTCTTCTTCACGCTCTACGATGAGACGCACAGCCACCGATTGCACACGACCGGCCGACAATGCAGGTTTTATTTTTTTCCATAACACAGGTGATAGTTCAAAGCCCACAATGCGGTCAAGCACACGGCGCGCTTGTTGCGCATCAACAAGATTCATATCTATCGAACGAGGATTCTCGATTGCATTAAGGATCGCATTTTTGGTAATTTCATGAAATACAATGCGACGAGTGTTTTCGGGTTTTAAACCCAGCACTTCATAAAGGTGCCATGAGATAGCCTCCCCTTCACGGTCTTCATCGGATGCGAGCCACACCATCTGTGCCTCACTTGCCATTTTTTTCAATGTAGCGACAAGTTCTTTCTTGTCTTCGGGTATTTCGTATATAGGTGCGAAATTATTTTCAACATCAATGCTGAAATTCTTTTTTCGCAAATCACGGATATGTCCGTAACTTGACATTACTTTATAATCTTTGCCAAGAAATTTTTCAATTGTTTTGGCTTTGGCTGGAGATTCGACTATTACAAGATTTTTCAGCATATATTTTTCCTATTTTAATCCATTTTAATTTTTTCGACCGACAAAATTAGAAAAAAGAAATCATATAGTTACTATTATCAACAAATTATCGGGCATTTTTTAACATTGTTTTCCCATATTGGAGTAAAAATCATGACAAAATACACATTATTATATAGGAAATGCCTCTTCTTTCTATTTTGCGCAAACCAATAAACATAAAAAAACTACCGCAATCACGAGATTGCGGTAGTTTGAAATATAAAGTTTATTAGTTTATTACTTTGAAGCCTTTTTTGCTTTGCGACGGCTGTCAGTAAGGTAAGCAACGGGAGATGCAACGAACATAGTTGCAAGAGTACCGATGATTACACCAATCAACATTGCAAATACGAAACTGCGAATTGCATCACCACCAAGGATGAAGATACAAAGCAATACGAGCAATGTAGTACCTGAAGTCATCACTGTACGACCCAATGTAGCGTTAATTGAATTATTGATTGTTGTAAAGAAGTCTTGTTTAGGATAAAGACCTACATTTTCACGCACACGGTCAAATACCACCACGGTGTCATTGATTTGATAACCGATGATTGTCAATATTGCAGCGATGAAGTTTTGGTCAATTTCCATTGCAAATGGCAACCAACCCCAACAAAGTGAGTAAACACCAATAATTGAAAATGCAGTAAATGCAACAGCGGCAAGCGCACCTACAGAGAATGCGACATTGCGGAAACGTACCAAAATGTACAAGAACATAGCAATAAGTGAAAGAATCACTGCTATGATAGCACCTGTACGCATATCATCTGCCACTGTAGGACCTACCTTTTGAGAACTGATGATACCTTGGTTTGCGTCGGTAGTAGAGAACTCTTCAGCAGTCATACCTTGACGTAGATAAGGTTTCAATACCTTAAACAACTTGTCAGTAATTTCTTTATCTACGCTTGCATTTTCATCATTGATTTTATAGTTGGTAGAGATACGCACTTGGTTAGAGTTTTCAATTGTAATAACTGAAACCGATGCATCAGGGAATTCAGGTGCAAGTTCTTCTTGAAGTTTAACAGGATCAACACTTTGTTCAAATTTAGCAACATAGTTGCGACCACCTGAGAAGTCGATACCTTGGTTAAGTCCTTTGAAGAAGAATGATGCTATTACAATTGCGATAAATACTGCGCATACTGAGAATCCAATCTTGCGACCACCGAGGAAGTTATATTTAGCATTAGTAAACACATTCTTTGAAATAGCAGTTGTGAATGTAAGTTTTTGGAATGCTTTTGTTTTACCCCACCAGATAAAGATGATACGGCTCAAATATACTGCTGTGAAGAATGAGCAAACGATACCAATAATCAATGTAGTAGCGAAACCTTTGATAGGACCTGTTCCATACGACATCAAGATAACACCTGTGATGATTGAAGTTAAGTTAGAGTCAAAGATTGCAGAGAATGCGTTGCTATAACCATCAGCGATAGCAGCACGCACGCCTTTACCTGCACGAAGTTCTTCTTTGGTACGTTCAAAGATAAGCACGTTAGCATCCACAGCCATACCAAGAGAAAGTACGATACCGGCAATACCCGACATTGTCAATACTGCTTGGAATGAAGAAAGGATTCCAAATGTAAAGAACAAGTTACAAATCAATGCGAAGTTGGCTACCATACCGGGGATTACACCATAGTATGCCATCATGAAGATCATCAACAACACGAGTGCCACGATGAATGAAATGAAACCTGCTTCAATTGCTTGTTGACCAAGTGATGGACCGATAACCATGTCAGAGATGATTTCAACTTTAGCAGTCATTTTACCACTCTTCAACACGTTTGCCAAGTCTTTTGCTTCTTCAACTGAGAAGTCACCTGTGATTTCAGAACGGCCACCTTCGATAGCATCGTTCACATTAGGTGCTGAATATACACGGTCGTCAAGTACGATAGCAATTTGGTTACCTACGTTAGCGCCTGTTACGCGAGCCCAACCTTTAGCACCTTCACCATCCATTGTCATTGATACTGTGCTACCTTTGAAGTCATCAAGACCGGTAGAAGCATCAACTACACAATCACCATCAAGTGCAGGCTTGCCATTTGTTGATTTCAATACATATAAACCATAACCGAGAACAACTTCTTCACCTGTTGAACGGTCAGTGAATTTTTCAGGTTTAACACTCCAACGGAGTTCCATATCGGCAGGAAGGATTTTCTTTGCTTCGCCATATGCCAAAATAGAATCAACCGATGCAATAGCCATTTCGTCGGCTACATAACCGGCAATTGAAGCACCGGGATTAGCATTTGCAAGAATTTCATAAAGTTTTTTCTTACCAGCGTTTACTGAATCAGCAGCAAATGCATCATTGAGTTGAGTAAGAGCATTGAATGCTGTTTGACGTTCATCTTGCTTGTAGGCTGTATAGAATTCAAGAGCAGCCGAACGGAGCAAAAGATCGCGTACGCGGTCGTGGTCTTTTACACCAGGAAGTTCAAGAAGAATTTGGCCGTCTTTATCTTTAAGGACTTGAATGTTAGGAGAAACAACACCAAATTGGTCGATACGGCTACGGAGTACGTTTGTTGCCGATGTTTCAACGAGGCTTTTTACCTCTGCTTTAATTTTATTTCTTACTGCATCAATACCATCGCCTTTAGCCACTTTATCTTTAAATAATTCAGCATAATTGGCTTTTGGGTTAAGTTTGCTATACTCTTCGAGGAATGAGCCCACGAAGTCGTCTGATTGATGATTAGCAACTTGTTCATCAGCAAATTTAAGTGCTTTTTCAAATACGCTGTCATTTGCAGCAACATTAGCCATACCACGAACTACATCGGGCATATCTAATTGAAGAATCACGTTCATACCACCTTTGAGGTCAAGACCGAGGTTTACACCCCATTTGCGCACCTCGTTGAGAGTATAACCGAGATAAACTGTTGAATCACCATGGCTTTTAAGGTATTGGTTATAAGCCTTGTTGTAAGTCTCAGATTCGCTTCCTTCTTTTCCTGCCATTTTAAGGGCATACTCTTCTGCTTTTGACTCATAACTACTTGAAACAAAAGAGAAAGACATGTAGAAAAGACACACTATTACCAAGAAAATGGCAATAACGCCTGAAACGACGGTTCCTAATGTTCCTTTACTTTGCATTTTGTTGTTAAAATTATTTTAAGTTATTAATATATTTCGAGAATATTTCAATTTGCAAATATACAACTTTTCTTTGTATTACACCAAGTCAAGCGCTGTTTTTTGCATTTTATCGGCTCAGATATCTTTATTTTACGCAATTTTAGACACAAAACAAAGATGTGCATGGATAAATCCACACACATCTCTATCTCTTATGTCGTTATGATTATTTATTTAAAATTTATATGTTGCACCGACCAATCCGGTAAATCCCTGTGAAGGAATATCATATAATAAATCATACTTGCGATTAAGTATATTTTCCAATCGTGCAAAGAAACTTATTTGGTCGGTATAACGATATAATCCCCCTATTGACAAATTATTCATTTGGCCAAGTGATAGACGAGAGTAGGATGGATATAATTCATTTTGAGGTTGATTATAGATAACCGATTGCTTATAAGAACAACGACTTCCACGATATTCATAATCCAAAGTCACATCAAGTGGAGCAATAGGTGTTATCACTGCCGATGCTTTAACGACATGTTTTGCTCGGTCACGCCACATATAATATCCTTTATCATGTGATTGGGGTGCCATTTCATAACTTACTCGCATCTTACCCCAATTTTTATATCTATAAGATGCCGCAACTCCTACATGCCAACCTTTGAGATCTACTTCATCCATCAAATGTTCATTCTCTTTTATCACAATAGGCATCAACCAGTCATTTGCATGAGCATATCCTCCAAACACCTCTATTGTTGCATTCTTAAATGGACCAAGATATACCCCTGCATCAATCACAAATGGCAGTTTTGAATTACCATACGCTACCGATGACATAAAATAATGTGACTCATCAAATACCGATGACAGTGTATTTTGATAAACCCCTCCTGCAAATCGAGCATAAGCCGATATAAACTTCGTTGCATCCCAATTAACATATACATCGGGGGCAAAATTTATCTCTGTGTCAATATCTAATTGCAAATCTACTCTTGCTCCAATTTTGGCAGTAACATCACGCCATTTAAAATCATAATGAGGTATCAATGTCAATATAGAATGAGTATATCCATCATTATCTTTATATCCATGCCAATGGCTGTTTTCATTCCATAGTCCCCATGAAGGTTTTAAAAAGTGGTTGTCGTGAGCGATTGCAACACCCAAATCCAATGCCACTGACGCATCATCAGCAATCTCTAGTGACGCTCCGGCATTGACATTTACATTATGTTCTTTAACCGCATCAAATCCCGATCCGGAGTGTTCATATTTAGTTAAATTATAATTAGCATCTTTACCATAACCAAAGTAATTATATCTTGCATCAACATTATATTTGAGGCCATCTATTGATGAATACCATTTACCCCCGATATTAAATTGATTTACATTTTGAGTATAATCACTCCCCCACCAAGGACAACTGAAGTGATTATAAGAATAATCAGCATTTAACTTCAATATAGATTTATTATTGATGCGTTGTGCATAATTCACATCGAGCGTTACCTCATGGTCATATAAAGACATCTCTTTTCCACTTCTAGGAGTAGCATCATACGACAACCCATTATATTGCGCCCATGCATTTAGTTTCATTTTTTCATTATCAATAAAACGATATCCTGCTGAAAAATCCAAGTTATACACCGGGAAATAACCCAACATTGCATAGCCCTTATATGGTGAAATTTTCATAGTATCAATATTCTCAGCAGCATCAAGCATTACGATAGATGACACGACATCGGTCACTTTGGCCTTTTCATTGTAATTAAGTTTTACATTTTTAATTTTCATTTGAGGCACTGTCGGGCTTGAATAAATCCTATCTGATTCCTTCATTTCAGGGACTATATCTTTATCTATAGATATTTCTTTATTCAAGTCTTGTGCCGAGGAGCCTAAGGATGTCGCTACGGCAATAGCAAATGATATAATTGTATATTGTATTGTTTTCATAATCATTGTTATTTAAGACGTTCGTCAATCATTTTAAATATATCAGCATCCGAATTAGGGTAATTTTCACGCAACGTGCGTAAATATTCATTTGCCTCAAACAAGCGACCTTCCTTTCGATTTATATCTGAAAGGAGTATAAATCCTCGTGCTACCCAATATTGATATGGAGTAGATGATCCGACAAAATCCTCAACTACCTTGCGGGCCTTATCTAATTGGTCATTGTCATAATAATATTGACCTAATTCAATTGCACTCATTGCGCCATAGACACTCTCAACATTATCACGCTGCGATGTCCATATTTCAACTGCATTTGTTGATTTTCCTCTATTGCTCATCGAAGTTGCCTTCTTGAATAAAACCTCTGATTTTAATTCTCCGCTGATTTGTGAAGCCAATAATTTATCGGCAACAACGATTACTTCATCATATTTAGCCAAATCGTAAGATGATCTTAATACTCCGGCACGCGCTTCAGTCAACATCTTGGTAGTTGATGCGTGCGCTTCCAATTTTGTATAATCAACAAGAGCATTTTTTAAATCACCTCGATTATATTCAACCTCTGCTTTTACCGCTAATGCTGATTCAACTGCTACATTGTCGGGATATCGAGTAATAACATCGTTGGCATATTTCAATGCGTCTTTTTCATTATCGTTATTATATGCGCTAACAGCAAGAAGTGACAACACTGCCGGTTCATGAGCTGCACCGGGATATTGTTTTAAATATGATTTAAGTTGTTGATCACCTTTCCCATCAAGATAAGCGTTCTCGGCAGCTATAAAGGCTGCCTCTTCCAATTCTGATTTTTCTATAGGCAATGCGCCGGGCACGGTTGACATGAATGCTGTATATGTTTCAAGCATATTATCATTGGCATATATGCGCATAAGATCTTGGCTTGCCACTCGTGCTTCGTCACTTGTTGGATAATCTATTATTACGCTTTTATATGCATCAATGGCTTTGCTTTTATTTCCTTGGTTAAGATAAGCAATTGCCAACTGTAAATATCCATTTCGCCCTTGAGAGGTTGTTGGATATTCTTTTACAAGTTGTTTATAAGTTTCTATTGCATTACCATATTTTTGTTGTTCGATATAGCATTCGGCTTTTTGCAATAAAACCGATGGTATTAATCCCGAAGTAGGAAATTGCTCAAGCACCTCATTTAACACCTTAACTTTTGTGCCATAATCTCGTCGATTGCCACTCATCATTGCCTTTTGATACAACGCATAATCCCCGGTTTCAGGATTTGCTTTATAGGCTTTTTCATAATTTTTGATTGCCTCACTAAAATCAGAGTTATAATAATAGCAATCACCTATACGACAATAAGCATCGGCAACAACCTCTTTTTCAAGATTTTTAGTGTCATCGAGCGCATTTTCAAAATTAGTTATGGCATCATCATAACGCTTGCTCTTCAAGCGAGCATATCCCAAATTGTAATATGCCAACGACAAATTGATTGCATCATCGGAAGAAGCCTCTGCAAATGATAAATATTTATCGGCAGCAGCATCATAATCACCTCTTGCATAATAACAATCTCCAATCCACAAATCGGTTTCACGCGATAATTCGGCATCATATTGTGATAATTCCTTTGAACCAAGGAATTGATTTAATGCTTCATCAACATTCCCATTTGCATAATTACGAGTAGCCAAAGAATACAAAACTCTCTGTTTGGCTTTCAATATCGCATCACTCGGATTGTTGATTCTTTCAATACTACGGTATGCGCGTTCATAGTTATTATCGGTCATATATCCTGTCACAATATATTCTTGCACTTTGGGCACATATTTGCTATTGGGATAACGACGAAGAAACTCTTCAAAATTCTCTACCGAGTTGCCAAATGGGATTGATCCACCTTGCAAACTTGCCACTGCATAATTGTAGAAAGCGACTTCTTGTATCTCAATATCATGATTCATCTTCACCGCTTTATCAAGAGCCATTACAGCCGCATGCGTGTCATTTTGTTTCAACAATGACTGACCGATAATGAGGTAGGCACTTTGCCCCATTGCATTATCCTCGCCTATCACTCCCTCAAGACTTTCTACTGCATTAGAATAGTCTTTAGTCTTGAATTGGCACACCCCAAGTATATAACGAGTAGTAGTTATCGGCATATCAACTCCTTGCACATATTGTTGCAAATATGGTATAGCAGCAGTAAAATCTCCTTGATGATATAATGATTCGCCTACTATACGATTAGCCTCGGCAATATACGACTGATCTACATCTTTATCAAGCATCTTACGAGCCAATGGCAATGCCTTTGCATAATCGTTTTTCAAATAATAGATTTGACTCTTGTAATATGATGTCATATCTCCTAATTCAGAGTTGCCATCTACTTGATTGAAGAATTTTAGAGCAGTATCATAATCCTTATTGGTATATGCAATATATCCGGTATAAAATTTAGCCGAATTACCATATTTTGAAGATGTCAACAATGGTTGAAAGCCTTTGGCAGCCTCAAGTGAATCACCCACTTTCAAATAGGAATATGACATACGATATGCATAATCTTGCGCCCGTGATTCTTCCAATGCTTCGGGTTCAACCTTTTTATATTGATTCAATGCCTCATAATAGTTTCCGTCGGCAAAATGACAATCTCCTATTGCCATCACAACATTCATTCGATAAAGTGATGCCGGATATTTTTCTAAAAATTCAGCCAACTTTTTTATCGCATTTTTGTCTCCTTGTTGCATTGATGACATTGCAATAAAATATTCAGCCACCTCTTGTTGTTGAATCGTAGGATTCATTTTCAATAGGCGCGACATCTGGTCAATGCATCCTTGATAATTTTCATCTTGATACATAAACATCGCTCGGTCATAATACCCATCATTCTTTGGAGAATTTATTTGACCGGTGGCACTTAATAATGCTGTTGCTGCAATAGCCGAAATTATGAGTTTTTTATTCATAAAACTGAATCTCGTTAATGAAATATATTTCTTTTTGTTTCTTTTCACAAAGATACAATCCTTTTAGATTATATTGATATTTAATATCAAAAAAAATTGCTAAAACTATTTATTTTAGCAATTCCTTTATTTTTCAAAAAAATTCTACCATCTCACTTGCCCATCGCCGGTTATAACATATTTATAAGTGGTGATTTCGGGCAACGCCATCGGGCCTCTAGCATGAAGTTTCTGAGTTGAAATACCTATTTCGGCTCCGAACCCAAACTGACCGCCATCGGTAAAGGCTGTAGATACGTTGGCATAAACACATGCGGCATCAACATCACGACAGAATCGTTCAATAATCTCTTTATCTTGTGCTACGATTGATTCACTATGACGCGAGGTGTGTGTTTCAACAAATTCTATTGCTTCGTCAATATCGGCAACTGTTTTAACCGACATCTTATAGTCGAGCCACTCACGACCAAAATCATCGGCTGTGGCACGCTCTAATTTTTCATATTTCCCTTCAAGAACAGCATATGCGTCGTCATCGGCATATATCGTAACTGCTTTTTCGGCAAGCGGAGCGCATATCTGCTCCAAATCACTTAATCGTGAGCGGTCGATAATCAATGTATCGAGCGAGTTACACACACTCACTCGGCGTGTTTTAGCATTCAACACAATCTCACGCGCATGGTCTATTAATCCCGATTGATGCACATAGGTGTGACACACTCCTGCTCCGGTTTCAATCACAGGAACTCGTGAGTTATCGCGCACAAAATTAATCAATTGCTTGCTTCCACGAGGGATTATAAGGTCAACCTCACCCACCGCAGCGAGCATTTCGGCAGTCGCTTCGCGCGATGCTGGCAACAAGGTTACTGTATTTTCGTCGAAACCTTGCTCTACAAGAACTCGGCGAATTAACGCAGCGGCACATTCATTTGTGTCGCGAGCATCGCTACCTCCTTTGAGCAAGCAAGCGCTACCGGCTTTTACGCATAACGAGAACACATCAAAGGTTACATTAGGACGAGCCTCATAAATCACACCTATAACTCCAAATGGAACTGTCACTTTATTAATAACCATTCCATTGGGACGAGTCACGCTTGATAATGTCACATTCAATGGCGAGGGCAACGATGCCACCGAACGCATATCGGAAGCAATGTCGCGCAAACGACCATCGGTCAATTTCAAACGGTCATATTTTGGATCATCTTGACTCATTCGTTGCAAATCAAGAGCATTGGCATCAAGAATTTGTTCTATATTTGCCTCTACTGCATCGGCAAGATTCATCAATAATGCATTGATTTTTTCGGCCGATATGCGATTCAGTTTTCGGGCTGCGATTCGGGCCGATTTATATATCTCGTTACTCATTATGCTAATTTTTTATTAATCAATATATAGATAATCGCTATGAACAAGCGGACGGGCTCCACTTTCCCCTATCACCTGGCGAGCCGATTCAGAGTCGCATCCCACTTTTCCAACGGCAATCATTTCGCCACTTGGTGCAATTACCTTCACGATATCATCTTTTTCAAAATCACCTTTTATTGCAGTTACGCCCACAGGCAACAGGCTTGCTCCACGAGCCGACAATAATGCTTCAGTGGCACCTTGATTGATATGCAACTCTCCCTTTGCAAACCCTTCACTATGAGCAATCCATTTCTTCACTCCCGAAGTAGTCTGCGTTGCAGGATGAAACATCGTATAAGGGACCTTTCGCTCCGGTGCTACCACATCAAGCAATATATTATCGCGCTTGCCATTAGCGATAATCACAGCAATACCTTCTGACGCCACTTTGCGTGCTATGCGATATTTTGTAGCCATACCACCCCGGCCGAGCGACGATTTGCCATCTTGAATATATTCCGACACATCGTTTTGCTGTTCGATATCCGTGATAACTTTCGATGAGGCATCGTTAGGATTCCCATCATAAACGCCATCAATATTGCTCAATATCACAAGCGCCTGCATATCCATCATCGTAGCGATAAGACCCGACAATTCATCATTATCGGTAAACATCAGTTCGGTTACCGACACCGTGTCATTTTCATTCACAATAGGTATTACCCCATTTCCGAGCATCACTTCCATGCAATGTTTCTGATTGAGATAATGACGACGAGTTGAGAAATTCTCTTTGGTTGTCAAGACCTGTCCACATGCTATGCCATGTTCACGAAAGAGTTCATAATAACGATTGATAAGTTTAGCCTGACCTACTGCGCTATATAACTGACGAGCCGACACTGCATCTAGTTTTTTATTCTCTTTCAATTCGCTTCGTCCCGATGCAACAGCCCCTGATGATACCATAATCACCCCTATGCCACGATGGTGCAACTCGGCAATTTGATCCACGAGTGCACTCATACGAGTTATATCGAGCGTGCCATCCTTACGAGTAAGCACATTACTACCTATCTTTACGGCAATGCGTGTATAGCGATTTTTCATCTTTATTATTTCTTGTTGCGAATTTCCACACGACGAATTTTCCCACTGATAGTTTTAGGCAATTCGTCAACAAATTCCACAATGCGAGGGTACTTATATGGAGCAGTAACGCGTTTCACATGGTTTTGAATTTCCTTGATTAACGCTTCGCCCGCTTTATCTTTATAATCCTTTGACAATACAATGGTAGCCTTTACAACTTGACCACGAATCTCATCAGGCACACCTGTGATGGCACATTCCACTACTGCAGGGTGTGTCATCAATGCGCTTTCTACCTCAAATGGGCCAATGCGATAACCCGATGATTTGATAACATCGTCGGTGCGACCCACAAACCAGAAGTAGCCATCTTCATCACGCCAAGCCACGTCGCCGGTGTGATAAATATCGTCATGATAAGCCTCATAGGTCAATTCCGGATCCTTAAGATATTCCTTAAACAAGCCCACTGGTTTCACTCCATTAGTGCGCACCACGATTTCGCCTTGTTCACCATCTTCAGCCCATCGTCCATCGGCAGTGAGAAGGTCAATATCATAAACAGGCCCTTTGCAACCCATTGAACCGGGTTTTGGTTCAAGCCATGGATATGTGGCAATAGTGAGGGTCGTTTCGGTTTGGCCAAAACCTTCCATCAATTTAATCCCTGTCAAGCGTTTCCACTCATCATACACTTTAGGATTGAGGGCTTCGCCTGCAATGGTACAATATTTCAATGTCGATATATCGAACTTTGTGAGGTCCTCGCGTATGAGGAAACGGAACACAGTGGGAGGTGCGCAGAATGATGTGATGCCATATTTTTGAATCATGTGAAGCACATCAACCGGCTCAAATTTTTCAAAATCATAGACAAACACATTTGCACCGGCTATCCATTGGCCATACAACTTACCCCACACAGCCTTACCCCAACCTGTATCGGCGAGAGTCAAGTGAAGACTATCTTCCTTCACATTGTGCCAAAATGAGCCTGTGATAATATGACCAAGAGGATATGTGAAGTCGTGAGCAACCATCTTAGGATTTCCTGTTGTTCCCGAAGTAAAATACATCAATGACACATCATCATTGGTATTAGCCAATTCAGGGCGAACAAATGGTGCTGCAGCCTCAATTTCCTTGTTGAAATCAAACCATCCTTCAGGCACGATAGGACCTGTTGAGATAAGAGTTTTCAACGTAGGGCATTTGGGCAATGAATTCTGAATGTGATTAATTACAATTTCATCACCGGTGGCCACTATTGCCTTAATATCGGCTTTTTCGCAACGATAAATTATATCTTTTTCTGTTAATAGGTGTGTTGCGGGGATTACTGTGGCTCCGAGTTTATGAAGTGCCACAATCGAGAACCAGAATTGATAATGGCGTTTTAGAATCAACATTACCATATCTCCACGGCCAATACCTTGAGACGCAAAGAATGATGCTGTTTTATCGCTTTCACGCTTGATGTCGGCAAATGTAAATTGAATTTCTTCGCCTTGGTCATTTGTCCAAAGCAAGGCCTTTTTATCGGGTTCTTTTTCGGCCCATGCATCTACTACATCATATCCGAAATTAAAATTTTCGGGTACATTGATCTTAAAGTTTTGCATAAAATCCTCATAAGAATCAAATGAGGCTTTTTCTAAAAACTTATCTAACATATCTATGTATTATTTTGAAGGGATATTCTTTTGGTTATGAAATTACAGCGAGAAATTTTACTGTTTCGCCACCTGTGGTGCGCATTCCATGGGGCAATGTTGCATCAAACATGATACTGTCGCCGGGATTGAGTATCGTAGATTTTCCACCCACCACAATCTCCATCTTTCCTTGCAACACATAGTTAAATTCTTGACCTTGATGCGAATTCATTGTCATGGGTTTATCAGCATCAGAGGGATCTACTGTCACAATAAAAGGCGACACCACACGATGAGCAAATCCGGCTGCGAGATCTTGATAACTATATGCCTTCGTGCGCTCTACTTTTACACCCTTTCCTGCACGAGTCACAAAATAGGCTTGCATTTTAGGCTCTTCGCCAAACAACAATGCTGTTAATTCTACGCCATATTTTGCCGCAATGCGATGCAAAAAGCTCACGGGGATATCTTTTGCTCCCCCCTCATAGTCGGCATATTCTTGTGGAGTTACTGCACAATCTGCAGCAATTTGTTCTACCGATAAATCAAGTGCATCACGCAATCCTCGCAATCGAGTTGCCACTTCTTTTATATGATTCATACGCTATATGTTTTTATATTTTACTATATTACCGACAAAAGTAATACATTTTTCATTGTTATTATAGCACTTTGCAAGAAAATCATCATTTTATGCACAAGAAAATTTTATTTGTGCAAATCTTTGCTACAAAATGAAAGGAGATGCTCATCATGAGCATCTCCTTCAATGAATATTTATCAGAGTGAATTATTTCACATGTTTCAATGTCACTACATCGTTATCAGAAATAACCTTGATGATATAAGCACCTGTTGCGAGGTGGTTAATATCAAATGTTGATTGACCTTCAACATTGGCTTGTTCAATAAGCTGACCTCCAATATTATAGATTTCAACCGCTTGAGCAGCGCCAAATACCACTACATTTTCATTGCTTACATATACTTTTGCCTCGTCGTTGGTAATACCTTCAACTCCGGTATCTGAATTGTAAACAAATGATACTACAGGTGAATATGCTGTATTCTTGTTGCCGGCAGCAGTTTTGTATACACCGCGAGCACGCACATAGTAAGTAGTACCATTTACAAGACTTGCCGATGAAATTGCGATTTCGCCGGCTGTCTTTGGAGTTTTACATTCGAGATTATAAATAGTATAAGAAGTTTTCTTACGACTTGGCATTGATTTATCAGCAGCAATTTCGATAGTTACCGATGTGAGACCATCATAAGGTTTCACTTCAATTGCTTCGTTGCTATATACTGTTGCTCCATCAGTAAGAGGACGAGCAAATTCAGGAGCAGCAAAGTCGGTCATTTCAAGAGTTTTGAATACAACTGCATCACTTGTTGAAGTTTGACCATCTTTAGCAGCAATTACACGCACATAATAGTCATTATAAGAAGAAAGAGTGCGTGCAGGAATAGTTGCCGATGAACCTTTTGTTTTAACAGAGTAAACTATATCTTCAAATGATGCAGTTTTGCAAATTTCTAGTGTAAATTCACAACCATCGATTGGAGTCCAAGTGATAGTTGGAGTCAATGACACACCTGTTGATTCGGCTGCCGGAGCAGTGATTGCAAGGCGAGAAGCCACGAATGAACCCACTGCCGATGTTTTATCAAGAGCATTAGGTTTCTTTGAAATCACACGCCAGTAGTAAGTTTTACCCGATTCGAGATTCTTTTCAAGAGCAGTGATTGAAACTTTCTTTTCATCGGTTTCGGCATCACCTATAATCTTTGTAAATGCAGCATCTTCTGCCATTTCCACGCGATACATTGTTCCGTCGGCGTTCCATGTAAATGTGAACAAGTCGGGAGCCTTTTCTCCATTAATAGGATATGTGAGAGTTGGAGTAGCAGCAGTTCCTACTGATTTGCCGGCAAACAATGGTGCATATTCGTTACCATAGCGGTCATATACACACACTGCCCAAGTATATCCCGATGCTTTATCAGTTGGGATAGCATAACTATTAGTATAGCACACTTGTTCGAGATATTGTTTTTGGCATGTAAATTCCGATTCGCTCAAAGTAGTTGGCACGGCATACACAGTGTAGCGCGCTCCGGCTACTGCATCCCATGTCAATGTTGTTCCCGAAACTTTAACGTTTGAAGTCATTTTAGGCTCACGCACATTGTTCCAGTGGCGCAATGGTGTCAACGCTTTGTTTTGATAAGCATATTGATACAAGATGTCACCAAGATCTTGACGATTAGTACCATCATATTTTTCGGTGTAGTTATTGAATGTTTTGTATTCAAAATATACAAGACCTGTTTCATCTTGACGGTTGAAATCACGAGTCATGTTAATCTCATCAATCATTGCTTGAGCACCGGCACTTGCATCAGAGGTGTAGTCGGTTGGCGATGTAGAGATATACATGTGACGATCAAACTTGATTGCAGCATCAATCCACCATTCGCTACGTTTCTTGAATTCGCTCACCCAATAAACTTGAGGAGAAACGAAGTCGAGTTGTTGATGTTTCAACCAATAAAGAGGATCTGAGTAGATTGAGTTGTATTGGAAGTCACCACCAAGAGCGGGCATACCATACTCTGTTTCCACATTAGGAGGAGATGACTTACCAGCTGGTGAGATACCAAAACATACATAAGGTTTCACGCTCTTAATAGTTTTATTCACTTCACCCACCATGTGGTTGATATTGGCACGACGCCAATCGCCAATAGACAATGATGTTCCGCTTGCTTGATAGTCGGCCCAGTCGGGTGCTGTAGAGTTTTCAGCAGTACCACCTTGAGGATAGAAATAGTCATCGAAAACCACACCATCAACATCATAGTTTGTAACAATTTCACGTGTTACATCAAGGATACGTTGCAATACTTCAGGTTTAGCAGGGTTGAGCACTGTATTGCTTGTTGTACCACTCATCAACCATTCGGGGTGAGTTACTTCATAATCCAATGCACCACCACCGTGAGTACCGTTTTTGCTTGTGTGGTAACGATATGGGTTAATCCATGCATAACATTCGATACCATATTCATGACATGTTTGAATCATGAATTCAAATGGGTCGAAAGCTGGAGCTGAGCCACGCTTTCCTGACACTGATTCAGCCCATGGCTCGTATGATGATTTATATGTAGCATCACACTCCGAACGCACATGATAATAAATCACGTTAATGCCTTGTGCTTTGTATGTAGCCATACGCTTGCGTAGCACATTCTTGTGTGACTCGGCATTACCCGAGGTTATTGATGCAGAGGGCCAGTGGCTAAGGAATGGAGTACACCATATAGCGCGGTGCTCACGAGTAGTTTCGGCTTGAGCATCTACACTCGTTGTCATCAACGCCATTGACGCGATTGCGGCAAGTCCTATTGTTTTTAATATCTTATTCATAATTTATACCATTCTTTCTTTAACCCCCTCCCGGTTTTGCCGTACTCCCACTTTTTTCTTCGAAAATAGAGGGAGAGTTTGCTTTGTATTATGGGAAATAACTCCTCCTCTGAAAATTTTATTAAATTTTTAGGGGAGGTGGCACGAAGTGACGGAGGGGTAATTCTCACTTGTACCAATTAAGTAATAGCCCACTTATTTTTATAAAATCAAAGGTAACCGCCTTTCGCGGCAGTTACCTTTTGATTTAGATTATTTCAACTAAACCGAGGTTTAGAAGAGTTTAGTAGCAGTTGGATTAATGGTTACACCAAGGATTTCGTCATCGGTTACACCATAACGTTGACATTTTTTAGTTACTGGATCGTAGTAAACAAGACCTGTACCAATACCAGAAGGATCACCTTCTTCAGCACGGAAACCAAAGTAAACACGACCACTAGTTTGGTCAACTACCAATTGTTTTACATACACTCCTTCATCTGCTGTTGTATTTACAGGTTTAGCATCCATTGCCACTACGGCTGTAGGTGTAGCTGTAGGCGCAAGTTTAATCGCATCTTCGTCTGCTATTGAATATTCAACGAAACCAACACCTTTTCCTCCACCTATTGACCAAACATAAAGAGCGTTTCTTGATTCATCAACAGCAAATGAAGTAAATTTCAAACCATCTAACAATTCAGGGAGCATTTCTGTTACGACATCAGCCTCAGCTTTAGATGAGAAAATTTCCTTATCTGAGAAACGTAAAATACCGTTACCAGAATAGTTTTTACCCCACCACCAAAGTCCCTTTGACGAACGATACAATCCATTAGAAATTGCACCATAAGAGATTTGTTGGTCATATTGTGGAATAAACTCATTTGTAGCCACGTATGAGAGACGGAAATTATCAGTTGATTTACCTTCTTGTAAACCACGATCTGTCATTTTTACTTTTGAGAACCCACGGTTACGGTCATTATAATAAATATAATCACCATAGATACAACCTTGGTATGGATCCGAGAATGCAGGCCCACCTACATTAGAGATAACTGTATTTACATCAGTACCATTCACACGCATTGCAGTGATTTTACCATCACCGAGAACACCAGCTTCGTCATTGATGTAATAGTATTGCTTACCAGCATCAAGGATATAAATCCAATGAGATTCGCTTACTGCACCGGTTTCTTCATTAGTATCAGTAGCCTTACCATAAAGAATATTGAATGGATTTTCACCTGCACTTACGCCCATGTCGTAAGGAAGAACTTTTGTACCAGAAGGGAGTAAAGATTCATCGATAAGTTTTATCGCTTTGATATTACCACCGACTTGAGCATAGTACAATGTAGGAGCCTCGATTGGAGACGCAACTTGTACATTAATATAAGATTGCTCAAGTTGGCGTTCTTCATCACTTCCAAGGTCAAATATAGCATCAACTGTTACTTGTTGAGAACCAAGGTTGCTGAATGTTACATTTTGAGGACATTCTACTGCTCCTGTTTCTGGGTCTGATTCACGAACAAAAGTAGTAATAGGATTGCCATCAGCATCTTTAGCTCCTTCAGGGAAAGTCCAAGTATATCTAACCACTTTGTTCTCAGGGTTAGGCAAACGGACGCCAAAAGAAACTTTACACTCATTCAACTCAACAAGTTCCATTGATTGTTCAGAGATAGACATTTTTGGAACAATGTCATAAATAAGGATAGGATAAGTACGAGAACCCACACCATCTATTGTCAACGTTACATCATAACGACCTGCGTTTTTGTATTTAACGATAGGGTTATTGATGTCTTCATTTGTCACTTCATATTCACCTTCAGGAGCACCAAAGTCCCAAGAAACATTACCTGTTTTAGCCGAAGTATTGTTAAATTGAATATGAGACACTACATAGTAGTCATATTTATAATCAGCCGAATCACCACCAGCCACTTCGTAGGTAAAATCTACATCTGGATCGGGGAAGTTTTGAATTTCGGGATCTTGGTCAACGCATGCCGACATAGCAAACGCAAGAAGTCCAAAAATACCAAGTTTATTTAAAAATTTCATAATGCTCAAAATTTAAATCTTAATTTATTTCAATTGAATAATTTGTGTGAGCTTTACCACAATTACCTTCAGTGTCATATACACGGAAGTTAGCATCGAGGAAGTACTTACGTTTGAAAGAGATAGCATAACCATCGTTGCTACCAATCCACTCTTTGAAAGTGATAGGTTCAACCAATGCTTTGAATGCTTCAATATATTCAGGACGCACAGTGCTCACAACAGAACCTAAATCGTCGTCATAACGGCTAAATACCCAAGGAGCTGATTCATATACTGCATAAGTTCTAGTAGTTGAGTCACTTGCCAAAATCATATTGCCTGATTCATCGGCATAGACATCTTCTGTAGCAACTTCGCTATAAACAGGATTACCTGCTTCATCAATTGTTTGATAGTAGTAACCTACTATAGGAGCCGCTTTTCCAGATACTTTAGGATTATTGTAGTCAATCCAACGAGTTGATTTATCTGTTGCGCCTTCTTGTGCATCTGTTTCGCTATACTTAATATCTGTTGGGAAATCAGTACCAAATTGAGTATTGATTTCTCCAAAACGTTCATTTGTGAACGCATAGTTGATATAAAGATAACGTAATGCGTTGTAGTTTGCATTAGTTACGATAAGAGAATCAACAGTTTTTTCAAACTCTTCAGCATAACCGGTAGGGAAATAAAGATTAAATTTCTTAACTTCACCATCTTCCCATTCTTTAGGATTGTTCCAATTAACAGGAGTTAGAGTTTCTGATACTGGTACTGAATCAGTCAAAACAAATTCATAACCATCCCATACAGCTAACGAATGTTCAAATTTGTAAATAGATTGATTCATACGCACTGTATCGGTAAAAGAATATGATTTTTTGTAAGCGAAACTTGAACCAGCCAATTTAGCAGTAGCTTCACCTTCGTCGGTACGTGTCACATTGTACCACACTTCACTATGAGAAGGAGTGTGACCATCTTCGGTATAGTATTGACCTTTGAAAGAGAAATATCCACCAGCTTTACATGTTGTAGAACCGACTTCCCAGTAGCAAGTAGGAACACGTGGGCCTATCTCCAAGGGGTCTGCAAATGGGTCGTTCTTTTCGCAAGAAGTGAATGCGAAAAGACCCAAAGCCATAATTCCTAATTTATATTGTAATTTCATAATTTTTATTCTTTTATTATTGGCACAATAATTATTTTGTCAATGAAGTGCGAGCACCTGCTTCTTGAGCCCAAATCATTGGTTTTTGCAACCACTTGAAGTCTTTGTAAGCACCTACACGAACAACTTCGTCCTTGTTGTAGATATCTTCAGTTTGTGGGTCATAGTTGAGGCGTTGTACCCATAAATTTTCCTTTTGAGCATCGGTATAACCATCTACCCAATAAGCAGAGTAGAGGTTGTAAGGACGACGTAATGAAGGATAAACGATTTCGTTGTTACCACCTATACCATAACCGTTACGGTTGTTAGAATAGTGATAGCGACGAAGGTCGTTCCATTGCTCTGGTTGCATATACATTGCGATGTATTTTTGCATCATCAAGTCAGAAAGAGTATATTCTGATTCATTGAAGAACCAACGTTCGTTACCGAATTCAGTACATGCTTTTGCAGTTGCTTTAGATGTTTTTCCTTCCCCTGATACATATTCAACAACTGTTTTTTCGTTGTTAAGGAATGCACCTACGTAAGATTCGAAACGAGCTTTCCACATATTTGCTTTGTATTCATCAGTAACCAATTTATCATTTTCGTCAGAGAAATCAGTTGGATAGATGCCACCACTCTTCCAAAGATAGAAGTCGAGGTGACGTTGGATATTCCATTGTGTTGCTTCTTTAGCCAATTGACATGCTTTAGCCTTGTTACCTAACCAATAGTATGCTTCAGCTTGCATGAAGTAAAGTTCTTCCATTGTAAACAATGGGTTGTAGGCATCAACTCCACCTGCATAAGCACCGGCATATAGGTCGGGATAGTGAGTACGTTTGAAAGTAGCACCAGAACCAATGTTATTCTCAAGGTAACGATACATAATTGCCTCGTTAGCAACAGCAGCCGAGATTGGCCCTTTTTCCGGTTTCATAAGAAGCACGATACGTGGGTCATTACCGAAACCATTTGAACGATCCCAAGTTCCTTGTTTACGTTCATTGCCTTGGAAACTTACACCAAGACATGATTCCATAAAGAATTTAGAAGGAACAGCATCAGCAGCTAGACGATTATCACGAGACTCCCAGTTGTTGATTTTTGGTTGAGCAATACTCCAAGGAGAATAAGATTCAGTTCCACCTTCGTTATCATAGTTATAACGAGGTTCGTTACCAAACCAAGAACCATAAAGAAGGTCACCTGAACGCCAAGTATCAATAGCTTTTTGAGCCATATCAATAATTTCTTGACATTTTGACATATCTACGTTAGGAATGTTACGAAGCAAAAGACGTGCTTTTACAGCATACACAAGACCTTTCCATTTATTAAGATCACCACCATAGATGCGATCCATACGTTGGTCAATAGCAACGTCATCTGAAGAATCATGATTTTCAAATGCTTCGATAAGGGCATCTGCTTCACGGAACATCCAGTTATATACATCAACTTGCTCTTCATAGTGAGGAGTTGTTGCCAAGTGAGCATCACCATATTTACCGGTTGCTTCCATATAACATTCAGGAAGCATTGGCATTTCACCAAATGTATCGGTAGTCAATTGTGTTGACATCAACATAATTGCACGTGCAATCAAGTCAGTGTTTGTAGTTCCCGCAAGATTGCAAACCGAGCGAGCATTTTTAGCCAAGTCGTAGAAGTGACGACGCCATTGTGGGTGACGGTTCACATTTAGAAACTCCCAACCTTGCTTGTAAGGATAAGAACCTGTTTGACTCTTACCTGTTGTAGTCAAACATTGAGAAAGATATACATTATATTCTGCGTGGTCATATACTGTTTGGCTCGCATAGAACACAATTACAGGCATTGCCTGATCAATTGTGTTATTGTGAGCACGGTCAACATTCACGTTGTCATTGAGAATGTCTTCGCAACTCGCAAATGAAAGTCCAAGCAATAATGACAATGATATTGTTTTAAACTTATTCATAGTCGTGTGATTAGAATGTTAAGTTAACGTTAAAGTTGAAACTGCGAGTAGCAGGGACACTGAAGTTATCAATACCCATTGAACCGGCACCACCTGTAGCAGCGGGCATAACTTGAGGATCAACACCTGTATATTTGGTCAATAGGAAGAGGTTACGACCTGTCAAAGACGCACGAAGACCTTTGATAGGATTCTTTGAACCAAGTTTCTTCATCAATTTACCGAAGTCGTAAGCAAGAGTTACATAGCTCAAACGGATATATGAACCATCTTCAATAAAGTTAGAAGGAATTGAATAATAGTTAGAATAGAATTGAGAGTCAAAGATAACAGGAGTAGTGTTAGGACGATAAGTTCCATCACCATTTGCGACAACACCTTTCATGACAACTTCACGGTTTCGATATTTTTCAAGATAACCACTCATACCATTAGCAATCAAGTTCTCACCGGTGTAGTTGTAAACGTCACCACCACAACGTCCATCAAACAAGAATGAAAGAGAAAGGTCTTTCCAAGTGAAAGTAGAACCAAGACCAAGAAGGAAATCAGGCTCACGATCACCGAGGAAATTATTCTTTTCAGGAGAAATCAAAGGGTAACCATTTTCGTCACAAATAACTTGACCGTCAGGTGTACGTTCATAGTCGGTACCCACCATAGCAGTAGTAGAACCACCTACGTTAGAAGAACAGTACATACGGTTAGAAACTTGCATACCGAGGTATTCTGTTTGGTTATTAGGAAGTTCACGAAGACGACCACGGTTGAAAGAGAAGTTTGCATTAGCAGTCCAAGTGAAATCACCACCTTTGAGAATGTCTTGAGAAAGAGTTGCTTCAATACCGTAGTTTTCAATAGAACCTGAGTTGAATGTTTGAAGGATCACACCTGCTGCAGGAGATACACGCATTGAGATGATTTGGTTGTCAACTGTAGTTGAGTAGTAAGCAACATCTAAACGAGTGCGTTCGTTGAAGAAACGAAGGTCAGCACCAATTTCCCAAGAACTTGTCATTTCAGGTTCAAGGTAGTTAGCAGAAGAAACAGTTGGGTCTACACCATAACCACCATCAGGGAATGTTGACCATTGTTTGAAGTTATTTGAGAACAAATAGTTAGGTGCGTCCTTACCTACTTTTGCCCAGTTACCACGGATCTTACCATAAGAGAACCAATTATTGCGAAGTTTGAAAAGTTCTGAGAAGATAACACCGGCAGTTACTGAAGGATAGAAGTAAACCGGATCTACTGATTCAGGATTCATATAGTTAACCAATGTAGAAGATCCGTCCATACGACCTGTTACTGACAATTGAGCCATACCTTTGTAGTCGAAACGAATTTCACCGAAGTAACCGAATTTGTTACGGTCAGTGTGGTAAAGACTGAAGTCGGTCAAGTCCATACGATCAGGATCAATATTGTTAAATGAATAGAATTCACCACCAAGAATGAAGTTATCACCATACATTGACGCAGAAGTACTCTTAGTTTCAGAATATTCACCACCGAGGAAGAAGTTCAAGTTGAAATCATCATTGATTTTCCAGAAGTAGTTAACGTTACCTTGAACTGTAAGACGTTCGCTACTAGATGGAGTATAAGTGTAAGAACCTTGGCGTTCTGCAAGAATTGGTAATTGACCTTCTTCAAGCGCACCATCAAATTCTGTAAGTTCGCGAGAGAAGCGAGGCACACTGTAAGCATCTTGTGAAGAATGGCCCTTGTCATAACCTACCTTAGCAGTGAATACCAAGTTTTTGATTGGTTCATAAGAAATAGATCCGTTGATGATTACACGATTACCTTCGCTTACTGAATGATCCATATAACGACCATAATAAGGAGAAACTGTAGCACCAAGACGACCATCATTTGTCAATTCGTCCCAAGCATCGTAACGGTTGCTCCAGTTAGGAAGACCATTAGGTAATTTATAGTCAGCCATGTTGCGGTTGATTGACCAACCATATACAGTTGACATTGAGTTACCGAAACCACGAGATTTAGTATCAATGTAGTTAGTTGATAACACAAACTTGATTTGTTCAGAAGGATTGAATTCACCTTTTACATATACACCAAGACGGTTTTTGTAGTCTTCAGGAACAACACCTTCGTTATTCATGTAGTTGGCAGATGCATAAGCAGAGAATTTTTCGTTACCACCCGAAATAGCAACGTCATATTTTTGCATAAAGCCTGTGCCAAGGAAGTCACCTACGTTATCATAAAGTTGTTCATCGGGTTTAGCGATAGGACCCCAACCACCTGAAGCGTTGGTTGTGTAGATACCGCTACCACCACCTACATATTTGCGTTGCAATTTTGGAGTGCGAGCAACTTCTGAGATTTCCCAGCCACCTGATGCAGTTACTGTAACTGTACCTTCTTTACCGCTCTTGGTAGTAATCAAGATTACACCGTTGGCACCTTCTTGACCATAAAGAGCAGAAGCAGCAGCACCTTTCAACACTGACATTGTTTCGATATCGTTAGGGTTGATGTCGGCAGCAGCAGATGCACCACCACGAACAGGCATACCGTCGATTACGAACAATGGCTCGTTGCTTTGGCCTGAGTTGATAGAAGAGATGGCACGTACCACGATTTGTGATGCAGAGTTTGGAGAACCCCCTGCCATTGATACTTGCACACCGGCAACTTTACCTTGAAGACCGTTAACGAAGTTGGCCGATTGACCTGCTGTTACCGCGTCACTGTTCAATGATTGAACGGCAAAGTTAAGTTTTTTCTTTTCTTGGGTTTGACCCATCGCTGTTACGACGATTTCGCCCAATACTTCAGAGTCTTCTTGCATCACCACATTGATGACACTTTGACTCCCAACTTTAATACTTTGTGGTTTCATACCCACATAACTAAAGTTCAAAACGGCATTGTCGTTAGGAACTTCGATTGAATAATTCCCGTCAAAATCGGTATCGACACCATTTGCAGTACCTTTTACCATAACGGTAACACCAATTAATGGCTCACCATCAGAGGCACCGGTAACCGTACCTGTCACAGTGCGAGCAAAGCCGGCAACTGCGAAGAGGGAAAATAACAGAAGCAATAACTGTTTTTTCATACTTACTTTAATTTGTTTATATTCAAGGTTATTTATCACTTGCATTTTTTAACATTATCTACCACTTTCTTCATGGCTTAAGCATCTTAAAAACAGTCCTTTTTTCAGAATGATTATAACGACCTATATTTCAATTTTTTAGACAAAAATTGTAATTTAGTGCCATTCCTCATCTTTTTAGGTTAGTATCTGTTAGTCAAACGCTTATGTCAATTAGAGCATAGGCGATACCACATACCGACACGTCGGTACACACGGTATTTAATACAAAACTAACACATTTTTTCAGAATAAAAGCAAGTTGTTAATTATTATTTAGCATATTTTATCTTTGCAAACAAAATTTAACATCGCTGTCTAATTTTATCAAATGATTTTAATTTAATTCTTCTACACATTAATTATATATAGAAGGATTATTCATAATTCATAATTCATAATGCATAATTCATAATGCATAAATGTGTAAATCTCGTAATACTTAATGCATGATTAATTCGAGGGGCTGGAATTTTCGAAAAGCATAATGTTACATACAGGATATGAAACAATGAATCTATGAGACCTTTTCTCATTTTTAATCGCGAATTATGAATTATGAATTAAGATTTGTGCTATCTTTGCAACATTAATTTAAATCGCTTATTTGTTATGCGCATAGATATCCTCACTGTATTGCCCGAAATGTTTGAATCTCCGTTTGGTTGTTCTATTCTTAAGCGCGCTCAAGAGAAAGGGCTTGCCGAGTTGGTCGTTCACAATCTTCGCGACTACTCGACCAATAAGCATCGAAAAGTTGATGACTACCCTTTCGGTGGCGAGGCCGGGATGGTGATGCAGATTGAGCCGATTGATCGTGCCATTGCTCAACTCAAAAGTGAACGAAACTACGACGAAGTGATTTTCACTTCACCCGATGGCGAGGTATTCAACCAGCCTATGGCCAACAGTTTATCTATGCTTGAAAATATCATAATCCTATGCGGACATTACAAGGGAATTGATTATCGCATCCGTGAACACCTTATAACCAAAGAAATCTCGATTGGCGATTACGTGCTTACCGGTGGAGAAATTCCCGCAGTAATCATAACTGACGCAATTGTGCGACTAATCCCCGGCGCTATAGGCGATGAACAAAGTGCATTGAGCGACTCTTTTCAAGACAATCTTCTGGCTCCTCCAGTTTATACTCGCCCGGCCGAATACAATGGTTGGAGAGTGCCCGACATTCTCCTTTCGGGACACCAAGCACGCATCGACGATTGGAAACATGAACAAGCGATAGAACGCACACGCCGCCTTCGCCCCGACCTGCTTAAATAATGCATAATTCATAATGCATAATTCATAATTCTTAATGCTTAATTCTTAATGTATTAGAATATAAAACAAGAATCTGCGCCAAGGTTTATCTCGACACAGATTCTTTTTCGTTATAATATATTGCTATTATTTCTTTTTTGCACATTTGCGTTTAGGTGCTGCCGACTGCTTTTCTCCGCATTTGGCTCGCGTGCGTTTCTTTTTCAAAACCATCGCTGAACGTGCAGGGAGATAGAGTTTCAACCACTCTACGCCATGAGGTGCATACAATTCATCATAGTTGGTGAAGTGTGACACCGTTTCATCAATATTGCCATAACCGCCAAAATCAGGGTTGTCACTTGATAATACCACCGAATATTCGCCGGCCGGAGCAAGAATACCATAATCAGAGAATGACTTATAAGGATTGAAGTTAAACACAAACACATAATCACCACGTTTGAATGCCAACACTTGGTCATCATCCTTTTCCCAAAGTTTTTCAACCGGCAACGATTGGAAATTACGCACTTTTTTCACAAGTGCAATCATCGCATTGTCAAAATCATTTAGATAGTGATATTTCAACTCTTTGCGATCAACCAAATCCCATTGACGTCGTGCATATTTATATGACCAGCCATTTCCTTCGCGTGGGAAGTCAATCCATTCGGGATGGCCAAACTCATTGCCCATAAAGTTGAGATATGCGCCATTGATAGAGGCTAATGTAACAAGACGTATCATCTTATGGAGCGCAAGGCCTCGAGCCACTGTCATATCATCATCGCCCTTGGTCATGTGCCAATACATCTTATCGTCAATAAGACGGAAAATCACAGTCTTATCCCCCACCAACGCTTGGTCATGACTTTCAACATAGGAAACAGTCTTTTCATCGGCTCGACGGTTGGTCAATTCCCAATATATTGATGTTGGATGCCAATCTTCATCTTTCTTCTCTTTGAGCATCTTAATCCAATAATCGGGAATACCCATTGCCATGCGATAGTCAAATCCCATTCCTCCATCTTTAATCTTAGTTGCCAATCCGGGCATACCACTCATCTCCTCAGCAATAGTAATTGCATTGGGATTGATTTCATGAATAAGTTTGTTGGCAAGTGTGAGATATGTGATAGCATTTGTATCTTGACCACCATTATAATAATCGCCATAAGAACCAAACGCCTGACCGAGACCATGATTATAATAAAGCATCGAGGTTACACCATCGAAACGGAATCCGTCAAACTTAAACTCCTCAAGCCAATATTTACAATTTGACAACAAGAAATTCAACACGTCATTCTTCCCATAATCAAAACAAAGCGAATCCCAAGCAGGGTGCTCACGGCGATGATCGCCATAGAAATATTGATTATAACTACCATCAAGACGTCCAAGCCCCTCTACCTCATTTTTAACTGCGTGAGAATGTACAATGTCCATTATCACAGCGATACCCAATCGGTGAGCCTCATCAATCAACGACTTCAACTCTTCAGGAGTACCAAATCGGCTTGATGGTGCATAGAAACTTGACACATGATATCCAAACGAGCCATAATAGGGATGCTCCTGGATAGCCATAATCTGAATGGCATTATATCCATCTTGTGCTATGCGAGGAAGCACCTTGTCGCGGAACTCCACATAAGTTCCCACTCCTTCTCTCTCTTGCGCCATTCCTATGTGACATTCATATATGAGCAATGGCGAAACATTTGGTTTGAATTCCTCAATTTGCCAATTATATTGGGTTTCAGGAGCCCACACTTGAGCCGAGAAGATGTGCGACACTTCATCTTGCACCACTCGATTGGCATAGGCTGGAATACGTTCACCCATTCCACCTTCCCAATAAACTATCATCTTATATAAATCACCATGATTAACATCATTAGGTTTCAATTTCAACTCCCATACGCCATTTTCTTTTCGTGTCAAGCGATATTTTGCCATCTCTTGCCAACGAGTAAAATCGCCTATCAAAACAATATCTGTTGCATTTGGAGCCCATTCACGAAACACCCACCCATCGGCAGTGCGATGAAGTCCGAAATAATTGTGTGCATTGGCAAAATCAACAAGCGAGCCTCCCTCGCCCACCAATTCGCGTTCTTTATTTACTGCATCTTGATATCGACCGATTATGGCTCCGGCATAAGGTTCTAGCCATGGATCATTTTTAATGATGTTTAATGGTTTCATTCGTCAAGGTTTTATTCTTTAATAAAAAAACTAATAACATACAAACTTAATGAATTTATTCGGCATTTCCTTCATCATAGCCCCATATTTTTACACTCTACTATGTGAAAAATCAAAAAATAGACTCATTTTTATGCCTAAAAGCAAAAAACAACACATTTTTTTGCTCATAATAAAAACTTTCACTACCTTTGTCCTCGCATTTAAGCCCAGATGGCGGAATCGGTAGACGCGCTGGTCTCAAACACCAGTGGGGCAACCCATCCCGGTTCGATCCCGGGTCTGGGTACAAAGCGAGAGTTTCTAATAAGAAACTCTCGCTTTTACTTTTTATATATACTTCTAACTCGAATAGTACTAATTTGAGAAAACCAATCAATTACAGCCGTTTATACTATTTTGACTAATAAGCCGGCTTTTGTCAAGACTCAATCCTCGCAAACCATCATCCTCACACCAAGAAATGCAAACTAAAAATGAAATTCATTTCATTTTTCATGCAAAATTGAAAAGTTTTTGAAATGAATTGCATTTTTCTTGTAAATTTTCTCCTTATCACTAAATAACGTCTATACATAATTATACAACACTCTTCATTTTTCAGGGCGAAGAGGACTATAAATATTGGCAATATTTTTGGGGGATAAAATAAGAAATATGCCATTTTCATACTTTTTTCTTATTTTTTGTTCGTTTTTTCGTTTTTTATTTGTTAATAATGTCAATATGTATTAATTTTGCAGTCGCAATTAAATTAAGGATATTTATGAACTTTATATCAGTAAACAAAACTTTTGAGGCTTCTTTTCGCGAAAACTGGGATCGCCCGGCTATTTCAAACTACCAAGGCGCCACTTTACACTATCGCGATGTTGCTCGCCTTATCGCAAAACTACACATCATGTTTGAGGAATGTGGTCTTGAGAAAGGCGACAAAGTTGCAATATGCTCTCGGAACCAAGCCAATTGGGCTGTATCATTTCTCGCAACACTAACTTATGGTGCAGTACCCGTACCATTGATGCATGAATTCAAACCTTCAAACATTCATCATCTTGTCAACCACTCTGAAGCAAAAGTTTTGTTTGTTGACGAAGTTATATGGGAAAATGTCATCGAATCGGAAATGCCTGAATTACAAGCAATCATTCAGGTCAATAATTTCAGTCTATTATATTCAGCCAATGATAGAATCACCGAAGCAAGAGCACGTCTTAACGAGTTTTTCGGTCGAAAGTATCCAACGGCTTTCACTCCCGATTTATTAGACTACCACGAAGACCAACCCAATGAATTGGCTATCATAAACTACACTTCGGGAACATCCGGTTTCTCTAAAGGTGTGATGATTCCTTTTAGAGCCATTGCTTCAAATCTTGAGTTTGGAGCAAAAGCACTTCCTTCCATCAACAACACGTCAAATGTAGTTTCGATGTTGCCTTGCGCACACATGTATGGGCTCATGTTTGAAGTTTTATATGAACTGTCAAGAGGTTGTCACGTTCATTTCCTCTCTCGCCTTCCAAGTCCTAAGATTATATTGCAAGCACTTGCCGAAGTAAAACCTTCGGTAGTTATTGCCGTTCCACTTATTATTGAAAAGATTTACAAAAACAAGGTAAAACCGATATTGGAAAAAGCCGGAATAAGATTTGCATTAAAAGTGCCCGGCCTTGACCAAATGATTACCAATAAGATAAAAGCCGAACTCATCAAAGCATTTGGCGGCGAATTCTATGAAGTGATTATTGGTGGTGCAGCATTCAACAAAGAGGTTGAAACATTCTTCAAGAGAATGGGATTCCCATTCACCGTGGGCTATGGCATGACCGAATGTGCTCCTATTATCACATACTCCGATTGGAAAACCGAAAAACTATATTCTTGTGGAGAGATTGTCCCTAACATGGAAATGAAAATCGACTCTCCCGATCCTCAAAACATTCCGGGAGAATTGCTTGTTAGAGGAGCCAACGTATTCCTTGGGTATTACAAAAATCCCGAAGCCACTGCCGAGGCTCTTGATGAAGATGGATGGTTGCACACAGGCGACATGGGTATAATCGATGCCGATGGCAGTCTATTCCTTCGTGGTCGTTCAAAATGTATGATTTTAGGTCCTTCAGGTCAAAATATCTACCCCGAAGAAATTGAAGCGATGCTCGATGTAAGACCCTATTTCGTAGAGTCATTGGTGATTGAAGATGAAGGAGGACTCACCGCATTGATATTCCCCGACTTTGACCAAGGGGCAAAAGACGGAATGAGCCAAAAAGAATTTGCAAAATACATCAAATCAACCCTACCCGACATCAACAAAGACCTCCCAAATTATGCTCGTTTGAAGAAAATCGAAGTCATGTCGGAAGCATTTGAAAGAACTCCTAAAAAGAGTATTAAACGATACTTATATCAACGTATCAAAAAGACATCATAAACAATTTGAGGCTGAGTCGTTAACTCAGCCTCTTTCTTCTTACAACTTTGAGGTTATTAAAGGGGCAGTCTAAACAGGCTGCCCCTAAATCACTAAAACTTATAACTTGACTTTATTTTAAACAAATAACTTCATTTGCTTTTTACAGGACGAATCGTGTGCCCTAAGATACGATAACATCCATCAGAACATCCGTAGTAGTTACTACTGAAACCAAAGCCCCATGCTGTGGGTTCTAACCCACCATTTGTCAACGAGGCACTCCAATAATTACCTCCATTACCTGCATCATAATGCAAACATCCATCACGATATCCAGCTGCAGGGAGGAAGATACTCTTGCCATTAGAACCGGTAACTTCGTAGCCATACACACCATTGAGTTGAGTCCAATCCCATTCACATTCTCTCTTTAATTCTTCAAACTCCTCTTTAGTAGGCATTCGCCATCCATCTCCCCACTTTTGACTAGCGACATCATAATCATATCCCTTATCAACATAGCCTACATCTTGTTTAAAATATTCATATGTTTCTAAAGAATAATCCGATTTTTCCATTGTTTCCCCCCAAGCATAGTATTCTCCATATCCTTCAGGAGTGATGGCGCCCACATTCCACTTGGCCCAAATTGTGCCACTTGTCAATTTAAGATTAACCCCTAAACCAGATTCGTCTTCGGAACCTTCTTCAGAGTCGCCTTCCTCGGAGCCTTCTTCTTCAGGTTGCTCATTTACTTTCTTTGTCATTACCGGACGAACAGGGAGCCCTTCACATCGGTAAGTTCCATTCATACTTTGATTCACCTGTTTAGAACTTAAAAGAGCATATGCTTCTTCAGAAGAATATCCGGGAGTTACTACAACCGTGGCACTCCAATAAGAGACATCTGAACCTTTATCTTCATTGGTCTCCCCATCATAATTACCGGCAGCAGGAAGGAAGATGCTATTGCCATTTGGACCAGTAACTTTATAGCCACTTATTCCTTTTTCTTGAGTCCATTCCCATTGACATTTATTTATCAATTCGTTAAATTCCTCTTTAGTAGGCATTCGCCATTCACCTCCCCATTTGTGACGAGCAACATCATATTTTGTTCCACTGATATTGGCACCAATATCAATCACTCCATCTTCTGAATTAAAGTATTTATATTCATAAAGTGAATAGTCTTTTTTAGATTTAGTTTCACCCCAAGCAAAATAATCACCATATCCTTCAGGAGATGATGCACCGACATTCCACCCGGCCCAATCCACAGACAATCCTAAATCAACCAATTGACCTTCTTTTATATTTCCGGTTCCACCTGTTCCCGGCTCATCATCTTCGCTACAAGCCACAAACACTAATGATGTGGCAACAACAAATGCCACATATATAAACTTATTGATAAACTTTTTCATTGTGATTAAAATTTATAAACGGCACCAATGCCAAATACTAATTGATTCCAATCTCCGATGAGTTGATATTTTGCTTCAAAATCAACTGCAAATATATCATTGATGTCATATTGAACACCTCCACCAAGATTTGCTCCAAATCTTCCGGTACTCTCTGAGTAAGACTCTCCCCAAAAGTCAAAATCAACATTCCAATTTGTATAAGTAACACCGACCAAAGGATAAACCTTAATCTTCTCGGCTACATTAAATAAATAGTGAGCATTGATATTAATATCCCACATGTTCAACATATCATCTCCAAGGAAATAGTCTCCTGATAATTCTCCTCTTATCGCATCTGTGAAATTATACTGACCTTTTATACCAATACCTAAATCGGAATGAGGCGTACCATAACTAAAATTCAAGCCAACAGACTTTTCTCCTTTCTGTGCAAATGCACAAAATCCGACAAGTGCAATGCACATTGTAATAAAATACTTTTTCATTTTTGTAATTTTAATGAATTAATAATTATAATGCGTGATAATTTATACAAATCTAACGCATCTTTATCAAATGGGCTCAATCCATTTCATCCATTTAATTTTAGTCCAAAATATTGAAGGCAGACAAATAAAAAACGTGGACTCAAACTTTATTTGTTATCCACGTATCGCCAAACACGTTGCAACCAAACAAGTAAAAGCCCACGGATAGACCGTGAGCATCAACTTCTACTTCAGGTTGCTGGTTCAAAATTGGCGATTTTGGATAACCGAAATATAAGCTAACGCTTTTTATCTAATATGTCTTTTGTGTCTATGCTACATAGGCAAAATGATTTAACGAGTTAGTATTATTTTTTACAAATATATATATAATTTTAATATATAACAAATTTATCTGATTAGCATTAGACATAATACACCTCCAACAACCTAATAATAAAGACTTTGTCAACAACTATTGAGAATTTCTATCAAGAAATAGATTTTATCGGTTGTGGGGATTGAAAGATATCATTATCTTTGCAATGGATAAAACAAACAACAAGTTTTATTTGTTAAATAATAAAGATTAATAACCATTTAAATAATAAGATTATGAAAAAGTATCGTTGCACTGTATGTGATTGGATTTATGACCCCGAAGTAGGTGACCCTGATGGTGGTATCGCACCCGGAACTGCATTTGAAGACATTCCCGACGATTGGAGTTGCCCTCTATGTGGAGTTACCAAAGAAGACTTTGAATTAGTAGAAGAATAGATTATATTAGTAAGTTTTGTTAATTAGATACACATTGCTTTTTATAAACGAAAATGGGAGTGAAATTCACTCCCATTTTTATTGATTTGTATTCTTTTCTTGTTTAAGAATCAACTATTATTTCATTTTTTATAGTTAGCTAGGGTTTCTTCGAGACTTGTTATTATCATCGCCTTTAATTCTGGAGGATCAAGTACCGTGATATTTGGTCCGTGAGATAATAATTCTTGAAGAAAATCAGGAGTAATACGCAAGCGATAATTAAATATTGAATATGAGTCATGTATCATTTCTTGTTGCGACGAGTGCAATGGCAATGCACGAAGATATTTTGCTTGACGAGAATCGGTTTTTATTGATACATTTTTTATCTCACCTTGAGAGAATATTATACCATAACTATATTTCGTATAGACCTCGGCATCAAAATCTTCAGGCATATCAAATGTTTCTTGCAACACTACCACATCCTTCATTCGATCTAGTGCATACGTTTTAATCTTATCCTCTTTCACATTGCGACCGGTCACATACCAGCGTTGACGGAATATCTTCAAGAAATATGGCTCAACTACAATGTCGGGAGTGGCATTTGTTCGCGAATAGGGTTGATAAGTAAATTTTATTTGATGAAACTCTTTTAGAGCATCAATCACTGTCGCAAGAAATTCTCGAGCCGACGGCACATCTTCAATAAATATCCGATTTGAAATATTACGTGATTCACTCAACACATTGCTCATGGCAGTAGTGTTAAGTAGCCAATTCGTAACACTCTCATTATGAGTATCTCCTTCGTCTATATAATACTCAAATGTTGACGGATTACACTCAATATTTACCTTAAATAACTCTTCTATCGCCATTCGATAGTTATAGAATGTGCGACGAGGCAATGGCTCTCCATTTGAAAATGGAGATTTTTTCCAACGAGCATTTAACTCTTCGCGAGTAATGTGCCCATAACGCTTAATTGTATCAACCAACCATATATAGCGGTTAAATAGGTCTTTTGACATAGAAGTTTGGTTATATTAATTTTGGTTATTAAAAAGGAGATATATGCATCACTTTTATTTCTTTTCTATTTTTCCTTTAGTAAGCAATGCTAATCCTATTACTGTTAGTACTGCATTTATTATCAATAATTCAAAACTTGTTTCATACCCAAATTGCTCTTTGAGTTGCCATTGCACAACCCACGACAATGCTGGAGCCAACACACACACTATAGGAACCAACTTGTCGCGCACTTGAAGTTTACTAAACATTCCAAATACAAACAATCCCAAGATAGGACCATAGGTATATGAAGCAAGCGTGTAAACCGCGCTGATGGCATCCTGGTTACTTGCATAATAGAATACAATTATTACCAATCCCATCAACACCGACATCATGACATGCACTGTTTTGCGCACCTTGGTGAGTTTTGCATCGTCATATTTTTTCTGTCCATCTAGAATATCAACCGTAAACGATGTTGTTAGCGACGTAATTGCCGACCCTGCTGCCGAATATGCTGCCGAAATCAATCCCAACACAAACAACACCAATACCACTACCGGCATCCCTTCACTTTGTGCCACTATACCAAATATTTCATCGGGTTTTTCAGGCATTGCGATATTCACTTTAGCCATATACATCACAAGTAATGTACCCAACACAAGGAACAATGCAATCACAAAGAACTGAACAATACTACTCACAATCATATTCTTTTGCGACTCTTTTGAATCCTTACATGCAAGGTTGCGTTGCATCATATCTTGATCAAGACCGGTAGTAGCAATCACCATAAACACACCGGCAAGAAATTGTTTCCAAAAATATGTACCCTCTTTAGGGTTATCAAAGAAAAATACTTGTGATGTGCTATCGCCGGTAATGGCACTAACCATTTCACCAAATGAGAAGCCGAGACCTTCGGCAATAAAATAGATACACAACACGACCGAAAGCACCAAGCAACAACTCTTCAACACATCGGTCCATATAACCGATTTAACTCCTCCTTGAGCCGTATATAGCCATATTAGTGCAATCGTTGCAACAACATTGAGTACAAACGGAATCCCCAGTGGGCCGAAAACAAGAATCTGCAATGTAGCACACACTACCAAGAATCGAACCGAGGCTCCAAGAATTTTTGACACAAAGAAGAACCATGCGCCACTGCGATATGTCGCCACGCCAAATCTTTCTCCCAGATACCCATATATTGAAACCAAATTGCGTTTATAAAACATTGGGACCAACACAAAGGCTATCAAGAAATAACCCACAATAAAACCTAGACACATCTGCAGATATGAATAGCCTTTTGCTTCAACCATACCGGGGACTGAAATAAATGTAACTCCCGATATTGCGGCTCCAATAGTTGCAATCGAAACCAATACCCATGGGTTTCTACGATTACCCGAAAAGAAGGTGGCATTATCCGACTTACGTGAAGCAAAATAAGATATCAACAACAATAGTGCAAAATATGCGATTATCGTAATAATTACTATCCAATGGTTCTGCATAATTATATCTTAATTAAATTTTAAATCATTCCAAATAAAGCAAATAAGGCTTGCGTTGTATTTTAAATATCTCTACATCATCGGCCCATGTAGCCTTTATTTCATCGGCAGTCATACCTTTTGCAATCATGCCACGAATACTTCCATCGCCAATGAGTTTTTCAAAAAATTCCTTTGCGCCCTTATAGGTATATCCATTATCAAAAAATTCATCAACCGAGACTCCCATACATTTATAGGCATCTATGAGATATTCAAGATTAAGCCCCTTGGCAATAATCTCATCATCTTCTAGAGTGCGAAGATCGCGACCAAAGCATTTTTTATCAAGTAATGGAGGATTTTTTGCACCTTCAACACTGCGAGGAGTAAACTCAAAATCACACCCTTTCATGTCGGGATGTCCATAAATTTCAAAAGGAGCATCTGTGCCACGACCAAGACTCACCGAAGTCCCTTCAAAGTAACATATTGAAGGATAAAGATATATTGACTTCATTGTACGCAAATTGGGCGATGGAGCCACAGGCAACACATATCGTGTTTGGTGAGTATAATTTTCACATTTCACCACATGCAATGGCACTTCGGCACCATTATTGAGCCAACCCTCTCCATTTACCATCAATGCAAGTTCGCCAAGTGTGAGACCATGAACAACCGGAATAGGCAATTTCCCCACTCCCGATTTGTATTTCATATCCAAAATAGGACCATCGACATACATGCCATTGGGATTAGGACGGTCGAGCACCATGAATTCTTTGCCATTGGCAACAGCTGCATTCATCAAATCGACCATTGTGCAGTAATAAGTATAAAAACGCAACCCTACATCCTGTATATCGGTCACAATTATATCAATCTTGCTTATGGTCTTTGATGACAACGCATTCTTTTTATTGCTACCATAGAGTGATTCAATACGTATCCCGGTTTTTGAATCAACCGAACTATTTACCGACTCACCGGCATCAGCCGTACCTCTAAATCCATGTTCTGGAGAGAAAATCAATTCTACATCCAACCCATTTTCCAACATAATATCAAGGGTGTGACGTTTTCCCACCATTCCGGTGTGATTTGAGAACAGACCTATCTTTTTCCCTTTCAACAATGACACATATTTATCTACTTGAGCCGCTCCTACCACTACTTCTTGAGCCGATAGAACGAAACAAGATAATAACACAAATAGCAATGTTAATAAAGAGATTTTGCGCTTCATATTAGTTCAATAAAAAATAATGTGTAAAGATACAAAATAAAAAAATATCCTAATATATGTTTTTTTATGCTCATTGTTAATATATATTAAATCAATAGCCATTTGCCATTATTTTGTTACTTTTTTTTCATTTTTCTTGCAAAAACTTGCACCTAGTCAAAAATAATAGTACTTTTGCAACCACAAATGGGGTATTAGCTCATCTGGCTAGAGCGCGACACTGGCAGTGTCGAGGTGAGCGGTTCGAGTCCGCTATACTCCACATTTTCAAAGTTGTTAATAATTGGCATCCAATTTGTTAGCAACTTTCTTTTTTTTGTGCATATTTTGTCGATTTTTACCCATTTAGGGCATTTGCACACTTTTATTACACACATTTATTACACATTATTGTTACACAGGTTTTCATTAAGTCGCTGAAAATCAACACCCACCTCGATACAAAAAAATACGATGCGCCTTAGCTCATCGTATTTTAGTAACTTTTTATGTGTAATGCTAATTTTCTTTTACTTCATCTATCGTCTATTCAGCACTTTCCGAAGTAGTAACTTCATTACTCAACACTTTCGCCATTATCCGACATATTTCCTGTTCCCTCATAAGGGATATCTGTCTCAATCGCTTCAGGAGGCATTTCATATCCAAATGTATCTTCTGCCACATCTACCTTTTTTGTTTCAGTTGAGCCACAAGATGCCATTAAAAATAAAATTGCTCCAAAATAAAAAAATCGCTTCATATCTATATTTAGTTTTTAATTATTCAACACACAAAAATAAGATTTTATTTCCAAATAAATACATCTATCTAATATTATTTTTTCTGAAAAAGTTTTAATGGGCCTCAAGCCAATTTTGCCCCACTCCGGCAGCCACAGTCAATGCCACTCGCCCATGATACGCATTTTCCATATTGCGTTTCACGATTTCTTCTACACGACTCAATTCCTCGGGCACTACATTAAACACCAATTCATCATGCACTTGCATTATCATTTTGGAGCGTAACCCTTCTTTGGCAAACTCGCGTGCAACATCAATCATAGCCACTTTTATGATATCGGCAGCCGATCCCTGAATTGGAGCATTCACGGCATTACGCTCGGCATAACCTCGCACCACGGCATTACGTGAATTGATATCAGGAAGATAACGACGACGGCCTTTGATTGTTGACACATATCCATCTTTGCGCACTTGCTCAAGTGTTTCATCCATATATTGACGCATCCGAGGATAACTTTCGTAATATCCGTCAATAAGTTTTTTTGCATCGGCACGCGATATTGACAATCGTTCCGAAAGTCCAAATGCCGAAATTCCATAAATGATACCAAAGTTGGCCGTTTTAGCATAACGACGCTGTTCATCTGTAACCTCGTCAAATGCCACACCATACACTTTTGCCGCTGTGGCACGATGAATATCGGCTCCCGAATTAAATGCCTCAATCATGTTCTCATCTCCACTCATATCGGCTATAAGACGCAACTCTATTTGAGAATAATCGGCCGAATAAAACAGACATCCTTCATCGGCAATAAATGCTCGTCTTATCTCTCGCCCATCATCAGTGCGCACAGGTATATTCTGCAAATTAGGGTTGGCCGACGATATTCGACCCGTAGCCGTAACAGTCTGATTATATGAAGTGTGGATTTTACCTGTCGAAGGATTTATCAGTTCCGGCAGTGCATTGATATAAGTGCTCAACAACTTGCGCAATCCTCTTATTTGCAATATTTTATCAACGATAGGATGTGACTTGCGATATTTTTCTAGCACCTCTTCAGTAGTAGAATATGCACCTCGTTTTGTGCGTTTGGCTTTAGGATCTATTTTTAATCGTTCAAATAACACCTCTCCCACTTGCATAGGTGATGCGACATTAAACTCTCCACCGCCCAATTTATATACCTCTCGTTCGATTTCTTGCATGCGCGAAGTGAGCATTTGCGACATTTTTGCCAACTCATTCACATCAATTCTCACACCCGTGATTTCCATATCGGCAAGAACTTTAACAAAAGGCAATTCAATATCTTCCATCAAAGATGTCAACCCTTCTTGCTCCAACATCGGACGAAATTTTTCATACAATTGCAAGGTAATATCGGCAATCTCACACATCACATTACCCACCATTGCATCACATATTTCGGCTCCGGGCTTGCGTTGTAGTGCATCTTCCACCCCACTGCTCACCATACAACCAAGATAAGTAAATGCCAACGATGGCAACGAATGTTTCATTTCTGATTGCAATAGATAATGAGCCACCGATGTATCATAATAGTTGTCAGCGAGATCAATCCCCTCATTGTGCAATATAATATAATCGCGTTTCACATCGTGACTCACTAACTTTACCGATTTTGAACACAACAATAACCGTAGCACAACTTTCATTTGTTCACGCGCCTCCGGCTCATTAGGGATTGCCACATAAGTAGCCTTTCCACCTTGTACCGACACAGCGATGCCTCGCCAACGCGCCGTCATTGCATCGGCTCCGGTGGCATAAATCGTAATTCCGATAGCTTCATTTTTCAACACTTGTGCTGCCAATTCTGAGACCTCTTTAAGTGTTGATATTTCTTTATACTCGGCTGTTGATGGTGCACACATGGACGATTCTTGTGGAGAATCAAACAACGAAGGGGAATCAAACAACGACGCTTGCACCTCTTGAGATTTCGACATCGCAATCGGTTCATTTGTTGGAGTTATCCCCAACTTGGCAAGAAATGATTTAAACTCAAGTTCTGTATAAATTTCTGCAAGGCGACTTTCGTCGGCTTCCTTTCGTGCCAAATCATCAATATTTATCTCAACCGGCACATCGGTCTTTATCGTTACCAAAAATTTTGAGAACTTGATTTTCTCTATATTTTCGGCTACCTTCTTTTGCAGAGCACCTTTAAGCGCATCAACATTTGCTATGAGATTTTCAACCGACCCCCATTCTTTGATGAGTTTTACTGCCGTCTTTTCTCCCACGCCGGGACAACCAGGTATGTTATCACTCACATCACCCTCAAGTGCAAGAAGATCTATCACTTGCAAAGGAGAAGATATGCCATACTTGTCACACACCTCTTTTACTCCACGCACTTCAAATCCCGCTCCTTTCAATGCCGGACGATACATCAACACCCTATCGGTTACTAATTGGCCATAATCCTTATCGGGGGTCATCATCAATGTGAGATACCCTTCCTCTTCGGCTTGACGCGAAATTGTGCCTATCACATCATCGGCCTCATACCCGGGCACTTCTATAACTGTAATTTTATTAGCTGCAAGAATATCCTTAATATATGGGATTGAGAGTGTTATGTCCTCGGGCTGAGCATCGCGTTGAGCCTTATATTCGGGATATACTTCATGACGAAAAGTGCCTCCTTTGGGGTCAAAACACACAGCTACATGCGTGGGATTTTCCTTGCGGAGCACATCTTCTAGAGTGTTGCAAAAACCAAAAATAGCCGAAGTATTTAATCCCTTTGATGTAAATCGTGGTGCGCGTATCAACGCATAGTATGCCCTATAAATTAATGCATAGGCATCTATGAGCAGTAGTTTTTTATCATTCATCTATCTAATTGATTTTTCTTGTCTCAAAATATTCGTTAAATATACACATAAAAACCTCAACACACCCAAAAAAATCAAAAAAAACACCATTTTTTCACTTTATCGCTCCTTTTTATCAATTTTTGCCTCGCTTATATTATAAGTTTTACTAATTTTGCACGAAATTTCACTTTTTAATCTTTTTTGATGTCAACTTTTCAATCAATTCAACAATCAATTGCGCCCGAATTGCAGATGCTCAACAATCGCATCTCAACTACTTTGGCTTCGCCCAACGCGTTGATGAATCAAGTGATTGAAGGATATCTAAAATCAAAAGGAAAACAAATTCGCCCCATAATTGTCATTTTGAGTGCAAAACTATTGGGCGAAGTCAATGAAAATGTAATTTCAGCCGCTACTGCAGTCGAACTTCTTCACAATGCCACTCTCATTCACGACGACGTGGTTGACGACACTAAATTGCGTCGCGGACAGCCTACGATCAACAACATTTGGGACAACCACATCGCAGTACTTGTGGGCGACTTCTTCCTTTCATCGGCTCTACTTCAAGCCATTGAAACTAACGATATAAAAATCATCAAGTCAATCACCAACCTTGGAAAATTGCTCTCTATTGGCGAGATTGACCAGATTTATAATGCTCGCTTCCACAATCTCAACGAAGACGCCTATTTCGAAACGATTTATCGCAAAACGGCTTCGCTATTCGTATCATGTGTTGAAGTGGGTGCCTTTGCTGTGGGGGCTTCCGACGATGACACCCAATGTCTTGCACGAGTGGCTCGATTACTCGGATTGTGTTTCCAAATCAAAGATGACATTTTCGACTATTTCAACGACGAAAAAATAGGCAAACCCACAGGCAACGACCTTCGCGAAGGGAAAATCACACTCCCCTTGCTCCACGTGTTGCTCAACGATACATTGCCTCAACACGACGAAATGCTCGCGCTCTCTAAAAAAGAGATTCTCGACACCGATGAGATCAACACCCTCATCGAATATGCTAAACAGCATGGAGGCATTGAATACGCCTACGACACAATGCAACGCCTTCGCGATGAAGCCGTTGAAATAATATCGCAATTCCCCGAATCGCAAACACGCGACTACTTCATCGCAATCATCGACTACATCATTTCCCGCGACAAATAAAACGAAAAGTTGATAATTGATAGTAGCAAAGCGTAATTCCACACTCCGCACTCCGCATTAATTAGGCATTATGCATTGTAAATTCTGCATTATTTGATGCAGTCTTTTCCTCAAAGTCGTATCATATTTATATGACGTCATTTTTTATGGAAATTGAAGAGTTAATAAACCGAGGGGAAAAAGGTGATGAAAACGCACTTTGTCATCTTTACAACACATATTCTCATAAGATGATGAATATATGTGTTAAAATTGTTGGCAACCGCATGATTGCCGAGGAATTAACTCACGATGCCTTTATTTTGGCATTTTCTAAATTAAATCAACTCCAAAATCCAAAACGATTTGAAAAATGGCTCTCAACAATAGTATCAAATATATCCTTTCGATATCTTGAACAAAATGAGAAATACAACATAATTCCACTATCAGATCTCAACGAGAAAGAAATACCCAATAATTACGACTCCCACCCTTTTGAATCAGAACAAAAAACACCCCTCGATATCAAAGATATCTTATTCGCAATCGAGCAACTTCCCAAAGGCTATCAGTCGGTTTTCAAAATGTCGGTATTACAAGGCATGTCCCATAACGAAATTGCTGACATTCTTGGCATTGCAGCACGCTCCTCGGCTTCTCAATTAGCAAGGGCAAAAAGGCTGTTACGACAACACCTATCAAAATATTTGGTAGCATTATTGGTTATCATAACTGCTCCTATAATATATTTTATATCGAAGCAACGTAACACAAATAATACTATCCACACTATTGCCTCAAAAAACGATGAACCGACTAAAGAATCGGCACAACTACCCGACTCATCATCCATCGTCACCTCCCCATCTGTCACCAAAATACATCAGATAATAAAAAGGGCTCAGGCAAAACACAAATATATCACACCGAAATCAGTTCCCGTATCCGATTCAACTATTTATACACCTATTGACTCAACAAGTTTCATTGCGAAACAAGAATCGTCTATCGACACTGTCGCCTTTGACAGCATTAAGCCCAACCATACCCCAAATGAATATATTGCTATCAATGACACAACTAATCTTGATTTTTCAATTCGACCTTCTAAATCAGACGCTCCCAAGTGGAATCTAAATTTAGCCTATTCAAATAATATTAAATCTTTTTATCCTCACTCAAATGTCAAAGATCTTGCAGTTGGAGGAGCTTTCCCCGATGGTATAATACATATAAAAGATTTCAACGAATTAGAGACTTGGCAAGAAGCGATAGATTATGCAAATTATGCCAATATTCCTAAAGCAGAGAAAGATGCTATTACTCGAATTGCCAATAAATACATCTCTCAAGGCTTACGAACAATCTCTCGCTCACAAAATCACCATTTCCCATTCACGGCTTCTGTTTCCATAAGCCGACGCATAAGTCAACGATTCGACATTGAGAGTGGATTAAGTTATAGCAAATTATCCTCTGAACTTATCACAGGAAAAGAAAATGCCGGACTCATCTGTTATCAAGACATTCACTACTTGGGTATCCCATTAAAACTCTCATTTAATTGGATTGAAACATCTCACTGGGGAATATATTCTTCGGCAGGGATTATGATGGATATACCTATTCAAGCAAAACAAGAAACCGATTATATTCTATACAAATCTAATTTATACCACAAATCTCAACATATTGATGCACCACTACAATGGTCAGTCGGATTAGGCATAGGGTTACAATACAAATTCACCCCTAACATTGGGTTATTTACCGAGCCTAATATCTATTATTACATACCCAACGGCAGTGATATCGAAACATATCGCACAAAACACCCCATATCAATTTCGCTTCCTATTGGTATTAGAGTTAATTGGTAAATTGCTATGCAGTATTTTAATTTCTTTCGTATCTTTCATATAGAAAAAGTTTTATTGAATTAAAAATTATTACTATTATGAACGTAAGATTATTTTCAGCATTAATGCTGGCACTGACAAGTTTCATTTTGATAGGTTGTGATGAAAATGACGAACCTAATGGTGAAAAATCAGAATTAAAATTCATTAATCTCACTGGCGGAGAGTTAGCTGTAGCTAAGCAAAATAATATGTTTGCTTGGAATATGTTTGACTATGTAAATGCCGAAAGTGGCAACACAATAGTATCGCCATTGAGCGCTTCATTTGCAATGTGCATGACGGCTGAGGGCGCCAATGGTGCCACTCGCGATGAGATTTATCAAGCATTTGGGTTTGAGAATTGTAATAATGATGATGTAAACAGTTATATGCAGAAGCTCTCAAACCAACTCATGCTTCTTGATTCCAAAACAGAGGTATCAATCGCTAATTCACTATGGCATAACAAAAGATATAACATTCTTGAGTCATTTATCTCAAGCATGAAAACAAGTTACAATGCCGATGTTTTTCAATTAGGCACAAATGCCGAAGATGACATAAATGATTGGTGTTCCGACAAAACACATGGTTACATCAACGACCTTATACCTCAGGGAAGTATTACTCCCTCAACGGCAGCGGTATTGCTTAATGCCCTTTATTTCAAAGGTGAATGGGCTGATAAATTTGACAAAAAAGATACTGAAAGAGGGTTCTTTTATTCAATCGACAATAGTCTTCCCACCGTTTATTATATGACCGGTAGAAAGAAAATAGAATACGTAACTGCCGAAACTTTCACAATGGCAGGTCTCGAGTTCGGAAATGGTGCTTATGCTGCCCGATTTTTACTGCCAAATAAGGACAAAACATTTGACGATTGTATAAATGAAATTAAAACAATAGGGTGGGAATCGATTAAGAATAATTATCATAGTGGCAAAACAACAATAAAAATCCCCAAATTCACAATGAAAAATCGCCTCGATATGATGCCCATATATCAACAAATGGGGATAGATAGGGCTTTTAGTCTTTATGCTGATTTCTCAAATTTATCTACTACAGAGGACTTATGCATAACAGATGCTTTTCAAAGCAACTATTTCAAAATCGACGAAGAAGGAGCGACTGCCGCTTCGGTTTCGGGCGTGTTAATAGGAGATGCCGCTCCTATAAGCATACCTTCATTTATCCTCGACCACCCATTTATTTTTGCATTGACAGAACAAAGCACTGGTGCAATTCTATTTATTGGCAAAGTAGAAAAGTTATAACCATTTAATTTATAGAAACTACAACTTTGTTGGCACAAGAAATTGTGCCAACTTGTTTATTATTACCTACTATATTATAGGATAATAAAAGTCCTCTAAAAAAAATTGTTTTTTTATCTCCCAAATGTGTGCTTTTTAATTTTTTTTTTAATTTTGCAATTGATAGTTAATTCTATACAATATAATCATAAACATATTCAGGTATGAATAGAATACTAACAATAATTATATGTTTTATGCTATGGGGAGGTTTGAATCTCCATGCAAAAGATTACACCATCCAAGAAATACCGATGGTACATTTAGAGGACAAAACGCGCTATGTCAGCAATCCCGACAATATTCTTTCTGATTCCACCGTAGCAGCGATAGATTCCATTTTGTATGCTTTGGAAGAAAAAACTGGCATTCAAACAATGATTGTTGTTGTAACTGGCATTGAAGGAGGTGATTGCTTTGATTTCGCCCATCGTTTGGGTAAGGAAAAGGGTGTAGGACAAAAAGGACGCGACAACGGGTTGGTAGTTCTTCTTTCAACCGAAGAACGATGCGTGCAATTTGCCACCGGTTATGGATTGGAAGGAGTGTTGCCTGATGCCATCTGCAAACGAATCCAAAATAAATATATGGTACAACATCTGGGCAAGAGCGATTGGGACACTGGTATGATAGAAGGTATTCGTGCACTAAATGGCTATTTAAATGGCTCGATGACCAACGAATTGCAAGAAGAAAGTGAAGATGACTTGGGATTTATTATTATGGGATTATTATTTTTGTCCCCCATATTTTTTATTCTATATAGAGTCTTCAAACCTTCTAAGCCACGTTGTCCTCAATGCAAAAAAAGAAATACTACAATGACTAAATCCAATACTCTATCAAAAACAAAGGATTATGAAGTGGTGAAAAAAATCTATACTTGCCAAGATTGCGGACATACTTTTGAGAAAGAAGAAAAAATCAACTTCCCAAAAGACGATGGCTTTAATAATACATCTGGCAGGGTTACACCCCGCAGGTCAAGCAATAATCACACACCTCGTGGTGGAAGTTTCGGTGGAGGAAGTTTCGGTGGAGGTGGAGCCGGTAGTAGATTCTAATATAAAACAATATTATTAACTCTCAAACTATAACAAGATGAAGAAATCAACAATTGGATTAATTGTAGTAATTGGTGCTATTGCAATTTGGTTAATCAGTTCATACAATGGTATGGTAAAAATGGATGAAGAAGTCAGCTCGGCATGGAGTAATGTAGAAAACCAATATCAAAGGCGTGTCGACCTAATTCCTAACTTAGTAAATGTCGTGAAGGGTTATGCTTCTCATGAAAAAGAAACCTTTGAAGCTGTTGTTTCTGCTCGTTCAAAAGCAACTCAAGTAACTGTTGATCCAGAGAATTTGACTCCTGAAAAATTACAAGAATATCAAAAAGCTCAAGGTGAAGTGGGTGCTACACTCGGTCGCTTATTAGCTATTACAGAGTCTTATCCTGAATTAAAGGCCAACGAAAACTTCAAGGAACTTCAAGCACAATTGGAAGGTACAGAAAACCGCATCAGTGTAGAGCGTCGCAATTTTAACGAAATTGCTCGTACTTACAACTCAGCCATTCGCTCTTTCCCTCGTTCTATTATTGCAGGTATGTTCGGCTTTGAAAAACGCCCATATTTTGAAGCTGAAGAAGGTGCAAACAAAGCTCCAGAAGTGAAATTCTAAATTAAATGATTATTTAATTTGGCAATAATATAGCCCTATAGCTTTTGCTATATATCTATACATTAACGAGCCCTCATCGGCTCGTTTTTTCTATTTGTAATCTTTTTTCTCACCAAAACCTCTATTTAATCGAGTTTTCGGCTTTAAAAAATGATTTTTTAAACCTCATTTATATCAAAATTTTATTAATTTTGTTGATTATACTTTATTGATAGTAATATTGACCAATCAAAATCCTATCAATGAGCAATATTTGCTAAATATTAACTTTAAATACAACCTAAATGAAAAAAATTCTTCTCGGCCTAACTCTTTTAGTTAGTTTAGGCATGAATGCTCAAATCCTCAGCGTGAAGAGTACCACCAAGGTAGCTATTCCTGCAGGAGTAAAAGTGAGCACAGCTCAACTCAGCCCCGATGGCAAATGGGCAGTTATCTCTCATCAAAGTAGTATGGGTCTTGACAAGATTGACCTTTCGACAAACAAACTCACTCGCATCAGCGACACTGGTAACGGTTTTGACCTAAAAATTTCGGGTGACAACAACACCGTTATTTTCCGTGAAAGTAACTATGGTACTGATAAGCGTCGCTACACTACCCTCAAGAGTGTAAACATCTCAACAGGTGCAACAAAAGTGGTTTCGCCCACTACTCGCGACACTCGCGTTTTTGCTACCGACGCAGCCAAAGCATTGAAAGCTAATGCAGGCACATTTGTTGGTGAAGCAACTCGTCCTGTCGCTTCAATTAATCGTGGCAGCATGTATATTACTCAAAACGGCATCACTACTCTCGTGGCTCCTCAAGGTGTTGAAGGTAAAAGTTATTTGTGGCCACAAGTTTCACCCGACGGCAAAAAAATCCTCTACTTCGTGGTAGGTGAAGGTTGCTTTGTGTGCAACATCGATGGTAGCAACCCAGTTGCACAAGGTGTTTTGCGTGCATCGGTGTGGTATGACAACAACACTATCGTGGGCATGGATCACAAAGACGATGGCGTAAAAACTACAAGTTCTAAACTCATTGCAAAACGCATCAATAGCAGCACCACTCAAGTGCTCACTACTTCAAGCGTTAAAGCTATGTATCCATCGGTAGGTGCCAACAACATTTCGTTTGTTACTCCTCAAGGTGAATTTTTCGTATTAAATATTTCTAAATAATAACCATCATAAAATTACCACATTATGAAGAAAAGATTTCTTTCTCTAACATTGATGACTATCATAGCGTGGACCTCTATGATGGCCGTAACAGTTAACGACATTCGTGTATATATCAATCCTGGTCACGGCTGTTGGATGACACGAAACCTTCCATTGGTAAACAAAGCTCTCAAAGATACCACTGGGTTCCACGAATCAAACACCAACCTTTGGAAAGCGTTTGGTATCATGGAAAAACTTATTGAATGGGGCGTTCCTTTCGACCGCACTCTCAACCAATCGGGCGAACATCACCAAATAGGTGCTGCTCGTAGCTTCAAAAACCCTATCGTGTTCTCTCGCGTAAAAAATACCCCTTGGTATGGCGATGACACTCAAGAGCTCTATAACCGCGACCTCACCGAGGTAGCTGCCGAAGCCAACTACAACGACTTTGACTACTTCATCTCAATCCACTCAAATGCTTATATAGATGGCACCAACACCAACTATATGGCACTCTATTACAACGACCGCGTTAGTGCTTCATATAATAGTGCCAAAGCTGCCGGTTGGTATCTTATTGAAAACCCTCACCAAATGTGGACTAACTATGCCGATAGCCCACACCTCCTTGCCGGCGCAAGTGGTTACGAAGTGCTTGGGTCGCTTAATGTGCCGGGATATATGTCGGAAGGTTTCTTCCACACCTACCAACCTGCTCGTCACAAGATTATGAATCCGGCAGTGGCCCGCATCGAAGGTATCGGTTATGCCAAAGGCATCAACGATTGGTTCTCTTTAGGCAAAAAAGACTCATATGGCATGATTTATGGTATCCTTCGCCATGCATCACAAACATTCACTCACACTTATTACACTCCCAACTCTGCAACACTCGACCGCTTCCTCCCCATCAACGGTGCTACCGTTAAGTTGATTCAAAATGGCCAAGTGTTACAAACTGTTACTACCGACCATTTCTACAACGGAGCGTTTGTGTTTGACAAAGTTGCTCCGGGCACTTACACTATCGAATGTTCTCACCCCGACTATGCTACAAGCACAATGAGTGTGAGCGTGGAAGCCAACAAAATCTCTTACCCCACAGCATCTATCTCAAGCGAAGGCATTAATCTCGTTCCCGTACAAGGTGCTTATGCCTACTCTCACAAACTCACAAAGAGCGGTAACGACTACATTTTCTCATTCAAGAGCACCGCTACTGCTCCCAAAGCAAGCATAATACTCACCAACAAGGCTACAAACGCCTCTTCAACCTATGAAGTGGGCGCAGTAAATAAAGGCGACAACTCAATAACTATCAGCGCCGATAACATTGGCGAAGGCGAACACACTTGGGCTGTATCTATTGCCAACGAAGCAAGTACTGCCGCACAAGCATATCACAACCAAGGCGGCACAACCGAAAGCAACCGTCGTGGTGGTGTGGCTATTGACCTTGACACCGAAAGCTCTTACTTCGGACATGTTTACACTACTACCGGTTATGCCGGTGGTATTCAACGCTATAACCCCGACCTTTCTAAAAACGGCGGCATCATTCACGCCGACAAATTTAGCTCAAGCACAAGCTCGTCACCCTATCGCATCAAAGTGAGCCAATCAAAGGCTTACATAAGCGACTGGAGCGACGAAAATTCAGGGGTATATGTTTACAACCCTGCCAATGGCTCTCTCAACCAAATGTTCCAAGGCTCACGCGCTTCAAGCGGACAATGGACCAACGGTGGCACAGTAGTGGGTGGTAGCACAACCGGCATCGCATTCTATAATGCCGGCTCTGAACGTCGCATGTATGCGTTCTGTGAAGACTACACAAGCGGTAAAATGCTCGTTCGCTACCATTTAGGCAACAACGACACTTGGAGTGCTGCTCCTTCGGCTACATTTGCCACTGTCACTAACAACCTTGGACACAACAACGTGGAAATGGTGACTTGCGAAAAAGGTGTGTGGATTTGCCAAAACCTTCGTGGAACCAACTCTACCGAAGCTGCCCCTGCATTCATTTTCATGGATCATAGTGGAAACATCAAGTTCACTTCTTACAGCCTTGGCGGACTTGAAGCAATATCTCAAGCGCCCGAAAGTGGTATCGCTATCAACAATGACATGAGTCGTTTGGCTGTTGCCAATTCGGTTGGTAATGTTACAATATATGCAGTAACTTGGAACGGCGACACTCCATCGCTCTCTTACCAATATTCAGTAGAAGTGCCAAGCACCTCTGATGTTGAGCAAATTGCATTTGACCCTGCCGACAATATGCTTCTATTCTCTCGTCAACAAGGTCTCATGGCGTTCACTTTGAAGAATCCTGCTCGCAACACCGTAACCAATGCCCCTGCGTCACAAGCAATCAACGGCACAGGCGAAACTCCTATTGTTCCCGAACCCGAGCCCGAAACTCCTTCGGCTAATCGCGGTGCATTTGCCTACGGATTTAAGACTGAACCTAATGGCGAATTATACACTCTCATCTACTCATTGACCGATGATGTGGAAGGTCTCGACATTGTGTTTACCGATATTGAAACAGGCGAAGTTACATCTATCGATGTTTCATCAATCCCTTCACTTCTCGTCAAAGGCGAGTGCCGCGCTATATTAGAGGCAGGCGACCTCCCAATAGGCAAATTCACTTGGGGTGTGGCTGTGCATAACAAAGAAAGCATCGGTGCCGAAGTAATATACAACCAAGGTGGTGTTACAAGCAACAACCGCCGTGGTGGTGCCACTATCGACCTTGACCCCGAAAGCCCATACTTCGGTTACGTTTACTCTTCAGTTGGATATGCCGAAGGTGTTCAAGCATATCTCCCCGACCTCTCTAAAAGCGGTAGCATTATCTTAGCCGACAAATTCAGCGCAAGCACAAGTTCTTCGCCCTATCGCATCAAAGCAAACTCAGGCAAACTCTACCTCAGCGACTGGAGCGATGAAAATGCCGGTATATATGTTTACAACCCCGCTAACAGCTCTTTCGCTCAAGTATTCCAAGGCACTCGCGCTTCAAGCGGACAATGGACCAATGGTAGTGCAGTAGTGGGTGGTAGTAGCACTTGCGTTGATTTCTGGGGTACAGGTAGCGAACGCTACATGTACACTTTCTGCGAAGACTATAGCACAGGAAAGAAATTGATACGTTACAAATTAGGTACTGCCGACTCTTGGAACTCTACTCCTACCGACGTGTTTGACGGAATTTCCGACTACCTTGCAAACAACAACGTTGAAGTTGCTGTATGCGATAAAGGGGTGTGGGTGTGCCAAAACTATATCACTTACGACAACACCGACGAAATCAAGCCTGCATTCCTATTCATGGGCCACAGTGGTAACATCAAATTCAATTCTTATTCTTTGGCTAATGCCAATTACATGACCGAAGCGCCCGAAGCCGGTATCGCCATCAATAAAGATATGACTAAACTCGCTGTTGCCAACGACAACAACGGAAATGTGAATATCTATGATGTAACTTGGAACGGCGACACTCCTTCGCTCAAATTCAGCTACGAAATCAACGTAGGACATGCAGTTGCAAGTTCTGCCGCAATCGAGCAAATGATGTTTGACCCTGCCGACAACTTGATATTATTCTCTCGTCAATATGGGCTTATGGCATACACAATGAAGAACCCTGCTCGCAAAACGTTGACCACAGCTCCTTCAAGCCAAGTATTGGAAATCCTCACCACAGGCATTGATGACGTAATTTTTAACGAAGAACCGGTTGAATACTACAACCTTCAAGGTGTGAAAGTTGCCAATCCTTCAAACGGCATCTTCATCAAAGTACAAGGTAACAAAGCATCAAAAGTTCTCGTGAAATAATGCATAAAGCATAGTTCATAATGCATAATTAAGGGGCTGTGTCAAATAATTTTGACACAGCCCCTTGTTTTTCGAAGAAAAATAGGACGAACAATGGTGCCAATGAGGGCAATAACTCTCCTCTTGAAAATTGCTAAGCAATTTTTAGGAGGAACAATGGAGCCAATGAGAACTGTAACTCTCCTCTTGAAAATTACAAAGTAATTTTTAGGAGGAGTACCCCGAAGGGGGGAGGTGGTTTAAACTTGATTATTGCCGAATGCAGCCCATTGAAGACTTAGTCAATACGGCAAAGCCGGGAGGTGGTCAGAATAAAGCGGAGTGCGGAATTGAGAGTTTTGACAGAATGAGCATAAGGGCTGTCGCGTGAAAATTATGAACCCCGAAGGGCTCAACGAGACTTGACCATGTTAATTACCTCTCCCCCGAAGCCCCGGAGGGGTTAACTTTATACCTAGCGAGCAATCCAATCGGGTTGCCCGCTTTTTTTACGCATTATGGCAACTATCGAAATGTTTTATTTTTTATCTCTCCTCTTTCCACAATCTCATTCTGTCAACAAAAGTAAAATTTACCCCCCCCCATTTGTTAATAATCGCTAATACTCCACATTTTCACCTCTTAAAGTATTGATATATCGAACGATAATCATTTAATTTGCAAAAAGGGAACAATTACCATGACAGCCACTTGCACAACATATTACCATCACACCGATTTGAACGCCACTTCTGGGGCATTGACGCATCGATATTATGTGCGTGATTATCTTGGTAGTACTCGGGCGGTGATTGATGAGAGTGGCAATGTGTTGCAAAGCACTGCCTACTATCCATCGGGAGTGCCGTTGACTCCTAACTCGCTCACTCCTCAAATAATCAAACTCCACACAGGCAAAGAGCTCCAAGGGTTCAACGGCCTGGCATGGAATGACAACAATGCCCGCTACTACGACCCTATCCTCTTTTGTTTTTACTTTTTAATTTATATTTTTGTGTAAATATTTGTCCCTAAACTTTTTTATTATGGCTCGGTTAAATAATTTTTCAAGAGCAATCCTTGCGATAGCAATGATGCTCGTTGTAGGTTTGCCATCACATGCTCATGACTTTGTGGTTGATGGAATTTACTACAATTACATTGATAAAGATGCAAAAACTGTTGAAGTTACACATGGGAGCTATCCTGGTATAGGTACTATCGAATACGGGAACGATGTGACAATCCCATCAAATGTTACATACGATGGTATTACATATTTCGTTACAACGATTAAGGAACAAGCATTCTACAACTGCACCTACTTAACTTCGGTAACAATCCCCAATTCCGTTTCCACTATTGGCGATGAAGCGTTCAGTGGATGCATTCGCTTGACCTCGGTAACAATTCCAAATTCCGTTTCCACAATTGGCAAATACGCGTTCAGTGGATGTACCGGCATGACTTCGGTAACAATTCCAAATTCCGTTTCCATTATTGGCGAATATGTGTTTAGTGGGTGTACTGGTTTGACTTCAATAACAATTCCAAATTCAGTTACAACGATTGGAGAGTATGCGTTCGGTGGGTGCAATGGCTTGACATCGATAACAATTCCAAATTCAGTTACAACGATTGACAATCAAGCATTCGCAGCATGCACTGGCTTGACATCGATAACAATTCCAAATTCCGTTTCCACTATTGAAAAATACGCATTCAGTGGTTGCCGTGGCTTGACTTCAATCAATATCCCCAATTCAGTTACAACGATTGGAGAGTATGCGTTCGGTGGGTGCACCAACTTATCATCAATTATAGTAGAAAATGGAAATAGTAATTATGATTCTCGCGACAATTGTAATGCAATAATAGAAACTACCTCAAACTCACTTATTTTAGGGTGTAAAAATACGATTATTCCCAATTCAGTAACCTCTATTGGCGACTACGCATTCTATGGATGTTCCAGTTTAACCTCTATCTATATTCCTAATTCGGTTACCACTATTGGTAATGATGCATTCTATGGTTGTAAGTTACCTATTTTGCATCTTCCCAAATCAGTAACATATGTAGGATTATACAATACATGTGCTGATATATGTTATTGTTATAACCCAACCCCTCCTACCGGAGGGGGCTATACATCAGACCGACTATATGTGCCAAAAGGAAGTATGACGGCATACGCAACTGCTGAAGGATGGAAAATGGCAAAACAGATTATGGAATTTGATGTTGATGATGCAGAAAAACCAATATTGACAATAGCCTATCCCGAAGGCGGAGTGATAAAACAAGAGGTGGATAATGGTGAGCTTCTCAAACTACAAATTGTTCCTGCTAACGGATGGAAATGCCATTCTGTAACATTTAACAGTACAGATGTAACAAATCAAATTGATGCTAATGGCTATTATAATACACCTGCAATTACGGCTAACTCACAATTGAACATTGTGTTTGTAAAAAATGATGGCGGAGTGGCAAATGCTCTTATCGAGAACGATATAAAAGTGCACGTGACAGGGAATATTGTAACCATATCCGGAGCTGATGAATTCTCCAATGTGGAAATATACAACACAGCAGGAGCGACAATATACAACGGCATTGACAAATCAATTACTCTCGATTGTAATGGCATATATATACTCTCAGTCGAAGGTTGCACATTCAAGTTTTCAATGTAAGAGAAAAGGAGTAGAAAATTGAAAGTTGGGAGCACAAAAGGGCTCAACGAGGCTTGACCGAGTTAATTATGAATTAACTCTCCCCCGAAGCCGGGAGATAGTTAATACCTAATAGCAAGCGACTGTCTAACAACAAAAGTTAGGCAGTCGTTTTGTTTCGCTCCAAATTATTTTTCAATCTGAGAGGATATTTATGCGATTTTTGTGCAGTTAGACAGCGAAAAACACAAAATTTATATCATTTTGCAAGAAAAATTTGCGTTATTCAAGAAATTTGTACTATCTTTGCAGTCCAAACTTGAAATTAAAGCATAATTATGGCTCTTATCATACCAAAGAAATACAAACGTAAGCTCCTCCCCGAAACCACCGAGGTGGCTATTAAAGACATCAAGGAGGCTTTCCAAGAAAAATTGGCTACGGCTCTTAACTTGCGCCGTGTCACCGCTCCGCTATTCGTTTTATCGGGCACCGGTCTCAACGACGACCTCAACGGCATTGAAAAAGCGGTTACGTTTAATATCCAATGTATGAATAACAGCCCTGCCGAGGTGGTTCACTCTCTCGCAAAGTGGAAACGCACCAAACTCGGAGCGTATGACATCGCTCCCGGGTATGGTCTTTACACCGACATGAACGCCATTCGCGCTTGCGAGGATCTCGACAATCTCCACTCTCTATATGTTGACCAATGGGACTGGGAACAAACCATCACCCCCGAAGATCGCACCCTCGATTATCTCAAAGAAACCGTGGTGAAGATATATAACGCTGTGCGCGAAACCGAGCAGATGATTTATCGCAGTTTCCCACACATCACACCCGTGCTTCCCGAAGAGATAAAATTTATACATGCCGAAGAACTGCTGCAAGAGTTCCCCGACCTTGACGCCAAAGATCGCGAGGCAGCCGCAGCCAAGAAATATGGTGCAATCTTCCTCATTGGCATAGGCAATCCATTATCAAACGGCGAACCACACGACGGTCGCGCCCCCGACTATGACGATTGGATTACCCCCAACTCCGACGGATATACCGGTTTGAACGGTGATATGATATTTTGGAACCCCATCCTTGAATGTCCATTTGAACTATCTTCAATGGGAATACGCGTAGAGCCAGAGTCTCTCAAGCAACAACTTAAGGCTCGTGGCTGCGAAGAACGCTCACAATATCGTTTCCACCAAATGTTGCTCAACGGCGAGCTACCCTCTTCGATTGGTGGAGGTATAGGACAAAGCCGCTTGTGCATGTTCCTCCTCCAAAAAGCCCATGTGGGCGAAGTGCAAGCCAGCATCTGGCCCGAAGAACAAATTGCACAATGCCAAGCAGCCGGCATCGAATTGATTTAAGGGAACTTCTATAAATTGCTTTGTGACGATTTATGAATTTTACTTGAGCTGATTTTTGTCTTTTGTTGAATGAGCATAGCGAACTATGCAATTGAATCAAAAGGCTAAAAGATGCCAAAGAAAAGCATAAAACACATAAAAGAACGTTCCCAATAACTAAAGTTTAATTTATTCGTGGAATTTATAGAAATTCCCTTAAAACATCTATAAAAACATATCCATAAAAGAAATACTGTCGAGCAAAAAGCCTCGGCAGTATTTTTTTTGCTTTTTTCTTTGCAAATATCAAAACAATCTCTACCTTTGCATCAATGCGAATAATAGCTCAATTTTTACACACTAAAAATCAATAATTTTTTATTACAGTTTTAATCTATTTTAATCCTTTTTTTAACAGCTATGGCGCAATTACCTATTTTCAAATTTTTCTATTGGCAACATTGCCTCCTTTGATTTTGAGTTAAAGGGGCGAGATCTTGTTGTCCCCCTACTAAAAAATCAAAGAAAAAGACGATGACAGCCATTGGTGTGTCGATACACTTCGACATGCCGTAGACTTGTCGTACATTGACATTTTGGAATTGCGCACATCGGGAGAAGGCTCCCGATATATGGAGGTAAAGCCCAGCCACCACTCTCAAGCCTCGTGCAAAGCTCGTGAAAGCATGGCGTAGGAACCTTTAGCACCCCGAAGCTTAACCGAGGCAATAACCGAGGGTAGTGCTAAGCGATACCCACGGATAGCGAAAACATCCTATCTCTGCAGCCGTGCGAAGCACGAGAAAGCGAAGCGTATGAGTAACCGAGGATAAAGCGAAAGCGACACCCCCGGGGCTACGGCACTCTCTCTCAAGCGTCTGCAAAGACGCGAATATCGCATCATACAAACACTTACACACTTTTTTCACTTAAAAACAACAACTTTTATAAATTAAAACTGTAATCATTATGAAAAATTCAACAAAACTAAAACTAACCAATCTCAATATTTGCCCCCTCAATACAATGCTTGACTTCGACACCGAACTAAAGGCTAAGCATTGGAACCAACGACACGTATTCCCCATTGACACTTATACCTGTTTACTCTTTGTAGATCTAACATTCCACAAAGAATCGACCGAAGAACAACTCGAAATGACAGGCATCAGACAGAAAATATCAATCTCAGTTATTGAATTATCAAGCAACAAAGAATTGCAAAGAACATCATTCTATGCCTACCTCCCTAAAGCAACCGTCAAAAAAAACTATACAAAAGAAATCCCCTTTGAATTCACCGACTTCTTGGTCCATGACGACTTCAAAGTTATCATAACCAACGAATCGGAAAACGAAACAATCGGCACTTATGACTTTAAAATATTTGACCTTGACGATTTCCCAAAATTACCATGCGCAGGGCTGATGATTGAAGACGCATATATCGCCAGGGACAATTCCACTCACTACATTTCCATCAATCCCAAGCTCTCACCACTCCCATTAATAACATTTAATGGATACTCATTGCTTGACCCCTCCGACCCTCTCCTTAAAGAGTTTGAAATAATGATACATTTTCCCGATGGTCATATTGAAAGTTCAATTTTAGCCCCTTATTTCAAACCAAAGTACAACAATGACGATGATGAGTTAAGCAAAAATGAGTTCATCATTAAGGACTATTTTGTCCTTAACGAACATGGCGTACATTATGCCGAACTCCGCCTCCTAGGCTCTCCTATCGCCGGTTTTCTTTTCAATACTTGTGAAACCGAGAAAAAAGGGTCGTGGAAAGAAGCCAACGAAGGACTTTCTCCATTATACAATTACGATTACATTGATGGCGAAAAGCGTTTCCACGCCACCATTAAACACTACGACCCTAAAAACGTCGATGAGTTGATTGATGATTTTTTCGATTTGATGGCCGCTGAACTTGATAAAGAAGAGATGGCCGACACCTCGTGGGATAAGGGCGATGATGACGACAATACGTTTCTTAACAGCCAACCCCCAAAAAAGAAACCCACCACATACAAGTATCTACCCGCCAAGAAACACAAAAGCAGTTGGGAAAACCTTGACGAATTGACCGGGCTGAAATCGGTAAAAGAGAAACTTCATAGTTACAAACAACTAATCGAATTTACCAACCTCCGTTCACTCAAAGGATTACCCACATTTAAGGCTCCACTCCATGCCATGTTTTTAGGGGCTCCGGGCACCGGCAAAACGACAGTAGCAAATGCACTAGGTGAAATGCTTGCCGACATGGGAATCCTATCTAAAGGACATGTTGTAGTCAGAGAACGATCTTCTTTAATAGGTAAACTCTATGGATCGGAAGAGGAAAGCACTCTTGAGGCTTTAAAAGAAGCACAAGGAGGAATCCTATTTATTGACGAAGCATATCAACTGATAAACGAGCACGACCCTCGCGACCCGGGACGCCACGTCATCAACACTCTGCTATCCAAATTATCTGACGAAAGTAATCGCGACTGGATGTTGATTCTTGCAGGATATCCCAAGCAAACGCTTCGTCTATATGACATCAACCCGGGGTTGAAATCTCGCATCCCCGACACTAATATCTACACTTTTGAAGACTTCTCCCAACAAGAATTGATGGAAATAGCCGAAAACTATTTTACTCAAAATCAATATACCCTTTCCGAGAAGGCACGTGAAGCTCTTGCCTCTAGACTAAATGCCGATTTTATCAACAAAGATGAGTCTTTTGGCAACGCCCGACATGTGATGAACCTGATTCAGACAGATATCATCCCGGCAATGGCTGCACGCGTCATCAGTTCTCACTCTACCAACGATCTCACCACGATTTTGGAGTGTGACATTCCTCGACCAATAAATAATGAAAACTCCAATCGCCGTCGCATCGGGTTTCAACTTTGACGGTTTTTCAACGAAAATATCGGGTTGTCCAAATAGTCAGCCCGATATTTTTTTATTTAGAAATTAAACCGATTTTCATCTATTTTTCTCAAAAAAAACACCCTTTTTAAGACCTCAAATCAAAGAAATTTGAAAAAAATCGCATTTTTTTTGAAAAATATTTGCACAGAATAAAAACTCGCATTATCTTTGCACTCGCAAAACGGCAATAACCGCTATGCACCTCAAAAAATCTGGTGTGGTAGTTCAGCTGGTTAGAATACCTGCCTGTCACGCAGGGGGTCGCGGGTTCGAGTCCCGTCCATACCGCAGAGGAGAGAGGAGAATGAGTAATCGAAAATCTTTTAGATTTCTTTACTCATTCTTTTTTTGTATCCTCTCCTATACATTTACTAAAAAAATCTCCTCTCTCTTTGGACTTCTTAATTTTTTAATATATCTTTGCATATTAATATGTACTAATTGTGCCCTAATGAGAGTCAAGATTCATCACGAAGGAACTAATATTATAATCGTTTTGCTAATAATCTTATTGGCAATCAATATCCCTTTATGGCTATATGTGGATTGTTTGGCTCTCAACATCACAATCTCTGCAATATCAGCAATCCTCTGGTTGTTGGTAGTTAATTTCTTCCGTTCTCCTCGTCGCAGTTTCACAGGCAATCGCGAAAATGTAGTCGTGGCAAGCGCCGACGGTAAAGTTGTGGCTCTTGAGCGCACTTTTGAGGACGAGTATCTTCATCGCGAAGTGATTCAAGTATCGGTATTTATGAGTATTTTTAATGTGCACGCCAACTGGTTCCCCGTTGACGGCGAAGTGATATACTCAAAACACCATTCAGGCCGATTCATGGCTGCATATCTTCCAAAATCTAGCACTGAAAACGAACGCTCAACCGTGGTAATACGTGCTAAAAACGGACAAGAGATCCTCATGCGTCAAGTAGCAGGTGCCATGGCGCGTCGCATCGTGACTTATGCACAACCCGGCGTTGAGGCGTCAATCGAAGATCACATGGGATTCATTAAATTTGGCTCTCGTGTCGATTTATATCTCCCTCTCGATACTGAAATTAATGTAAAAATAGGCGACATCACCACCGGTGGGATTACCGAGGTGGCTCGTCTAAAACCTCAAAAAAATGATTAAGAAAATCAAAGCCAATATACCTAATGCCATCACATGCCTCAACCTCCTATCGGGTTGTGTGGCTTGTATCTTCGCTTTCCATTCTCAAGATACATTCGGTGCATTCAAAGGCTATGAACTAGTATATATGCTCATTGGAGCAGCAGCCATTTTTGACTTTTTTGATGGAGCAGCAGCCCGCTTGCTTCATGCGACCTCAAATATTGGTAAAGAACTTGACTCGCTTTCCGACCTAATCAGTTTTGGTGTAGCTCCGGCGATGCTCATGTACAACACAATGACCTTCCACAATGGTGGATCTTATTCAGCATTTGCAGCCTTGGCGATTGCCGTGTTTGGGGCCATTCGTCTTGCTCGTTTCAATGTCGATGATCGTCAGACCGACACATTTATCGGTTTGCCCATTCCAGCCAATGCTATATTCTGGATTGGAGCGAGCGCATTAATCTACCAATTTGGATACCCCGGCGACACTGCAGTAATTATCGCATTGATAATCATGTCATTATTAATGGTTGCTCCTATCAAGATGTACTCTCTTAAATTCCACAATCTCAATTTGAAAGAGAATATTAAGAGATATATCATAATCCTTGCAGCCATCTTGTTTGTTATTTTCTTTGGAATTTGCGGATTGGCGTATGAAATTATTTTATACATATTGCTATCGGTATTTTCTCGCAAAAACATTAAATAACAACATTCTACATCTATTTTAATCTACTATTTTGAAAAAATGAGTTTTCTAGGATTTCTATTCTTATTATTTGTAATATTTATAGGTATTCCACTTTTCAAAGTGGGATATAAAGTTTATCGTATGCAGAAAGAGGCCAAAAAAGCCTTCTCGCAATTCAACCGGAAGCAACAAGAACAAGCCGAAGAATACGAAAAACAACAACGCCGTCAACAACAACGCCAACGTCGCAAATCAATGGGAGAATATGTTGACTTTGAAGAGGTAAACGACTCTACACAATCATCAGCCAATCCCCACCAAGGCTCTACTAAAAAACCGTCACGCATCAAAGATGAACCACTCATCACCGATGCCGAGTGGGAAGAAATCAAGTAGTTAACACCATAATCCACATCACACAATGAACTCCGAAGAGGTATATGCAATGTGCATGGAATTTCCTTATGCCCAAGCCACATTCCCCTTCGACGACTCTACACTTGTGTTTAAAGTTGGGGGCAAAATGTTTACTCTCTACCCCCTCGAAAAACCCAACTTCATACTGGTAAAATGCGACCCTGAGCGAGCTATCGAACTGCGTGAACGCTACCCCGAAATAAATGCGGCATGGCACATGAACAAAAAGCATTGGAACCAAATCGACCTCACCGGCTCGCTATCTCACTCGTTCATTAAAGAGCTTGTGGCTCACTCCTACGACCTGGTTATGGCAAAACTTCCTCGCAAAACAAAAGACGAATTAAACATAAAATAACCCACCCATGGCACAATACTACACCCATCGACTCTTTGATTTCCTTCACCAAGTGGCGGCAAACAACTACCGCGAATGGTTTCACGCCCACAAAGACGAATACGACGAACTGCGAGCCTTGTGGATGGAAGATCTCGACCGATTAATCTCACTCATGGCTGCGTGGGAGCCTCAATTAGCCTCACAATCGGCCCGATCGTGTGCCTATCGCTTCTATCGCGACACTCGTTTTTCGCAAGATAAATCGCCCTACAAAACGTTCTTCTCGGCTGCAATCAGTCCGTGGGGACGCAAAGCGCATCGTGCCGGATTCTACTTGCACATGGGCATCGACGAAGAAAACCTTTGGGGTGGTTCGGGACTGTATGGTGGCATCTGGTGCCCCGACTCGGCTATGCTCAACAAACTTCGCCATGCCATCATCGACAATATCGAAGAATTTGAGGAAATAATCAACAATCCCACACTTCTCAAGCACTACCCCTCGTGGATTGGCGACTCACTTAAGAATGTTCCCAAAGGCTGGGACAAAGAGCACCCACAAGCCGAGTTATTAAAACTCAAAGAATATGGCCGTCTATGCTCTTGTAAAGAAGCATTCTTCCGCGACCCCGCTTGGGTTGAAATTGCCGCCGAGCGATTCTCCCTACTAAAACCCCTCAACGACTTCCTCAACTACTCCCTCGACGAAGAAGCACCTTTCACATTAGATATCCTATAAAACAAGGATACTCTCTTGCTCTGCAAACAAAAGTAAAATTTACCCCCCTCCCCGAAAAAAACACTGAAATTTGCGTATAAATTAGAAAAAGTTTTGCTAAATTTGCGAAAACAATAACACATTAGCGGTAGCCTTAATGAGGTTCTGACTAATCGCTAATGGAAAAAGAATTTATAGAACCTCCCTGAAGAGAGAGCAGCTCAGGCAGGTATATCTGTCCAGGTGTTAGTTCCCGAGGATGAGAACATTTCTTTATCAGAACGTTGCAAGAGAGCTAATAAGTTAGCTGCACATTTTGGAAAAGATAACGTGATATTGGTATCAATCCACCTTAACGCATCTCAGAAAAATCAGGAAGCTCCTATAGGCTGGGAAGTACACACGTATCTCGGCAAGTCAGCTTCTGATGAGTATGCTACGATCTTCTGGAATAAGGCCAAGGAGACTCTTCCTGTAGGAACCAAGATGAGAGGTGATCAGTCAGACGGAGACCCCGACTGGGATTCTAATTTCGCAGTTTTAAGAGACACAGTATGTCCAGCTTTGCTTACAGAAAATCTCTTTATGACATCCCATGAAGACTGCAAGTATCTCAACTCAGAGGAGGGATTTGAAGCGATAGTAAATCTGCACATCAAAGCAATGCAGGAGATAACAAAATTACGAAACGGCAAGTAGAAATCAATTTCGTAGTAAAAGAAACAAGAAAGCTCTATAATACTAGTCTGAGGAGCAACGTAACTCGTTCTGGCACTAAGTCGCAGAATAGCTAGCCGTATCTAGCTTCATAGCAGTGAGTGGGAGAGAAGTCACTGCATTTCCGGTTCAGTAGCTCAGTTGGATAGAGCAACGGATTTCTAAACCGTCGGTCACAGGTTCGAATCCTGTTTGGATCACAAACAAGTAACAACATGAATTTAAAAAAGTACACAAAAGTAAAGGCATGTAGGGTGGCGTACTCACGATATTCCGATCTTGACGACAAAGTTATCAAGAAGGCTACAGAGATGGGACTTCCACTTATCGGAGGAACAGCATTAGAAGTGTGGGCAGCAGCAACAGGAACAGAAGGAGTAAGGAAAAGGTCAGACAATGACCTTGATTTTATAGTTGGAAGCATAAGCAAATCACAAGAATTCTCAAAATGGGTCAAGGAAAACATCGACCCAGAAAAAGTCAAGGTCGATCTCATGCTAGTAAGGTCTCACGACTTTGAACCTTACAAGACTTTAGTGGACGGAGTTTTAGTAATGAAACCAGAATACCTTCTGTGGCAGAAGCTTACCAGAGGGAACGACCGAGATAAAAAAGACATAAAGTGGTTGTTGTCTATATCAGATTTATCAGACGAAGCAATAGAGCAGGTCATCGGTGAATTAGGTATCACGCAAGAAGAGTATGACATGCTTGTGAGTATAATGGAGAGTTAAGGTAGAGTTGCGTTTACAAAGATAGAATTTTGAAGAGCTTGTTGCATGTGTTGCTTTCAGTCATAATCTATCGCTTAATCCTTATATCTATACCTTTTTGAAGATGAAGGAGGTTCATCCTTTTACTTACCCGATATACACTAGAATTGAATATGTAGAATCTGTCCTTAAAGAGACGTATGGATTATTAGTGTACCAACATCAAGCTGCACAGATAAGTGATTACATCGAAGGAATGAGTAACGAAGAAAAAGAGACGTACAAGCTTGCCATCAAAATTTTGAAGAGTGAAATTGAACGTAGAAAACGTACTTTAGCTGATTATTCATTCTTTGAAAAAAGGGCATTGTTATGCTATCGTATGGCGTATATAAAATCCAATATGCCCGAACATTTCAGTCTGTTTATGGAAGAAAAGTATAAAAAAGGTAGTATTCAGTCTTGAAACAGGCAAAATCTTCCATAAATGGTGGATTTTCTTTGGGTGTGCAATTGTTTTGCATAGATAATTTATACTTTTGCATATAGAATTTATTCATAATTGATTTAAACTGGTTATGATAAGCAAAACATTCAATCGTTATATATGGCTGCTTAATCTTCTCTTACAGGAAAAGCAAATGACCTTTGATGAAATCAGCAAACGCTGGAAAGAGAGCAATATGGGCGACAATAAACCCATGCCTTTGCGTACTTTTCATCAACATCGTGGTGCCGTTGAAGAACTGTTTGGTGTTGAAATCAAATGCAACACATCCAAAGGGTACAAGTACTACATCGCAAATCCTGAAGTATTGAGGAATGACAAGACCCGAAAGTGGCTATTGAACTCTTTCAATCTGTCGAATATGATTACTGCCGGTCATAACATGAAAGAGAGAATCCTGTTTGAAGACATCCCTCATAGCACGGAGTATCTACAAACTATAATAGATGCCATGCAACAGTCCAAAGAACTGGCAATAGATTATCAACCATTTTATGGTCATAGAGCGTCATACACAATTCAGCCATACGCAATGAAAACATATCATCAGAGATGGTATGTGCTCGGTTATATAAAGGAATTAGATGCTATCCGTAACATCGCTCTGGATCGTTTGCTTGAAATGGCCATTACAGCACAATCATTTGCTCTTCCTGAAGATTTTAATGCAGAGAAGTATTATGAAAACACCGTAGGGATATTTGTTAATGATGACCTCTCTCCTGTAAAGGTAAAACTCAAGGCTTACGGAAACCAGATAGAATACCTGCGTTCATTGCCACTGCATAAATCACAAAGAGAAACAGCTTCCAAATATGGCGAGTTCTGTGTCTTTGAATACAAACTATGCCTGACTCCTGAACTATCAAGTCAAATATTGGCTATGGGAGAAAATGTAGAAGTACTGGAGCCAGTAGAGTTGAGAGAAGAGATTAAGAGAAGATTAGAAAATAGTTTAATTAAATACAATCAATAGTTATGTATAAAGCATTGGATTTAGCGATTCAAAAGCAGGAAGATGTATTAGGAGGATATGTAATAAGAGATAAGTCTTATTCGAACTATATGGCCAATGCTATATGGGAAATATTTCTACAAGATATGAAAGATAACTATCCTAATGCCTATAATTCATATAAGAATGGCGGTGGTAGTGAATTAAAAGAAGGTCGTTATCCTCCTAAAATGGCTTCTTTTGGTTCTTCAAGCAGATTTATATATAATCTATCCAAAGGTTTTCCAGGATTTCAGTTTGAGACACTGTTCTCAACGCATGTTGGAGGAACATCTAATCTTGATGGATTTTTTAACTCTATTGATTGTTGTACATGCATTGAAGCAAAATGCAGAGAACCCTATTATCGTAGTCATTTTGGTGAGAAAAGGAAGAATGTATATTATAAGCTACTAAAATTTATATCAGAACAGAATATTGGATTACAATTTGACTGTACCGAGACTGAAGACAATGAGATTAGCATCAAAACATATAGCGAAGACTTACCAATAGAATACTTTGATATTATTCAACTTGTTTGTCATTTTTGTGGCATAGCAAATAAGTTACTGCGAAATGAAATTAACAAAAATGTAAGGTTCATATATTTAATATACAATCCTACAGAATTGCCTGAAACTTGTTTCAAGAAAGGCATGAAAGAAAGAATTGTGAATAGATATAATCTGACGCTAAATCAGATGAATAGCATCGATATGAATGGACTCTTTAAAACTATACTAAATTATTTTGACCCAGAACAAAAGACACAATATAATTTCGATTTTATTAAATCAGACCAGAATGATTTTATAGACTTGTTAAATAAATAAAATGAATTTATGCCAGTAACATTTGATACATTAAAACCAGATGCAAGAATTTTCCTTGAACTAAATAATAATCCACATTGGTGGAACCGATTTAAGAAAGACTCTTCATTATACATAGAAGTGAGAAAAGACAATCAGGTAAATGTTTATTTTGAAGGTGGAAGCATTGCCCGAATACATTATTGCAGTAAGCATAAGAAGCTGCAAGTCTTTACACATCATAAATATTTGGGGCTTCCTGCACCTTCAAAGAATAGCTTGTATATTGAGTATGGTGATTTCATTGACTCTTGTTTGGATGATGTGTTAGATAGGGTAAAAACTCATTATTCTCAAAAAAGTAGTGTCGATGGTGTAGTTCCCAAGGAGAAATGGTCAGAAAAGTACATCCAAGGAACATTAATAGTACAATCTCGCCAGTATCATCTTGATTCAGAGTTTGCATATATTGATGGAGAGACAAACAATCGTATAGATTTAGTAAGATGCTCTGACGGTATGGTCACATTTGTTGAGCTAAAGCGAATGAGTGATAACAGAATGCTTCATGAAACTGATGCAACTCCGGAGGTCGTTTATCAAATGAATAGATACAAGCAGTTTATTGAAAAATACTCTTTTCAACTTCTTGAATACTATCAGAAGCTATATGATATAAAGAACTCATTAGGATTGCCTGTTCCTGAAACTCGGCCAGTATGTATCAATCCCATCCCCGAATTATTGATATTCGATTGCTGGGAAAAGAATACTAAAGGTAGAGATGAACACCGTCACAGATTGTGTGAAATTCTACTTAAGGAGGATGTCAAGTTCTCTATAAAATCAGATTTTTAGCATTGTGTGCAAAGTCTTTGCACACTCTTTGGCGATTTAGTCCATTTACTCACTTTTCTTTTCGTATAATAGTATAGAGAAACATTTAAAACAACTTATATATGGAAAAGAAAGCAATAATCATCAGAATGAATGGAGTAAATGAAAAAGAAGTAGATACAGAAGCTCGCTATTCTCTTGAGGAGGAATTACAGATAATAAAGTCTATTCAGCAAGGAGGAAAAGAAAGAGACACTGCTATTGAAAAGCTTGCACAATTCAGACTACGATTTGTGACTGCTGTGGCCATGAAGTACGCAAACAATAGTCTGTCTATGGATAAACTGATAAAGGCAGGAAATAAGGGATTGGTATTAGCTGCTGAAAATTTTGAAGAAAGTCGTGGCTTTAAATTCATCTGCTACGCTATTTGGTGGGTAAGACAGAGTATTGAAAAGGAAATTGAAAAATCAAATAACCTAGAATAATGAACATAAAGGTACATAGAGGTTTGGAGCAAATAGGAGGTTGCATTACTGAAATCAGTACTGCAACTTCACGTGTTTTTATCGATTTTGGACAGAACTTACCTGGCAATGGTGAAGCAACAACACCAGAGCAAGACAAGTTAATGGTGGAAAGCATCTTTGCAAATAATGCAAAAAAGCATGAAGCTGTGTTCTATACTCATGGCCATGAAGACCATGTAGGACTGTTCGAATATATACCTACCTATGTTCCACAATATATGAGTGATGGTACAAAGGAACTGTTGCTTATAAAATATAGAACACTGAAAGAAGGAGTTGAACTTTGTCTTGAACAATTACAGAATGATGCAAATTCAACAAAAGAACAAATAGAGGAAGTAATCGTTCAAAAATCTAGTGCAGAAAATAAGATTAAGATAGTTACAAAGATGAACACATGGGGTAGGACACCTCCTCGCAAGAAACCATGTTCTATTTCCATTGGAGATATCACAATTACTCCCTTCTTTAATTGTCATTCCATTTATGATTCACACATGTTTCTTATTGAGGCTGATGGGAAGCGCATTTGGCATACAGGTGACTATAGAGAACATGGGTATATGGGCAAAGGATTGATACCAACATTAAGGAAGTATGCTACAAACATTGATACCCTTATCACTGAGGGTACAATGTTGAGTCGGAATGATGAATGCATCCATGAATGTAAGGTATCAGAAAAGATGGCTAATGTGATGAAAGCATTCAAGTTTGTTTTTGTATTGGTTTCAGCTACTGACATTGAAAGATTGGCTTCCATAAAGAATGCAGCTTTAGAAGCGAAGAAAACACTTTATGTATGTTCAAAATTCATGGCATCGACTATGAAGTTTTTCACACAGCGGGAATCGGAACTGTCTCATGGATTATTTAATTTCTCTCCCCGAATGCTACGGCTTAATGGGTTGGATAGAATCAAAAAGAAAGGTTTTATTCTTGTTGCTGGGACTTCTCAAATATCACGTGTTGAAAAACTCCTCAAAGAACTGCCCATAGAAGAGACACTTCTGGTTTACTCATCTTGGGAGGGTTACTATACTATACCCGAACAAGTGGCTGCAAATCCTGGTTATAAGAAATTTCGTAAACTTTTCTGTAATGTCATTGATATACATACGTCTGGCCATGCCGATAGGACTACGATACTAAAAACCATAAAGACTATTAATCCTAAAGAGGTAATAGTCATACATAAAGATGATACACGTCCTTCTGCTTCACTCTGATTCTAACTTGGATAGCATTATATAACTATATACTTATATAAGGGAAGTTCTATAAATTAAACGCCTGCTAATCAGTAAATTATTTTGTATCTTTGTGCAAAAATAAGACAGAATATGAAAAAAGTTTCTCATTATCGCCGCAATCAATCAAGTAGCAGTTTGTTTGAGCATGCCCAAACCCTCGAAGCATTATCCAAACAAGGCAATTCTCTGGAATTTATATCCGAGATGATTGACTTTGAAATGTTCCGTCCCATTCTTGAGAGCAAACTGCAAACTTCAGAACGCAAGAGCAATGCAGGTCGTCGCCCCATAGACCCCGTATTGATGTTCAAGGTGATGTTTGTGCAGCGATTGTACGGGTTGAGCGACGAACAGGCTGAATACCATATAAAAGACCGCACCAGCTTTCGTGATTTCATAGGCATTTGCAGTGTCGATGATGTCCCTGATGCTCGCTGGACAAAGAAGGGCGGAGATACGTTCTACGGTTATAAAAACCACGCAAAGGTATGCTGTAAGACCAAACTGATAATGGGTTATGATACGACATCTGCATCTGTTCACGACTCGAAACGAGGTGCAGAATTGGTTGATGACAATGATGCGGTAGGCGAAATGTTCTGGCTCGATGCCGGTTATGTGGGTACGGAGGATGGCTTTGTAAACAAGTCTGTTATTCCTGTCATCTGCGAGAAAGGTTTTCGTGGACATCCATTAAATGATGAGCAAAAACAAAACAATCGCTCTAAATCAAAGATTCGTTGTCGCGTAGAACACGTGTTCGGGTTTATAGAGCGTTCGATGGGTGGTCTTGTGTTTCGAGGAATTGGCATTGTTAGAGCAAAGGCGAATGTTGCAATGACAAACCTCACCTACAACATAGCACGCTTAATACAAATTTATAGATACCATAAGGAGTGGATAACTGTGTAAATATCAAAGTTTATACTATTGATATTCAGTATGTTACCCCCCCCCGAAAAAACACTGAAATTTGCGTATAAATTAGAAAAAGTTTTGCTAAATTTGCGAAAACAATAACACATTAGCGGTAGCCTTAATGAGGTTCTGACTAATCGCTAATGGAAAATGAATTTATAGGACCTCCCACAAAATAATCCATATGGAACGGAATATAAAAAATAATCTAATTATACATTTAATTCAATTGTATTGGATTGCCATGAGTTTATTTTTTATTTATGGGATTTCTGGAGATGGGAATTATTTTTCATCAATAGGATATATTATCCTATTGATTATATTTTCATCTTTTATATTGAAAGATTACCATGTTATTGGCTGGATTCTCTTGGGACTATCAATTTTAATTAATATAGGAATTCTGCTCTTATTAGGCTTTGGTTCTCTCTCCTCATATATTATTATCTTGTTTTGTTTAATTCTGATTCTGAATATATGTTCACCCATTTATTTAATACGACAATGAGATTTTTCGATTATATTCAACATTACTGCAATATTAATGTTTTGGATTATTAGAATTCGAGAGAATAAGAATCAACCCTTATACTGGAGACTTTACTCCAATAGAACAAACACTACAAGAATATGATGAAAAAGGTATCTATGTTTATTAAAAATATTCCTGTATTTATATATCAAAATGGTAGGCATAGCGTGTTAGATAACGATATTTTTATTAAAAACGGTGAAAAATACAGATAGTTATATGTGTAATATTTTAAAGAAAAAATGTTGGATTTTTATAATTATATTAGTAAATGGAGTTGGATTTAATAGCTGTATAGATACAATTAATTCAAATGATTTAAGTTGGCAACCATATCTCATCAATGATAAAGTTGTTTTTCAATCAAATTACAATCAATTAGAAGAGTATACCATTACCAATATTAATGTATTTACAAATCCTAATGACCATTTAGCGATTATAACTCGATTTAATCAAATATTATTTGTTGAAATACAAGATATAAATAATAAACATATTAAAACATTATTATCAATAAATAAATATAATGGGAAATTACATGTTAATCTATGTTTTAGACCTGGCGATTTTACTAGATATACTCCAACTTATATAGTTGGAGCATATCTAGATAAAGAGATATTTAATGGGATATCTGTATATAAAATATATGCATCTGATTTTTTTCCAGATGATTACAAATCCGAAAATATTAATGATTTAGATTATATTCTATGGTCAGATAAATTTGGATACATCGGACTATTTTATAAGAATAGCAATTATTGGTTACTTACAGATTTCGTGCGAAATAATCAAAGTATATATCAATGTGATATAAATTTATAATACCCCAAGCCTTAATGGTTAAATTGACTTAACTCTTCTTGGTCACATCCGACTTCGGTAAACATAATTTGAAGAAAGTCTAGCTTGGCTGTGACGAACATGAAACTGCTTCGCAGACATTCATTGCTCGCTTACTCTCGATTATCAAAATAATTAATCCATAGACCACTTGGTTTTGACTCTCACAAGGAGCGAGCCGATAAAAACATAAGAAATGACCACGCCACGTTCAACATATTACAACTACACCTATCGTTCCGATGGGGTGAAGACGCACCGATATTATGCGTGTGGCGATCATAAATAACATAAGGGCTGTATCAAATAAATGATACAGCCCTTATGTGTTATATTATTTCGTCGATGACTTTATATTGACAGACGACGAAGTGTGTTAAGCAATTCGCTATTGATAGGTTTATCGTTTTTGATAGCCTTGCTAAATGGCACATAAACGATTTCGTCGTTCTTCACACCAATCATCACGTTGCGTTGATCGTCGAGAAGCGCATCAATCGCAGCAGCCCCCATGCGCGATGCAAGAATACGGTCTTGAGCCGTTGGCGAGCCACCTCGTTGCAAGTGACCGAGAATCGACACTCGCACATCATAGCCGGGATATTCGTTTTTAACACGTTCGGCAAGAGCCATCGCACCACCGGTTACCGGACTTTCGGCCACCAACACGATTGATGAGTTTTTGCTCTTACGGAACCCGTTTTGAATCAATTCAGCCAACTGGTCAACCTTTGTAGAGATTTCAGGGATAATAGCCGCTTCGGCACCCGATGCGATAGCACCATTAAGCGCCAAGAAACCGGCATCGCGCCCCATAACTTCGATAAAGAACAAACGCTCATGAGAGGTAGCAGTGTCGCGAATCTTATCGACACATTCCATAATAGTGTTAAGAGCCGTGTCGTAACCTATTGTGAGGTCAGTGCCATAAAGGTCGTTATCGATTGTTCCGGGAAGACCGATGATGGGGAAATTAAACTCATTAGCAAAGATGCGGGCACCGGTCAACGAACCATCACCACCTATCACCACAAGAGCATCAATGTCGTGTGAACGAAGAGTGTCGTAAGCCAACTTGCGGCCTTCGGGAGTGGTAAACTCCTTACAACGAGCCGTCTTGAGGATAGTTCCCCCCATTTGTATGATATTCGACACATTTTGCGTCTTAAATTCCACAATTTCGTTGGTAATCATACCCTTGTAGCCACGATAGATTCCTTTCACTTTAAATCCACCATATATCGCCGAACGGGTTACGGCACGAATTGCCGCATTCATACCGGGAGCATCGCCCCCCGATGTAAGAATCCCTATACATTTAATTTCTGCCATAATTGTTTCGTTTTTATTGAATCACAAATATATGCAAAGATAACACAAAAAAATTCATATTTCACAATTCTCAACTCATAATTAAATTTAACAATGCTATTTTTTCGCAATTCAATGGCATTGTTGTGGGTTTATGTATTAAAAAAACACTATCTTTGTAGCCAATAACAAACGGTGAATATGCTCAAGAAACTACTACAATATGGAGTGCCATTGGTGATTAGCATCGGCCTTTGCTACTTGCTTTTTACCGGTATTGACTTCAATGAGATGATTGAAACCATTCGCAATGAATGTAACTTTTGGTGGATAGGATTGGCATTGTTCATCAGCCTGTTCTCACACCTGTTTCGTGCCATGCGATGGCGCATTCAACTGCGTGCGCTCAACATCAATGCTCCCCTTTTGGCTCTGACATATAGCATTTTCGGCACTTATGCCGTCAACCTCGTGTTTCCTCGTTTGGGCGAGGTGTGGCGCACCACATATATCTCCCAACGACAAAATGCATCATTCACTGCCGTTTTCGGCTCAATGGTAGCCGACCGCATGGCCGACACCGTAACGGTGCTCGTGCTCACCCTCTCAACATTCCTCCTTGCAAGTGGAGCTATCACGCAATATCTTGCACAAAACACCGCTCTATATGAAAAAGTCATAGCGCTTATATCTTCGCCATGGCTATGGGTCGTATTCGTCGCCTTTATTGCTTTGACATGGTGGATATTAGCAAAAAAACGCAACAATAAAATCGTTGCCAAAATCATCGAATTTGCCAAAGGCCTTTGGGTGGGATTTGCCGCTATCGCCAAGATGAAAGGAAAAGGGCAATGGTTGATTCTCACATTTGCTATTTGGGGCTGCTATTTCATTCAACTTTTTGTGGCTTTCTTTGCTTTTAAAGAGACCACTGCAGTAGTTGAAAATCACGGAATTATAGCAGTATTGGTGTGCTTTGTATTTTCAAGTATCGCTATGGGTGTGCCATCTAACGGCGGTATAGGACCATGGCAATGGGCTGTAATATTTGGGCTAAGCATCTACGGACTTCCCACCAACGGCATCTCATTGGCATTTGCCAACCTCGTGCTCGGCTCACAAACAATCTTACTCATCATTCTCGGCATCATCACCTTCACAGCCATCGCCCTCGAAAAGCGCCGCAACACACCACTGAAAAGCTAATTAACAACCAATTGCAATATGGATCTCCCCAACGATATTTCTTTTTTTGCAATCATCAATAATAAGCAAAAAGGGCCACTCAATATCCATGAGTTGAAAACTTTAAATATTTCTCCTAAAACAAAAGTGTGGCATCAAGGCATGACTTATTGGGAAAATGCCGAAAACATACCTCAACTAAGATCTATATTCAACCCCACAGCATCTAATAATGCCATTCCTCCCGATGTGGAAAAAGCGTTGAATGAAGGGAAAAGATTATTGGCAATAAAATTCTATAAAGAAGCTACCGGCTGCACATTAAAAGAAGCAAAAGATTATATCAACCAAATTTCACCCGAAAGCATTGTCAACAAATGGATTACTGGGTGCTCGATTATCATTTTTATGATATTTCTTTTGGGCTTAACTATCACAATACTTCACTACTTTGGTGCAATGTAATACATCTCACAAATCCAACAGCCCCATAAAAACAGTAAAAATCGTCAGTTGACTGACGATTTTTACACCCAATCTAAGTAATTATCTTTATTTATCACTTGAAATTCAGCGCCTTGATATGCATTTGCAAAAACATTAGGCAACTTTGGGGTTTTCTTACCCCATTTAATTTCCATAGCAAGCAAATTTCCATCACATTCCTCAACAAGATCCAACTCCTGCTTATCATAAGTGCGCCAAAAATATTGCTCAATATATTTAAGATTGTTGTGAATATATTTACGTCGTTCACTTAAGAAATAGTTTTCCCAAAGATGCCCCACATCGTTTCGCACAGCGAGTGGTGAGAAATTATTCAGGATAGCATTTCTCACTCCATTGTCATAGAAATACCACTTACCTGCTTTGCACACCTCTTTGCGTATATTTCGGGCAAAGGCCCCAACTCTATACACCACAAATACTTTTGACAACAAATCAAGATATCTTTCCACTGTGTTTTTACTCATGCCTAGCTGTGTGCCAAGTTCATCATAACTCACTTCACTACCCACTTGCAGAGCGATTAAACGTAACAAGTTCTGCATTTTTGATGCATTTTTGATACCATCTACCGCAAGTATATCTTTTAATAAATATGAATCAACAATTTCGCGAAGATACTCTATTCGCATATCATTGCTCGACATCGTAACCACCTCGGGATACATACCATAGAGCATTCTTTGTTCGAGATTTTGACTCATTTCAAATGGAGTTTCCACACTCAAAATTTCTTTGCAACTCAATGGTGTCAATTGAAATTTCACACTGCGCCCCACTAAAGGCTCGCCTGTTTTATTCAACAAATCAAATGAGGAAGAACCGCTGGCAATAACACTCAATTCATCAATCTCATCAACCATCAATTTCAACACACTACCTATATTAGGGATATTTTGCGCCTCATCGATAGCCACTAATTCCACTCCGTTAAACAAATGACGATAATTTGCCACCGACCTATTTGCCAACATTGATTGGACATCATAGTCCTCGCCATTTAAAAGCAACGTTTTACCTTCAAACAAATTAACCAATTCTCGCAATAAAACTGTTTTCCCTACACGACGTGCACCATATATTATAACAACCTTACCGGGCGTTATTCTTTTTGATATTTTTTCTTGTAATAATCGCTTTATCACCATAGTTGACATCTTATTTTTTGCAAATATAGTAAAAATCGTCAACACACTGACGATTTTTACGTAAATTTTGTCAGTTGACTGACGATTTTTACATTTTTATTGATTTTCACGCTCCAAATCGAGTAGGAATTGCTTTGCATCAAGACCTCCGGCATAACCGGTCAATGAGCCATTTCCTCCCACAACTCGATGACAAGGAATGATAATCGACATCGCATTTGCCCTACATGCCGATGCCACGGCTCTCACTGCTCGTGGCCGCCCTATGCGATTGGCAAGTTGTAGATATGATATCGCCTCTCCATAAGGGATTTGTTGCAATTCTCGCCACACTCTCTGTGGAAAATCACTGCCGGCCACAACCAACGGCAAATCAAACTCGCTACGTTTTCCCTCAAAATATTCCTCAAGTTGCCCTATAACACGTTCTATCAATGGAGTTTTACCCTCTACACATTCAGCATCAAGAACCCTTGAAACACGCTCCACCACTTGCACTGCACGCAATGGCAAATCCCAATCACACAAACACACCTTACCCTCACAGTCACCAATAAGCAACCTTCCACACGGCGATGCATATCGCCACACTTTTATTTCCCGCTCATTACCTCCCATCAATTCATTTTTCTGCAAAAATAACATTTTTCAGGTCATAATCGGAATTATAGTCTATTAAAACTCTATATCGTCACTCCTCGGCAATACAAGAACTAAAAATATTATTTATTTTATTTAACCTTAAAATCTTAACTCACCATGCGCCATCCCCAACTCTCCTCTTGAAATTTCATAGAAATTTTAGGAGGAACAATGGTGCCAATGAGAGCAGCAACTCTCCTCTTGTTTTTCGAAGAAAAATAGGAGGAGTACCCCGAAGGGGGGAGGTGGTTAAATTAACGCGCAGTGCGGAGTGCAGAATGCGGAGTATTTTTTGTAAGGACACGGCGTGCCGTGTCCTATTAAGGAAATTTGCCAGCATTGGCTCCTAGTTGTCTCAGTAGTCCCAGATGTCCCATTATCCCTCTCTCGATTGCCTCTGCATTATAAACACTTAAACTATGCATAATTTTCACGCGTCAGCCCCAACTCTCCTCTTGTTTTTCGCAGAAAAATAGGAGGAGTACCCCGAAGGGGGGAGGTGGTTAGCCTCGTGCGAAGCACGTGAAAGCGCAGCGACTATAATAGCCGGGGGGTGAGAGCAACGATACCCTCGGTCGGAGAAAACACGAAGTGACGGAAGGACTAAATTAATGCATAAAGCACAATTATGCTTTACTTTTTCCTCTTTCCTCTCTCAACTCTCAATTCTTTATATTATCTTTGCATTCTAATAGACAATTTGACAACAATGGGAGCAAAAAATCATTCAGACGCGACACTGCAATTCACAATTGAGGCCTTGTCGTGCAAAGAAAACATTAAAGATGTGTGTCATCTTCGCCAATACGGCGAACCCTTGCCTTCGCAGCAATCGGTTGCTCGCATTGTTGAATTGTGTAGAGGCTTAATTTTCCCCGGATTTTTTGGCGATAGCGATGTCAATAGCAACAACGTAACTCATTATGTAGGTATTCGTTGCGAACAGTTACGCGAAGTACTCGTAGAGCAAATCACTGCCGGGCTTTGCTTTAACACCTCTCACAAAATGTCGTTCAATCTAAATATTGTCAAAGATTCGGCTCAAGAAAAAGCCGATCAATTTATTGCCAATCTTCCCGAATTGCGCCGATTGCTTTTTACCGATGTAAAGGCTACATATCTCGGCGACCCTGCTGCAATTTCCACCGACGAAGTGATATATTGCTACCCCGCCATTCGTGCCATCAGCAACTATCGCATCGCCCACGAACTAGTAAAACTTGATGTCCCCATTATCCCTCGCATGATTAGCGAACAGGCTCATAGCGAGACCGGTATTGACATTCATCCGGCTGCGACGATAGGAGAAGGATTCACTATTGACCACGGCACAGGCATTGTTGTGGGGGCAACAGCAATAATTGGCAATAATGTAAAATTATATCAAGGTGTGACTCTCGGTGCAAAAAGTTTTGACACCGATTCCGATGGCAATCCCATCAAAGGAATTCCACGCCACCCCATCATTGGTGACAATGTGGTCATCTACTCAAACGCATCTATCCTCGGACGCATCACAATCGGTGCCAACGCCGTGATTGGTGGCAACATTTGGGTTACCGAAGATGTCGCTGAAGGGGAAAAACTCGTTCAAGCAAAAGCAAACAATTTTTTAAGATTCAAGCAGTGATGAAGGAAAAATTTGAAATGGTGGCAAAGACCTTCCAAGGATTGGAAGATGTGCTTGCCAAAGAATTATCCGACCTTGATGCCGAAAACATCAAAGTGGGACGTCGTATGGTATCTTTTGAAGGTACACTTGAGACTCTCTATCGCGCCAACTTATGTTGTCGCACTGCATTACGCATTCTCAAGCCCATATATAAATTCATTGCCGATGATGCCGACAGCCTATATGATATGGTGAAAGAATTTGACTGGACACAAGTGCTTTCTCTAAATAAAACGTTTGCCATTGACTCGGTAATCAATTCAAAAGAGTTTACTCACTCTCGCTTCGTCACCTATCGAGTTAAAGATGCTATTGTTGACTTTTTTAAAGACAAATATGGACCGGACAAACGCCCCGGCGTGAGATTGCAAGATGCCGATGTTATCATAAATGTTCACATTACTGGCAATCGTGTGACTCTATCGCTTGATTCATCGGGCGAATCGCTTCATAAACGTGGTTATCGTGTGGCGCAGACCGAGGCTCCTATCAACGAAGTTCTCGCTGCCGGGATCATCCTTAAAAGTGGGTGGAATGGACAATGCCCATTAGTTGATCCAATGTGTGGTTCTGGAACCTTCCTTGTTGAAGCTGCACTTATTGCAACTAACATCAATCCAGGTATATATCGCAAGAACTTTGCTTTTGAACAATGGAATGATTTTGATGCCGAGTTATTTGATTCGCTTTATAATGACGAAAGTGAAGAGCGTGACTTTAATTTCAAAATCTATGGCGCCGACATTTCTCCAAAAGCAGTGGCTATTGCCACCGAAAATGTCAAAAGCGCCGGCGTTGCCAAATATGTTGACATTCAAGTTAAACCAATATCGCAATGGGACGATGCGCCTGAAGATTGCATGGTAATTACCAACCCTCCCTATGGGGAACGTATCAGTTCAAACGATATGGAAGGGCTTTATTCTACTATTGGGTCAAAACTCAAACATGTATTTAAAGGATCGGCTTGGATTATCGGATATCGCGACGAATATTTCCACAAAATAGGTCTCACTCCTTCTTCAAAAACTCCTATCCTCAATGGGGCGCTTGAATGTGAATTGCGTGAATATGTGGTATTTGATGGAGACTATGCTTCATTCCGCAAAGGTGGTGGAAAGATTAAAGACGGTAAACGAGTTGAAAAATCCAAAGACCTCCCTCGTCGATTGAGCGACAAAGAATGGAAAGCACAAGCACGCAAACAAGGAATGGGGGGCAAAGACTCTCGTGGCAAAGGCGAAAAACGTCGCTCGGCTCTTGAAGAAAAATATACCCCAAAAACTCGACGTTTTGACAAAACTTCTCGTCGCAAAAACACCGAAGAGTTTAATTCTGAAAATCCATTAGGATGGCGTCGCAACGAACATGCGTTGAAATCTGTAATCGGCAAACGCCCATCGATTCCCAACATGGTGAAACGTGGGTGGAAACGCAACCCTCAAGATGATGAATATACTGAAGATTAATAAATTATCTGTCAAAAAATAATAAAACTATATACTTATGGAAAAATTAAATATACTGCTCCTTGGCTCGGGTGGTCGTGAATCGGCTCTTGCTTGGAAAATGAGCCAAAGCCCACTCCTCAACAAATTGTTTATCGCACCCGGCAATGGTGGCACTAGTGTGTATGGTGAAAACATCGCACTTTCTCCTCTTGACTTCCCCGCTATCGAAAAGTGGGTGGGAGAAAACGAGATTGACATGATTGTCGTTGGAAACGAAGACCCTTTGGTAGCAGGGATATATGACTACTTTGAAGATAAAGACATCCTCGTTGTTGGTCCTTCTAAAGCAGGTGCAGCTCTTGAAGGAAGCAAGGACTTTGCTAAGCAATTTATGGTGAAAAACAATATTCCCACTGCCCGCTATCAAAGCTTCACTGCCGAAACTATCGAAGATGGTTACAAATTCCTTGAACAATTACAAGCTCCTTATGTGTTGAAAGCCGATGGATTGGCTGCCGGAAAAGGTGTGTTAATCCTTCCTACAATAGAAGAAGCCAAAGCCTCTCTAAAAGAAATGCTTTCGGGCATGTTTGGCGCTTCTTCTGCTACAGTTGTCATTGAAGAATTCCTTTCTGGCATTGAATGTTCGGTATTCGTTTTAAGCGATGGCAATGGTGGATATCGTGTGCTTCCTGTAGCCAAAGACTACAAACGCATTGGCGAAGGCGATACCGGGTTGAATACCGGCGGTATGGGTGCCGTTAGCCCTGTTCCATTTGCCGACGAAGCATTTATGGAAAAGGTGCGCTCTCGCATCATAGAGCCGACTATCAACGGACTTATCAATGACAATATCACATATCGTGGGTTCATATTCCTCGGACTTATCAACGTGGGTGGCGAACCTATGGTTATCGAATACAACGTGCGCATGGGCGACCCCGAAACCGAAGCCGTGATGCTTCGCATCGATAGCGACCTCGTGGCTTTGATGAAAGCCGCTGCACAAGGCAACCTCGGTAACACCGAGTTGAAAGAAGACCCTCGCACTGCCGTAACTGTTATGATCGTTTCGGGAGGTTATCCCGGTGACTACGCAAAAGGTAAAGTCATTACAGGTTGCGAAAATGTTACCGATAGCATCCTATTCCATGCCGGAACTAAAATCAACGATGCCGGCGAATTAGTTACTTCTGGCGGTCGTGTAATTTCAGTTAGTTCTTATGGTAAAGATATCGCCGATGCTCTTTCAAATAGTTATGCGTCTATCAACAAAGTTGAATTCGAAGGCAAATACTTCCGTCGCGATATAGGCAAAGACCTAATGAAGTAACACAACCCTATGAACATCAACGAGAGCGATATTACACGGTTTTTGCATTCGCGAGTGGCATTAGTCTTTTTTGCGATTATTGCATTTATTACCACCAACATCGCATTTTCGAATGGGAATATCACTCCCATTCTCGATAACAAAAGCCTGGGCTTGACTCCTATTAATCAATGGTTTGAGCCCGGCCGATCCTCTATGATGGTCAACATGTTACTCAATTTCGGGATAGCGGCTTTGATGATATACCTCAACAAAGCATTCAATATACTTCGAAGCCCTACTCTCATTTTTGCCGGACTATTCCTAATATTACAAATCCCTATATCCATCATCACTGGACAATTATATGGTGGCACAGTAATATGTGCCATTATTCTAATTTGTGCCTGTTATCTATTTTCCACATATAATAGTCCCAATCCATGGGCTATCTTCACAATATTCACAATCCTTTCTTTTGGCACATTTTTCCAATATGCATTTATGTTTTTTGCTCCCATCATGCTTGTTGGATGTGTACAAATGAGAATCCTTGACCTTCGCATCGCTCTTGCTGCCATTTTAGGCATTGCAACTCCTCCGTGGATATTATTTGGATTTGGTATAATTACTCCCGAAGAATTCTCTTTCCCCAAATTTTCAGGCATATACGAACAATTATCTTCGGCCGAGATTATTCACATTTTGGTCTCAATCGCCATCTCGGTTATTACCTGCATAGGTGCATGGATCGTGAACCTTGTAAAAATTATAAGTTATAATGCACAGACAAGAGCCTACAATGGTTTCTTTGCCATGTTGTCATTATTATCAGTTTTTTTGATGCTTATTGACTTCACTAATTTCATCATATATGTACCGTTGCTCAATTGTTGCACTGCACTTCAGTTGGGACACCTTTTCACCATATACGAGTCTCGTCGTAGTTACATAGGCATTATTGCCGTTTTTGCTGTTTATTTGGGGCTATATTTGTGGGGAGCATGGATTTAAAAATTATTATAGAGCAAAACATCCCTTTCATCAAAGGAATACTTGATGATATGGCACAGGTAGAATATCTCAGTGCCAATGAGATAGACGCCAATGCCATGCGCCATGCCGATGCGCTCATTTGTCGCACTCGAACCCATTGCAACGCATCACTCCTTGACAACTCCAACTGCTCTTTCATCGCCACCGCAACGATAGGCACCGACCACATTGACCTCGACTATTGTCGCCGTCGTGGCATCACCGTAGCCAACGCTCCCGGATGCAATGCTCCGGCTGTCGCTCAATACGTGTTTGCGTCTTTGGCACATGTTATCAATCGCCCCATTAGCGATTACACCATAGGAATCGTAGGCGTGGGACACGTAGGAAGCATCGTCGAACGATGGGCTCACCAATTAGGCATGCGAGTACTTGTGTGCGACCCGCCACGAGCCGAAGTTGAAAACACCAATAATTTTGTGTCTTTAGACGAGATAGCACGCCACTGCGACATCATCACATTCCATACACCTCTGACTACCAGCGGAAAACACCCCACCCACCATATATGCAGTGAATCATTCATTAACAATCTTTCACATCAAGCCATCATCGTAAATTGTGCCAGAGGTGGCATTTTTGACACCGAAGCAGTGATTAAAGCCCTTGATACAGGCAAGATTTCAAATGTGATTGTTGACTGCTGGGAAGGGGAACCAAATATCAACCCCATTTTGCTCGAAAAAGCCACTATTGCCACACCTCACATAGCCGGATACTCTCGCGAAGGTAAAATTCGTGCCACAGCAATGGCTCTTGATGCCCTCGCTCGCCACTTCAACCTCTCAATACCCAACGTGGCACAAGGCATACCCATGGGAGCTGCCCAAAACGTAACCTTCAATTCTATCATCAATACCTACAACCCACTCATCGACACTCGGGCGCTAAAATCATATCCAGACAATTTCGAAGCACTTCGCAACAACTACAACTATCGCCCCGAAGTGACTGAAATCTTGTTATAACTTTAAACAACACCAACCATCAATTCCGAGCACATCTAATCACAATTTGGCAAAATCGCGTATTATGCATCATTATGCCAAATTGCAAACTCCCACTTATGTTAAAAACATCTAATACAGGCATTTGCTCATTATTTTATTCTTTGATTTTTAAATATTTATGAGGGGTTTTTCATATCTTTGGTTATAATTTTTCACATTAAACATTTAACTTATGAAACGCAATTCAATCTTATTAGTCGTGATGCTTGCTGTGGCACTCCTTGTGCCTACGACTGCCAATGCTCAATTTGGGAAACTAAAAGGATTAGGTAATAAATTAAAGGAAAAGATAAAAGAGTCAACCAAAAATAAAGGCGAAAGCATTGGCAACATCTCCGAAAGTGTTAGTAACGGCAATGTCCCCGGAGTTGCAACATCAACTGCACGTAGCCAAGCACCTTGGCCCATGAGTAGCAATCCCTCCTACAAAGGCAGAGATGTGCGCGCATTTTTGTATAACATCGTTGACGAAAGCGATGATTACCTCACATCTTTACGCGAAGAAATGTACTCGCGTTATAAAGAAAACGCCAAGATTATCAATAACATGGGCGATGGTTCTTCTCAAGCTCGAATGGAAAATGAGAATCTAATGCGCTTTTACCATGAAATTCAAATGATTGTACGCATCAACGTAAGCAACGTACCCCTAAATAATGGAGCCATCGACACTAGCGATCCTCATCTACTTGTAACCTCTCGTCAAGGCGGAGGCATCGGTTATTGGGTTATGAAAAAAGATGGCAATTATCGATTCTGTGTAACCAGTGGAGATGGCGCATTCCTTAGCAACGAAGACCTCGCAACCGCAAAAGAAGCCGCTCTACGCATGCGCAAATTTCAAACCCTCACCTATGCATTCCATGTTATGCTACAAGAAGCCGGTGAAAAATGTGATCCAAACTTTCGCGTACTCTACAACTACTGCGGAATCTATGCCAACGCTGTTGAAGACGCTTGCAAAGCCAACACCCCCGAAAATATTGAACGCAAGCCACGTCCTGCAACAGGTGCCATGCATGCTTCTATGAAAGCAAAAGCTCTCGCTGTGGCTAAAGCCGATGACAAAGATGTGGTAGATGTCATCATTACAAGTGCTAAATGGGACGTAAAAATGAATGGACTCATTCCTGTTAATCGCAATATATATGGTTACTATGTAGTGAAAGACGCACAAGGACTTATGTGTCTGCCTCGCATGTGGGTCGAAGACTATATAGGCAACGGAAAATACGGCAAACTACGTGCCGGCGGAACCGGTGTAAAAAGCCCATTCTACATCAAATAACAACTCAATCTCATTAACCAATATGCAATAGGCATCACCTTTGATGGTGATGCCTATTTTATTCCTATTTAACCTACACACTTTATGAATTATGAATTATAAGTATCTCATGATGATATTATTTAAGGAGATACTCAAATATATTCATCATTATAATGCCGTTATCGGTTGTATAAGTAGGGATATTATCGGTTGTGAGTATCATCTTCACAAATGAATCATTGGCAAGTGTAAGTGACCTTTGTTCCTGGCGTATTTTCTCTTCATCTGGCAGAGAATACGCTGATTGCATATAAAGGCGTTCGCTACCTTTATTACAAACAAAGTTGACTTCCAATGTACTCCTTGTGGTTTTGCCGTATGAATCTTTTTGATAATGGGTAATACATCCCACATCAACTTTATATCCTTCACCTAACAGATGATTGTATATGATATTCTCCATTATGTGTGTAGGTTCAACTTGTCGAAAGTTCAATAGTGCATTTCTCAATCCTAAGTCTGCAAAATAATACTTAAATGGAGTATCAATATATTTTTTGCCTTTAATATCGTAGCGAACAGCTCTACTTATCAAAAATGAATCAATAAAGTAATCTATATACGTTTTAATTGTGTTATGGCTTATTTTTACCTTTTTTTCGCTAATAAATGTATTTGCTAATTTATTGGGATTGGTCAAAGCCCCTATATTTGAAGCTAATAGGCTGAACAGTTCTTCTAACTCGGCATCATTTTTTATGTTGTTTCGATTCTTAATGTCACTCAAGTAGGTTTCTTGAAGTAGTTCTTGCAAAATTTCAGTCTTGCGAGTCTTTTCACTCTCCAAAACCACCATTGGAAGACCACCATAATATATATAATCTCGCCATAAAGTGGATATTTCTTCGCTACTATTGCTTTGTATCTCTTTGAATGTTAAAGGCTGAAGATGGATTTGAACACCTCGTCCTCTGAACTCAGTTACAATATCTGAAGATAGAAACTTTGCATCACTTCCGGTTACATACACATCAAGATTCTTAATATGAAGAAAACCATTTAATACATCCACAAAATCTTCAAGCATTTGCACTTCGTCAATCATTACATAGTGCATTTGTGAATCTTGTTTTGCAATATTTTCCACAAACTCATAAAGCGTCTCGGCTTTGCGATATTTTCTATGAGCAAAAGAATCAAGTTGAATATCTATTATCTGATTTTCTTGCACTCCATTCTTTATAAGATGTTGCCGATACAAGTTAAAAAGCAAATATGACTTGCCAACACGACGTAACCCTGTCACTATTTTTATTAAGCCATTGTGCTTGAGGTTGCTTAATTTTGCTATGTAGTTTTCTCTTGCGAATTTCATACTGCAAACAATTTCTGTGTATTTACACACTTTTTGTCTGCAAAAAAAATACTATTTAATTTTCTATCCAAATAAATAGCAACACTATTTCTTAAATAGACTTGCTTCGGCAAGAGTTTTTTGTTGTACCTTAATCGGTTATTTTTTTGACTTCCTCGATGACCGATATAGCCAAGATACAAGTGGAGCTGATTTTGAAACATTGCGTCATGTCGCTGAAACTTCAAACAGAGAACATAAAATCCTACATATCGGCAATTGTAACATCTTATTATTCAACATTAATCATTCCGAAATAGATAATATTGAAGCTCTATTCATCAAATATTTCAAAATTGATTATAACGATGCTCTCAACCAAGAATATATCAAGTTAAACCAAAAACGTCAATAGTACCCTCACCCACCATCGTGCGAAGCACAAGAAGAATGATTTTTAGGCAGAAGACCCAAATGAACATAAGGGGCTGACGCATGAAAATTATGAATTATACATTATGAGCCCCGAATGGCTCACCGAGGCTTGCCCAAGTTAATTATGCATTATGAATTATAAATCACCTATACACCTGCCATTTATGGGCACGGAGCATGGCAGTTAGTTCTGCTTCGCGGCCTCCACAATATTGGTTGCAAAGCTCATGAAAACGAGGGCTGTGATTCATTTCTGATAGATGTGCAAGTTCGTGATATATCACGAAATCACGCAATTGTGGAGGGAGAAAAACCAATATATACGAGAGAGCAATAACGCCGTTGGTATCGCAACGCCCCAACACTCGATGTCCGTTTGAGATACTCCACCCCACCGGTACACGATTCACCTCTGCAGCCAATTCGCGGGCTCGAGGAATGAGAATATCTGCCGCTATGCGTTGAGCAATGCGACACATCATATTGCTTATAGTGCGTGACGTGTCGGGTTTGTTAAAATCGAAGTTGCGCCCCACCTCTATCACCGAGTGAGGCAATTGCGCTTGAGTGATGATTTGATTGGGGGCATAGGATTGTCGGCTTATCGTTATCGTAACCCCATCGAGTTCAAACGATTGACCATCATAGTAAAGGATATCGGGACGCGACGACAGCAATCGCGGTTCAAACGTAGCGAGAGCCCTCATCATTTCCGATTCGGATATACCCCATGGAACATTTATATAGACTTTTCCGTCGCGCCAACGCGCTGATATGCGATTAGAATTGCGTCGTGGGTTTACTCGCACCATCCCCAATGCCGGGTATTCAAACTCATATCCGGTTGCTATCATCTATCTTATCGCTTATCTACTCCCCAAAGCAATTTATTGCGAAGTGTAGAACCAAAATTATGCTTAAGACGCTGCACCACTTTCACCTCAAATGACGCCTTACGCAACTTGATAGTAGTGCCAACAGGTAATGTAACCGAGCGACCATCAAGACTCACTCGATAGTTGGTAGCTCGCGAAGTGGTGGTAATAGTCAATTCTCGCGAATCACTCACCACAAGTGGACGCATCGTAAGAGAATGTGCAGCAATGGGCGATATTATCCAGTTGGGTGCAGTCGGCTCTACGATAGGACCTCCCACCGACAGATTGTAACCCGTACTTCCCGTAGGTGTTGAAACAATCAATCCATCCCCCTTATAAGTAGCCAGATCCATTTCATTTACCTTTGTTTCCACTTCAATCATTGAAGATGTATCTTGCTTGAGGATAGCCACTTCATTCAATGCATAGTTCCAATCCACAATCGCCTCTTTGCGAGTGCTGGTAACTTCTATAAGTGAGCGATTTTCAACCTTATACAACCCATTTTTCAAATCATCCACTGCCGGAATCATTTCATCAACAGTTATATCTGCAAGATATCCAAGATGACCGGTATTTATCCCTAGGATAGGTATCTGTTTATCTCCCACCCAACGTGCAGTGCGAAGGAATGTCCCATCACCACCTATACTTATAGCCATATCGGCCTCAAAATCAGTCCCCACAATAACTCCGTCAACTTGAGGTTCTTGAGGGAGCAATCGGCACAAATAGTTATAAAACTTTGATTCCATTTCAACCTTTATGCCTGAATGCGATAGCGCAACAAGAAAATCTGAAAGTTGATTCAGATAATCTTCTTGATACATATTGCCATAGATAGCGATTTTCATTATAGTTGATGTGAGTGGTTAATATTTTATAATTCAATATAATGCATTAATTCATCGATGCGTCGACGCATTGTTTCGGCATCGACTCCCGACTCATTCTCTATATTTATCACTTCATATCCATATCGAGCAAGACTTCGAGCCACACTCTCGCCATTATTGACTCCTACTCGCAAATCCACGACCATACCTCCATCTTCGGTAACTTGGTCGGTTACATTGAGATTTAACAGGTGAGCATCACAATCTTCTACTGCTCGCGACACGATTGAAGCAGCATAATCATCCTTGCGGCATACCATAGTCAAACGACACGCATCTCCGACAAATGGGAACAATCGTGCAAGTTTTTCACTTGATTTTGACCTTAAATCACCTTCAAGGGTGTCAATTTGAGTTAATATGTTATCTTTTGCGCTCAAATCTTTCGCTATTTTATTATTTCTAACTATTTTTGTAGTCTAAATCTTGACAAATTTACGAATAATTATTTATATCGTAATCAATTATTCAACAAGTTAACTCGTCAAAAGGATTTTTATAACAAAAAATGACAAATTTAAGCGTTAATATCAACAAAATTGCCACCTTGCGTAATGCTCGTGGCGAAAATCAACCAAATGTTCAACAAGTTGCCGTTGATTGCGAAGCGTTTGGTGCCAATGGCATCACTGTGCACCCTCGCCCCGATGAACGACACATCAAATATGACGATGTTTTTAAACTTCGCCCTTTGGTGAAAACCGAATTCAACATCGAGGGATATCCCTCTCCCGAGTTCATGGACCTTGTGCTTAAAGTTAAGCCCGAGCAAGTCACTCTTGTTCCCGATGCTCCCGACGCTCTCACTTCTTCTGCCGGGTGGAATATAGAGCCTAATATGGAATTCCTCACATCAATCGTTGACGCCCTTCGCGATGCCGGAATTAGATCTTCAATATTTGTTGACACTGATATTGACAATATCAAGATGGCGGCTAAAACTGGGGCCGACCGCGTTGAACTTTTCACCAAACCCTATGCCGACAATTATGCCAAAGACCCTGAAGCAGCAGTGGCTCCTTACATATTGGCGAGCCAAGCCGCTCACAAAGTTGGGCTTGGTGTTAATGCAGGACACGATCTGAGCCTCGAAAATCTTGAATACTTTCACAAGCAAGTTCCCTATCTCAACGAGGTATCAATAGGGCATTCTCTCATTTCCGATGCTTTATACTTGGGATTGAGCGAAACAATTGCTCGATACAAAAAATGTCTTAAATAACCTTCTAAACTAACATAAATAAAACTTTTTTTGCCTTATGGTTCTTCTTAATTCAATTCCGGCTCAAAACGTAATAGCCGACTCTGTTGCTACGATTATTGACACTACTGCTACAAACGCCGCTGCTGAAACAGCCGGTACAACCATGACTACCAATCTTTCTATTTGGGAACTTTGCCTTGAAGGTGGTTTTATCATGATTCCTCTTGCATTGCTCTCTATTCTAGCATTATACATTTTTATCGAACGTGCTATTACTATTCATAAAGCGACTAAATATGACCCTTCTTTCATGAATCGCATCAAAGACTATGTTCATGACGGAGAAATCGAAAGTGCTCAAAACCTTTGCAAAGCCAATCCTTCACCGGTGGCTCGACTCATTGCCAAAGGGCTCACTCGCATAGGTCGCCCTGCCAACGACATTCTAGTTGCTATCGAAAATGTTGGTAACATTGAGATTGCCAACCTCGGAAAAGGATTACCTTGGCTCGCTACTACTGCCGCAGGCGCTCCCATGCTTGGATTCTTGGGTACTGTGATAGGGATGGTTGACGCATTCTTCAGCATTGCCAATTCGGGTAATGCGGCTTCTATTGGCGACTTCGCCGGAGGCATATACACCGCTTTGGTTACTACTGTTGCCGGGCTCATTGTTGGTATTATTGCCCTTTTTGCCTACAACTACCTAGTGGCTCGCATCAACTCGGTTATGAACCAACTTGAAGCACGCACTATGGAATTCATGGACCTCATAAACGAGCCTAACGAAGAATAATTATGGCACTTAAACGACAACACGAAATATCGGCTAACTTCTCCATGGCATCGATGACCGATGTTATATTCCTTCTGCTCGTATTCTTTATGGTTACTTCTACATTTGTGTTCCCCACTGCTCTTGAAGTAAACCTCCCTCAAAGTTCGGAGCAGACCGCCATTAAGCCCGGCACTCGAGTGTATCTCGACAAAGAGATGCAACTATTTGTGTCACACGACAAAGAGGAGCCTCAAGCCATACATCTTGACAACCTTGTGACCTACCTTGTGACCGTTCAGGTGCAAGCACCCGAAAGTTTCATCGCTCTATATGCCGATGAAGAAGTTCCCTATGGTAAAGTTGTTGAAATCCTCAACCTTGCCGCGCAAAACAACCTCAAGATGGTACTTGCCACTAAACCGGCTCCCACTTCGGCTACTCCCGATGCCTCTCAACAATTATCATCTACTCAACCTCAATAATTTGCCATAGCGATGGAATCAAACAAAAAGACTCGCATCATCGCCATCGCCGGCACTATCGTTATTCACGTGTTAATACTCGTGATATCACTTTGTTTTGTCATCGAGCATTCGCCTCAACACGATCTAAACGCCCAATGGCCTCCGGTCGATTCAAGTGAAATACTTTTTGGTGGCGAATATGTGATGCTTGGCGATATTGATCAGCCTCAAACTCAGAACGATCAACAACAGCCTGCCCCTGCCGCCGATGAAACAGATGCTCCTGAATCCGACGACCTAAATAATGCAGGCTCTAAAGGTGAACCGGCTCAAGTTGTTTCAACTCCTAAAGAGTCACCCATGAAAGTAGAAAAAAAGCCGGTGGAAACACCCAAACAGGGACCCTCTGAAGAAGAACTTGCCGCTGCAGCCGAAAAGGCTCGAATTGAAAAAGAACAGCAACAAAAAATTCAAGATCAGATAAAAAATCAATTTGCCGGTAAAGGCAAAGGCACAGCCGAAGGTGGTAAAGGCAAAAACGGTCAAGCCGATGGAAACAGCGAAACAGGAAGCACTTCCGGTGCTCCGGGAGCAAACCTCGGTGGACGCACCCTTGCTCATTGGGTAAAGACCTCAAGCACCAAATCGGGATCTATCATTGTGTCGGTGAGCGTTAATCCTCAAGGCAAAGTTACCTCTGCCAAGGTAACAGGTGGTTCAGGACCGGCCTATGCCGATGCTGCCACTCGCTCTCGTTGCGAACAAGCATCCCTTAAATGCTCTTTCTCAGTCTCTAAAACCGAAACCAAAGAACAACGCGGAACAATCACTTGGCGCTTCAAATAACAAAGGAACAATAGTGCCAATAAGAGCCACAACCCTCCTCTTGAAAATTACAAAGTAATTTTTAGGAGGAGTACGGCAAAGCCGGGAGGTGGTCTTTACTTGATTATTGCCGAGTGCAACCCAATGAAGACATAGTCAGTACGGTAAAGCCGGGAGGTGGTTAAATTTAATTCATAATGCATAATGCATAATTTTCACGCGTCAGCCACAACTCTCCTCTTGTTTTTCGCAGAAAAATAGGAGGAGTACCCCGAAGGGGGGAGGTGGTTAAATTAATGCGGAGTGCGGAGTGTTTTTTGTAGGGACACGGCGTGCCGTGTCCTATTAAGGAAATTTGCCAGCATTGGCTCCTAGTTGTCTCAGTAGTCCCAGATGTCCCATTAGCCCTCTCTCGATTGCCTCTGCATTATAAACACTTAAACTTTGTTTAATTTTTGCAATTACACCCAAATTCTCAACTCTCAACTCCCAACTCTCAATTCTTTATATTATCTTTGCAAATTGATATATTGGCATTATTGTGCCATGATGCAATAGAATAATCAATTTTACAATGAAAAAGTATAATATCATTAACAACTCGCTTGGGTGGCTATGTTTTGTCATCGCAGCGGTAACCTATCTGCTCACCCTTGAGCCTACGGCTAGTTTTTGGGACTGCCCCGAATTTATTTCACAAGGTGCGAAACTCGAAGTGGGACACCCACCCGGCAACCCTATATGGATGCTCACCGCACGTTTCTTTATCAACTTTGCAGGTGGTGACATGTCATTGGCAGCCCTCATGGTCAATGCCATGTCGGCGTTATTAAGTGCCGGAACGATTTTGTTATTATTCTGGACCATTACACATCTTGTGCGTCGCTTGGTGGTTAAAGATGATGCCACCGAAGTATCTCTTACTAAAATGATTGTGATTTTCGGTGCAGGATTATGTGGCGCATTGGCCTACACTTGGAGCGACACATTCTGGTTCTCGGCTGTTGAAGGCGAGGTATATGCATTCTCATCATTCTGTACTGCCCTAGTGTTCTGGCTCATTTTAAAATGGGAAAATCGCGCTGATGACCCCACTAGCGACCGATATCTCATTCTCATAGCCTATGTGATAGGTATTTCTATCGCCGTTCACCTACTCAACCTCTTGTGTATCCCTGCAATAGGATTGGTTATTTACTATCGCAAGTTTAAAAGCACTAACGTGAAAGGCTCATTGATTGCACTTGGTGTTTCATGTGTGGTAGTTGGGTTAGTTCTTTATGGATTGGTTCCGGGCTTTGTGGAAATGGCTCAATATTTTGAATTATTCTTTGTGAATAGTTGTGGAATGAGTTACAACACCGGAACTCTCATATATGCTATAGTCCTTGTAGCAGCATTTGTTTGGGCCATCTACGAACTTTATCGCCAAAAATCAGATACAAGCATCAAACTTTCAATATGCTTGGCTATTCTTCTTTCGGGAATGCCATTTATTGGTGAAAGTTTTATCATTCCAGTGTTGTTTATGGTTGGTCTTGTGCTTTATTTCATTTTTACCACAAAACTACCCATTCGCATTCTCAATATCATTATCACCGGCATTTTTGTAATCTTCATTGGATACTCTTCTTATGCATTGTTGCTTATCCGTGCCAATGCCAACCCTCCAATGAATCAAAATGCGCCCGACAACGTGTTTGCACTTTCATCATACCTCAACCGTGAGCAATATGGCCAACGCCCATTGTTCCATGGTGCTGTTTTCGGTGAATTTGTGACATATCAACAAGATCCATCTACAGGGGAAGCGGGTGTTAAATATGTGCCGGCTTCGGCTATTTTACGCTCGGCCGATGGATCGGCTGTTACCACTACCGGTCGCTCTACTTATGGTAAAGTGGTAAAAACTTCTCCCGACCAACCCGACCAATATGTCGTAACAGGGCAAAAAACCGAATATGAAGAAATTCCCGAATTTAAAATGCTATTCCCTCGCATTTATAGCACCGATGGAAACCATGTGAGAGCATATAAAGATTGGATTAGTTATGATGCCAATAATGCCACTCGCAAGATTGTAAATATGTATGACTCTAACGAGCGAGGAATGGTGGCTAAAGAGGTGGCTATGCCTTCATTTACCGACAACCTCAAATACTTCATGAACTACCAACTCAATCACATGTATTGGCGTTACTTCATGTGGAACTTTGCCGGTCGTCAGAACGACATTCAAGGCAATGGTGAGGTTACTCAAGGTAACTGGATTTCAGGCATACCATTTATTGACAATGCTCGTCTTGGAGACCAATCGCTTCTTCCCGAAGAATACGGAACAGGAAATAAAGGTCACAACGTATTCTATTTATTACCTTTGTTGATGGGTATTATAGGGTTGCTATGGCAAGCATTCACTTCTAAACGTGGTATCGAACAATTCTGGGTAATATTCTTCTTATTCTTCATGACAGGTATTGCAATCGTTCTATACCTTAACCAAACTCCTAACCAACCTCGTGAACGCGACTATGCCTTTGCCGGTTCGTTCTATGCCTTTGCAATATGGATTGGTCTTGCCGTTCCAGGTATTTGGCAAGGTATAAAATCATTGTTTGCTAAAAAAGCACCTAAAAATCAAAAAAACACTGCCATTGAGGCTCAACCCGAAGATAAAAAATCACTTGCCATCGCTATTGTGGCCGCTATTGTGGGAATTATCGTTCCTCTTCAAATGGTGTCACAAACATGGGACGACCACGATCGTTCCGGACGATATACAGCGCGTGACTTCGGTATGAATTACCTCTCTAGTGTGGACAAAAACGGTATCATATATGTAAATGGTGACAACGACACTTTCCCATTGTGGTATGCTCAAGAAGTAGAAGGATATCGCACCGATGTGAAAGTGGTAAATATGTCTTACCTCACAACCGACTGGTATGCATCTCAAATGCAACACCCCTACTATGATGCTCCCGCTATTGAAATGTATGCTACGCCTCAAGTATATGGTAATGACAATTTGCAATATCGATATATCTTACCTCAAAAAGAGTTAAGTTCGGCCAAAGAAGCATTGCAATTTGCTTATAGTAAAGAATCTTATTTACCTCAATACGATATAGATATATTTAATGCTGCAACTGTTTATATTCCTATTGATGCCGACAAAGTAATCAAATCAGGTATCGTTCCCGAATCACAACGCGAAGAGATTGTTGACACTCTATTTATCGAAGTGGCTCGACATGCTCAAAGTTCGGGAGAAGCAGGACTAATGCTCAATAAGATACTTACTCTTGACATGATTGCTAAAAGCGCAGAAAATGGTTGGACTCGTCCCATCTATTATGCTGTCACCGTACCCAATTCATATCATTTAGGACTCACTCCATATCTACAACAAACAGGTATGGCCTACCAAGTTACTCCGGTGAAAGCAGGTCGAAATGGCAGCCATGGCGTGAATGTTGACAAAATGTATGACGTGGTAATGAATAAGTATCGTTGGGGTGGTCTTGACCAAGGTAAAGACTTATATCTCGATGAAACAGTGCGTCGCATGGTTTCTACCACTCGCAACACCATGAGTACTCTTGCCGAAGAATTATACTTAAATGGTATTATTGCTCAAGAATATGACTCAATCAATAATGCGGGAAAAGAATACTTCGACAAAGCACGTAAAGTGCTTAACCTCATGGAAGAAAAACTTCCTGCAAGTGTGATGCCTTACGAAAACTACTCAGGCATAGATGTTGCCGAACTCTATATAAAATTATACGAAGAAACCGGCAATAATGACGACAAAGAACGCGCTCTCGCACTTGCCAACGACGGCTTGAATCGTTACACCAAGTTTATACCCTACTTGATTAATCTTAATGATTGGCAACTCAATTCGATTGCTTATAGCGAAAAATATGTGTCAAATGTCGCTCTTCCTCATTTCATCACTTTATATCAACAAGCCGGTGGTGACATAGATAAGAAACTTAATGAACTTGGCACCACTATTGAAGATGTTCTATCTCTTCGTTATCGTTTATACAAACTTGATAATCCGATGGTTACAATCCACTCATTTATCAACCCAATGACCGAGTATTATCTCATGCTTAACTACAAACCTGACGAAGTTGACAAACATATAATTGCATTCTTTGGCAATCTTGGTATAGATACCAATAAACTAAAACAAGCATTTGACGAATACTTTAATGCTGAAAGTACTGATTAATCAGGTTTAATCAATATGTTAATCGAACAACCACCATTGCTATATCGCATCCTCTTCCCCGAGGCAATATGGCGTATAAAACGCAAAAAGCAACGTGTGGTATATCTCACATTCGACGATGGTCCAATACCCGAGGTTACTCCTTGGGTATTGGATACACTCGATAAATATGATATCAAAGCAACTTTCTTTATGGTAGGCGACAATGCTCGCCGACACCCTTGGTTGGTAGAAGAGATTAAAAAGCGTGGACATAGTTATGGCAATCACACTATGCACCATCTGCAAGGATTTAAGGTTACGACACTACGCTACATGCGAGATATAACCGAAGCCAACGACTACATCGACTCTACTCTATTTCGCCCTCCACATGGGCTTATGCGTTGGTCACAAGCAAAGGCAATTAAAGACCGTTACAACATTGTGATGTATGACCTTGTGACTCGCGATTATAGTTATAAACTCAACGGAGAAGAAGTGCTCGCAAATGTGCGACATTATGTACGAAATGGTTCAATAATCGTATTTCACGATTCCTTGAGAGCCGAGCACAACCTGAAATATGCCTTACCAAAAGCCATCGAATGGCTCAAATCCGAAGGTTATGAAATCCTCCCAATCCCCATGTAGTAATGATTTGTATTCTCTTGCTCAAGAGTTGCAAATTTCGGCACTTGGGATTGCCTGTAATCACGCCATTCCTCCCGAAGTAATAAATACCTATCAGCAGTGGATTGACGCCGAAAAACACGGCGAAATGGCGTATATGGCAAAATACAAAGAGATACGCCTCAATCCCCAAGGATTACTTCCCGGCACACAATCAATAATTGTTGCGGCATTCAATTACCATTCCCCCATTAAAACACCTTCCGATAATCCTCAATTTGCAGCATATTCTTTAGGAGATGATTATCATGAGGTAGTGCGCGAAAGGCTCTCCCTCCTCGCCTCTTTTATCCAAGAAAAATGGGGCGGCGTGACTCGTGTGTGTGTTGACACCGCACCCATCTTTGAACGCTATTGGGCGCAACAAGCCGGTGTGGGATTTATTGGTCGCAATAAAATGCTTATCGTGCCTCAAATTGGCTCATATGTGTTTATAGGGATAATTCTATCATCGGTCGAATTTCAGCCCGACGAACCTTGCACACTCAACTGCATGGGTTGCAACGCATGTATTCGCCACTGCCCCGGCAAAGCCATTTCTCTAAACGGCCCTATTGATGCACGAAAATGCCATTCCTATCTCTCTATCGAATATCGTGGAGATCTCCCCGATGACCTCGACCTTGGGAATCGAGTATATGGCTGCGATGTGTGTCAAAGTGTATGCCCTCACAACCTCAACGTACCCACTACCAATATTGCAGAATTCCTACCACGCAAAGAAATCCTCAATCTCACCCACGACGATATCGACACAATGACCCAAGAGGAATTCTCACGCATATTCCGCCACTCAGCCATTAAACGCACAAAACTCGCCGGCCTACAACGCAACAACCGCCACTGCTCAAAAAAGTAGGGTGAAAATCACAAAAAGTAGGGAAAAAACACAACATTTCCCGAAAAAAGTAGGGAGAAAACAAATTCTTTACACTCAGAAGATGGCATCAAATCCTGAGGGTTCGGACTAATGCCCTCAACTATGCGATTATTACCTCGGTCAAGCATCGGTGAGTTAAAGGTTGCAATCGCTGCGCATTCATGTGCTTTGCACGTTGGTGGCATTTTAATATTTTATTGGATTTTGTGGCAATGTGTATTAATTGCCATAATAGTAAAAAATTGAACAGAAAAGGAAGTAAAAATTCTTTTATTGTTCAAAATTTTACTATTTTTGCGCTATGAATAGACAATTAAGTGAAATAGGAGCAGTTCCGATTACTACGTCAATCATTGAATCGATGTATCCGGAACTAAAGTCGGCAGATAAGAAAGTTATTTGGCTTGAGAAGAATGGTTATCTCATAAGGCTAAAAAGAGGGCTTTATGTGGTAAATCCCAAACATACAGGAAAGACTCTTTCAAGTGAATTGATTGCGAATCATCTCTATACACCATCATACGTATCAATGTCATCTGCACTTCGATACTATGGGCTTATCCCTGAAGCTGTTTATACGCACCAATCTATGACAATAAAGCATTCACGTAGTTTTGAAACACCAATCGGACTTTATGATTATAAGCAAATTTCAAAGAAGGCTTTTTCAGTTGGAATTAGAAGTGAGCATAAGGGTGACTTCGCTTTCTTAATTGCATCACCTGAAAAGGCTTTGTGTGATTTGATTGCCAATTCGTCAATGGTAAATCTTCGTTACAAGAAAGATGTTGAGATTTATTTGGAACAAGACATTCGTATGGACATTGATGAATTTTTCAAGTTTGACACTAATATATTAGAAGATTATATCAAGGTTGGCAAGAAAACTGAATCCATTACAACACTACTTAAATTTCTCAGACAATGAAGAATGAAATTTTTGATAACATGTTGTCTCATTATGATTTGACAACAGAGCAACATAAAAGAAATGCCATATTTGAAGTTAACCAACAAGTAATACTTGCAGGCCTATATGCAGGAGGTTTTTTTGAATCAGCAGCATTCTATGGAGGAACTTGCTTGAGAATATTTCATGGTTTGCAACGATTTAGCGAGGATATGGATTTCTCGTTACTTACGCAAGATGAAAATTTTGATTTTACAAAATATTTTCCTGCTATAATTGACGCCTTTGCTATGGTGGGCCGTGAAGTGGAAATCAAGAAGAAAGATAAGAGAAATTTTGGCAAGGTAGAATCGGCATTTCTTAAGGATAATACAGATGTATATGACATTACATTCCAAACAGAGAAGTCAATTAAGATAAAAATTGAAGTTGACACTTGCCCTCCATTGAACTTTAAGACCGAGCAAAAACTACTTCTTCAACCACACTCATTTATGACGCGCTGCTTTACATTACCCGATTTGTTTGCCGGTAAAATGCACGCATTAGTTTACCGAGCGTGGAAGAATCGAGTTAAGGGACGTGATTGGTATGACTTTGAGTGGTATGTACGACACAATATTGCTCTTGACTTCGCACATTTGACAGAACGTTGCCGACAATTCAATAAAGAAAATATCACTCACGAATCATTCAAGGCAAAACTCTTGGATCGTCTTGCTACAGCCGACATCTCACAAGTAAAAGCCGATGTATTGCCATTCGTTCGCAATCCTAAAGAACTTGATATTTGGTCAAACGACTATTTCATTCAATTAGCAGAGATGCTTAAATATGATTAGCCAACAATAGAAAACTAGCTTTATTATTCGTAAATCGCACCAAATGTCATCTTCGTCATTTTTTCCACAACAGGCATGCGAGGAGGAAGTAGATGGTGGTGAGGCGCCAGAGCATTGTGTAGGGGATTTGGGCATGGGAGAGTGTGGCGCCGTTGGAGTTGATGTTGACAAAGCCTTCCACGCCCCATGTAGCAGGGATTATGTCGCCAAGTTCGCGCCAGGGGAAGTCCATGGCGTAGCGTGGCCAGGTGAGTCCCGAAAGGAATAGGAATATCAATGAGGTGAACACTACTACCAACAATGAGGTTTCTCGCTCACTAACAAATACTTGCATTACCATTCCCATAAATGCCGAAGCAAGCAGTAATGGCACGATAAACAATAGGTAGTCAATGGCACATCCACTATGTGGCAACCCAAACATTAGTGGCACATAATGTAACATATACAATGTGAGCGGTGTATATATTAGGATATAGCACAACACTTTTCCTATCACCGTTGCTACTGCCGGGGCTTCAATGGCGAGAGGGTCAACACCCCCATTTAGCCGTCGGCGGTCGCGCGAGGTACCACCAAGCATAGCAATGCCGAGTATCATACTTTGTTGAATGATAAGTATCAATATGCCTGGAATCACAAACGATGCAAATCCTTGTGTCACATCCCCAAGAAAGAATGCTTGAGAATCGATAGCCGACACATCAAGTCCGGCAACTGCATCGCCGGCTTCAGCTATCAATCTTTGTCGTTCCTCGGCCCCTACAGCCATCTGAATATCAGTGAGCGCGCTCATAAAGGTGCGATATCGCATCAATAGACTCATTTCGTAATAAAACGGCACCACTGCTTGCTGATGAGTTTCGATTTTCACGGAATAGTCGCTCGGAATAAGCATTATTCCATAGCACGCTTTTTCATTCATCCACCGCCGTGCTTCGTTCATATCCGAAGCATATCCGATGAGTTGCATTGATTGAGTGGCATCGGCCATTCGCACTAGTTCACGACTTTGTGGAGAACGAGAGTCATCAACGACACAAAACGGCACCTCTTCAACCAATTCGGGATTATATATGAGAGTGTAAGCCACAGGATAAAACAACGGTAGAGCAACGAAAAAGAGCATTACGCCGGCATCATGCGTGACAAGATAGAATTCCCTCCGCCACACACGAAACAGTGATATAAACCACGATATTATGTATTTCACAACTTTTCTCATTGCTTCTTATTTAAGGCACATATACCGGATTTTTACACGCTTTTTTCAATCGCCAAAGCATTGTTGTGGCTATAAGAGGGAATATTGCCAATGCCACAAAATACCACCGCGAATAATATAATGCAATGCCATTAAGGGCTTGATCTATATATATCAAGAAGTAGTATCGCACCGGCACAATGTGACTGAATATCGCCACTGCTCCATACATATCCTCAAGAGGGAACGAAAATCCCGTAATGGAGAACGACAATACTCCAAACAACGATACAACACTCAATGCCAATCGCAAATTGGGCAACACACAACAAACAATCAAAGCAAAGGCTTGACAAGCAACTACAAACATCATCATAGCGCATATCATTACCCATATTGAGCAATTAAGAGGATAATGATTATATCCAAAGAATAACGATTGGATAAATATTCCTACCATTGAGAATATTGCCGTGTGTGGTAACATCTTACCCAATAATGCCACAATAATAGAGTCTTGCGACAGTTTAATCCACTCTATCGATGTGCCTCGCTTCATCTCCTCACATATTGAAAACACCGTAACGAGCATAATCATCAAAGCCAACACTCCGGGCGCAAACGAATTACATAGATATATCGAATAATTGCTCCACGGATTGCCCATAGGGTGGTCCTGAATCGCTAAAGGTTGTATCAATGCTCCCACCGATTCACTATCCATTCCTGCCGACACAAGTTGCATCGTTGCCATTGAGCCTGTTGTACTCACAGCAATGGTCTTAAAGCCCTTAAATGTCAAAGTTCCGGGAATAAAATATGCCATATTACAATAATATGTTATCGTGGGAGAGTTACCCGCTATGGCATTTTTTTCAAAATCATCGGGAACGACAAAAAAACCATATATCTCCCCTCGCCTCACAGCCTCAAGTGCATCATGATAACTATTATAACGGCTATTGATAGCCAGCAACTGCGTTGCATCAAGGTCGCGAATCATTTGGCGCGACAAAGCAGAGTTGTCTTTATCCACTACTGCCGTAGGGACCTTTGTCGGTAATCCTTCATCAAGTAACGACACAAAAAAGAGAGCACAAGCAATGGGAACAATCACCATTGACAACAGATATATGGGACGGCTCGCAAGTCGTCGCACTTCTCTCTTTATTATCGTCCACAATGCCATTAATACAATCTATTTAGGCTGATAAATAATTGACATTCCGGGACGAAGATTAGGCAAAGTTACAGTGGGGCGCGCTTTGATTTTGAATGTGCGACTATCCCATTCCCCTGTTGCTTTTGTGGCACGCCACACAGCATAGTCACCCATATCACGCACATAATACACTCGTGCTTTTACAATAGTATCACCAAGAGCAGGTATCATTACCTCAATCTCTTTACCCATTGGCATATCATTGAGCAACTCTTCACGCACATTAAAAGTTATCCACTTGTCATCGGCTTGTAATACGCTCATTATCGGGGCACCAAGAGCCACCAATTCGCCTTGTTGAGGATATATTTCATCAATCACACCATCACATGGAGCAAGCAAAAATTGATCTTCAAGCACAGCCTCAACTTCCTTCACACCTCCACGAGCCACAGTCACCATTGCAGCCGCACTTGTTTTGTCCTCTTGTTGAGCGCCACTTTTTGCCAAATTATATTGACTCAATGCCGCACTTTCACCTGCTTGAGCAGCGGTATAGGCCGCTTGAGCCTCATCGCGTTTTTGAGCCGACACAACACCTTGCTTGTATAGCGATTCCATTCGTTCAAATGTTTTACGCGCAATCTCACTTGCCGCTTGTGCTTGTTTCCACAAGTCTTGAGCCGACTGTATCGTTTGCGTCCTCACTCCGGCATCAACCTTGCGATTTTGTGCCTGTGCAGCAGTGGTCATCGCTTGTGCTTGCATCAACTTGGCCTCTGCTACCGATGAATGGATGTGTACCAAAGTGTCACCGGCTTTGACCGAGTCACCCTCTTGCACATAGAATGTTTCAACGCGTCCTGGCAATTTTCCCGATATCTTCACGGTCGTAGCCTCGGCTTGACCTTGCACCACCTCGGTAGGCTCATTTATAAACATAAATCCGATAACAGCCAACGTCACTACCATTAAAATGATTACTGCCAACGAAATAAGCAATACCTTGTTTTCTCTTTTTTCTTGATTTGTATCCATAATTTTTTCCGTTTTCTAATATGACAACAATCCCAATACCTTTTGCAAGTATGTATTACATAATTGCACATCAATTTGAGCATCAACACATTCCGAGTTTGCCTTGAGCCATGCCGTCTGTGCCTCCATTACATTATCAATGGTCATCACACCCTCGCGAAAGCCTATTTGTGCTTGACGAAGATTCTCATCGGCACTTGCAAGATTTTCAAGTGTCATTTTATAAGTTTTTACGGCTTCTTGCGCTTTAAACGATGCTTGGCGCACTTGCAAGGCAATCTTTTCTTTGGCATCGGCAATATTTAGTTGCATGATCGTCTCTTGTGTTTGCGCCACCTTATATTTGTTATAATTTCCGCCCCAATGCCATAGAGGTACCGACACCATCACTCCTACTGAAAATGCGCCATCAAAACTTTTGCTGAATCCGTCAAACATATTGGGATTACTAAACGAATAAGCACCAATGACCGATAGTTTGGGTAACATTGAAGACAACTCCACTTTTGATTGTTGATGTACTATATTTGAACCTATCTCAAGTTGGCGAATATCCTGACGACGAGAATACACTTGTTCCATATCCTCATACTGCACCGATTGAGGCATCACTATTGATAATTTTTCTTTATTTTCATCTTCAAGATGCAAATCACTATCAATGGGCAAACCACATAATTGAGCAAGAGCCATTCGTGATAAAGTTACTCCATTCTTTACCTTTGTGAGATCTACTTGAGCCTGATTTAACTTTACATTTACCATTAATCGATCGCTCGGCGTGGCTACTCCCTCACTAATCATCGCTTGCACATTTCGATTAAGAGTATCAAGTAATGCCACATACCCTTTAGCAAGACGTTCCTTGGCACCAAGAGACACCACTTGCCAATAAGCCACATCGACATCATAGATTATATTCTCGGCGTCGCTCTGACCTTTTGCCACAGCCAACTGTTCGGCATAATCAGTTATGCGATTCAATGCCCTGATTTTCCCACCCATATATACCGGCTGAGTCAATGTCAATGCTCCGAAGAACACGTTATGAATATCGTAGGTCATCGCCTCTTTGGGTATCAATGCGACCTCTTGTGGCACCGGAGTGCCATCGGGCGATGTTATAGGCTCTCCCGTAATAGGATTTTTAGCGATGCTAAACTCATAACTACCTGTTGCCGGGTTAAAAGTTTTTACCGGTAACAATTGATCGGAGCCAAACACCGAAATATTCTTTTGATTATAGGTGTATCCCCCGGCAAAATCCAATCCCGGCAGATAAGCCGCTTGTGCCTCTTTCTTTTTATACTTTGCAGCCTCTATGCGAGTGGCATTTATAAGCATCTGCTTGTTATTACGCAACGCCATAGCACGACATGAATCAAGCGACACAAGTTGCGATGCCGATACCTCCGGAACGGCCAATACTACTGCCAATAATAAGAAAAACCTCAATCTCATAGTATCACTATATATTTGTGGAATAACAATATTTCACTCTTCTTTGTTGCGAAAATATTAAAGATTTTTTATTCTCACAATAAGCCATTCTTAATTTTCCTTCAATAAAGAAAAACAAACCACAAAGACCGAAAAAATCAACAAAATTTCAGTACTCCAGACCTTGGATATTGAGATTTTAACTAATGATACGATGTCGCTTATTAAACGGATAGTAGGTGTTCCAATAATACACATCATAAAGCATTTACACATTCATTGGTGGTGGCTTATTGACAATGTGATTTGTGGGAAGATTATTAATGCCTACATTTGCTTTTTTAAGTCTGTTATACCTTTTTGCCTTTTTGAAATATCCTCGCCTGATTACACATTCTCGGTTCTCTTTCTCTCTATAAATAGATGGAATATTCCCTATGCTTTTTATACTCTTTCTACCATCTTTAGTTTTTGAGAGTTCATCAATTTTTTCACACTCTTCTTGCTCCTTATTGTTTTCGTTTATAGTGTTTTCAAGGGTTAATAGATGTAGTATCTGCCTACGAATAATAAGGTAGGCAAGTTTTAATCGTGGGTGAGAAAATGTAGGAACAGAAAAATCCCCTTGCAACATCCGTTCAACGGCTTTTTCTAATTTATTGGAGTCCCAAAAGACAAATTTAGCAAACATGCTATTGATAGTACCTAACATTTTGCGTATCACGATTTGGCTTTCAGGGCTTAACTGTTGTGAAGTAGTTGGTGTAGATTCCATTTTATATAGATTAGATTATTGAATAAATAATTATAACACTGCAAAAGTACAACAGAAAAGAACCCACAAACTGCGATAATGCACATTTTTCAAAATGAAAATATTGGATAAAAAATAGAAATCGCTTGAGATTTTTTCAAGCGATCTCTATTTATAAATTATCTATCTTATGATTGCAATTTCTTTTCTGCCGCAGCAACGACTTTTGAATAGCCCATTATAAGTGGATAAAACAGCACTCCATATAATAATGCGATAACTAATGGCAACCAGGCTATATCATCTAAATGATAATCATTTAGAAAAACACATAATAGAATTAAACCTGCGAGACAATTAATTATAAGCATTATAGTAAAAACTATTTTTATCACATCGGCCCAAAAAGTTTTATTTTTTTTATCTGATGTTGATTCTTCTACTTTTTTTCATATAAAATTATTTTTTAGGATAAAATTCTTTTTTAATATTTTTTGCCTGTATGGTTCACATATAACCTTTGCAATTTTTTCATCTCTTTATAACATCCAACCGACTACTTAATTTTCTTTATAGGCAAGCGTTTGCGAGGATTTTTCGCAGAAAAGGCAGAATTGCTCTCGTAGATATAATTGTCATCAATACATGCATAGTGCATGGCCTCTTTTCCTGATGGGAAATTTGCATAAGGAGCATCGTCAAAGCCAAACTGCAAACAAGGAACTCCATAGGGAAAATCATCCCACTCGGCGTAATAAGTAAAACTTTCTCCCTTAACTTTTATTGTTGCAGTTTCATCATCTTTTATATTAACAATCCATACTTTTCCCGCCTTATCTGTAAATTGATACGTTCCTGTAAAACGTGAACCACTTGCCTCATTTGATGATGATTGATTGATCAATTCATCTATTTCCGTTGATGTAGAATTATCATTATATTCCTTTGACATAGATGATGATGTTGCTGTTGCTGGTGATTCATTATATTTTTCACCTTTTAATTGAGCTAGTTCTTTTTCAAGTTGAGCAATTCGTTCTTGTTCAGCGTTATTTCCACAACTTGTTGTCAACATAAGTGCCACAACACTTATTCCTAATAGTAATCTTTTCATAAGTTTTTATTTTAATAATTAGACATTTGCGATTCAAATTCTGTATTTTTTATTTCTTTTTTTTCCAACATTTGGGGTACAGTTCAAAATAATTTATAGAAGTTTCCTACTCAAAATCACGCAACATTAAGAATAACATCTTAAGTTCAGAGCCTTCTCTTATAAAGTCTTCTTTTGCATACTTAATAGGTTTGTCTTCTTTGAAAAAGACATAGAAACGATCTATTGTTCGGTTGCCATATTCATTTTCATAATTAGCTTGATATACCTTTAGGTCCAATCCATTTAATGGTATATTCCACGTTTTTATTGACAGTTTATTCAACTCATTGCAATAACCGGTTATAATACTATCGGGCATGCCTATTAAGCTAACATCATTACTGTAACAACCTTTCAATTCTTGTGTAAGCAATTCTTTACCGGCATCTACCTTCTTTTTACGGGCTTTCTCTTTCTCTAATTCTAATAGATCTGCCTGATATTCCGGACTATTTATATATGTTTCCACTCGTGCTTGTATATTTTTCAGTTTGGTTTCCACTGGAAGACTTTTACTTCTAATATTTAATACAGTAAAAGAAATAGTTACAAGTGTTAGACCTACTAAAATCCATTTATTTAGTTCAGAGAAAAACATTTTCATTGCAATGCACAGAAAAATGATCCCAATAATGACTAATAGCCAATGTTGCCCCACCGAATAGGTCTCAGAAACGTATAACTTGCTATAATCAGTACCCAATGCCCAATCTAGAAGACTCATTCTATTAATATCGAAGTCATAGATAAAGTCGTTCGTCAGCCCATCGCAAATCTCATATTCAGGCCGAAAACCTATACATAAAAATGCTAGCAATATTCCTGCTAATCCAATAAGAGAGCAGATTATACCAATAAATAATTTAGATTTGAAAAATGTTTTTGCCCGTTCAGATGAACTAGGCTTCATCGGGTTCCCACATTTGGGGCATTTTGAGGCTTTGTCAGAGACTTGTGTCCCACATTCATTACATTCTATAAGTGCCATAATTATATATTTTTGATTAAGTTTCTATTGTATACGAGTTAATGATACATTATGAGTTTTGCCTGTATGGTTCACATACATACTACCTTCGAGGCCATTTTTAGTGACATTTAAAGTCCATGTCGCAGAGTGATTTCCTTTTTTGGGAGTTGTTTCATTCAATGATATTTCTGTTCCATTAATGCTACCCGACAAGTTAAGAGAATTGCCATATTCAACATAGCGATAGTCCCCATTAACTTGTTCATTAGATTGAGTCAGAGTCATTTCTATACTAAACTCACCCACATTGCCAGAATATGTACCGGATATATTTTTTGTAGCCTCTTTTTTTATTTTATTAATTTCATCAACAGAGAAATCTCTCTCGCTATTAGGCGATAAACCATTTACGCCATCCATCATTCCATGTAAGAAATATGTATCAAATTCCTGAGAGACATTTTCATCGACAGTTACATCCATATATGTGCGACGTGCAGCATCGAGAAAGAATTCAGACTTATCCATATCTCCAAATTGTTTACCACAAATATACCCCTCATTATAAGCGGTTTCGAGCAATTCACTTTTGCCGTTACTTTCCCAAAATCTTAATTGAGGGAAATATAACACAACAACTACTATTGATGCGATTATCGCTACCACGGCACCACAAATAATCCCAATTAACAAACCCATTCTTGATTTCTTTTTACTCGCTTTGTCTCTTTTGAGATTACGATGCTTGGGGGATTGTTGCACTACTTCAGAATGTTGCGTGGGCACTTGAGGATGTGAGTCCGAAATAGACGCACCACATTTGGGACAAACTTGTGCATTATCCGAAATATGTTGACCACAATTTATACAATTTATCTGTGTCATAATTATTTTTCTTAACTGTTAGAAACGTTCCATTGGGGTTCCTTTATCGACCATTAATCGTTTATTTGTTCGATCTAAATAGAGAATATCAGCCGACCCATTGCGACGATTATAACGCAATACATTTCCATCTATAGAATACTCTCCTGCATAATATCTTTCTCCATTCATGAAAACGACAATAGAGTTTCCGTTTATTCTCACTTGTACTTCTTGAGTTATACCCGAGTAAGACATTTTATAACGCCAATTTCCATCTAACCACGATAGTCTATCTTTTGACTTATTATTTTTAGTTTTTCTTGATACATTTTGAGCAATATCAGTCTCATAATTATAGGCATTTGCAAAACTTGAAGCCTCCACCATCAATATTGCCACAAGCACTAATTTTACTATTCGTTTCATTGTTATGTAATTTATAAGTTTATAAATTTGTATTACTTACTAGTTATGCGTATATTGCATATAACTAGTAATTTCTCTATTTATTAATTCTTATTTGGTCATCTACTATCATTGTAATACTTTGTTTAATATTTTAATCAACGTCTAACACCAGGGATATTTAGATAATACTTAATACCCTTATATATAATCATATGTTGTGCATATGTATGGTCTTTAATCATACTATTATAAGGAGCATCTTCATCAAATTCCGGATTAATATATACGACCAATAATCCCTCATCTTCAACCTCTTTACCTCCGTTTGATTCTAACCGTTTTGCAGCAAATGCATATCCATCATAGTATATATTAAAATAACAATGCATAGGTCTAATTGGATGTAATGCTTTTAGAGATGCAGTGCAATTTCTTGCGACTAAAGTGCCATAATAACTTTTATCATTATCAGAGTTTGAAGAATTAGAAGAATTAGCACTTTGAACATTTGCACCTTTTAGATTATTATCAATTGTTGTTGAATTAGATATTTTGCTCCAATCTTTCCAATCGGCACCTCTCACAATATCGCGTTCACAATCTAATGTCATTGACGCATCCTCTCCTTCTATGCTTATAATTCCATCTTGTAGAGAATATTTCCCTTCTTGCACATTGGGATAGTTTTGGAAATATGTTATGCATTTTCCATCATTAAATATCCTATAGATATATCCATTATTAGATTCAACTCTCCAAGTACCTTTCAACCATTGTGGATTATTTAGTTCTTCTTTATATGCTTTAAATGCTGACTCCGATTTTTCAAATGCCTTATGACATTTCTTCATAACTTCGGGCGAGAATGTGTGATTTCCATATAAATCAGCATATCCATAATGTGTGTCTGCAATATATCCTCCTTCAACTTCACCATAAATCAATGCTTCTTTATCATATTCATATAAACACACTAAAGCCACTCCATTATTCAATTCATGAATCTTATCATATATAACAGGGATATGTCCAAATGTTGTGGTTGTATCGGTTGAATCTTTTTTTATTTCTTTCATCCCATAGCGAACAATATGCTCATATTCATTTTTCCCAAAAGACACTTTCTGGGCAATAATCTCAAAATTTCCATTATTTAGGGGCTTGCTCTTTTCAGTCCTAAGTTTTTGCCCTTGTTTATTATATACATCATAAGTATCGTAGTCTTCAGATGGAACATAAACTTCACCATTTTGAATCTTTGGTATATAATCGGCATTAAAACGACCACCTTCTTCGGCACACCAACCACCAAGTTTGCCTTCAAAGAGTTTTTTTCCGGTTTTATCAATCGCATAATACTCAAAATATTCCCAACCGTTGGGCTTAATTACAAAAGCGAGGTCTTCACAAAATGGGGTCAATATAGTTTCTGCATATTCGTCTTCGTTCTTGGGAATTGAAATTACCTCAACTCCCTCTCTATTTATATAACAGTATTTCCCATCTTTATAAACGGCGGCCAAACTATCACCAAAACAATCGGCTTCACTATATTTAAAAGGCAAAACAACCTCACCTTTCGTGTTGATATATCCATACTTACCGTCTTTCCTCACAGCAGCCAACCCTTCACTGAAGTCTTTAGCATATTCATAATGACATTGTGGAATCTCATTGCCTTCAGTGTCAATATAAGTATAAACATATCTACGATTACCGGTTGTGTCGGTTATCTCTCTATAGGCTGTTGCATATCCCTCACAAAAACTACCCAGTTCGATATATTGTTGCACTTTTGCACTAAACATAGGTGTGATTTTTACAATCTTTTCTTGTTCTTGTTCCTCTTTCTCCTTCTCAAGTTGACTGCAAGAAGTGAAAATGCCGGCGATTAATATCGCACATAAAATGATAGGATGTCTCATGTTATTTATTATTAGTTAAATTACCGATTAGAACGAATTTTCAATTTAGGGTTGTTTTCAAGGCATAAAAAGAAAGTGTGGGCTAATTAATCCAATTCGCTTGATGGGCCTTCGACTGCCTTGACTACGAATAAGAAAACAGCTCACACTTTTTGGCAATATTATATGTAGAGATATAACACACCAAAAAGGAACGTTACTCTTATTCCATTAGTCAAAATGAGTTGTCGAAGTTCATCAAGATGGAATAATGCTAAACGCTTCCAAAATATGTCTTGTCGCACTATTGCAACAGGACAAAGTTAAGAAAAATTCTTAAACTTTGGCATTTGTGAGCTGTTTTTTTTCGCATATAACAACTTATATGCAAAGATAGAATAGTATCACTGTTTTTTATTTATCCATTTTATCCATTTGAGGCTAGTGTTTTTCAAACAAAGCGATTTGTTCAATGGCATATTTTGTCAAATCGGGTCGAGGTGGTCTTTTATATCCGCTTATTTCAACGGGAAGTCCTTCGTGCATCCATATAATCATTGTATATACATGCATTCCATCGTTATAAATATCATCGGTTGAAATCGTGGAATGCTTTTTATTTATCGTCGTCTTTTGGTTTTCAATTAATTGATACGCACATTTTTGAAAATCAGAGTTAAACCATAACATTGAATCGGTAGCCATATATTGCGCCAACATTTTGTCGTATATAGGTCGCAATTCACGATACCAATCTCGCTTCACTTCCAAAGTGGATTGTGCTGATTGATAGGGGTAGTCGGGAGCCGGATATTTATAGGTCGGTTGAGGGGATGATTGGCTATCTTTGATAGTGCTTTTGGAAGATGTTTGCTGTGGTACTGTTGTTTTATCGGGAATGTTATTAATCTTGGGGCTATCTTCTACGGTGACTGATTGGTGGTTTATTTCTTGTTTGGTTTCGGTAATCGATTGCTTAGGTTCAATCTCATTTTCAATGTGAGGTTTATTGGCAAACACAAAAATCCCAACGACGACAAGTATTGCGACAAGAATACACGCTATCCATACTCCCTTTTTCCATTGCCAAGTAGCAGAAAACAAAGAAAGTAATGTTTCTATTTCGGGGCGTTGCTGTGGGTTTTCGTTTTGACATTTTCGTGCAATATTCAAATATCGCTTGCGCTTTTGTCGGGTCAATATGTATTCCAAAATTTTGCCTATAGCAAAAATGTCGGTATATGTTCCCACCTTTACTTGAGATTTGCCTTCCTGTTCAGGAGCGGCAAATGAATGAGTATAGCCTATCGTGTCATTGAATGCATCGGAATAGCAAAAGCCCAAATCAATGATGTGCACATCATTTCCAATATGTGAAATCATGACGTTTTCGGGCTTTAAATCGAGGTGTAGTATTGAGTTATGATGCAAATATTTGACTCCTTCAAGTAATTGCATCATAAATTTATCAATATTCTTTTTGAGAGAGAAGTATTCAGGGTTTTCTTTAATAAATTGCGTTAAGGTTACCCCTTCAACAAAGTCCATCACAATGGCATCTTGTTCGAAAGATATATATCGAGGTAATGCTTTGTGCTCAAGACGATAACCCAATTTGAATTCTTTCTCAAGTGCGGCCAGATATCGAGGGTCTAATCGATATTTTTCTTTTAGTCGCTTGATAAAAACGCGTCGGCCATGCAATCGAGCATAGTAGGTGTCGCACGTTGCCCCGTTTAATTGCAATGGTTGGGCATCGGCAATAAGTGTATCAATAATCCTTTGCTCTCCAAACTGCGACACGTCCATCGTTTTCTACAATAATTTAATTGATTTTAGACCGGATACAACACCAGCTTTTAATTGTCCTAAATTTTCGCCTTGACGCATAACATTAGATGCTACAAGAGGATAATTTAGTAATAAATGTTGCACTTCTATAGTGTCATCGATTTGTAATTTGCTGTTAAGACTTTCTTTGACGACAAATTGAAAGTCGCCCTTATATTCAAGCACCAATCTCCGATTGGGAAGATAGGTTATTTCTACCTTTTGTCCTTTACTTAGATTTTCAACAATCAGATCTTCGGTTGCGTTATCGAAAGTGGAGTTGCTCACATCGGCTTTGGATAATGCTTCCCAATCGGGATATCCAAGATATCGGGCTATAATGTTCAATGTAGATATTCTCGCTTCACGATTTTCATCAAGAAATCCCAATAATCTTTTCAGTGTATTTACTCCAATATGCTCATTAGTGACACTAAAAATATCTAAAGCGATATAGTCGCAATCGGCAGGCGATGTGAGATCTCTACCCGATTTTTGTTTTAATAATTCTTTTACTTCAAATGATAATTTCATTGTATTAAGGGCGGAATGGAAAAATACGTTATTAAATATTTTGTCAGAATCAGTTTATATTTAAACAAGCCGGGCTTATCCCCCACGGGGCTAAACCCGGCTATAATATATTCCCCACTTTGAGGTTGTCTTTGTTTTTGAGAAACTTTTATCGTACAGATATAGTTATTATCCTATTTTGTCAACTTCGAGGTCGCCACCGATGACTTCGTGCCAAGGTAGTCCTTGCTTGTTGAGTTGTTCCATAAATGGATCGGGATCAAATTCTTCTACGTTGTGAACGCCCGGTTTGTTCCACTTTCCGGTGAGGAACATCATTGCTCCAATCATGGCAGGCACACCTGTAGTGTAACTAACGGCTTGCATCCCTGTTTCTTTATATGCTTCTTCGTGGCTACAGTTGTTGTAGATGTAGTAGTTGAAGTCTTTGCCTTCTTTGTCTTTACCGGCAATGCGACATCCGATTGAAGTCTCGCCTTTGTAGTTTTCGCCAAGGTCTTGAGGATTAGGCAACACTGCTTTGAGGAATTGCAATGGTACAATCTTCACACCGTTATATTCCACTTCATCGATACGAGCCATGCCAATGTTTTGGATTACACGCAAGTGAGTGAGATATTCTTGACCGAAAGTCATCCAGAAACGTGCACGCTTGATTGTAGGGAAGTTGATAACAAGTGATTCCAATTCTTCGTGATAAAGAAGATATGAGTCACGAGCACCGATATTAGGATAGTTTAATGGTGCATGAATTTCGAGAGGACCGGTAGTGACCCATTTGCCATCTTGATAATAACGGCCGTTTTGGGTTATCTCGCGGATATTAATTTCGGGGTTAAAGTTGGTAGCAAAAGCCTTGCCATGGTCGCCGGCATTACAGTCAACGATGTCGAGATATTCCATAGCCGAGAAATGATGTTTAGCAGCATAGGCGGTAAATACACCCGATACCCCCGGGTCAAAACCACAGCCGAGGATTGCAGTCAACCCAGCTTTCTCAAATCGTTCACGATAGGCCCATTGCCAAGAATATTCAAAGTGAGCTTCATCTTTAGGCTCAAAGTTGGCTGTATCGAGATAGTTTACTCCACACTCAAGACAAGCATCCATGATTGTCAAGTCTTGATAAGGAAGAGCGACATTGATAACCAAATCGGGCTTGTGACGACGGAAAAGTTCCACGAGTTGAGGCACACTGTCGGCATCAACCGAGTCGGTTGTAATATTTGAAGCACCTATAGCCTTTGCAATCGCATCACATTTGCTTTTGGTGCGCGAAGCAAGCACTATTTCGTTAAACACATCAGGATTTTGAGCGCATTTGTGAGCCACAACGGTACCCACACCACCGGCTCCGATAATAATAACTTTAGCCATTCTTATAGTTTTGAATTTATAGAGTTATGATTGTTGTTGATTAATTTTTCAACGAAGATACATCTTTTTGTTGAATAATTTATTTTTAAGTCAAAATATTTCACAAAAGATTCTTATTAATTCAATTAAGACAATTAGGTTTACCAAGGAAACGGAGGAAATTTTCGCGGCACGAATTTGCCGTTAAAATACCTTAATTTGTCGGTAAATAATATCTATATGTAGTCAAATTATCCGTTAATATATGCGCTATGGCGATTTTTTTTTGAGCATTGACTTGCGAAAGATAATTTTGTATCTTGAATAAGACTTGATAAAGAATGAAAATGGTAGAAAAATTTATAAGTTTTATTAAATCAAAACAACATTCATTAGTGAATCTTTTGATTCACCTTTCGGCTATTTCTTTGTTTGTTCTCCCCGAAGTAATTACCAATATAGATGATCAACGACCAGTACCCGATGGCATAATCATCAAGACTATCATATATTTGGTTATTTTTTATATCAATTACTTCTTGATTGATAGGTTTCTTGATAAAAAAGGTGGTAAATGGCACTTCTTTGGGGTTAATATAATGTTGTTATTCGTGGCATCATGCATTATCTTAACTACTTCACATGGTTATACCGACAAAGGTTTTCATCCGATAAAAAAACCACCTCATCATCAAGAAGAAAAATTCACCCCCCATGCCCACGAAACGCCCAAAGGCAAACCATTTGAGTATATCCATCCGCCTCGTCATGAGCATAATAATATTTATCTCCATGCTGCAGGGCGATTATCGCGCGACCTATTAATTGCAATTCTCTCCATTGGTTTGGCTTTTGCAGTGAGAGTAACTGCTCGTTGGCTTGAAACACAACGCAAGCAAGCAGCATTGATAGCCTCACAACGCGAAACTGAATTGGAAAATCTTAAAAGTCAGATTAATCCACACTTTTTATTCAATACGCTCAACACCATTTATGCCCTCATTGCTATTAATCCCACTAAAGCCCAAAAGGCGATACATGAATTGAGCGGAATGATGAGGTATGCTCTATATGATACATCTGAAATGGTGACTCTTAAGCAAGAAATTGATTTCTTGAATAATTTTATTTCACTAATGACGATGAGAATGAATAGAAAGCGACCTATTGAAACGACATTATCATGCAAAGGTTATTGCGATTACAAAGTTGCTCCACTCATTTTTATCCCTATCATTGAGAATGCATTTAAATATGGCAACACCGGCAATATCTCTAACCCTATAAAGATTGAAATTTCGGTCAATGAGGGAATAGTTAGATGCTATACATTTAACCATTTTGACAATAATAACCATATAGATAAAAAAGATTCAGGCATCGGTTTTGCCAATTTGAAACGACGGCTAAATATTATTTATGGCAAGGATGCTTCATTCAATGTTATCCAACAAGATAACACTTTCCAAGTAGAATTAATTATCAATCTAAATAACTCAAAATTTAACCAAAATGACAATTCTTAAATGCTGCGTTATTGATGACGAACCATTGGCTAGCCAATTAATCGCTTCTTATATCGAGAAAACCCCCTTCACGCAATTGGTGGGAACATATTCATCGGCTCAAGAGGCGATTAAAACCATTCTTGACAATCAAGTTGACCTTGTGTTTCTCGACATAGAAATGCCCCAATTAAATGGATTGGAATTTGCCAAAATCATTCCACCAACCACTCGCATCATTTTCACCACAGCCTATGACCAATATGCCATTCAAGGATTTAAAGTCGATGCTCTAGACTACCTACTCAAACCTATCAGTTATGAGGACTTTTTGGCATCGGCCAACAAGGCTCAACGATGGATTGAAATACAACGCAATAGCTCATCGCAAGGTTCCACTCGCGATTATGTAATAGTAAAAAGCGAATATCGACTTGTTCAAATTCCGACATCCGACATTCTATTTATCGAAGGGCTAAAAGATTATGTGAAAATATATACCGTCGATGAACAAAAAAGCATTATGACACTCATGAACATGAAAACTCTAGAGCAATCGCTCCCGTCAACGTTTATGAGAGTGCACCGTTCATTTATCGTCAATACCACCAAAATCAAAATTATCGAACGAAATCGCATCGTGTTTGGCAACAAATATATACCCATCAGCGACTCCTACAAACAGACCTTCTCTGACTACGTAGCCACTCATCTTCTCTCGCAAAATCGCGAAGATGCCAATCTCGGTTAATCACCAATGAGTCAGTGTCAAGATTTGCCATTCAGTTACTTCTTGCCACACCCCTAATTAATGGGTCATCAAGAATCAATCTCTATTTAACACAATACCGGGCTTAACCCCAAAAGGGATAAGCCCGGCTATTTTTTAATCAATCCTCTCGGATTGCATTTGCTATTGAATCTTTGTCGAAACGCATTAGGCTATACCCGGCTACATACTACGTAACCCTTTGGGGTTACATTTGTGATTGAAAAGTTTTATCAGACACCGAAAATAAACAATGGAGATGTGTCATTATTTGATTTTTGACACATCTCCATTATTGTAGTCAAAGGGCCGAGAATACCCTATATAGCCGCTTATTATTTCACTGCGATTTTAGCTGTTTTCTTAGCGCCAGTTGCGTCGGTAGCTACTACAACGTAAATCCCCTTTTGAAGGTTGCTTGCGTCGATTGTAGAGGCTCCTGAGGCCACTTTAGCACCGTTAATGTTGTAAACTTCGATTTCAACAGCTTCACCGGCGTTGATAACACTTCCGTTATAGTTGATTTCAACCATATTGTTTATGATGCTTTCCACGCTATTGGTCGCACTTGTTTCGAAATAGAGAACTGCGCCATTTCCTTCTTTTTCAGCCCATGGAGCATCAACCGAAGTGCCGAATGCGAATCCGAGGTCGGTGAAATATTGCTTATTGAGAGCCGAAGCCTCTACATTTGCACCTTCGGTAGTGTTGGCAGCTGCTTCAACGGAGTTGTCAATCACTGCTAGGCTTGATACTACATAGTTTTTATCAAGGCAAGGTTCAGCCATTGGAACAATTGAGGGATCCCATTGTGATGCTTCAACATCTTCGTCCCAACGAGTGTACCCCACTACGCGGTGAGCGGCACCGGCTTCAGATTTGATTTCAGAAAGAGCAATCACATTGTTAGAAATAACTTTGCCGTTCCATGCATCTTCGGGATTATCTTCGCCTGTTGCTTCCCAATCGGTAGAGAGTGAACCAGCGATACCACCTACACTATAATTGCCCGACCAGTTTCCTTCGGTAGCTGTGAGAGTGCCTTCAACATAGCAAAGGTGAATTCCGCCACGATCGGCCGAGCCTACAACACCACCGATAGTGTTTTTACCTACGATGTCGGCATCAACGTGACAGTTGATTACGCTACAACCGGTTGAGGCACTACCTGCGATACCGCCGATAGTGTTGTCGGCAGAGATTGTACCGCTAACGGCGCATGCTGCGATTGTAGAGCTTGTGCGTGATGCACCAATGATGCCACCCACTGTTGTGCAACTTGGAGCGTCGATAGTGAGATTTGTAGCCGAACATTCTGAGATTTTAGTTTCAAGTGATGCGCCACTTGCGATTACACCGATAGTGGCCGATGCATCGGCAGTAGCTGTGATAGTTGCATTGTTGATGTGAACATTGCTGATAGTAGTAGTGTTGGCTTCGCCCACCACGATACCGGCTGATGTTGCTGTACTCACTTCTAAGTTCACATTTTCAAATTTGAGGTCTTTGATTGTGGCATTTTCGGTTGCTGCAAATATTGCGGCTTCGAAATTGTTACCGGCGAGAGTGAGGTCGCTGATAGTGAAGTTACCACCATCGAGTGTCCCGGTAAAATATGCGATAGGATTCCACATGCCATAATCGGCTACGCTGAAGTCATTAACCACTTTATAGTTAGCGGCAGGGTCGCGGGCAATCATAGCCATGTCGCCTGCGCTTGAGATGAGATAAGGATTTTCGGCACTACCGTCACCACCTTTTGAGAACATTGCGAATGGAAGGAAATCAACTTGCAATGTGATTTGGTCGGTGCTTGAGTTCAGGAATGGAATAATCAATGACGGATTGTCGGAATTCAAGCCCAAGATGTCACAAGTGCCGAGGTCGCCGTTTGTTCCGTCTTCTTTATATGATTTCAATTCTGTTCCATCTTCTTTCATAATGCGGAGTTCATCGTGCATAGTGCCTGATGTGCCCGATGCATATTGGTTGGCGATAAACACATATTCATGTTGGTCGTCGGTGTCGAAGAGGTATGGATTGAGGGCTTCTCCCATTACCAATGGAACCCAGCTTGCATTGCTTTGGCCAAGGTTGAATTTAACTATGCGGTCAATTTTTGCTTCTTTGGTAATCCATGCAAAGCGGTGGTAATAATTGTTTTCGCTATCGGTTTCGGGTGAAGGTAGACCTATTACATATTGATAAGAATCGCCCACGGGATAACGGTCGATATTAGTAGAGATAGGCTCGCCATCTACTTCCGAACCAAATGTAACGGCTGTTTCACACGAAGGAACATCAACCATTGATAGGGTTACACCATCGGTGTTAAGGAATGCCATTTGGTCTGATTGTCTGGGTACGTTATACATTTTCATCCAGTTGCTCACGTTGCCGGCAATTGATTTCACCTTGTTGCTTTCCAAGTCATAAACATCAAAGCTTATTGCTTCAGATTCAGAAGTAACGTCAAATCCTGTTGTGGCAACCACCAAGCGCAATGCACCCGATTCGTCCCAATAATCGTTGCTGAGATCTTCAAAACCAAATAATCCTATGCCATATTGCACGAGATATTTTGAAGTTGAGGTTACAGGGATTGTAACTTTGCCCACTTCTACAAAGTTTTTGTTGTAGATTGTAGCAACAAAATTATTGTCGGCAGTAGGAATCATGTCCCAAGGTTCTTCATATGAAGCAGGATCGAGGAATGGTTTTTCGTAAGCCGAAACAACATAATACATGTTGTTGTCAACCTCAAAGGCATTAAACGCACTTCCTACTTGATATTCGGCCAATGATTTTGGCATGATAAAAGTTTTCTTGAGGGCAGCGCCGTTTGATGACCATGTAGCTTTGTTGTAAATGTCGTATTTCACCGAAGCAGTGTCGTTTACAACTGTATCGTTGCTCACCACGCCTACCCATTCGGTGCTATAACCGGTGTTGTAGTCAACAAGCGACATAAATCCATTGTAGGTATATTTCAACTCTCCACTTGCTACATCATACACGTATGTTGTATTGGCAGTAACACCTGCTTCAAGAATTTGGTGGACAACAACAGGGATTTCATAAGAGTTTTTGTCGCGGTCAAAAAGGGTAGGTGTAACAGCCTCGCCAACCAATATTTGGTTTACCTTTTGTCCGTCGGGGATAGAGATGTTGATTGTGCCTTGTTCTTCCCCTTTGCTGTTGTAGAGCTTGATAGTTGAGGCTGTGTAATAATAGTTGCTTACCTCAAATGTTTGGATAGCATACCATTGAGTGTCATCGGGGCCTTGCACAAAGCTATAACCATCGGCAGGGCCGAGAGTCAACCCATTGGCTTCAACCTTTGTGTGGGCAGGCTTAACGAATTTGCCACTTTTCCATTGGTGGTCTTCGCCAAGCACTGTTTTAAATGCGTTGTTGTCGAATGTGGCGATTTTGCCATTCGATGCCGATGCATTGGTGCTGATTGTCAATGCTATCGCTACGCTTGCAATACTGAGTAATAATTTTTTCATTGAAATTTATTTAAAGTGAATAATTTTCTTGTAGATAGTTGATTTATAATCTCTAATATTTTGCAAAATTAATATTTTTTTGCGACATAGATTTGTTTGAATTTTAATTAACGATTGAGTTTTTATTTTGAATCGCAGATTTTTTGGGAAAAAGGGAGTAGGGTCTATGAAAATCGTAAATTTATAAAACTTATACTTATGTTAATCACCCCTTATTTTAGGCTTATTTAGCCATGTTATTCGATGAATTATAGGAGGGTTAAAAAAGGTGAATATGTGGATATGTTTGGTATATTTTTAAGCACTTTTTTGCATTAAAAGTACTACCTTTGCATCGCATATTGTGCATATATATGCGTGTATGCGATTAAATAGCTAAAACACAATTTTTTATTAATTTTTTATACACTAACAAAAATTACCTATTTATGAAAAAAGTTTTCATTTCGGCAATGTTGTTGTGTTCAAGCGTTCTCGGTTTCGCTCAATTGGTGGAAATTCAATCGGTTGACAAAATTGATCTTCCCGAAGGCGTATCGGTGAACCAAGCAACAATTAGCCCCGATGGTTCATTTGTGGTGTTCTCTCAAAATGCTAAGGGAGGATTACATAAGATGGACCTTGCCTCTAAAGAAATCAACATGATTTCGGCTAAT
>JAFQSX010000011.1 GCA_017409345.1 Muribaculaceae bacterium | reverse complement strand
CGCATGGGGAAAGAAAAGAGATTTTTTGTCATTCTGGCATTCTGTCAAAATCATTTCGCACTCCGCATTAATTATGCATTATGCATTATAAATTAAGAATTAAATCTAACCACCTCCCGGCTTCGCCGTACTCCTCCTATTTTTCTTCGAAAAACAAGAGGAGAGTTATTGTCCTCATTGATACTATTGTTCCTGCTATCCACGGCGTGGCAATAGGGGAGTTAGGGCTGACGCGTGGGGAAAGAAAAGAGATTTTTTGTCATTCTGGCATTCTGTCAAAATCATTTCGCACTCCGCATTAATTATGAATTATGCAATTATGAATTATGCATTAACGAATTACCAGTTTTTATAAGAAAGAAGGCCGGAGAAATCTTGTGGAGGGGCGATTTGTGTTGTTGAGGCTACATAGAGAGCGATGGCGCGAGTCATTAGAATGTCGTCGTGGTGTCCTGCTTTGGCGGCATAGGAGCCGTTGGGCAGTTGTTCGTATGTGGTTAATTCGTTGCAAGCGTCGTTGCATCGCTCCACATAACCGCTATCGCGCACCATGGCAATGAGGTGGGTGATGATAAGTGATTTAGTGGCACGATTGGTGTGAAACCCTATTTTTGACTCAAGCGAGTCGTGGGCTTGGGCGAGTCGTGGGCGGCGATAGAGGTTGTGATACACACCATTGAGTTGCGAGAGGGTGTAGAGCGAGTTTTCGCCTCCGTTGGTTGTTTCGAGGGTGTTGCTTTCGATTACAAGCAACGCATTGGCATACCACCGGGCTATCTGTGCGCTTTTCCAAGTGAGGATGTCGTGGTCGATGTGTCCTCGCCATTGTGCCACCACTTCGGACCTACTTCTCTCACGATCGATGACGGCGATAACCGAGTAGTCGCTCGAGTGTGAGCGTCCGCCAATATCCACGGCCACCACATAACGCGATGACGATGCCCCTTCGCCGGGCTTTTCCCATATATGCAGATTGCCATGAGGGTCGGGCGCAAAACGGATGTTACGCAAAGAATCCTCGCCCACAATGGCGTCGCCTGCCAGTTCGCCTATCCATTGAGGCTCCCGGCAGTCAAGGCGCAAACGCTCGATGGCTTCTGACGAAAATAGGTTGTGCCCGGTGCAGGTGAATGCCTCAATGTCATTAGATGGGTATTCGGCTTTCATCATGGAGTGGGAGGGGTATTCGGCACGTTTGTGGTGATACCAATTAATCATTTCGAGGGTGAGACCATTGTCCCACAGCTCACGCTCATAGCTATCCATCGAGTCCCACAACGCTTGAGGATTGCTCACCGGCATGCGATATATCTCAATCTCATTCCACGGCACAAAGATGGGTGTTTTGTCGCTTTCGCCGGCTTTGGCTCGCAACCATTCATTGTGAAAATAATTCCCCACGCCATTGGCTGTGCTTTCCATCACGATAAGCGAGTAAGGCACAAGGGCAATGGCACCACACACGGCACGGATAAACCGTTCGGGTGAACGAGTGGTGCTGTCGCTCCAAAAGGCTGTTTCCGATAGGTGAGCCATGGCGAAGTCGCTACCACGCACCGCCTCTTGGTTTTCGGCCGACCCTACGGTGACTCGGCAACCACGCCCGGCAATCTCGCGAATGTTGGTAGAACGTTCAAAGGGAGAAAACTTGGGTGCGACATCCCCTTCCCAATATTGTTCGGGATAGGAGGATAGCATTTTGGAATACATGCCGCGGATTGATGCCGCCGTGTCTTTGACATGGGCGCAGATAAGAGAATGCCAGTTGTGGCAATGGACCGACTGAATCCATGCCATATACATCTGGGTGAGGGTAGATCCTCCCCATTGGCGCGCTTTGAGCATGATGGCACGAATGGGTTGTCCTGCAGTGCGCTGACTCTCAAAGATGGCAGCCACGCGGCGTTGAGGAGCGTTAAGACAGAACGGAACGTCCTGCCCCGATAGTTTGTCCTTGATTTTAACGCAGGTCACGCACCAAAACTCAAAGTCGTGGTGGCATCGCAGTTTCACCCAACTATCGGCATTGGTTGAGGCAACGTGATATTTGGTGTCAGCGAGCATGGCATCGGGGAGCCACACTTCGGCTCCGAAGCCCAAGTGCGAGGCGTCAATGCGGGTGCGTGAGCCTATGCAACCTATTCCTTTGACCGGGTCGTAGGGGGTGTTGAGTAGTTTGTTGCGGCGATTGTTTTCTTCGATGATGGTTTTCATAATTTTAATGGGGTTAAAGGGTCGCTAAGGTCATTAGGGATTGATTTTTAATTTGACGGAGTGGAGTGTGAAATCGGGGGAGGTGTTGGCGTCGATTGAGAAGTTGATGTAGGGGCGATATGGGGCAATTATCTTTATTGGTATAGGGGCGTTTATCGCTCCGTCTATATTTAATGTGGTGATTGGATAGGAATTATCTAATCCTGCACCTCCATGGGCACGGAGGGCTATTGTGCCGTCGAAGTGTGAGGCTGCGATGAAAAATGTAGCATGGGTTATCCGTTTATGTGGGTTGATAATGTGGAAGTCGTGACTCCATTTGATATTTGTTGAATTAAGAGAAGTAAAGATGTAGATAGACTCATTATTATATATCAATGGCATGCCATTTAGATTATATAATGATGAATTGGCAGGCATGTCGCATGTAGAGGTGCTATTGTGAGTAATATCAATAATAAGCGCTTTTGACTCATGTGTTGTAGCCAAAAGGGAATGAGAAATGTTGCTCCAAATAATTCCATTAGCGTGGATATCCGGTCTGATTGTTGTAGATTTGGCCCCACTGATAGAAATAAGGTCGCCCGAGGCAATGGCATAAACGGCATTGTTGGCAAATGCTACCATATCTTTATTTATTATATGTCGGTTGTCGATGATGTGACTCGAAATCGCTGTATGTGCTGCATTGATAGATGTTGCAAATATGCCGTCGGTCGTGAACAGATAGGCATGTGTGCGAGCAAAATCCCACGAAGATGATGACCTTACGGCAGGAGTAATAGATATGATAGAGCCATTGCAGATGTGTTGCGAGGCTGTGAGTGTGAGAGGATTATTGAAATGCGACACGGCAACAGTCCCCGGCAGGAAAGAAGGAGAGGTGTGTTGTGTCGGGATGATAAACACATCGGCAACATCCGATAGCGCGAAAGGTGCAAGTGAAGGGTGGATGTAGATGGCATGGTTGCTATTGGGAAGTGGGGAGAGAGGAAATGACTGACGGCTTATGTTGCCTCCACACGAGATGGATATGGTCAATTCGCAAGCGTTATTATCGGGAAAGGCAAGTAATGGTGTCAATAGTGAAGGACAATTATCCTCTCCACTGCCACTCCACACTATCACGTCTTCGCTATTGTTGAACTTAACACTCACGAAGGCTCGCCAAAACCCACTACCGGAGTTTTGTGAGGCTATGATATTGTCTATCGCAGGTGGGAATGGTCGTAAATAAGAAATATTTCCCCATAATATTGTATCGCCGCAAGAGGTTGCAGTGTGAGCGATGAATCGTTGTGATGCTTGTCCCGGCGAAGGGGTGTTGAGAGATTGTGCCGATAGCGAAATCTCCGAAAGCCCATCAACAAAAGGGTTGTTAAACATAGCGATGGGCGATGCGATGTCGGAAAAGTGAGCGAGGGCGTTGTTGATTAATGCTTGGCGAGCAGCAGTGGTGGGAATCATCGTTACCGAAGTGCCGGGTATGAATGTTGTGATAGTGCCATGAGTTGCATCGGCCGAGTCAAGTCGGCATTGAGCCAAGGCTTTGGTGTCAATAGGGTCGAGAGTGGGTGTGGCTTCGATGATAATTTTTGCAATGATAGCAGCCCAAGGGGAATTGTCAAGTTGAGGTATGTCAATCCCAATCTGAAAACCGGTAGCAGAGAGGGTATAGGCGTTAATAGACGCAAAATCGTCGGTAGAGAGCGATAATCGGTCAATGCATTGAAATCCCGATGGAGATGAAATCATCGTGGGCGTGGATGAAAAGAGAATGTTGTCGTTGGCATCAAGCAGATGATAACGGACCAAAATGGGCTGAATGAAAAATCCGGCAGCGGTGGCATTGCGATTGATTTCGGCATAAGCATTGAGAAGAGAAGATGTGAGCGATGCTTGGTCGGTCTTGTTGAGCGAACCTTGCCAATGGGGATAATTCCCCGAAAGAGGAATGGATGTCGTTGTGGCAGAGAAAACGGCTGTTGATGTAGCCGTTATTTTTACAGCCGGGAATTGAGGCATGACTCCCAAATTGAGCCAGCGGTGATTGGAGTTGTCATAGTCGATGCGATAGGCACCCTCGTTGGTCATAAAATAGACCGAGTCGCCCACATTTATGCCACAATGTGGTGTAGATGCCAGAGTGGTAATCTCGGAGGGGGATGAAAAGGTAGTGCCATTATGATTTATAGCAACAATAGTGTTGCCTGAGAGTGCAAATATCGTGATAGAACCATCCGGGTGGGTAAAATGATGAAAAGGGGAGAAATTGCCCTCAATGACTTTTGTGGGCAAAGGTGTAGGCACAAGAAAATCTCCGGTTGATGATTTTAACAGGTTGTGGCAAATGGGAGTGTCGGAGCCGATAGTTGACGGCGTGATAATGAAAGTTGAATTGTTGGAGAGTGCATTTCGTTTGTTCATAGCAGAGGTGATTTTGTCGTTGATTGAGGCTTGTTGAAATTTAGTCACAAAATTACACCATCCCAAAACGGAAAAACTGCGATAATGCACAAAAAGAATTAACTCGGTTAAACCTTTCGGAGGGCGCATAATGCATAAATGCCTCGGTTGAACCCTTTGGAGTGTGTGTAATACATAATGATGGGGTGAGAACACCAAGAAGTTTACTGAATCTTGATTGAAGTAATTGAGTATTGCAATAAAATAAAAGCGATGCCTTTCAGGGCATCGCTTTTATTGATATGTAAGGAATTGATTAGTACCGACTAATCAATTGACTTAACGGAATAGATGTAATTAATTCAAATTATTAGTGATATCACCTACAGAGTCTAATACATTAACTGTAGTTTCTACTGCGCTTGCAAGATAATATTCAGCAAGTAAAATAGGAGCAAAGAATGCTAAAACACATAATACAATACCGATAACTGATTTAGTAGTGTTTTGTGATTTAACAAGTGCAATAATACCACAGATGAGTCCAACCGGAGTCAAGATATAGTTGATAGCACTAAGGAACATAAACCAAGCGCTAAGCAATGGTAATAATGCAAAAACAATAGAAATGATACCTAACACAAACGCAGCTTTACACAAGCCACCATCTTTTTTTTCTTCCATAATAAATGTGATTTTAGGTTATTGCCTACTCTTTTATGGATTTTCGGCATTCTCCGTATAATTAATTTTGTGACAATGTTAAAATGTTTTGAAATATTAAAATATTTATTGTGACAAATTTAGTAAAATAAATTAAACTTCCAAATAAATATGTTCTAAAACATATAGTTGCTAAACTTGGTGTTGAAAAGATAGTGTGTTTCTCAAAGCCCAAATTAACATTAGTTATCTTTTATTGAGGCTGGTTATGGATGCTTTTTGAGAACCACTAAGACAAAATAAAAGCGATGCCCTATGAGGCATCGCTTTTATTGATATGTAAGAAATTGATTAGTTCCCAAAAATAGCGTTAAGAGTAGAGCCTGCCAATTTAGTGGCAATTTTTGAGGTTTTTATAGTGAGTTTATCTAGACGCTTTTTTTGTGCTGAAGACAAATCGGGATTTTCTTTAAGTTCGCTGATTTTATCAAGAAGTTCATTTTGATCAGGTTGAATATCAAGGATGCCGACACCTTTACCGATTTTGTCGCATTTCTTTAATATTTCATCGGCCTTGTCTTCAAGTTCACTAATCGTTTGATCTATTTCGGGATTGTCAGAACCTTTGTCGTTGTCAGCCGAAGTTTCATCGGCAACTTCTGATTCTTCTGCAGCCTCTGCTTCTACAGATTCTAAAGCAGACGATTCTTCAGTTTCAACAACATCATCAATTGATTCGCTTAATTCAGATGCCTCGGTTGCGACTTCTAATGCTTTTTCAAGAGGATCTTTTTTATTGCCACATGAAATGATACACAATGAAGCAAGTCCCAAAATTAAAAGATGAAATTTTTTCATGATAATATTTTTATGCAAAAAGGATACGTAAACTTAGGTAACAAACAACAAGTTTTAATACTGTTCCTACGAAGAATGTAGCATAGGCACCACCTGCTGATTTAAGAGCTGCACCTGCTGATTTTTGTGAGATGAGTTCAAAAAGGAATGCAAATCCATAAGGAAGAACGATGAAAGAAAGGATAAGGGTAACAATAGGATTCATTGAACCGGCTACGCCAATTCCGATGATACCAAAAAGTGAACCGATTGTAGTGCCCCAACTTCCTGCTTTGCCAAATGGAGAAACCATTGCACCAATTTTTGGAAGGAATTTAGATGATACAATCATACTTGCTACAACAAGTACTCCAATGAGAACTAACATCCAAACGTCGGCATGAACATCACCGAATAATACAGGAAGTAAAATACCGATAAACGCCAATAGTGGTCCGGGGATTTTGTTAATAAAACATCCTAAAAATCCCACACAGATAAGCAAAATTGCTAAAATCCAAAGAATCATAATGATAAAATTTTTAATGATAGGTTCATTGTTTGTTAAAACTAAAAGAAAAGGGAACCATTTAACTTTTCAATGAGTTGTTTAAAATTTGTTTTATTTCTTCGAAGAATTATTACTTGTTAAAATTAATTTCGCGACAAAGTTAAACACTCTGAATAGTAATTCAAATTGTCTTTTGTTGTCTTTCTTTGAGGCTGGTTATGGTGGTGTTTTGAGTCGCTGCCATAAAATCCGGGAAATAATAATGTTAAGGTATTCCTTTGCCATAGCGATGGGTTAGTTTATTAGTTCTCACTAGGCTCGGGGTGAGGATATATGTATAAAAAAGTGTGAGCCTGCTAACTTATTTCAGTTAGTAGGCCCTAGGAATTGCCTTGTCAAAAAAATAAGTAACAGCCCACACAAGTGTATGTCGGTTCGTGATGAACGTGACCATATACACATTGTGCGTTTAACTGCACTCGCTTGACTATAATGAATTTCCTAGGTTCACTAACTGCGATGAGTTAAACACTTTTGTGTTTTGAAATGTATGTAAGTACAAATTTAGTAAAATAAATTTATACTCCAAATAAATCTGCTCTAAAACATTTCAGAGGGCTGTTACTAATTAGTGGTGCAAAGGTATAATATATTGATTTAATGTCAAATTGTCTTTTGTCGTCTTTGCTTGATGTTGTGTGTAACGTAAAGTAGTTTAGATGGTTAGGGTTGATAGCCTTTATGTGGTGACTCTGTTGTGTATAATGAGATTGGTGCGTGTGGTTTTTATATAAAAACTATATGTAAATGTCGTTAGTTTTTTTACCTTTTTCGATGCCTTTTTATTAAACTTGCCTATGTTTTGGTACAAAAATAGATGAATTTTGCCTATATTTTGGAACAAATTATTGTAAAAATAGATACTGATAATCCTATGTAGGGCTTATTTATTGGGGAATTGGTGGAGGATTTTGTGGTATTTTGGGCGAGATAGTGCAAAATAATACGTTGTTAATAGTAGATTATAAATTTTAAATGTTATCTTTGCGAATTAATTGTTATATAGCAGTAGTAGCACTATAAACGAAATAATTAAGATGACAACAGCATCCACAGTTCACAATGACAGCGTTGTAATCATTCCGATGTATAACGAAAAGGAAAACGCTGCAAAGATTATTGATGCGGTAATAGCATTGCCTCGTCAGTTTGATATTCTTGTTATTGACGATAATTCACCCGATGGCACAGCCGAGATTGTGAAGGGTAAACAACAAGAGTATCCGGGTCGAGTACACCTCATTCAACGCGAAGGTAAATTAGGACTCGGAACGGCTTATATAACAGGATTTAAATGGTCAATAGAACAAAAGTATGACTATATCTTTGAGATGGATGCCGATTTTTCGCACAATCCCAATGACTTGTTGGCTCTCTATGATGCGTGTGCCAAGGATGGAGCCGATATGTCAATCGGTTCTCGATATATCACCGGAGTAAATGTGGTGAATTGGCCCATGGGGCGTGTGTTGATGTCGTATTATGCATCAAAATATGTGCGCATCGTTACCGGAATGAAAATATGTGACACTACTGCGGGTTTTGTGTGCTACACTCGTCGAGTGCTTGAAGCATTGCCTCTTGATAATATTCGTTTCAAAGGTTATGCATTCCAGATAGAAATGAAATTTACTGCTCATAAATATGGTTTCAAAATCAAAGAGGTGCCTATCATCTTTGTAAATCGCGTGCTGGGCGAAAGCAAGATGAGTTCGGGAATCTTTGGCGAAGCGGTGTTTGGAGTGATAAAACTCAAGATGAGCAGTTGGTTTAAGAAATATCCCGATTACAGTAAGAAATAAGCCGATATTTAGTAATGAGCAAAATATTAATACACAATGCGATAATCGTAAATGAGGGCGAGCGTTATCAAGGCTATGTTGTTATTGACGATGAACGTATAGACGAGATTGGCAGGGGCGATGCTCCTGCTCAATTATTGAATGGAGGTATCGAAATTCATGATGCAGAGGGGGCTTATTTGTTGCCCGGAGGTATTGATGACCAAGTGCATTTTCGCGATCCGGGATTGACGCATAAGGCCGATATGTCAACCGAGAGTCGTGCGGCAGTGGCCGGAGGTATAACATCATTTATGGATATGCCCAATACCATACCTCAAACCATTACCCTTGAGGCTCTTGATGCCAAACATCAACGAGCAGCCGAAGTGTCGGTGGCCAATTATTCGTTTTACATAGGTGCAACAAACGATAATATTGACACATTGCTTGCGTGTGATTATACAAAAGTGCCGGGGGTGAAACTTTTCTTGGGGGCTTCAACCGGAAATATGCTTGTTGATAATAATGAGGCGCTTAATCGCATTTTTGGCGAGGTGCCGGCATTAATCGCCATTCACTCTGAGGATGAAGATATAATACGTCGCAATCGTGAGGCGATGATGGCTAAATATGGCGAAGATGTTCCGGTAGAGGAGCATCCCAATATTCGCAGTGTTGAGGCTTGTTATAAATCAACCGAAAAGGCAGTGGCATTGGCAAAGAAACACAATGCACGATTGCATGTATTGCACATTTCGACAGCCGAGGAGATGAAGTTGCTTACAAATGAACGGCTTGAAGATAAAAAGGTTACAGCCGAAGTGTGTGCGCATCATCTATGGTGGACTGCCGATGACCATGCTACATTAGGGACACGCATAAAATGGAATCCTGCAATAAAAACGGCAGCCGATCGTCAAGCATTGCGCGATGGATTGAATGCCGGATTGATAGATATTGTTGCGACTGACCATGCACCTCACCTCTTGAGCGAAAAAGAGGGTGGGGCGATAAAGGCTACATCGGGAGCACCTCTTGTGCAATATTCGTTACCAATGATGCTCGACCTTGCCGATGACGGTGTGTTTACAGTTGAGCAAGTGGTAGATTTTATGGCTCATCGTGTGGCTCGTTTGTTCCGCATTGAGGAACGTGGATATATTCGCAAAGGATACTATGCCGACTTGACAATCGTGAAACCCAATACTCCTTATGTAGTTAAAGACGAGGATGTGTTGAGTCGTTGTGGTTGGACACCGTTAAATGGCACTACACTCAACAACAAAGTTGTTGCAACTTATGTTAATGGGAAAAGAGTGTTTAACAATGGAATAGTTGATGACACATCAAAAGGAAAAGCATTGAAATTTACAATTAAATAAAAATATAGAACTTGCAAAAATGGCTATAGAAAAGCATCTAAACGGATTAAACGCACAACAAGTAGAAGAGAGCCGTGTGAAGCATGGTGTAAATATTTTAACTCCTCCCCCCAAACCGTCATTGTGGGTGAAGTTTTTTGAGAACTTCAAAGACCCCATGATACGCATTCTGCTTGTGGCATTGGCTTTATCGGTGGGTATCGCGATATATGAATTTGTAACTACCGATCACGGCATGGAGGTGTTCTTTGAGCCTGTTGGTATTTTTGTGGCAATAATGCTTGCCACAGGTATCGGTTTTGCTCTTGAAGTAAATGCCAACAAGAAATTTGAAATCCTCAATCAAGTCAATGACGATGTGGCGGTAAAGGTGATTCGTAACGGAGTTATCACACAAGTCGCACGCAAAGATATTGTAGTGGGCGATATTGTTATACTTGGCACAGGTGACGAAATTCCTGCCGATGGCGTATTGCTTGACTCGGTGGCATTGAGTGTCAATGAAAGTACGCTCACCGGAGAGCCTCTTATCCGTAAATCACATCGCAAAGAAGACTTTAAAGATGATGTGACATATCCTACCAATCATGTGATGCGTGGCACAACTGTGGTGGAAGGCACCGGAACAATGGAAGTAACCGCTGTGGGGGATGCTACTGAATATGGAAAGGTTTATGAGGCTGCACAAATAGATACAGGTGTAAAAACACCATTAACACTCCAGTTGGAAAAACTTGGAAAAGTTATTTCATGGGGTAGTTATTCGGTTGGTTGCCTCATTATTATCGGACGTCTATTGATGTTTGATTGGGGTGGCGCCGATATGCTTGGCACAATAAATTACTTACTTGGAACATTGATGCTTGCTATTACTGTAATAGTGGTGTCGGTGCCTGAAGGCTTGCCCATGAGTGTCACATTGAGCCTGGCATTGAGTATGCGCCGAATGCTTGCAAGCAATAATCTTGTGCGCAAGATGCATGCTTGCGAAACAATGGGTGCAACCACTGTTATTTGTACCGATAAAACCGGCACGCTCACTCAAAATCAAATGCGTGTTTACCAAACACAATACTATCCTCTTGGCGAGTCGCAGAAACTTGGCGATGATGAGTTGAGCAATGTCATAAAAGAAGGTATTTCGGTCAATTCGACGGCATTCCTTGAATGTGACCAAGAGACAAAGAAGATGAATGCTCTAGGAAATCCCACTGAAGGTGCATTGTTGCTATGGTTGAATGATAATGGAGTAGATTATCTCAAATTGCGTGAAAATGCCAAAGTTATACAACAATTACCATTCCATACCCAACGCAAATATATGGCGACGGTGGTTGATTCTCCGTTATTGGGCAAGCGAGTATTATATGTGAAGGGAGCCCCTGAAATAGTGCTTGGATTGTGTGCTAAAGTTGCCGGCGATGTAAAGCCCGAAACTATCAATGCCCAACTCCTCGGTTATCAACAGAAGGCAATGCGTACGCTTGCGATAGCCTATGTAGTGCTTGATGACAATCAAGAACCGATACACGATAATCAACTCACGGTTGATAATCTTATATTTATTGGCATTACTGCAATTGCCGACCCTGTTAGAGCTGAGGTGCCCGATGCTATTCGCAATAGCATTAGTGCAGGTATCCGTGTGACAATCGTAACCGGTGATACTCCCGGAACGGCAAAGGAGATAGGTCGTCAAGTGGGCTTGTGGAATGATGAAGTAGATGGCGAAGAAAACCATATTTCAGGTCCCGATTTTGCTGCATTGAGCGAAGAAGAGGCGGCAAAAATTGTGCTTAAACTCAAAATCATGTCGCGTGCTCGTCCTACTGATAAGTCGCGCCTTGTGCGTTTGCTCCAAGAGGCAGGTGAAGTGGTGGCAGTAACCGGAGATGGAACAAATGATGCTCCGGCATTGAATGCCGCTCAAGTGGGATTGTCAATGGGTGATGGAACATCTGTGGCAAAAGAAGCAAGCGATATCACTATAATGGACAACTCGTTTGCCAGCATCACAAAAGCAGTGATGTGGGGACGCTCGTTATATCAAAATATACAACGCTTTGTGTTGTTCCAACTCGTGGTGAATATCGTGGCATGTCTCATTGTAGTAATAGGTGCCTTTACCGGAACGCAATCGCCATTGACGGTAACACAAATGTTGTGGGTAAATCTCATTATGGACACATTTGCGGCATTGGCATTTGCTTCGTTACCACCAAGTGTGGAAGTGATGAAGAATAAGCCTCGTCGTTCAACTGACTTTATCCTCTCGCGTAAGATGATAAAACGTATCTTCTCAACCGGAGTGTTGTTTGTGGTAATACTCTTCGGATTGATGCAATGTTTCCGCAATAATGATATTGAATCATTGTCATATTTAGTGTCATATCCAGGAATTTTCTTCCATTCAATGTTTGAATTTGGAGGAAATGGAACATTTACACCTTATGAGTTGTCAATGTTTTTCTCTATCTTTGTGTTCTTCCAAATATGGAACCTATTTAATGCCAAGGCATTTGATAGTGGGCACACAGCCTTTTTCAATATGAAAGGGAGCAAAGTGTTCTTTATGGTTGTGATAGGAATAATTGTTGGTCAATATGCGATTGTTACTCTAGGAGGCGACATGTTTAGCGTAGTGCCGTTGGCAATGTCCGATTGGGGATATATTATATTATTAACATCTTTGATAATGTTGTTCCCGTTGGTAGTGAAATTAATTGCAATGCAAATTAGAAAGAAATAATAATATCATTTAGATGAAACAAATTGAAGTTATAACCCCTATTACCGTTGTCAAATATTCGGAATTATCATCCGAAGAACAACGATTGGTTGATGCAGCCCGAGCAGCCTCGCATCGAGCCTATGCACCATATAGTAAATTTAGAGTAGGCGCAGCCATTGCATTAGATAATGGAGAGGTTATAACCGGTGCTAATCAAGAAAATGTGGCATATCCGTCGGGGACATGTGCCGAGCGCTCGGCATGCTTCTATGCACATGCACAATATCCCGATGCAAAGTTTAGAGTAATCGCCATTGCAGCCGTAGGGACTGATGGCAATGAATTAAAACAGCCTATATCGCCTTGTGGAAGTTGTCGCCAAGCCTTGTTGGAATATGAAATGCTCGCTCAAGGAGATGTAAAAGTGATATTGATAGGAAGTGAAGATATTTATATCGTTTCATCGGTGAAATCACTTCTCCCATTAGCATTTTCTGAATTTTAATTAAAATTGTATGAGATAATAAAAAGGCTCCATTGGAGCCTTTTTTAGTTATATGAGGATGATTAATGTCGGCGATTAGAGCCTGGTCGGCGAGTCCCTGCACCTGTACCTGTTGGGCGATGTCCTGCACCACCTGTTCCGGGATTAATACCGCCGGGGCGTTGTCCGGGATTGTTGCCCGGATTAATGTTGGGCTTATTGTCCGGCTTGTTTGGCTTGTCCGGTTTATCGGGCTTATGATCAGGCTTATGGTCGGGCTTGTGAGGGTCACGACCGGGCTTGTGGTCATTTCCACCGGGGTGTCCACTTGGAGGTGGGGGCGGAGGTAGAGGCCCATGAGCAGGAGGTGGTGGAAGGAATGGGTCGTAGTAATAGTAATCACCTACATAAGTAGTATCCCACCATGAACTACATGATGATGAAAATATTAAAGTCGAACCAATTAATATGGTTTTGATTATATTTTTAGTTTTCATATTCAATGATTTTAGAGTTACAAATTTAAAAATCTATTTTAGATAAAACAAATAAAACAATATTCGGCAATATCAAAATTTATGAAAAATGTCAATATAGCGTTAAATGAGCATTTAATAATTAGACATTGGTATATTAAAATTGTTTAATTATAAAAATAATTTATTTTAGATTAAACTATTTGTTATTATTAGAGTCTATAAAATCAGTTTAAATAAAAAATATGAATATTATAAAAAAAATAGTAGTATTACTTTTGATATTGATATCAACAATGGTGACTTATGCGGGCAATGTGTCGGGTCGTGTTGTTGATTCATCAAAGGAACCAATGATACAAGCAAGTATTAGATTGCTTGCTGCAAAAGATAGCGCTTATGTGACAGGAACAGCAACTAATGATAATGGCCGTTTCCGTTTACAAGGTGTAAAATCGGGAAAATATATCCTTCAAGCCACTTATGTGGGATATAATCCTACATATAAAAACATTACAGTAGGGGCAGAAAATTTGCGAGTAGGCGAGATTGTTATGGAAGAATCTTCAATCATGCTAAAAGAAACAACTGTCATAGGTGTTAAGACTCCTATAAAAGTAATGGAGGATACAGTAGAATATAATGCTGATACATATAAAACTCAACCAAATGCAGTGGTTGAAGACCTATTGAAGCGCCTACCCGGTGTAGAAGTGGATTCAGAAGGTAAGATTACAGCCAATGGTAAGGAGGTGACAAAAATCCTTGTTGATGGTAAAGAGTTTTTCTCTGATGACCCTAAAGTTGCATCAAAAAACCTTCCTGTAAATATGGTTGATAAACTACAAGTCGTTGATCGCAAGAGCGATTTGGCACGACTTACAGGTGTAGATGATGGTGAAGACGAAACCGTAATCAATCTTACCGTTAAGAAAGGGATGAAAAATGGATGGTTTGGAACAATTGATGCCGGATATGGTACTGATAATCGTTATAAAATGGTATTTAATGTAAACCGTTTTTGGAATGAAAACCAGATTACTTTCTTGGGTAACTTCAATAATATTAACGAACTTGGTTTTGCCGATGGGGGAAGTCAATTCCGTCGTTTTGGAGGAAGCAATGGTATAAACACATCTCAAGCATTTGGTCTTAACTTCAATGTAGGTAATAAAGAGATATTCCGTGTGGGTGGTGATGTGATGTATTCACATAGCGACCGCGACACTCGCCAACGAAGCGAACGCCAATACCTTTTTACCGACTCAACGTCTTATGCCCAAAGTGGTAAAATCTCTCGCGATAAAGGTCACAATATTCGCGCCGGTTTCCGTCTACAATGGAACCCCGACTCAACCAATACCTTTGAATTCCGTCCTCGTTTCTCTGTTAACATAAACGACTCATGGAGCCTCGACTCAACCCTCACCAGCGCCGGCGACATATGGCGTTCTCCTGTTACTCGCAGTTTAAACACAAACAATTCAGAGGGTACAGCTTATAACTTCTCAGGTAATCTTATATATAGCCATAAATTCAGTTCTCGTCCTGGTCGTGCATTCTCGTTCCAAGCTCGCTATCAATTCAGCGACACCAAAGAAGAAGAGTATACCAACTCTATCAACCGATTCTTCCTTCTCGACTCACTCGACATCTATGACCAATATGCCGACAACCACACTTGGAGCAATATGGTGCAAGGTCGTGTGACCTGGACAGAGCCTCTTGGCAACGTGAAAAACGGCAATTTCTTGACGTTTGCTTATCGCGCACAATATAGATGGAATAATGCCGACAAACTCACCTATGACCGTCCTATCCTATCATACGATGAATTAACCGGAGCTATCGTGGTTGATGCCGAAAATCTTATTTTCAGCGAAGATTTGAGCAACCAATTCCGCAACGAGCTCTTCACACAAGACATTCGCTTAGGATACAAAAAGGTAAGTAAGAATTATAACACCGAAATAGGGTTATCACTTGTGCCTACTATGCAAAAGAGCGAAAACCTTATTAATGCTAACAAGAACATTCCCGAACGCTGGGTGTGGAACTTCGCTCCATTCTTGCGCTATCGTTACAAAATGGGCAAGACACGTTCTTTGAACCTCAACTATATGGGTCGTTCATCTCAACCTACAATGGCTCAATTACAACCTGTAGCCGATATGTCGGATCCCTTGAATATCGTAATTGGTAATCCCAACCTCGACCCTACATTTACTCACAACGTGAATGTGCGTTTCCAAGACTTTAATGCCGAATCGCAACGCTCTATAATGTTGATGGCTTTCATGCGTTATAGCCAAAACAGCATCATTTCAAAGACAACATTCAACCCCGAAACCGGTGGTCGCACAACTGAATATACCAACGTAAACGGCGTGTGGAACGCTCGATTGATGAACATGATTTCGATGCCACTGCGTAACAAATCTTTCTCATTCTCCAATCACCTCTTCGGATTCTATAGTTCTACTGTAGGGTTCAACAATAATGAAAGAAATCGCAGTGGCTCTTTCATGGTCGGTGAATCATTTGCATTTGCTTGGCGTCCTGATTATCTTGAATTTGAATTGCGTCCATTCTATAACCTTCAAATTGTGCGCAACTCGGTACAAAAAACTGCCAATCGCGATGTCCACACCTACGGAGGTATGTTTAATGCCACTTACAACGCACCTTTCGGCTTATCTATCAATAGCGAACTTTCATTCTCGGGCACCGATGGTTATTCTCAAGGATTCGACTCAGACCAATGGATGTGGAACGCATCAATCGGCTATTCATTCCTCAAAGGCAAGGCTGCAACTGTGTCGTTGAAGGTATATGACTTATTGCAACAAAAAGAAAATATCCGTCGTAATGTTACTGCCAACTATATTGATGACACCGAGTATAACTCACTCACTCGTTACTTTATGTTGAATGTGACATATAAATTTAATACATTTGGCGATGGTGGTCAGCCCAAGAATCGCAACGAGCGTCGTTGGGGATCTCCCGGAATGAGATAGAAACTCCCTCAATTAATCAAATATTAGTTTTTCATGATAGCGAGAGGAAAGGCGATGGCAACAATTTTAGTTGTCGTTGCCTTTCTGATTTAGTGAAGTTGATGACAAATTATTCTTAAAGGAGTATATCATATTATTGTTGTCTGATAAAACTTATTCAAGAGCAAATGCGTGCGAAGCACGAGAAAGCGAAGCGTATATAATAACCGAGGGTTAAGCGAAGCGATACCCCCGGAAAGAGGTACATCCATGCGCCAGCCCAACTCTCCTCTTGTTTTTCGCAGAGAAATAGGAGGAGTACGGCGAAGCCGGGAGGTGGTCAGAATAATGCGGAGTGTTTTTTGACAGAATGACAAAATATTATTGAGGAAAATAGTCCTCCCCTGTCCTTAGGGGAGGTGCCACATCGTGGCGGAGGGGTTTAATCTAATTCATAATTCATAATTCCCCACGCGCATGCCTCAACTTTCCTACTGAACCCTATCGCTTTGCTCTACCCCCGGTTATTGCATATCGCTACGCTTTCACGTTCTTCGCACGGATTCCCACACCTTTTTGCTACTGAGCCATGAAATAGGGTAAAAAAACAAGGAGAGAAGAATTATTTTCTTCTCTCCTTAGTGCTATTTATGAAGAGTGATTATTTTATCACGAGACGAGCAGCACGAGTGGTGCCGTTGTCGTTAACCGATATGATGTAGATGCCGGTAGCAAGTGAGGCTGTGGCGATTTGGTTGCCGTTGCCTTTAGCGAGTAATGCACCTGCTGCATTGTAGATAGCGTAGGTAGCATCGGCCGATGCGTTGATTGATACTGTTTCACCTGCTTCGACGGGATTTGGTGCGATGATGAGTGCATCGTTGGCATTGTCGGCAGTGATATTTTCAACACCTGCATCGGGAGCAATAGCAGTATAAACGCCATAGATGTGAGGTATTTCGAGGTGTCCCACGGTGTTTACAGCGTCGCTGAAGTAAACCGAGATAGCATTGATGGTGAGAGGATAAATGCCGGCGTCGGTGATGTCAGCGATGTCTCCAACTGGGATTGCAATGCGATTAACGGCGTTTGCTGTGAGGGTGGGGGTGATAGTGAGGTTAGTGGCCTTGGCACCTTGGCTTGGAGTAACCTGAATTGTGATTTGCTTGATTGTTGCAGCCCCCGGGTTGAGTTGGAGTTCAATAGAGTCAGGACGGCTCCAAATAGGTAAGTTTTTAGACATTCTAACATAAGCGTTGCGTGAAGAACTGATAGTGTAGTCCACAGCCACACCATTAGAGCCTAATGCGCTTATTGCTTCGTTTTTAACACCACTCTTGGTGAGTTTCCATGTCGTTACGTCAACATTTGTTTCGGCATCTTGGTAACGCACTTCGGGAATTTCTACTTTCACGAGGATAGTGTCGGCGAAATCTTCAACTGCACCATAAACGTGAGTTGTGCCGTTTTTGATACCTTTTACCACACCGGCAGCATCGATTGTCGCGATAGAATTGTCTTCAACGCTCCATGTTAAAGCAGTGTTTTCAAGAGGCATTTGTTTATCTTCAACGGTTGCAGTTACTTCCATTGTGTAGTCGGTATAAGAGTCAACCAACACGCTGTCGAGACGGAAAGATGGGATGCCGCTACCGATTGTTACGATAACTTCGGCTTTTGCATCGCCATATGTGGCAGTGAGCACGTGAGATCCTTCGCCATTAGAGAAGAGGATTTTGCCACCATCAACAATTTCGCCCAATTCTTTAGGACAAGATAGTGTGGCATCTTCAAAGTCGTCAGAAATCATCACACCATATTTGTTGAACGCATACACGCGAGGATTGTAGAATCCATATTTGGGAAGTGCAGTTTTGAAGTCCTCGAAAGCGAGAGCGGCAACGGTATTGTCAACAGGAGCGTTTGACACGGCAAACACACCATTTGTCACAGAGCGTTCCTTGCCGTCGCTTGGGTTGTTGCGCACACCGAGCACTTTGGTGTAGATGGCCGATGAACCACCACCATCAAAGTTCATTGCTTCGCTACATCCCACTTCGCGCATGATGTCGGCAAGCACTTTTGATACACAACCTTGAGAGGCGGTAGAGCGACCATCGACAACGAGCAACACGAGTTTTGTGCCTGTTGCATCATAACCCACAGCAGTGCGAGGGTTGAGAGCGGTTAAGTGATCGAGCGCTGTTTCGGTTGAGAGCACTTCGCCACCCGAAAGAATCATTGGTTGGCCACCTGCCATTTGAGTGGGGAGGATAGTGGTTTCGCCAAGTTTCATTTGAGTGTTAATAGTTATTGTTTCGCCTTGAGTGAGTCCGGCTACAAAAGTTGCAGCAGTGCCGTGTCCTGATAAGACGTAACTGCCGGCAGGGATAGTGGTTGAGCCTTTGGTGTGAGGAGTTTCGGCAACAGTCATTTTCACTTCGCCCATACTCAATACACCACCATCAACGGGAGTGATTACCACTTCGTAGCCATAATCGTTTGTCCCGGTAGTAGAGCCGTATTTTTTTGAATAAATGATGAGGTTATCTTCATAGCGAGCATTGTTTATAGTGGTTAGTGCATGCGATGTGCCTGCGCTTGAAGTAACGGTGCCACTGAATGAAGATGCGCCTACAAGTGTTTTTTTGCTAGCATCGATAGCCCAACCGGTCCAACCGTTATTGTTGGCATACCATATTTCATTGTTGATTACAGTAGAGCCGATAGGCTTGCTATTGCCGAAGAAGTCGGCATTAACACCTGCGAAGTATTGCACCTCGTCGGTAGTGTTGTTTTTAGCCATGGTTGACACACCGGCACCCCCTGCAAGAGAGTTGTTGTTGGCAGGAGCCACACGCATTTCCACGTTGGGGTGAGTGAGGTCGGTAGTGGTATAGAATACATTGAGGTTATAAGCGCCTACAACACGGAGTGATGTTTGTGTAGTACCCGGACCGATAGGTGCATGATACAATGTATCGACATTGTAAGTGTTGCCTTGCAATGTCCATTGCGTAGAAGCCCACGAAGCGAGAGGGGCCATTAAGGCAAGCGAGATTAAAAGAGATTTTTTCATAAAATGGTTATGTTATTTAATAATTATTTTCGTTGTAAGGTTATTACTCATTATAAAGTATGTGCCGATAGACATTGACGAAGTGTTGATTTTGTTGCCTACGCCATGTTTCACTAACTGACCTGAGATAGAGTAAATCTTATAACTACAATCGTTGTCGGTGTTGAGTGAAATTATTTCACCTTGAGTGATAGGGTTGGGGAATGCGATAAGAGTGTTAGCATTGTCGGTTGCGATATTCTCAATACCTGCATCGGGAGCGATGGCTGTGTGAACACCATAGATGTGAGGCATTTCGAGGTGTCCCACAGTGTTTACAGCGTCGCTGAAGTAAACCGAGATAGCATTGATGGTGAGAGGATAAATGCCGGCGTCGGTGATGTCGGCGATGTCTCCAACAGGGATTGCAATGCGATTAACGGCGTTTGCTGTGAGTGTGGGGGTGATAGTGAGGTTAGTGGCCTTGGCACCTTGGCTAGGAGTTACTTGAATGGTTATTTGCTTGATAGTAGCAGCTCCGGGGTTGAGTTGGAGTTCAATAGAGTCGGGACGACTCCAGATGGCCAATTCTTTAGACATTCTTACATAGGCGTTGCGAGAAGAACTGATAGTGTAGTCCACTGCTATGCCATTTGAGCCTAAAGCGCTAATAGATTGATTTTTTACACCACTTTTGGTGAGTTTCCAAGATGCGATGTCAATATTTGTTTCGGCATCGTGGTAACGCAATTCAGGGATTTCGACTTTCACAAGGATTGTGTCGGAAATGCTATCGACCGAACCATATACGTGGGTAGAGCCGTTTTTGAGACCGTGAATAATACCATTGTCGTCAATTGATGCTATTGAGTTATCCTCGATGCTCCAATCTAATGCGATATTGTCGAGAGGCATCTGTTTGCCGGCAACCGTGGCGAGGACTTCCATATTGTAGTCATAGAATGAGTTCACAACTACGCTATCAAGACGGAAAGAAGGAACACCGCTTTCGATTGTAACCGGCACCGAAGTGGTGATGTCGCCGAGTGTGGCAGTGAGCAAATGGGTGCCCTCCCCTTTGGCAAAAAGGGTGGAACTGTTATTGATAATCTCACCTAATTCGTTGTTGCATGATAGTGCGAAATCTTTGACATTGGTGTCGATGAGCAACCCATATTTGTTATAGCCGTAGATGACAGGGGTATAGTTGCCATATTTAGGCATTTTTACGCTCCAATCGGCAAAGCGAATTTCAGCGATATTGTTGTCTTCAGGAGCATTTAATACGGCAAAGATGCCATTTGAAACGGCGCGTTCCTTGCCATCGCTTGGGTGGTTGACAATGCCGAATGATTCAAGATACATGCCCGATGAACCACCACCGTCAACATTGAGAGCATCGTAGCAGCCGAGAATTTTCATCAAGTCGGCACCTTCGGGATAGGTGCAGCCTGTTGACACTCCGCGTCCGTCAACTACGCACCACACCATTTTGCTACGGTCTTCGTTGTAACCAAACATTGTGCGAGGGTTGTTGCTGTCGCGTCCGTTGATAAAACGGATGGCCTCATAAATTACTTCGCCACGTTTGAGAATTACCACGTCGCCACCGCTACATTCTTTTATGTCGGGGGTGATGTTATAGTCTTGAAGAGAGATGTTGCAGTTGAGTGTTAGTTCGTCGCCCACTTTTAATGTGGCCAATTTTGCGACTTGTTCGTCACCTTTTGCGCTAATAACCACTTCGTTTTGAGTGATAGGGGTTGCTCCTGTGGTAGAGGGGGCTGCCGTAACGATAAGTTTGATAGGGCGATTGATACCCCACGTTTCGCCATCGGCAAGGCGTACTCTCACGTCGGTGCAACCGCTTACGCGTGTTTGACGGCCATATTTAGAGTTGAACAACACTATTTCGTTGTCGTAAATATCTTGGTTGATGCGAGGGAGATTTACTGTAGAACCGTCGGGGAGGTTGAGAGTGAATGATTGAGTGGGATTATCGCACCACATATTTTTGTTGCGATCCATGAAAAAATGCCCATAGTCGGCAGCGGCAAGATAACCTGTTCCTGCAATTTCACCATTCATAATGCAATCCATGTGAGGTTGTCCGGCATATTGCGCTACATATGAAGAGGTGATGTAGAAGTCGGCATTGACAGCTGCGAAATAGTGAGTGTTTTCATTTGACTTGCGTTTGGCTATGCTTGAAATCTGCTCGGTTGTGAGTGTGGTGTCATTGCCTATCTCCATGCGATATTCAACATTGTCATGCCCTTTCATTTCCATTTCCAATATGAATACGTTGAGGTTTTTTGACCCTGATTGCATATTCAAAGCAGTGTATGTAGTGCCCGGCCCGGCTTTGTAGTATTGCAAGGTGTCGATGGTAAATTCTACTCCTTGAAGTGTTTCAAGACGGTTGGCATTGCAACAAAAGGGTGCGAGTAGCAATATTGTTGCTAATGAGGATATTAATCGCATGATTGTTTAAATTAATTGCCATAGGAGCAGGCTCCTATGGCAATATTATAAGGTGTTATATTTATTTAATGATTAATTGAGCGGCGGCAGTAGTGCCATTGTCAACTACTTTCACGATATAAGAGCCGCTTACAAGCGATGCAGTGGCAAGCTTGTTGCCGTTTCCTTTTGCAACCAATGAGCCTGCGATGGTGTAAATTTCCCATGCTGCATCTTCTGATGCGTTGATAGCTGCATTTTCACCTTGTGCGATAGGGTTGGGGGCAACTACCAATGCTTGCATATTTGCGCCATCGGCGATTACTCCTTCAATTCCTGCTTCGGGAACGTTTTTGTAAATTGCCTCAAATCCGTTGATGTCGATATGACCAACGTCGTTAGTCTTGCCTTTTGGCGAAATTGAGATAGTCTTGAACAAGATAGGATAGATACCAATATCGTTGGGGTCACCAATTGCACTTACAGGGATTGAAAGAACGTTTTCTTTGTTTGATTCGATTGAAGTGAATGAGGTGTTCACTGCACGGCCATTGTTGGGGACAAGGTTGATCCCAACGTTAGTGATTGAGAGTGCACCCGGATTGATGCGAATTTGGATAGTATCGGGGAGACTCCAAATCTTAATATCTTTTGACAATGTAATCTTAGATGAACGAGAAGAAGAAATTGTGAAGTCGAGAGCAAAACCTGAAGGACGTTGACTCATTGTCAATTCTTTCACGCCACTAAGACTCTTTGACCAAGTAGAATCAACAATTTCTTTTTCGATAGGCATCACGTGGTCGGTAGGACATTCTACGGTGAGGTTTACTTTGTATTCGTTTTCGCCAAACAAACCGATGAGGTCGGTTGAACCGTTGGCTTGACCTTTTACGATACCGTTTTCATTAACAGTAGCAACAGCAGCATCGCCCGATGACCATGAGAGGGCGCGTGGGTCGAGTGGCATGTAAGTGGTGTTTACCAATGCTTGCACATCAACAGGCCATTCGCGATAGTTGTCGATGAGAACTGAGTCATATTTCAATTCGGCAGTGCCTGTTGTGCTGATAGTTACAGGGATTGATGCAGTTATGCCATTGTAAGTGGCTGTGAGGGCATGAGTGCCTTCACCAATGGCAAAGAGGGTAGAGTCGTTGAGGATTTCGCCAAGACCTTCGGGGCAAGAGAGAGTGAAACCTTTGAGGTCGTTGTTAATCATCTTGCCATATTTGTTATAAGCATAGATTGTAGGGGTATAGGCACCATATTTAGGGGCTTCCATAACCCAGTCTTTGAATTGAATTTCAGCAACAACATCATCTTCGGGAGCTTCGAGCACAGCGAAGATTGCGTTACCTACGGCGCGTTCTTTGCCATCGCTGCAGTTGTTGCGCACGCCAAGACCTTGAGTGTAGAGGGTAGATGAACCACCACCATCGACATTGAGAGCTTCGTAAGCACCTGCATAGCGCATCACGTCGGCAAGCATAGAGGTGCGCACGCCGGCTGATTGAGCTGAACGGCCGTCGATAACCATCATGATGATGCTATCGCCAGTTTGGCTCACACCAAGCGATGTGCGAGGGTGAAGAGCTGAAGCGTCACCACGTTCACTTTCAGTGTCGAGAGTTTCGCCACCACCCACGTTTTTGGGGTTGCCCGATACGATTTGAGCAGGATAGATGCGTTTGTCGCCGAGGAGAATGATTTGGTCAAATTCCACGATGTCGCCTACTTGCAAAGAGTTTACAAAGTCGAGAGCGCCTGTGTTACAACCTGAAGTGCTTGTGCCACGTCCATGGATAACAAATCCGTCAGAAGGGATGGCTCTATCACCGTCGGAAGTTGCAGTAGAAGTGATTTCCATGCGATATTTGCCCCCAGCATAGAAGTTGTCGCCTTCAACGAGCTTGGCTGTAACTTCGGCACATGCACCGGCTTCTTCGGTGTTGTTGGTAGTGCCAAAATAGCGTGGAGTATAGATGGTGATACCATTATTTGGTGACATCACGTTAACACCTTTGTAAAGTGTTACTTTGTCGCCGATAGTAGCGGTACCTGTGTAGTAGTTAAGACGTCCCACATAGGCTTTGCCTTCGGTGTCAATGGTGAATTGGTAGTTTGAGTTAGATGTTTTATATACTTCGCGGTCAACAGTACAAGAAGTTGTGGGTCTGCCTACGAAAGAAGAACCATTTGTGGCATTTCCACTTGTTGAATAGAAGTCGCCATTTGTTCCGGCGAAATATGTCAAACCGTCAACAGTTTTGCTTTTTGCCATTGAAGATGGGGTTGCCGTACCACCTACTTTGTCGGTAGCACACACGGCACGCATTGACACTCCGGGAGTGGTTTTGTCAACAGTGAGATAGAATACTTGCAAGTTGGAAGTGGGACCGGTGAGTTGTAATTGTGTTTGAGTGGTACCGGGACCAACTTTTGCGTGAAATACAGTGTCAAGTTTGTATTCAACACCACGAATGTCGATAGTCTTGGTGTATCTACCGGCATTTGCATCGGTTGGCATCAAAGCGATTGAAGCCGCCGAAAGAGCTAAAAGTAAAGATTTTTTCATATGTTTAGGGTTTAAGATTAATATACATAATGAGTAATATGCAAAGTTAAAAATTATTCTTAAAAAATAGTATAATAAAAAATGTTTTTTTAGGGTGCTAAAATAAAAAGATTGGTTGTCGATAAAATAATAGCGACAACCAATCATATAATGAGATAATTAAGGTTTAATCTTTTAAGATTTCAAGTGTGGTCAGTCCATTAAGTTGTCCAACGACATATCGAGCCTCGGGAGATGGCTCTCCGTCATCATCTGCACGTTGGAATAGGTCCATATATAATTCTCTTCCTTTTTCAAATAAAAGACATGAAAATTTGTCACCGGGTTTTATAGATGAATTTTCGGTATGTACTGCAACAAAACGATTGTTGCCTAAATAACGAATTTCGCAGAGCCGATCGGGTTGCCATCCAATGAGTAATCGAGTGCCTTCTTTGAGCGATTGCGATGTAATGGTTTTGGTCGTGAACAAATTTGATTCACACCCAATCTCTTTGCGTAGGATATTGCAAAAATCATCCCAATTTTTGGCTCCAACAAAACGAGAGAGAACATCAAGAGTGCGTCGCGAAACTGTGTCATATCCACGAGTTGAGTAACCCCACACTCGTTCGAGTGTGGTTTCTGACATGTGTTCGCGTAACTCTTTTTCCAATTCGGCCACTAACTGAATGAAATGGAAATGAGTGTCAAGTGCCAATCCGGATTTTTCTTTAACTCGGCTACGCAGAGTGGCGATTTCGGGGAGATTTGTTTTAAAATTCATAGTGATTACAAAAATAATTACTATTTTTGGGATTGCAAAACCATAAAAACACTTAAAATTAGATGTTGCAATGAGTGAAACATTTCGTCCGGTAGGTATTGGATTAGACTTAAATAGTTCATATTCAGACGTTGTGCTGATCCGTGAGGGCGCAATGTCAAGGATGTATAGAGCAAGTAAGGCAGGCAAATACTTCGCGATAAAGACAACAAAAGACAATTCGGCAATGCAACTTGCAATGTTGAAACGTGAATATGAGTTGTCGATAACACTCAATCATTATCATTTGCCACACTACTATACTTATGAGGAAAATACCCCTGTCGGTCCGGGTATTGTGATGGAATATATTCAAGGACGAAACCTTAGCGATTTTTTGGCTGAGAAACCCACAATTGACACTCGCCGACGAGTATTCTATCAGTTAATGGAGGCTGTGGCATATATCCACAAAAATGGAATAATCCATAATGATCTGAAACCCGATAATATTCTCATAACCCGGTCGAATGATGATGTGAAATTGCTCGACTTTGGATTGAGCAACACCGATGCTTATTATCTCACCAAAAATATGGGTGGCACTCGTGAATATGCCTCGCCTGAATTGTTGGCGCAGAAAGACGATTTAGATGCGCGAAGCGACATTTATTCGATAGGGAAGTTGATGGAGCTGATTTTTCCCTATAATTATAGATCTTATTCAAGTAAATGCCTGCGAGAAAACCCCGATGACAGATGGGATAATGTGGATCAATTAATTCGTAGTTGGAACAAAAGTAGCCATCCTGTATATTTGATTATAATAGCTATAATGGTGGGGATTGTGGCTGTGATGATGTTTTTTGTAAATGATGGGAAGGTCGATAATGCCGCGCAACGAGAGTTGCTCGACTCTCTATCAATAGCGCGTGATGAGATAGTCAAGGCTCAAAAAGATGCCGCCGAAGCAAAACAAGAAGCCACTATTGCGCAGCAACAATTTGACTCAATTCGTGATGTTCAAGCCAAAACCGAGGCCGAACGCCAACAATGGGAAGAAACGAAAAATTTGGCAGTGAATGAAATGAAGACGCAACTGAATGGTTGTTATCAATTGGCATCTGATTCAATTGAAAAGACACCATATATGGGTTTTGCTTATCAAATATTAAAAAATTATACCATTAAAGCACTAGAGATAAAGAATAAATATATTGCATCGGCCACTGATGAAACGATAGAAAGTATAATAGTTTCAACATTTGAAATGAGCTATACGGAATATCTCAACGCATTAGATGCCAAATCAAAGTCAAAGCCAGATATGTATGATAAAATTGATGAATTGGGAGTCAAGAAAATTGAGTTCTATAATTCATTATTGCAAAAGGGGTTGCCCTTCCGAGAATATGAAGAGTAGTGGCTTTGTTTGGACTAATTTTATGCAATTTGTGGATTGAAAGTGTTATCTTTGTAGAATGAAAACATTTGAAGAACTTGGAGTGAGCGATGAACTGTTGCTTGCTATTAGTGAAATGGGCTTTGAAATGCCCATGCCTGTGCAGGCAAAAGTGATTCCTCACTTATTGAAAGAAGATAATGATGTAGTGGCATTGGCTCAAACGGGAACAGGTAAAACTGCAGCGTTTGGTTTGCCTATGTTACAACGCATTGATGCATCATTGCGAGAACCACAAGCAGTAATCCTTTCGCCTACTCGTGAGTTATGTTTACAAATAGCCGGCGATCTTGCCGATTTTTCAAAGTATCTGCCTGAAGTAGAAGTGTTGCCCGTATATGGAGGTTCAAGTATAGAAAGTCAGATACGCTCGTTGCGTAAGGGTGTACAAGTGATTGTGGCGACTCCCGGTCGTTTGCTTGATTTGATAAAACGAGGTGTGGCACATTTGGAAAATGTACACACTATGATTCTTGATGAAGCCGATGAAATGCTTAATATGGGATTTCTTGATTCGATTAATGAGGTGTTATCACATGTGCCTGAGCAACGTAAAATGTTGATGTTCTCGGCAACGATGCCTCCCGAAATTGATAAAATCGCCAAAACATATATGCACAATCCGGTGGAGTTTGTTGTGGGGCAACGCAATGAGGGTGCGGCCAATGTGAATCATATATATTATATGGTGCATGCTCGCGACAAATATCTCGCGCTTAAGCGCATTGCCGACAATAATCCCAGCATATATGCCATAATATTTTGTCGCACACGTCGCGATACTCAAGAGATTGCCGATAAACTCATTCAGGATGGATATAATGCCGATGCTCTTCATGGCGATTTGTCGCAACAACAACGCGACTTGACAATGAAGAAGTTTCGCGATCGTGTGATTTCTATACTTGTGGCAACAGATGTAGCGGCGCGCGGGCTTGATGTCGATGACCTCACTCATGTGATAAACTACGGCTTGCCCGATGATACGGCAGTATATACGCATCGTTCGGGACGTACCGGTCGTGCCGGAAAAACAGGTGTGTCAGTATCAATCGTACATTCGCGTGAAAAAGGAAAGATTCGTGATATAGAGAAGATTATCGGTAAAAAGTTTGAGCGAAAAGAGGTGCCATCGGCTGAGCATATCATAGAGAAACAACTTTATAATCTTGCACATCGATTGGAACATGTGGAGGTAAATGATGAACAGATAGATAAATATTTTACCGGAGTAAGTCGCAAATTAGGATGGCTTTCGGGCGAAGATTTGTTGAAACGAGTGCTTTCATTGGAATTCAATCGATTACTCGAATATTATAAAAATGCCCCGGTAATAGAGGTTGTAGATGAAAAGAAACCTAAAAAAGAGAGAAAAGAAAAAGGTGAAAATAAACCTCGCAATGACAAGGAAAAGGATCATCGTACGGCCGAAAAGGGCATGGCACGTGTGTATATAAATTTAGGTAAGGCTGATGGATTTTATGCCGGCAATCTGATTGAAATTATCAATAAATGGGTGCCGGGAGCGCGTGTTGAGGTGGGGCGTATCGACCTCTTGCCCGGATATTCGCTATTTGATGTAAAGAAAGGGGATGCGAAGCGTGTGGTTGCATCACTCAAAGGTAGCGATTTCCTTGGAAAACGAGTGTTTACCGAAATCGCTGACCCCGAGCGCGATTATGCTCGAGCATCGGCTCGTCGCAATCGAAAGAAAGCAGCAGGCGATGATGTTGATAATGGTGATAATTTTGAACAATTTAAACGCAAAGGTCGTGGAGGTAAAAAACTTTCACATCGCAAAAAATAGAATTTCATTCTAAAGTGTTATCATTAATATGAAAAGAATATTATTGATTATAATGTGTGTTTGTGTGGCGAGTCTTTCACTTGTGGCAAAGGAGTCAAGAAGACCGGTCGCAGCCAAACATCTATTTATAGAGGCGCCTGATGATGTTTTTCCAATGATAGATGAAAACACTCGTCTTGATATGATAGATTATTACGAAAGTGAACATAATCGTCCATCATTAAGTGTGTTTGATGATTCTTGCATTGTGACATGTAGTGATAGTATGTGTATTGAAATCAAGGCATCAGATGTGTTGCACTATCAATTGTCAATACCTGTTTATGATATCATTGTTCTCATTTCTACGCATTCAATTCCAATGCCCGATAGTGAAATTGCTTTTTATGACTTTGAGTGGCAAGCACTATCGACTGAAAAATATTTTACCGAGCCACGTTTATCGGATTGGCTCACCGATGAAGGTGTAAAATGCCGAGAAGATGTAGAGAATATAGTGCCCTTTATTGTTGCAAGTTATAATTTTGATGTAGATAGTGGTGTGATGACAATAACCAATAGATTGAGAGAATATTACGACAATAATACATGGCAAAAGGTGTCAAAATGGATTCGTCCACAACTTACGTATAAATGGATAGGAAAGAAATTTAAGAAACAATAAATCCGTAATAAAAACCTTTAGACTATGAACGAACAATCACTCACATTGTTGCAACTCAATCAGCGCATCGCTTCGTTGATGACTGTGCCCGAAACCCAGAATGTGTGGATTACGGCAGAGTTGAGCGATGTGTCGGCTAGAGGTGGGCACTGCTATATGGAGTTGTTGCAAAAACATCCCGATACCGGAGCCACTCTCGCCAAAGCGCGAGGAGTGATATGGGCAAATGTATATTCACGCATTGCTACCGAGTTCCTTGCTGCTACGGGTCAGCGTTTCGCCTCGGGGTTGAAGGTGATGGTGAGAGCATCGGCCACAATGCATCCTGTATATGGAATGTCACTTGTGATTTCGGCGATAAATCCTGAATATACGATGGGAGATTTGCTCCGTCGTCGTCGCGAGATATTAGAACGATTGCAAAAAGAAGGAGTGCTTGAATTAAATCGACAACTCGAATGGGTAGAAGTGCCATTGCGTATTGCGATAGTCTCGGCTCGTGGCGCTGCCGGATATGGCGATTTTATAAATCAACTATATAATAACTCTTCGCGTTTAAATTTCAAAACACATCTTTTTGAGGCTGTGATGCAAGGAGAACGCACCCCAACAACTATTATTGCGGCTCTAAATGAAATTGCATTGCAACAAGATGAATGGGATTGTGTGGTAATAATTCGAGGAGGAGGTGCAACAAGCGATCTTGTTGCATTTGAAGATTATGAGCTGGCACTAAATGTTGCTCAATTTCCGTTGCCTATAATAATAGGGATAGGACATGAACGAGACATTACAGTGCTCGATTACGTGGCCAATATGCGGGTGAAAACACCAACGGCTGCTGCTGAATGGTTGATAAATCGAGGGAATGATGCGTTGGAATATTTGCGCTCAATGGGAAATGCAATATTGCAGAAAGTTAGCGATCGCATTGCCGGAAGCAAAGAACAACTATCGTATTACGAAGCGTTATTGCCAACAGCCCCTTTGACTGCCGTTGAACGTGAAAATGCTCGATTGCGTAGTAATATGATGTCGCTTGCACAGATAGGCGCACGACGAATTTCTCCCGAACTAGCCCGACTCGACCACACAATGAAATCAATCGCATCGGCAACAGATGTAGTGCTTCGTCGTCGAGGTGATAGACTTAATTCACTTCAGGATATGCTAAATGCGCTCTCTCCCGAGGCGACTTTGCGACGTGGATATTCAATCACTCGGGTGGGAGGTAAAGCCATAACCGATGCATCGCAAATCCCATCGGGAACTGAAATAGAAACAACTCTTGCCAACGGCACAATTTTATCAGTGAAAAAGTAAAAACGAATAGATATGTCAAACGAAATGAATTTTAAACCGGTAAAGGAATTGACTTATACCGAAGCGGTAAGCGAATTAGAAACGATATTGCAAATGATGCAAGGTGATAAATGCGATATTGATAGATTGACCGATTATACTCGCCGTGCAACCGAATTGCTCACCGAGTGCCGTTCACGGCTCACTACTACCGATGAACAATTACGCTCAATCCTCTCTCAATTAGAAAAATAAATCATCATGACTCCTCAAGAACTTGATGTGGCGTTGAAAGATATACGTCGCACGCGCAATTTTATGATATTTTTTGGATTTATTCCGATGATATATCTGTTTGTAATGTTTGGAGTTGTATTAATGTTCCCTAATAATATAGATATAGTAAATATAGTATCATTGACATTGCTAACATTGTTGATTGATTCTTTTATTATAATTGGGATATGTAAAATTAATAATTATCTAACAAGCAAAGCGAAAATTAAATTAGTAATATATTCTATAGGATTACTAGGATTTGTATTAATGCCTTTATTAATATCAATATTAGAATATTATATAATAATTTTTGTTGTTGGTGCTATATATTATGGAGTTATAGGTTTTATTGCATACACCAATATTGATTTGTATCAAAAAACTACACACATTGTATATTATGTTCTTCTTTCATTAGTAGTATTGTTTGCTGGAAATGAAACTATTATTGGATTATTTTCAATTGCTACATTGATATACCCCATGCTTTCGTCATATCTTGCTGTGCGATGGGCAAATAAAGAATTTTTTAAATTGATGAATTATGAAAAATAGAGGATTGCTGTTTGTGCTATTGATATTATGTGGCGTTATTTCGTATGCCGCTGATTTTGTGGGATATTGGAAAGGAACTGTTGCAAATCTTCCTATTGTGTTCCATATATCAAACGATAGCACCTGGAGTGCTACACTCGATTCTCCACAACAAGGTGCATTTGATATCCTATGTGGAGAGGTGGTGGTAAAAGGTGATACAATCTTAATCGATATGCCGGCATTGCAGGCAATATTTAAGGGGGTGATAGCTCAAGATGACAAGAGTATCTATGGCACTTTCATACAAGGAATAGCAATTCCCATTTTGCTTACTCGCACCACAAAGGAGGCTTCCCGACTAAATCGTCCTCAAGAGCCACAACCGCCTTTTGTGTATCATTCGCAAGAGGTGACATTTAATAATGGTGACATTACACTTGCCGGCACATTTACCAAACCGATTATAGGAAGCCGGTATAAAGCCGTTGTGCTTGTGAGTGGTAGTGGAGCCCAAAATCGTGATGAGGAACTATTCGGGCATAAACCATTTGCCGTGATTGCCGATTATCTCACTCGCCATGGTATAGCCGTGTTGCGATATGACGATCGCGGGGTGGGAGGCTCGTCAAAAGGTAAGGACGATGCCACTACTCTAGATTTGGCTACCGATGCAATGGCTGCGGTAGATTATCTAAAATCGCGAAATGATATAGACACAACACATATAGGCATAATAGGACATAGCGAAGGTGGGTTAATCGCCGTGATAAATGCGGCAACACACCCCGACGAAGTGGATTTTATAATAACTCTTGCCGGTCCTTATGTGAAGGGTAAAGATATATTGATTAAACAAAATCATCTTGTTTCGGAGATGGCGGGAATGCCTCTCTCGGAAAGTCAAGCGACCGATGTGAAAAATATTTTTGAAACGATTGATGCTTCAACAGATTCGACTCAGTTGGCTGCCGACTTGAGAAAGATAATGTCGGCAACCGGAAATCACTCCGAGCAAGAGATTGAGCAAACGATAAAAGTGATGGTGAGTCCGTGGTATGTGGCATTTGTAAAACTCGACCCGGCGAGATATTTGCCACAAGTAAAATGCCCGGTGTTGGCGATGAACGGCTCGTGGGATTTTCAAGTAGAAGCGACTCAAAATCTTGGTGCGGTGCGAAAAGCGTTGCCTCACGCCCAAATCAAAGAATACGAAGGGTTAAATCACTTATTTCAACCCTCATCATCTCGCCAAGCAAGTATGAACTATGGAGCCATTGAGAAGACAATATCCGAGCAAGTGCTACACGATATTGTGGAGTGGATAAATGCGCAATGATTGAATAATAGTTTTTATACTATTAAAGGTTGAAAATGAGGTGGATGTCTTAAAAAAATATAATTTTAAGACATCCACTTTTTTGGGGTTAATGAGAATGCTAATTTTGTATAGATAATAGCCAAAGAGAAACCTATCAAGTAGTAATGTCATGAAACAGATTATCACATTTATCATCGTTACATTAATAGCATTGATGCCTATGAGCATTGACGCACAATTGAAAACGCGTAAAATTGATAAATATTCTCGTATAGAGGACGGAATGAGTTTTTATTGGAAAAAGAAAAAGGGGAAATATGCGTTAGTTGTAAAACAAACTGGTTATGAAGATTTTGTTTTGACTGATTATGTTTATAGTGTTAGTAAAGCAACGTCCAAAAACAACATTCACATTTATCATAGTTCATTGGGCATAAAAAGGCTAAGAGATTATTTTGTCACAGTGGAAAGAGATGGCAAATTTGGCGTCTTAAATTTGATTGGCGAGGAGGTTGTACCTTGTGTATATAACGGAATGTATGATTCTCAAGGGGAAATTATTAACAACAGCAAGTATAAATATAATGCTTTCGATAATGTAGGAAATACTGCTGCGACTACGATACTCTACTATGTAACAGATGAAAACAATAAATGGGGACAGGTATATGACGAGAAAAGCATTATTGAACCTGTTTTTGACAAGATTTACCCTGAAAACACAAAATATCATCTAGTTATTCCCGATATAACAATGTTGTGCTATGACTTTTATCGCGACATGATGTCAGTAGGCTTCTGGAATATTCCACTAAAAACAACTTATGATGATTCAGATATGGCAAGATTTGAGCCTATTGTTGAAAAAGATGGGAAATTTGGGATTATTGATGGTGGAAAGATTATTGTACCTCCAATATTTGATAAGGAATCTTTCCAATTTAGCTCAAATGATATTGTGCAAAATCAATCGGGATATTACACTATTAGAGGTGGATTGATTAGCCAAACGAGTTTAAGAGGTAGTACCGAGGGGGGACAGCCTGTTTTTCAGACTATTTCAATAAAGAATAAGTTATACCTATTGCAAAAAGATGGAGAAAAAGTGTGGTATGACATACGAAATGGCAATACTATAAAAATAGGCAATGTGAAGAGTGAACTTATATCTAAAACTGAAAGGAATATCTATTATCAATATAATAATGGAGTGGGATATGGTTATGTAACCGAGGATGGGTTTGAGATACCGGCACTCTATGGAGAGGAGATTGAGAACTTCTTCCCTATTCCTGCTGATACAGCCGAAATCTTCAAAGTGAAGAATGTGAAAAATGACAAGTTGATAGGTCTTTATAACGCAAAACTCAAAAAGGAGATTTTACCTCCTGAATATTCAAAAATTGTAAAACCCGAATTGAAAGATGGCTTTTTCTTATTGCAAAAGGATAGTATAACAAGTTATTATGCATATATTCCTCCTAAAGGGGATTCGGTTATACTTCTCAATGACAAAAAAGATGCTTATAAGAATGCAGAGTTAATACCCATTGACAATACATTGTCTATGGTAAAGAAGGATGGCGCCTACGGAATGATTGATAGCGAAAGTGGGTTGATGATTCCTTGCATATATGATAGTATAAAGCCTATTGAGAATGTTAGAAAAAACATTCCCGATTGTCTTAAAAGTCTTTGGGTTTCATTCTTAAAAGGTAAAATAGGATTAATCACAAAAGATGCCGTAATAGTATATCCATATTGCGATAAACGAAAATTAGAAATACATAATAATGATAAATTAAGGTTATATAGTAGTGACACTGAAGCTACTGAAGTGTTATTAATAGCAGTAGAAAATGATGAGTTTAAGATTGAGTATAATTGGGACGAATTATTGAATAAAATACTTAATGATAAATATTATGATTGGTCGGGAAATAAGTATTCCGATGTAGCTTATTTAGCATTATATACCGATAATCAACCATTATTGAAATCTGCTACATTTGCTCATATTAAAAGGTTTGAAGATGACCTATGGGGTATGGCAGCAGATGGTGAGTCGTTTGCAAAACAATTCAATAAGTTGATAGGATTGTGTTACTATAGTTTTATGCAATTGGGCATTGATGAATTAGAGGAATACATCAATAAACTCAATGATATGGCTAAAAACTTAACTGCAATAAGAGAAGAAAAGGTTAAGGAATTGCAACAGCAGGAAGCTGAACGACAACGACAACTTGAAGAACAACAGCGTCAGCTTGAGGAGCAACAACGCATCGCTGCCGAGCAAGCTCGTTTGGAACGTCAACAACAATGGGAAGAATCTATGGCTATACTCGCAACATTGGCAGACTATACAAACACTATAATTAACTCAAGCAAAGCACGAAAACGAGCAAAAACTCACTCACATAATCATAAACCGAAATCAACCTCTCACACTCACAAATCTACATCTTCGTCAAGTAGTTCGGGAATGGTAACTTGTAATCATTGCAACGGAACAGGAAGTTGTGGCTTTACAAAGGATTGGAATTTAAATAAACGAAGCTGTCATGGTACTGGTAAATGTCCTGAATGTATCGATGGCATAGTAACAGACGCATTTGGTAGTCGTGTATGTTCTTACTGCAAAGGTACAGCTAAATGTCCTATATGTAAAGGCACAGGCAAATGCACCAAATGTCATGGTACAGGAAAGATGAAGAAATGATTAATCGTTACACTAAACAAAATAACAAATCAATATAAATGACAATCGAGGTAGTTCCTAAGTATAGCCTCGATTGCTTTGTTCTGGGGAGGCAAGAGATGTGTTAAATCTAAACTTGATGTGTCTGTGATGGGAAACTAATTCAAATTCTAGTTGTGGATTGTGCATTTTGGATTAAAAATGTTATCTTTGCTATTTGAATGCTCAAAATATATAAATATGCGAATACTTTTTGTTATATTGATGAGTGTATTAATGTTCTCGGCATGTGAGAGCAATGTTGATACAGATAAAGTTGCATTAATTGAGCAACTTCTTGAGTCCAAAAACTATGAGTCGGCACAAAATGAATGTGATGAAATTACTGCCGAAGCCGAATTGAAAGATATTCCGGTCAAAGATTTATGTCGTTTGTCATTAATTTATGCCAAGTTGAGTGAGAAATCTAATGAAGATGAGAATATGGCCATGGCGACTAAATGTTTTCATCAAGCCACCGAAATAAGTGCCGATACGGTTGTGGAGTTTTTTGCTAAGTTGCCCGTTGAAGATGCTCAATATGGAGAGTTGCTAAAGATGTTGTCGAGTGCGATTGATGCTCCTCGTGATATTTCTGATCGAGATTATGAAGATTGTGTCGAAGAAGAGCATGAGCATGAACATGATGATAAATAATATAAAGGAAAAATTATAATAAGTATGGCGATGAATGATTGGCAAGCAGGATTGCAAGCATTTCTTGATTCTAACCCCGATTTACCTCAAGGTGAGGAACCCATAGTTGAATCGGAAGAGAAAACTTCGTCTCAACCCCGACTCGATATTATATTGGAGAAAAAAGGTCGTGGAGGAAAGATTGCAACTATCGTGACAGGCTTTACAATGACTGATGAAGAGGTCGATTCGTTAGCAAGTAAGATGAAATCATCGCTCGGCACCGGAGGCTCGGCACGAGGAGGCGAAATTCTTATACAAGGAGATAAACGCGAAGCCGTACTTAAGTTTTTAACGAAACAAGGCTACAAAGCTCGCATTATATAATAAAATCAATATCTATCTAATATCATGCTTACTGTATATAAGGCATCGGCAGGATCGGGAAAAACATATACTCTTGCATTTGAATACATTAAATTGGTATTGGGACATAAAGATCACAATACCGGAAAATATGTATTAAATACTCACCCTCGAGATGAACATCGTGCAATATTGGCAATTACCTTTACCAATAAGGCAACCGAGGAAATGAAACGTCGCATCATTAAGGAACTTGCGATTATTGCCGAAATGCCTTCGATGGGAGGGGAGAAAAGTCCTTATTTATCTGACTTGCTATCATTATTTGAGTGTACTCATCAGCAACTTAAAGAAACTGCACGGACGGTGTTGTGTCAGTTGCTTTTTGATTATAATTTTTTTAATGTAAGCACTATTGACTCATTTTTTCAAAATGTGTTGCGAACATTTGCTTTTGAAGCCGAACTTGAAGGAAATTACGATGTTGAAATTGATGACTCGTATGTCATATCAATGAGTGTCAGTGCGTTGCTTAACTCAATGAATTATGAACAGGGTGAACATTCACAACGATTAGTTAAATGGTTGACTCAATTCATGATGATGAAAGTCAAAGAGGGTGCGTCGTTTAATGTCTTTAATCGTCGGTCAGCAACATTTGATGAATTATTGAAACTGATGAGCATGTTGTCCAATGAACAATTTAAATTGCGAATGGATGATGTGTTGGAATATTTTGAAAACCCGGAAAATATAGTTGAGTTTGAGAAACAACTTAATGAGAATATTGCTAAAACATCAAATCTTATAAAGAAAGCAGCAAAAAATGCAATAGACGCATTAACTATTGGCGATTTTGAAGGGTTGAATAGCAATATTAGGAATTCATTAGTAAAATGGAGTGACGACAAAAAGGTTGATAAAATAGGTGCAACTTTGGAAAAAGTGATGGCAGGAACTCAATCTCCGTTTACTCAAACCTATCTCAAAAAAAGTGGCAATTTGTCATCCCAAGAAACAGCAGTTCGTCAGGCGATAATAGATATTGTTACGTTGCTTCCTCATCAAGATTTTCTAATGCTATTGCGCAAAAATACATTCGGATTGGGACTTGTTGGTGATGCTCTATTGTTTATAAAAAAATATCGAGAAGATAATAATTTAATATTATTGTCCGATACTAACGATCTGTTGCAACGCATCATAGGTGAACAAGATGCTCCCTTTATTTATGAGCGAATGGGAGTGCGATTGAAACATTTCTTGATCGATGAGTTTCAAGATACATCACGCATGCAATGGAAAAATATAAGTCCATTGGTGTCGGAAAGTCTTTCTCAAGGGAATGATAATTTAATTATTGGAGATGAGAAACAATGTATATATAGATTCCGAAATTCCGACCCTTCGTTGTTGCGTGAACAAGTATCAAAAGAATATAATAGATATGTTTTTGAACGAGGGACTCATATAAATGATAATACAAATTGGCGCAGTTCGGCAGAAGTGGTAAAATTTAATAATACACTATTTGCTACATTGGCAACCAATCTTGGAGTGGAAGATATATATTCAAATGTTACCCAACAGGTGTCAAAAGGTCATGTTGATCATCATGGCTATGTAAAAGTAGAATATATAGAAGAAGGGAAAAATGTTGACGAAAAAGTGGCAAAGTCGTTAGAAAAAATGGCGGTCGATATAAAACGACAACTTGATTCGGGATATAAGCAAAAAGATATTGCAATATTGGTTGATAGGAAAAAATATGGAATTCAAGCAATTGATTATTTAAGAAAACTTTCGGCCGACCCCGATAGCGGTTTCCCTCAAATTAATATAATATCGGATGACACATTGATGATAGATATATCGCCTATGGTGAGGTTGATCTTGAGCGTCATGCGATTGGTAAACGATGAAGTTGAAGATGTTTCAAAATACAAGTCAAAACGCAATTACAATAAGGTTCTTCATCGATATATAGTGTATGTCAATAATGGCATGGCGCCTGAAGACGCTCTAAATTGTGCTATCAATCAAGAGTCAAAGGATGTTGATGAAATGCTTGAACATCTTTTGGATATGAAGTGTCTAAGTCTGCCTTCGCTTGTAGAGCGTATAATAGAGTTGTATATCAATGAAGAATCGCGAGCTCGCGACATCGCATTTATTACGGCATTCCAAGACGAGGTGCTTGATTTTTGTGCACATGGCAGTAATGATATTAATTCGTTTTTGAAATGGTGGGATAACCCTAAAACAAGTCATATAGTAACCTCACCTGCCGAGATTGATGCAATAAAGGTTATGACTATTCACAAGTCGAAAGGGTTGGAATTTAAATGTGTGCATATTCCTGTTGCGTGTTGGGATATGGTGAGTAACACTGATGTGAAATGGTTTGAAATGCCAGAGATTAATGGCTTTGATACACACCTATTGCCGCCCGTATTTGCATTGCAAAGTAGCACGAAATTGAAGGATACCCCATTGGCTGCTCAATATTTAGAGAATAGAAATGCCGAAATAATTGATGTGCTAAATGTTACATATGTAGCATTTACTCGTGCTGTTGATGAATTGTGTATAAATTGCTTTGCTTCAAGAGGTCGTTCAGAATCAATCGCCATTAAGATGGTTGAGGCCTTCAAGACGGCTACGGCCGATTATTGTGCATCAATGGCTGAACGACATAGTGACGCTAATGGGGAAATATATATTCCTCTTGATAATATTGATGAAAATAATGTGCTTGAGATAGGTCAGCCCACAAAAGCACAAGAAAAGGAAGAGCGAGAAGCCGAAGAAAAAAAAGTTCCACCTGCAGAGCAAGTGGAAGAACGAGTGTCAACATCTTACTATACCAATTCACGTGAGGATTTGTGGGAAAAGATACGAATCGAGGATGACGATGCTACGGTGCGTGCTCGTGAAAGGGGAATTTTCTTACATAATGTAATGGAAAATGTGCTTCATCCCGAAGATTTGCCACAGGCTTTGCGACGTCAGGCCTATCGTGCTCATCTTGATGAAAACGAAGTAGAAGTGGCTTATGGAATATTATCAAAGGCACTTGCCGATGAGCAAGTATATCATTGGTTTAATGGATACACTCGTGTGCTTACCGAGCAATCAATATTGAATAAAGGTGTTGGAGATGGTAAAGTTTATCGCCCTGACCGAGTAGTGTGGACTTCACACGGAACAATCGATGTGATTGATTATAAATTTGGTGAAGAACATGATGACCAATATAGAAATCAAGTAAAGAAATATATGGAAACTCTTGCCGTAATGGGTTATAAAAATATAAGAGGTTTCTTGTGGTATGTGGAAAAAGGTAAAATTGAAAATGTATAAAACTCAAGATATGAATATTAAATCAATTATTATTACATTAGTTATGTGTGCAGTGGCTTCAACTATTGAAGTTGTGGCGTGCACCGGACTTATTGCAGGAAAGGCGGCAACTACCGATGGAAGTGCGATGGTAACATATGCAGCTGATAGCCATACATTGTATGGGGAGTTATATAATCAACCGGCAGCCGATTATCCGGAAGGAGCAATGCGCAAGGTGATAGAATGGGATACCGGTAAATATCTGGGAGAAATCCCCGAAGTGGCACACACTTATCGCACAATAGGGAATATGAACGAGCATGGACTTGTGATAGTAGAAAGCACATGGGGTGGTCGCGAAGAACTTGTTGATACAACAGGTATTATTGACTACGGCTCATTGATATATATATCGCTCCAACGCGCCAAGACTGCTCGTGAAGCCATAACAGTTATGACTAATTTGGTAAAAGACTATGGCTATGCGAGTTCGGGAGAATCATTTACTATTGCCGACCCAAATGAAGTGTGGATTATGGAGCTAATTGGGAAGGGTGGAAAAGAAAAAGGAGCCGTATGGGTTGCAATTCGTGTGCCCGATGATTGCATCTCGGGACATGCCAATCATTCACGCATCCACCGTTTCCCTCTTAAAGATAAAGAAAATTGTATCTACTCACCCGATGTTATAAAGTTTGCTCGCAAACAAGGTTATTTCAATGGGAAAGATGAAGAATTTAGTTTCTCGTTGGCTTATGCTATAACCGATGCAAGTGCTTTGCGTGGGTGTGATGCACGAGTGTGGAGTTATTATAATCGTTTTGCCGATGGCATGGATGTATATTTGCCATGGGTGCTTAAAGGCGAAGGCGAAGTGTTGCCTTTGTGGGTAAAACCAACACGCAAGGTGGGTGTACGCGATATGCAAAATATGATGCGTGACCATTTTGAAGGAACACCACTTGACATGACTCAAGATATAGGAGCCGGCGCATTTAAATTGCCTTATCGTTGGCGACCATTGACTTATAAGGTAGATGGAAAAGAATATACTCATGAGAGGGCAATCGCTACACAACAAACAGGATTTTCGCTTGTCGCACAATTGCGTCATGATAAGCCCGATTATATGAAAACAATATTGTGGTTTGGCGTAGATGATGCAAATACTTGTGTATATATCCCATTCTATAACTGTACAAAATCGGTGCCTCATGAATTTGCAGTAGGCAATGGAGACCTTTATAACCTTTCGTGGGATGCCGCTTTTTGGGTTACAAACTATGTGTCAAATCAAACTTATCAACGCTATTCATTGATGATTGATGATGTGCGAAAGGTGCAAACAGCCTTAGAAGACTCAATCGCAATAGATGTAAAGGTTATAGAACAAGAGATTGCAGAGTTTTCACCTCAGATAGCAAGTGGATTATTACAAGATCTATCAAATATATGGTCAAAGAAGTATGTCACTCAATATAAAAAATTGGGCGACTATCTATTGGTGAAATATCTAGATGGAAATGTAAAGAAAGAGAAAAACGGCAAATTTGAACGCTCACAATATGGAATGCCTGTATATCCTCAATTCCCTGGCTATGATGAGAAATATTATCGCTCAATAGTTGATGATACCGAAGGTCGATTACAGGTAATTAAGCCTCAAATAGGTCAAAAATAGGTTCTAAAAATGAAATAATTTGTCGAAAAGTTGTCAATATAGAAGATATTAACTAACTTTGCGCAGTTTTTTTAAACAACATAAAGTGGGAAAGTTTTCAGAGTTTAAGCTACCGCTAAAGAGTATGCCTATTGGTATTCACAAGTTTGAGTATCATTTAGGCCAAGAATTTTTCACTAATAAGGAAAGTTCTGATATTCATGATGCCAACTTAACTGTGGACTTATCGGTAAACCACAAAAGCGATATCTACGACTTGACTTTTAATATAAAAGGAGAGATTACGTTGCTTTGTGATCGTTGTTTGGATGAGATGCAACAACCGGTAGATGTGGAATATCATATAGTAGTTAAGTATGGTGATGAATATTGTGATGAATCTGATGAAGTGCTTGAAATCCCTGAAAATGAAAACTATTTTAATGTTGCTGATTTGATTTTTGATACGGTGTCGTTAGAGATACCTATCATGCATGTTCATCCCGACGGAGAATGCAATGAAGCAATGAACGAGATGTTGATGAAACATCAAGCCGGAGGGGATGCAGATATTGAATCAGATGAGGAATCAATTGACCCTAGATGGGCAAAATTAAAGGAATTAAGTGAAAACAATTAAATAAAATATTAAATAAAATGGCACATCCTAAACGAAAACAATCAAAGACAAGAACTGCTAAACGTAGAACTCACGATAAAGCAGTAGCTCCTACACTTGCTATTTGCCCTAACTGTGGCGCTTGGCATGTTTATCACACTGTATGTGGCGAATGTGGCTACTATCGTGGTAAAGTCGCTATCGAAAAGAACGCTGCCGTTTAATCAGGCGACAGGGAGATTCCCTATGAACATATATATCTCCTGAATGATTTTATTTAGGAGATGTTTTTCATTTTATATAAGTCAAAATAAACCAATCTTATGGTTAACGCAAGAATTGCCGGTATAGCATCTTATGTCCCTGAAGATATTCTCGACAATGAGATGTTGTCAAAAATGGTTGACACGAGCGATGAATGGATTACCACTCGTGTAGGTATTAAGGAACGTCGCATCTTGAAAAAAGAAGGTGCCGGTTCGTCATTTTTGGGCATTAACGCAGTGACAAAACTGCTTGAATCAACTTCAACAGATCCACAAGAGGTAGATCTTTTGATTTGTGCTACATCTAATCCCGACTATCGTTTCCCCTCAACAGGGTCTATAATTGCTGATGGTTGTGGAATGAAAAAAGCATACGCCTATGATATTCAAGCTGCGTGTGCCGGATTTATTGTGGCACTCCAAGATGCTACAGCCTACATCCGTTCCGGGATGTATAAGAAGGTTGTAGTGGTTGCTGCTGAAAAAATGTCATCAATGGTAAACTATTCAGATCGCACTACTTGCCCACTATTTGGTGATGCTGCGGCTGCCGTATTGGTTGAGCCAACTGAAGATAATGTAGGCGTTATTGATGGCGTGTTCCGTGTAGAAGGCCATGTCGAACATCTATTGATGAAAGCAGGTGGATCGGTTAAACCTGCTTCGCATGAGACAATCGATGCAGCCGAACATTACATCTACCAAGAAGGTCGCAATGTGTATAAGCATGCGGTTACAAATATGCTCGAATCATCAATGGAAGTGGTTGAACGTAATGGTTTGACAATGGATTCTATTGACTGGTTTATTCCTCACCAAGCCAATCTTCGTATTATTGAAGCAGTTGCAGGTCGTGCAGGAGTAGAGTCTTCAAAGGTGCTCGTAAACATAGAGCATTATGGCAACTCAAGTGCTGCGTCAATTCCATTGTGCTTAGATGAATATAAAGCGAAAATCAAGAAAGGGGATAAACTTATCCTTACTGCATTCGGTGCCGGATTTACTTGGGGCGCAATGTATGTGATTTGGGATATTTAATAATCTAACGATTAGAAATCTTCTTTCATACAATTATATTAACACGAAAATAGCGGAGTCATCAGTGTGTGATTTGTGGCTATTTTCGTGTTTCTTTTGTGTTAAAATATAGATGAATATGACTAACGAACATAGATCCGGATTTGTAAATATAGTAGGTAATCCCAATGTCGGTAAATCAACATTGATGAATGATTTGGTAGGAGAGCGAGTGAGTATTATCACTGCTAAAGCACAGACCACGCGTCATCGCATCATGGGAATTGTAAATACCGATGATTATCAGATTGTGTTCTCTGATACTCCGGGGGTATTATCTCCAAAATATAAATTGCAAAAAAGTATGCTCGATTTTTCAGAAGGAGCTCTCACTGATGCAGATATATTACTATATGTGACTGATGTAGTGGAAGATCCTGAGAAAAATGCAGAGTTTCTTGCCAAAGTTGCAAAGGAGCAGATACCGGTGCTTTTAGTCATAAATAAGATAGATTTACTCAAGGGACAAGATGACTTGGTGCAGATCGTGACCCGATGGAAAGATCGATTGCCCAATGCAGAAATATTCCCAACATCGGCCAAGGAACATTTCAATGTGACCAATCTCATGGCTCGTATTGTTGAACTATTGCCGGTGTGTCCTCCTTATTTTGGTAAAGATGCATTGACCGATAAACCGGCACGATTTTTTGTTACAGAGATTATTCGGGAGAAAATTCTATTAAATTATGACAAAGAAGTGCCATATTCGGTTGAGGTCATCGTGGAAAAATTTGATGAAAGCGACGATGCTATTCACATTATGGCCGTGATATATGTTGAAAGAGATAGCCAGAAAGGAATTATCATCGGGCGTGGTGGAACAATGTTAAAAAAGGTTGGAACAGAGGCTCGTAAGGATATTTCAACCTTCTTCGGTAAACGTATATTCCTTGAGATGTTTGTCAAAGTAGAACCTAATTGGCGCAATCGTGAAAATAAATTGCGTTCGTTTGGTTATATTGAATAAATTGATAACCTTTCACATAAAATAGTTATATTTGTAATCAATAATTGAAAAACCATCAGAACTGAAGAAATTATGGGACAACTTGTAGCAATAGTAGGACGCCCCAACGTAGGAAAATCAACACTATTTAATCGATTGACCGAGTCGCGTCAAGCAATCGTTGATGAAACGGCAGGCACCACTCGCGACCGTCAATATGGAAAAGTTGATTGGGGTGGGCGTGAATTTTCAATCGTCGATACCGGCGGTTGGGTGGTTAACTCTGAAGATATATTTGAAGGTGAAATAAATAAGCAAGTGGCACTTGCTATTGAGCAAGCCGATGTTATACTCTTTGTTGTTGATGCCATGAATGGCGTTACCGACCTTGATGATCATGTGGCTGAGATACTTCGTAAGTCAAAAAAACCGGTGATATTGGTGGCAAATAAAGTCGATTCGAATGATTGGCTTTATAATGTGCCTGAATTTTACAGTCTTGGGCTTGGAGATCCCTATCCGGTGTCGGCAGTGAGTGGATATGGAACGGGAGATCTTCTTGATGATGTAATAAAGAAGTTTCCCGAAGTAGATGATGCCGAAGAGCAACTAGATGACATCCCTAAATTTACTATTGTCGGGCGTCCTAATGCCGGTAAATCATCATTGATTAACTCGTTCATTGGCGAAGAACGTAACATTGTGACAGATATCGCCGGAACAACTCGTGATAGTATCTATACTCGTTATAATAAATATGGCTTTGATTTTTATCTAGTAGATACAGCCGGTATTCGAAAGAAAACCAAGGTAAATGAAGATATCGAATATTATTCGGTAATCCGAAGTATTCGTGCAATAGAAGCATCCGATGTGTGTATCCTCATGATTGATGCAACTCGTGGCATTGAGGCACAAGATACCAATATCTTCTCGTTGATTCAACGCAACAAGAAAGGACTTGTGGTCTGTGTCAATAAGTGGGATTTGGTAGAAGATAAATCACTTGAGGCAATTAAACACTACGAAGCTTCTATTCGTGAGCGTTTCGCACCGTTTACCGATTTTCCAATCATATTTACCTCGGCTCTTACCAAGCAACGCATCTATAAAGTGCTTGAAACTGCAGTAGAGGTGTATCAAAATCGCACACGCCTTGTGCCTACATCGCAACTCAACAATGTGATGCTTGAAGCAATAGAGGCATATCCACCACCTGCAAATAAAGGTAAATATGTGAAGATTAAATATGTGACAATGCTCAAAGGAGCGCCTGTGCCCACATTTATTTTCTTCTGTAACCTTCCTCAATGGGTGAAGGAGCCTTATCGTCGTTATCTTGAGAATAAGATACGCGCTAATTGGGAATTCCATGGAACGCCTATCTGTGTATTTATGCGTGAAAAATAAACTTCTCGACACATTTCATAAAAGCCCCGTAATCATTGATTATGGGGCTTTCTTTTATATTATATATATTCTATACCCGGCTACGACTAATCACCATCTTCTGGCCTCCATTGTTTTTGGAGTGCTTTTATTGTACGTTAATAAAAATTATCTGTCATGCCTAAATTTTAGAGTGTCTGTAAAAATGAGCGAGGGAGTTGCATTGCAACTCCCTCGCTGGGTTTATGAGATAAATGTGGTTAAATCTCGATTAGTCTTGGAATTTGGCTTTGATAAACTCGCGGTTGAGACGAGCGATGTTGCTCAAAGGCACATTCTTTGGACATTCAGCGGCGCAAGCACCCGTGTTGGTACAGTTGCCGAATCCGAGTTCATCCATGCGTTTAACCATTGCGCGAGCGCGACGAGCACGTTCAACTTGACCTTGAGGGAGAAGTGCAAATTGGCTAACTTTAGCAGATACGAACAACATAGCCGAACCGTTTTTACAAGCAGCAACACAAGCACCACAGCCGATACAAGTAGCAGAGTCCATAGCGATGTCGGCTACTTCTTTAGAGATAGGAGTAGCGTTAGCATCGGGAGCACCACCACAGTTTACTGAAGTGTAACCACCTGCTTGTTGGATTTTGTCAAATGCGTTACGGTCAACAGTCAAGTCGCGGATTACAGGGAATGCAGCAGAACGCCATGGCTCAATGGTGATAGTGTCTCCATCTTTAAATTTGCGCATGTGTAATTGGCAAGTAGTGATGCCTTGAACTGGTCCGTGTGGGTGTCCATTGATATAGAGTGAACACATACCGCAGATGCCTTCGCGGCAGTCGTTGTCAAATACAACCGGCTCTTCACCCTTTTCAACGAGTTGTTGATTGAGCATGTCGAGCATTTCAAGGAAACTGCTATCGGTTGATACTTTATCAAGTTGATAAGTTTTGAATTGGCCAGGTTCTTTAGGACCACGTTGACGCCAAATTTTCAAGTTTACGTTAATTGTTTTTTCCATTGTTGTAATTTTAATTATTTGGTAGGCAATCAGAGCCACTTATGAGGCGACTCTGATTGCCCCGTGGTTACTATTATGATTTGTAGTTACGAGTTTGAACTTCGATTGCTTCGTATTTAAGAGGTTCTTTATACAATGTTGGTTTTTCGTTTTCGCCATTGTATTTCCAGCAACTTACATACATGTAGTCTTTATCGTTACGAGCGGCTTCACCATCTTGTGTTTGATATTCTTCACGGAAGTGAGCACCGCAAGATTCGTTACGGTGAAGAGCGTCGATAGCCATCATTTTTGACATTTCGATGAAGTCTTCAAGACGAAGTGCTTTTTCAAGTTCGGTGTTAAGATCGTCAGCCTTACCCACGATGCGAAGATCGCTATAGAACTCTTTGCGAACTTCTTCAAGTTCTTTAAGAGCCTTAACAAGGCTGTCGAGTGTACGACCCATACCTACGAGATCCCACATGATATGACCAAGACGTTTGTGGATTTCATCAGGAGATTTGCTACCCTTGATGTTCATTAATTTTTCGATACGAGCGCGAACATCTGCTTCGGCTTTGTCAAATTCAGGAGCATCGGTAGAGAAGTGAGGCACCTTGATTTGGTCGCTGAGGTAGTTTTGCATAGTGTAAGGAAGCACGAAGTAACCATCAGCAAGACCTTGCATAAGAGCTGATGCACCAAGACGGTTAGCACCGTGGTCAGAGAAGTTACATTCACCGATAGCGAAGAGACCTTTGATAGAAGTTTGGAGTTCATAGTCAACCCAGATACCACCCATTGTGTAGTGGCTTGCAGGGAAGATCATCATAGGAGTTTCGTATGGGTTATCGTCTGAAATCATTTCATACATTTCAAACAAGTTGCCGTAACGGTCGCGAACAACATCTTCACCAAGGCGTTGGATAGCATATTTGAAGTCGAGATATACGGCATTACCTGTACCTACACCATAACCTGCGTCGCAACGTTCTTTAGCAGCACGGCTGGCGATGTCGCGAGGACAAAGGTTACCAAATGCAGGATAACGACGTTCGAGATAGAAGTCGCGATCTTCGTCAGGTATATCAGTTGGTTTCATTTTGCCTGCACGGATAGCTTCGGCATCTTCTTTCTTTTTAGGAACCCAGATGCGACCGTCGTTACGGAGTGATTCGCTCATCAAAGTAAGCTTTGATTGGTCTTCACCGTGAACGGGGATACATGTTGGGTGAATTTGAGTGAACGCGAGGTTAGAAAGGTAAGCACCTTTACGGAAAGCTTGGATAGCAGCCGAACCGTTACAGCCCATAGCGTTGGTAGAAAGGAAGAATGCACGACCATAACCACCGGTAGCGAGAACTACAGCGTGAGCAGCGTAGCGTTCGATTTCGCCGGTAACAAGGTTGCGTACGATGATACCGCGAGCACGACCATCGATGATAACAACATCAAGCATTTCGCGACGGTTGAATGATTTCACTGTGCCTTTTTCGATTTGGCGGTTGAGTGAAGAATATGCACCGAGGAGAAGTTGTTGACCTGTTTGACCTTTAGCGTAGAAAGTACGAGATACTTGAGCGCCACCAAATGAACGGTTAGCGAGCAAGCCACCATATTCGCGAGCGAAAGGAACACCTTGTGCAACACATTGGTCGATGATGTTGTTAGAAACTTCGGCAAGACGATATACGTTTGCTTCGCGTGAACGGAAGTCACCACCTTTTACTGTATCATAGAAAAGACGGTAAATAGAGTCACCATCGTTTTGATAGTTTTTAGCAGCATTAACACCACCTTGAGCCGCGATAGAGTGAGCACGACGAGGACTGTCTTGGATGCAGAAGTTGAGCACATTGAAGCCCATTTCACCAAGAGTAGATGCGGCCGATGCACCTGCAAGACCTGTACCTACAACGATAATGTCTAGGTTACGCTTGTTGGCAGGGTTAACGAGTTTTTGATGAGCCTTATAATTGGTCCATTTTTCAGCGACAGGACCTTCAGGAATTTTAGAATCAATCTTTGTTGTTGCTGCCGATTCCATGTCGGCATAATCCTTCATGATAGGAGTTGAATCAATCATTTTATCCATATCGCTTGATTAGTTTTGAAGTTTAACATTAGTTGTATCTACTGCGGCTGAGTCAGCAATAACTTCTTCGCCACCGCCCATTGGTGCTTGTTGTTGCATTTTTTGCATTTCTTCTTCTTGTCGAATCAATGCTTTTACTTGAGGAAGATCTTTGCAGAATACTTTGATTGCGTTAGTCATGATGGTTGATTTTGCATCTACTTCTTTTTGAAGTTCAGCCATTTTTACAGCCATTTCTGATTGATCAGCACCTGACAATTGAATTTCCATTGCTTTGCTTTGGAATGCTTCTTGATCATGTTGAATTGTTTCAACATAAGTTTCAAAGTATTGTTCTTGAAGTTCTTTGTCGTTAAGGTAAGCGTTTTCTTTTGCTTGGTAAGTGAACCATACTGCTTGGATGGTGAAAAGACCTACAACGATAGTAGTCCACCAGCAAGCCACTTTTTTCAAGCGAGGCAACCAAGTGTCGTTATTCCAACCGGCAGTTTGGAACATTGACCAGAAGCCATGGTTCATGTGGAACCAAAGAGCAACGAAGCCAATGATGTAAACGATAGGAGTCCACACTTCGCTAAATGCAGCGTGAATGAACAATGTACCCATTGCAGGGTTAGCAGCAGCGCCATCAACAACAGCCCAAGTAGCAGGGTCGTGTGAAAGTGCTTCAACGAGCTGCATTTTAGCCCAGAATTGAATCATGTGAACCACGAGGAATGCAACAACAACGATACCGAGAACGAGCATGTTGTTTGATGACCATTCAACGTGAGGGGGAAGAGTTGTTACATTGTAACGGTCGTTACCACGAGCCTTGCGGTTTTGCAAAGTGAGGATAAACGCGTAAACAATGTGAAGCACGAAAAGTGCTGCAAGTCCCATAGATGCCACGAGCGCATACCAGTTGGCACCTAAAAGTTGACAAATCGTGTTGTAGGCAGTAGGCCACACGATAGCAACTGCATTCATCAATACGTGAAACGTAAGGAATAGGATAAGACAAGCTCCTGTAATAGACATGATGAGCTTTCTCCCTATAGATGAGTTAGTTAACCACATAGAAGTTTGAATTTAAAATTATTAATTAGTTAGTTTGATAATCCTATTTGACACTCCAAGAGTAAATTTAATGCAAATTTAGTGTAAATATGTTGTCTTAACAACTATTATTAAAGAAAAATTTCTTTATAGAAATGAAAAAAGATGTTTAGAAATCGATTTTGAATAAAAATATTTTGCCAACATTTTTGACGCGAGGATAAAATGGCTAAAAAGTGATATGGATTTGGCATAAAAAAGCCTATGAATGTCTAAAATAGTTTCTAATGTCGGAAAAATTTGCTAATATTGCACTTTATTTTGAAAAAATATTTAATATCATAACTCTTAACACAATTTACTTGATGAAAAAGTTTACTTCATTAATGCTGTTCTTGATGATGGCAGTTGTGGCAAATGCGGCAACACCTATCTTGGGAACAAATGTGGCAACGGTGGAACGAATGTATCAGTTTGTGAAATCTCAAAACAGTTCGTTTGACCGTGAGATTGCCGAACAATTTATCGCAGTGTCAGCACGTTATGGCTTGCGTGGCGACATCGCACTCTGTCAATCAATCATTGAAACAGGCTGGTTTAAGTACACCGGAGGAACAGCTGTGACTCCCGATGACCACAACTATTGCGGTCTTGGTGTGACTACTCTCGGTCAAAAAGGCTGTCAATTCTCGACAGTAGAAGAGGGCGTGACAGCACAAGTGCAACATTTGTATGCTTATGCATGTAACAAGGCGCTTCCTGCAGGCGAAACACTTGTTGACCCTCGATTTAAATATGTTACTCGTGGTATAGCCCCCAACTGGGAGGACCTTAGCGGAAGATGGGCAGCCTCTACAACTTATGGCTCTAAGATTATTGCCATGTATAACGATATGATGGCATTTAATGTGTCGGGTGAAACTACCACACCATCGCTTAAAGCCAGCAACACATCAGTGTCGTTGACAGGCACACAAGGAGGCTCGGCACCCTCTACTACGGTGACAATCACAGGTGCTAACCTCACAAATGACATCACTTATAGTAGCAGTTCATCGGCATTTACTGTTACAACATCGGGTTGGAACAGCCGCACCGGTGGTACAATGAAAATTTCGCTCAACACAGCATTATCGGCTGGTACATACAGCGGATATATCGCAGTGCAAAGCGGTACAACTCGCATTCAAATCAATTGCACCGGTACAATATCTTCTTCATCAGAACCTGCACCCGGCACACCATCGCTTAAAGCAAGCACAACATCATTGTCGTTCACTGCACAAAAAGGTGCAGCCGCTCCATCGTCAACCGTGACTATTACCGGAGCCAACCTCTCAAATACGATAGCTTACAATAGCAGTTCATCGGCATTTAAAGTGACTACATCAAATTGGGATAGCTACACTGGTGGAACAATGACAATCAGTCTTGACACATCGAAAGAGCCCGGAACATATAGCGGATATGTGGCAGTGCAAAGTGGCACAAACCGTATCGAGATTAACTGCACCGGTACGATTACCGAAGCATCAACTCCCGAGCCTACTCCCGGCACACCATCGCTCACTGCCAGCACAACATCATTGTCGTTCACAGCACAAAAAGGTGCAGCCGCTCCATCGTCAACCGTGACAATCACCGGAGCCAACCTCACAAGCGACATTGTTTATAATAGCAGCTCATCTGCATTCAAGGTGGCTACATCGGGTTGGAACAGTCGCACCGGTGGTACAATGACAATCAGCCTTGACACATCGAAAGAAGCCGGCTCATATAGCGGATATGTAGCAGTGCAAAGTGGCTCAACTCGCATAGAGATTAATTGCACCGGTACAATTACCGCATCAGGTTCTACTGAAACACCTTCAACAGTGACTATCCCAACAATCTTCACAAACGATTGGTGCTATTCGGCAGCAGATGGCACATCTGCATCATGGATGAATCCTGCAAACGATTATACCCGCAACATGGTGTTGAAAGGCGATAATCTTTATGTGGTGCAACGTGACCCCGACAATGCTACAGGTTATATTCGCATCGTGAACGCCAACACAGGTGCAATGAAAGGATCTCTTCCTTCAACCGGTATCACAAACGATGCATATCAATATGCGTCAGTAGCAAATATGGGTGGCACTATCGTGGCTTGTAACCTTGCTTATGGAGCAACAAGTACATTGAAAGTATATAGCTGGAGCGGTGATGCCGCAACGCCTTCGGTAGTGCTTGAAACAACCAATCATGGTGCACGTTCAGGCGACTTGATGAGCGCATCGGGTACAATCAACAATGGTAAACTCTATTTCACTTCAAATACAGGTTACGAAGGCAAAGTATATGTTTACACCGTGACAAATGGGGTCGCTAATCCTACTCCTTCGGTAATCACTCTAAAAGATGCAAGCGGTGCCGCATTTAACTATGGTGGTTCATATGCTGTAATCGAAATTCGTGCAAACGAAGATGGCACATTCTGGGCAACCGGTAAGAATGGCGCTCCTGCATTGTTTAATGCAAGCGGTACACTCATTCGTGAATTGAACACTGCTACTCTTGATGAAAATAGTTATGGAACAAGTTACGCTCCGTTTACTTATGGCAAATACAAACTTGCTGCGGCTGTAACATATAAAACATCGGTTCAACAAGGTTATCTCAATCTTATCAATCTTACCGATGGCGAGGCTTCGGCTACAAAGTTAAACAGCTATCCGGTGCTTGGTGCAAGTGGTGTGTCAAACGGCACATTCGTTACAACTGCACTTGCAAAGGTTGATGGTTCAAAAATCCACTTGTGGACACTTATTCCTAAGCAAGGTGTGGCAAAATATACCGCTGCATGCGAAGGTGTTGGCGTGGAATCAATCGTTGCTGAGCAAGAAGCTTCAATCTCTGTATATGACAATAAAATTGTGATAAATGGTGCAGAGGTATCGGCTATGTCAATTTATACATTGACCGGTATTGAGGTTGCAAAAGCACAAGGTAACGAAGTGGCTACCGATAATCTTGTCCATGGTATATATGTTGCAATAGGGGTAACTACCGATGGCAAACTTATCTCAGAAAAAGTTTATATTGACTAACGAATATTACTAGTAAAGCGAAAGTGGGCTACTCGATTGAGTTGCCCACTTTTATTATGTAGAGTTTCAAATATCAGAACGGAATTAGAAAGTCCATTTAGCGGCGAGGGTGGGGATTACATAGAAACGATTGTTGATGCATTATGATTGGTGTTAAGTTTTTTAAAATATTAGTTATCGTTTCTTCTTAAAGAATAGTTGCATCAACTCTTTACACTCATCGGCAAGCACTCCGGGGGTGATAGCGGCCTTGGGGTGGAATGGGTGTCGATGGATAAATGTTGAGTAGCCTCGCTTATCATCGCTTGCACCATATACAATGCGTGACAGTTGGCTCCAGCCAATAGCTCCGGAACACATCAAGCAAGGCTCGACTGTAACATATAGGGTGCAATCTTGCAGATATTTGCCCCCAAGAGTATTTGCTGCTGCAGTAATGGCTTGCATTTCGGCATGGGCGGTAACATCATTGAGCATTTCGGTGAGATTGTGTCCACGACCGATGACACGCCCTTGACACACAACAACAGCGCCGATAGGAATTTCATCGGCATCAAATGCTTTGTGAGCCTCGTCGAGAGCCATACGCATATATTTTATATCTTCATCAAATAGTGTCATAATAAATCAATTCTCATTCCATCGTTGGCAAGAATGGTGTTGGGGAATATTTCTGTTGCTTCGTTAATAATAGGTGATTCATCGCGATATCTTTTTGAAAAATGTCCCAGAATAAGGCGTTCTGCGCCAGCCATTTGTGCAATGCGAGCCGCCTCGGCCGATGTTGAATGCCCTCGTTGTCGTGCCAAATGCGCAAAATCATTGGTGTAGGTTGCTTCATGGTAAATAGTGTTTATACCCTTGATCATTTCGGCAACTTGAGGATTAAAAGCCGTGTCGGAACAATAAGCATAACTCATCACTTGATCGGGGTCGGTAGTGAGTTGTGAATTTGTGACTAAAACTCCTTCGGGAGTAACATAATCATTCCCTTCTTTAATGCCATGTAATTCTTTTATGGGGATATTGTAGAATTTCACCATGTCACCCTTGAGATGGCGTAATTTGGTTTTTTCCTTAAATATAAATCCCACGCATGGCACTCGGTGAAACAAAGGGATAGTTTCAATGGTGATGGCGTGTGATTCAAAAATCAATGCTTTCTCGGGCTTGATGATGTTGAATTTTATTTCAAATGGGATGTCGCGGCAGAAAAATTTGAGTTGTTGATCAAAAAGGTTGGCCCCTTCTTCAAAAATGTGGATAGTGACTGTCCCGCTTTTCTCTTGAAGTGCCATTGACGAGAGTAGTCCAATAAGCCCAAAACAGTGATCTCCATGTAGATGACTTATGAAGATGTGATTGAGGCGGGTGTATTTGAGGCGCATTTTACGCATAGTCAGTTGCGCACCTTCGCCACAATCAATCATAAAAAGATTATCTCTAATGTCAAGGATTTGAGATGAAGGGTTGTGCCGGGCTGTTGGTATTGCTGAACCACAACCAAGAATGTTTAATTGAAATTGAGCCATACTAAAAATGCTTTTCTCGACTCACAAAAATAGTCATAAAACGGGATAATTGCAAAAAAATATTAATTATTGGGTGATAATATAACAAATGAAATAAAACTCCGTATTATAAATACAACACAACAGCAGAAAAGAATAAAAGTGGAATTATTCACAATTGCGAAAATTTGAATTAGTTTTTTCATAGGATTAGATTTTTAAGGTTTACAATTATAGGGTTATCGTGAGATAACCCTATAGTTTTTTAGATAATTAATAAACACTCTATATAATGTTATCCACTTTGTTGAGTGAATCCCCCATCATCTTCTTAAATATTTAACATAAACCAACCAATATTTCTAATGCTTTTATTTGTAGTTCTATATATATTAACAAAAAAATGTAACTTTGCTATTTCAAATATAGATTTACTTATGAAAGCTCTTAAAGATAGAATAAAAAAAGATGGACGTTGTTTCCCCGGGGGTATATTAAAAGTGGATAATTTTATCAATCATCAGATGGATCCTATTTTGATGAAATCGATGGCGGTAGAGTTTGTTCGTCGTTTTGCAAATACACAGATTAACAAGGTTCTGACGGTGGAGGCAAGTGGTATTGCTCCGGCTATTATGGTGGGGTATTTGTTAGAATTACCAGTGGTTTTTGCCAAGAAGCGTAAGCCGAGTACGATGGAGAATATGTTGGTAACCGAAGTATTTTCCTTTACTAAAAATCAGTTTTATACGGTGTGTGTGAGTAAGGACTATTTACAACCCGGTGATAAAGTCTTGTTTATTGATGATTTTCTTGCCAATGGCAATGCCGGAAAAGGGATGATTGATTTAGTGCAACAAGCCGGAGCCGAACTAGTTGGAATGGGATTTCTCATTGAGAAAGCATTCCAACAAGGAGGAGATATACTTCGTCAAACCGGCATTCGAGTAGAATCATTGGCTATCATTGAAAGTTTAGACGACTGTCAAATTAAAATTAGAGAATAATTTAGTAAATTAAGAGAGCAAAACGATTATAAAAATGGAATCAACAGCATATAATAAGCCTAAAGGGTTGATATATGGATTAGAGGATCGCCCTCCCTTTCGCGCAACAATCTTTGCGGCAGTGCAACATCTTTTGGCAGTGTTTGTGGCTATAATTACCCCTCCACTAATAATTGCCGGAGCATTGAACTTAGATTTGGATACAACCGGATTTCTTGTTTCGATGTCATTGTTTGTGTCAGGGATTGCAACATTTATACAATGTCGCAGAGTAGGTCCGGTGGGATGTGGCTTGTTGTGCATACAAGGAACAAGTTTCTCATTTATCGGTCCGATTATTGCAGCGGGAATGCTTGGTGGATTGCCAGCCATATTTGGCGCTACGATTGCCGGCTCGGTGGTTGAAATGTTGGTGAGTCGTGTGCTAAGATATACTCGTCGCATAATTACACCTTTGGTGTCGGGTATTGTAGTAACTTTGATCGGACTAAGTTTGATAAAGGTTGGTATAACAGCTTGTGGAGGAGGTGAGGTTGCGAAAATCGCCGGAACATTTGGTGCATTTGAGAATATTGGATTAGCGGCATTAGTGTTGTTGGTTATTGTGTTTTTTAATCGTAGTAGTAACCATTATCTACGCATGAGTTCGATTGTTATAGGGCTTGTTGTAGGGTATGTCGTGGCTTGGATGATGGGCATGGTGAATTTTTCTGCTATGCAAAATTTCGGCACCTTTAATATTCCGGTGCCTTTTAAGTATGGAATTTCATTTGACTGGTCATCTATCATAGCGCTTGCACTGGTTTATTTAATTACTGCGATAGAGGCATATGGTGATATAACTGCCAATTCACTCATCTCTGGTCAACCAGTAGAGGGAGAGGTGTTTATGAAGAGGGCTTCGGGTGGAATTTTGGGCGATGGCGTAAATTCTATGTTGGCAGGTATTTTTAATTCATTTCCTAATTCTATTTTTGCTCAAAATAACGGAATGATTCAACTCACGGGCGTAGCAAGCCGTTATGTGGGGTTCTTTATTGCTGCTATGTTAATGTTATTGGGCTTGTTTCCGGCTGTGGGTTTAGTGTTTTCGCTGATGCCGGATCCCGTATTAGGAGGCGCAACCTTGCTGATGTTTGGAACAGTAGCAGCTGCCGGGATTCGCATTATAGCTTCGCAAGAAATCAATCGTAAGGCCACGTTGGTTATTGCTATTAGTTTTAGTTGTGGTTTAAGTATAGAACTTGTTCCTGAAATATTGTCGCAATTACCCGAAACACTTCGGAATATATTCTCATCGGGCATAACTACCGGTGGAGTAATGGCAATATTGACCAATGCTTTGATTCGCATCAAAGAGGATTGAGTATAATATTCAACTCTGCACCGTTGCTATTCAAGAATGAAATATCTTGCTTGAGGATGAGCAATGATGTAGCCTGTGGTTGAGGCTGAGGGGTAGAGTGCTCCGTTTTCGGTGAGTGAAATACCCAATTCGGAATATTTTATCACTTTATCGGCAAGGAAAACGAGTCGTTGGTCGGGCAAAGAAGGGAATCCTATAGCCGGACGGATACCTTTTGTGTCAAAACCCCACAAATATTCTTTGACATGACGATACATTAACTCGGTAGTGGCTTCGGCAAGACGGTCGGCCAATGATTGATAGAGTAATGATTTGAAATCGTCGTTTAAGTCACGATATTTGTTGATTATTTTTTGCATATCCATTCCTACCGTTACGGCAAATGCTCCGATCCAATCACATAAGTTTCCATCGTTATCAATCGGTTTAATGAAATCGGCAAGAGCCATGTATGGGGCATCTCCATGCAATTGTCGAGGAGTAGGGAGTGTGTGCGCGCAATTATTGTGGTGATAGATAATTTCTTCGTTGCTACTTCCTGCGGGCATTAATATTACACGTGCCTTTAAACCTTCGGTTAATATCGTTTCAAGATAATCAAGAGCTCTGTTGGCTTCTTTAAATAATTGCATTGCTTCTGTTGCTTTTCCTCGTTGCTCTTGTGGCACGGCAGCAAGCCATTGTGCACGACAGTGGTCACAGCCATTAATGTTGGCAATCTCGGCAAATGCTGCATCAAGTTTCCATACGGCAAAGAATGCACGCCAATTTATTAGTTGTCGAGCCTCGGCTATTGTAAATGATAAATCATGAGCCCCTTGATGAATGGGAACGGTAATTGTAATATCATTGTCATATTCGACTTTATGTTTTCTTGCTTCCTCAATCGATATAGATGGTTGCGATTGCGCATGTAATTGTCGCAATTCTTCTTGGCGGGTATATAGCGATGAAAGATAATCATTGGCTTTGTCGGTAGAGTAAAAAGCCTCTATCTCTGACGGAATTAATGCTGCATCTTTGATGTAAATGACAGGATGGCTATAGCATGGCGCGATTTTTACCGCGGTGTGCATTTCAGAGGCAGTTGCTCCACCAATGAGCAATGGTATAGTCATTCCATTTTGTTCCATAAGTTGAGCCACTCGACACATCTCCTCGAGAGAAGGGGTGATGAGCCCACTCAACGCAATGAAGTCGGCATTTGATTCAATAGCCTTTGCAATGATATCTTCGCTGGGAACCATTACGCCCATATCAATAACGTCATATCCGTTACATGATAGGATTATTGCAACAATATTTTTGCCTATGTCGTGTACATCGCCTTTGACTGTGGCAAGTACAATCTTTTTGGAGTTGAGGGTTAGGTGTTGAGTATTGAGAGTTTTTACCTCTTTACTTTTCCCTTTTTCCGCTTCAATGATTGGGGTGAGAATGTCAACGGCGCATTTCATTGTCTGGGCACTCTTTACAACTTGAGGGAGGAATAATTTTCCTTCGGCAAACATTTGTCCCACTTTGTTCATTGCAGGCATCAATACATTGTTGATTACATTGATAGGCGAACCAATGAGATCTAAAGTGGCTTGAAGTTGAGACTCTAATCCGTCGGAGAGCCCTTTTATGAGCATTCGTTCAACTTGTTGTTGTGGAGAGAGGGATTGTGCTATACTATCGTTATTGTTAGGTTTGAGTTTTTCGCCACTCATATCCTCTTTTATGCGTTGAGCGATGTCAATAAGACGTGAGGTGGCATCGTTATCACGATTAAATAGCACATCTTCAATAGCCACTCTGACATCCTGAGGTATTTCATCAACCGGCATGAGAGTGGCAGCGTTTACAATAGCCATATCCATACCTTCCTTTATTGCATGATATAGGAAGAGAGCATGCATTGCTTCACGGATATAATTATTGCCACGGAAAGAGAATGAGAGGTTACTTACTCCGCCACTCACTTTTGCGCCGGGGAGATTTTGTTTAATCCATTTTGTGGCATTGATAAAGTCAAGAGCATAAGAATTATGTTGTTCAATGCCTGTGGCAACGGCCAATATATTTGGGTCAAAAATTATGTCGCAAGCAGGGAAATGTACTTTGGTTGTCAATATATCGTAGGCACGACGACATATCTCGATGCGGCGGTCGTAGGTGTCGGCTTGACCTTTTTCGTCAAAGGCCATCACAACAACAGCCGCCCCCATTTCGTGGATATGGCGAGCCTTAGCGATAAATGCCTCTTCTCCCTCTTTAAGGCTTATTGAATTAACAATGGCTTTCCCTTGTACGAGTTTGAGAGCCGAAGTGATTACTTCCCATTTTGAAGAGTCAATCATGAATGGCACACGAGCCGTTTGAGGCTCTTCGCCAAGTTTAATTATAAATTGAGCCATCTCTTTCTCGGCATTGAGCATGGCATCGTCCATGTTTATGTCAATTATTTGTGCACCGGCATCAACTTGTGAACAAGCAATCTGTAATGCTTCGGAAATGTTACTCTCGTTGATTAATCGCAGAAATTTGCGACTGCCGGCAACATTGCATCGTTCTCCGACATTTACAAAATTGCGTTCGGGACTTATTTCCATTGCTTCAAGTCCGGCAAGAAGGCAACGAGAATCGGGAGTCGTGAGTTGAGAGTTGAGTGCTTTTACCTCTTTCTTTTTTTCTTTTTCCTCTTTTACGATGTTTGCGATTGCTTTGATGTGTGCCGGAGTAGTGCCACAGCAACCACCGACGATATTGATCAATCCTTTATCAATCAATGGTTTGATTTTTTGTGCCATTGTTGATGGAGTTTCGTTATATTCTCCCATTTCGTTAGGTAGTCCGGCATTAGCGTGCATACTCACTGCAAAAGGAATTGTCTGTAAAGATTCAATGTGAGGAGAAAGCATGTCGGCTCCAAAACCACAATTTAGCCCAATAGATAATGGTTGGCAATGCGAAATGGACGCGACAAAGGCATCAAGTGTCTGTCCCGAAAGGGTGCGTCCTGTCTGTGTGAGTGTGGCTGAAATCATTAATGGGATTTTTATGTCTTCCAACTCCATGGCACGGCGAGCAGCATAGACGGCAGCCTTTGCATTTAGGGTGTCAAATATTGTTTCGATAAGAAATAAATCAACTCCTCCATTTATCAATGCTCTCATTTGTAAAATATAAGTGTCAACTAGAGAATCCCAACTGATGTTCTCGCCAAGAGATGAGGCCATTGAAAGTGATTTGCTTGTCGGTCCAATGCTACCGGCAACCCAACACATATTGCCTGGATTTTTATCCATATATTCATCGGCAGCCTCGCGAGCGACCTTCGCTGCAGCAATGTTTATAGTCTCTACTTCATTTTCAAGATTATAGTCGGCAAGAGAGAAAGCATTGCCATTGAAAGAATTGGTTTCAATGATTGACGCACCGGAATTGAGATATTGTAGATGGATATCTTTTATGATGTGAGGAGCAGTTATGCAGAGGATATCATTGCACCCTTTGAGATTGCACGACCATGATGCATATTGAGTGCCACGAAAATCGGGCTCCGATAGATTGTGTTGTTGAATCATCGTACCCATTGCGCCATCAAGTACAATGATACGTTTTTTCAATTCTTCAATTAGATATTGTGAACTTGTCTTATATTCCAGATCATCGATATGCACCATGAGTGTAGTGGGTTTTATTTAAACAAAATGGTAGTTACGCTCTCTTTGCCAAGGTGATATAGGCGAGCGCGAATTTGCGTTGCATCAGAGGCAAAGGGCTCGGTATAAGTTGCCGATTTTGAATTTGGTTCCGATCCGTCAAGAGTGTAGCGTATCACTGCACCTGGATAGGGTGAATTCATCTTCACTATTCCATCCTCAACAATTATTCCCGGTTGGCGAAGGTGGAAATTCCATCCTCGTAAAGCCAATCGTGGTAATTCTTTTTTGCAAATTATATTGTTGAACATAGCGGGAGTATATGTTTCTGAATTATTCCACGCGCGTTCGGCAAGTCCAAGCATTTTAGGAAGGAGGAATGATTGGAGTTGGGGAAATGAACGCATCGTTTCGGCAAACACATGTCCGCTTATGCCTATTATTCGACCGGGAGTGGTAGAATCGGTGGGGCATAACTGAGCAGGATAACCGGCAAGAGAGTTAAATTCATCAACGGTACCACCCCAATTCAATCCTTTTTCAAGAGGATGATAATTGTAGGTCATGTCGAGATAGAAATGGTTGACATTACTCAAAATGATTGGGTAACCGGCGTTGACGGCTTCGCGTGTTACACCACCATGGCCGTGAGAGGGTAGAGTGCTCCAACAGTTCACACCTCCCACCAATGGAGCAATTTCGGCATTGTATTCCGGAGTGTGTCCTACGGCAATTTCTTGCCAACCATTCATTTTTATGCCTCGTTGTGATAGGATTTTAGCCAATTGTTGCACAAAATAGGCATGCAATCCCTTTTCGTCTTTGAGATTTTTGTTTTTTATCAAAGCCAATGCCGATGGCGCACCGTTCCATGCTCCGCGAGGCACTTCATCGCCGCCAATATGGATAGCAGTGAGTGGCACTCCCGCTTCTTTATACATCAATGCAATCTCATCAATCACTTTCTCCATAAATTTATATGGACCGGGCAACGCCGGATTCATCACATTGTCATGAAATGCTTGAGCCGAGGTGTAACGAGAAGTGTCGCCATCTTCGATTAATCGATATGACGCATCACCGGTGTTGCGATAACGTGCTTCCATTGATTTGATTGCAGCACGTGCATGTCCGGGAGATTCGATTTCGGGGACGACATCAATGCCATATTCTTGACAATATCGTAGAAACTCAATGAACTCTCCACGAGAAATATATCCGTTGGCAGTGCCTTCGGCTGTATTGGGGTCTCCATTGCCGGCAAAAATCTGCACAAGGTGATTTTTTTCGTCAAGTGTATATCCTCGGCGAGAACCAACATTGGTCAGTTCGGGTAGTCCCGGGATTTCCAATCGCCATGCTTCGTCATCGCAAAAGTGGAAATGTAGAGTGTTAAGACGATATCGAGCAAGCATCTGTACCACGGTTTGGAGATCGTTTACGCGTTGGAAGTTGCGAGCGATATCAATCATCACGGCTCGGTAGGGGAGGTCGGGGTAGTCTTCAATCACGGCACAAGGTAGGGGAGTGCCGTCGCCGGGTAGATAGTTGTGAGTAGATAGCACACGATGAGCAATTTTAAGCGCTCGCTCCGATGCATATTCCACTACCACGCTATCGGTAGAGATTGTAATGCGGTAGAATTCGGGATTTGAGTGAGTAATGGCATGAGAGATTACCTCTCCATTGCCTTTATAATGACCCCCAAGCATTTTTACGCTTTTAAACGAAGGTATCACATCATAAACCCCTATTGAGTCATTGCTCACAAGAGATTCATTAAAACGATATATGCTATCTCCATAAGGCATTTTGTCACGTCCCTCAACACTCCATTGCTCAGGGCGGTCGATAATCGACTTGCGAGAATATTTCACCCCGGCAGTAAGACCCTCTTTAGTCACCACATGCACCCCGTCGGGAGCATAGCAAATGGCTGCCATAGTGCCTTTTACACGAATATCAATGACCACGCTATCGGCAGCAGTGCCAAATTGGGGACTTGTGATATAATAATAACCGGGAACGATTTCCACAACAGAATCGGCACTATTGAGAGGTGTCATTTGTCGGGCAAATTGATTGAAACAAAGGCGGTCGATCTTTGCCACATCACCTTTCACAGTGAAACGTTGCACATAATAGGCATTACCCTTTGCATCTTTGTCGTTGCCCATATTCTCCCACACTACAGTGGTTTTGGCCGTTGCAATAAAAGCTATCACAAGTAGTAGAATTGAGGTTATTTTTCGCATAACAATATTTAATTAAAATTTTGTAGGGATACGGCGTGCTGTGTACTATGGCGTGCCATGTCCGTGTATGCCAACAATTTATTTAATCACTCTCGACACTACATCATACAGATTAGCACACCCATTTTCCAACAGGTTGAGCACCAATTCAAACCCCTCGGCACCTTCATAATAAGGGTCGGGGATATAATCATAACGTAGAGCCATATCAATAAATTTTGCCATAGGCACAATTTTTGCCTCATTTTCAAGTGATGGCGACAATCTTTTGAGATTCATCTCATTATTTGCGTCCATAGGGATAATAAGGTCAAAATCATCAAAATCGGAGTAACGCACCTGGCGGCATATATGATTTAGTTCATATCCACGACGGCGAGCATGAATGCGCATACGATTATCGGGCAAATCGCCCACATGATAACCACCCGTACCGGCCGAGTCAATCTCCCAGCGCGCCTCATCACCATGCTCAGCCACAACAGCCTGCATAATGCCATCGGCCGCCGGCGACCTACATATATTACCCAAGCACACAAACAGCACTCTCACCTTCTCCTTCCCCTTCAAGCGACTTATCGCCTCAATCGATTCTATATTGTTCATTGATGTATATCGGATGTAGTTTATAAAATTAATATATTTTATCCTATTGTTTCGTAGATAAGTCGTGCAGTGGTTTCGGCGGCTTTGTTGGTGCCGAGGCGGGAGCGCATGTGGGTGTATCCGTCAAGTTGGGCTTGGTGTTGTTCGCCTCCGGGTATTACTTTGCTCAATTCATAGGCAACTCCTTCGGGCTCGCAGTAGTGTAGCAACATCTCTTTCACTATCTCTCGCCCTGCAATGAGGTTGGGGAGGGATACGAATGGGATTTTTAAGATGCGTTTAAACAGATTGTAGGAGAATTTAGAACCATTGGCTCTATAACAAACAACTTGTGGAGTGCGTAACAATGCTGCTTCGAGTGTGGCAGTGCCTGATGTGACAAGTGCCGCTTGCGACACACTCATCAGCTCAAAAGTCACACCGGTCACCACCGGTTGTGAAGTCATTGACGCATAGAGCGAGGCATCGATGCCCGGAGCCCCTGCTATCACGGCTTGATATTGAGGGAAACGCTTTGCGGCTTCAAGCATTATGGGTAGGTTGTTGCGAATCTCTCCTCGACGGCTTCCCGGCACAAGTGCAAGAATGGGGCGTGCTTCAAGGTCATGAGCGTTTATGAAATCATCGACTGTGGATAATAGTTTTATGCGTTGCTCAATCTCCTCAACCGAAGGGTTACCAACATAGGTCACCTCATAATCATGTTTCTTAAAAAACTCCACCTCAAAGGGCAAGATAGAAAACAATCGAGTGACATATTTCTTAATCTGCTTCACGCGATATTCTTTCCATGCCCACACCTTGGGAGATATATAATAGAATACGGGAATACCCAACTGGTGTGCAGCCTTAGCGAGTTTGAGATTGAAACTTGGATAGTCAACGAGAATTAGAGCATCGGGGCATGATTGTCGTAATGCATCTTTGGCACGACGGAGATTGCCAAACACTTTGTCAAGATTGCGAAGCACTTCGCTAAAACCCATATAAGCCATATCGCGATAGTCAACTACCGGGTCGCATCCTGCAGCCTCGCGCATGAGGTCGCCACCGAGATACACAAATTCAGCATTCTCATCAATGGCTTTCAATTCTTTAATTAGTTCGGCCGCATGAATATCGCCCGAAGCCTCACCTACCGAAAGAAAATACGTCATATTCTATTCTCATTTTTTATCCAAACACAAAGATACAACAAAGAATCGAAAACTAAAGTATTCAATAATGATTCAATTAAATAAGAAAGAATTAAATTAAATCGAATGCAAAATCATGGTCAAATCGTTGCCCACTAAAAGACAAAAAAAAGCCCACTCAAATGAGTGAGCCTTAAATTCTCTGAATTACTATTTATCTTTCTTATTTCTATTGGACAAATAACTAACGATTATGATTCCTGTCGCTATTGCACATCCTGTTATTGCTCCATCAGCCCATTTATTAGGTACTTCAATCAGACAATCGAAAACGATAGCAATTACAATGCAAATGATAATAGTTGATATAACAAATTTCTTACTCATAGGATATATTATATCAAGAAATAGTCAAATTTACACGACGACCTAATCCCTCAAAAATACGGAAAAGAGTACTTAATTGGATATCAGCTTTACCATTTTCAAGTCGTGAGATATAAGTTTTTTTTGTACCAATTCTGTCAGCAAGTTCTTGCTGAGTAAGTCCGGCACGCTTGCGTTCTTCTTTAAGAGTTTGAGCGAGGCAAAATGCTTCAGTTTCTTTGTCAAACTCTTCACGAGAAGGAGTTCCGACTTCTCCAAATTCAACATTGAGCAATTCATAAAGATTGCTACAATTCATAAGGGCATTTTTCTTTGTATCTTCCATAACACTCATTCTTTTGCTTCTTTAGATTCAAAATATTCTTTCATTAATCTTTCTGCTTTTTCGATTTCACCCGAAGGTGTTTTTTGAGTTTTCTTTTGGAATCCATTAAAAAGGATTACCAAAGAGCCCTCATCGAAGCAGCAGAACACACGGAATATATCGCCACCAAATTCAACTCTTATTTCAAAAAGTCCTTTTTTACCCTCAATACTTTTAAGTATGGTAATAGGCAATCGGTCTAAAGTTTGCAACCAAACCAATGTTTGTGCAATCTTTTTTCTGACCTTATCGGTCTGAGCCACATAGAACTCGTTGAAATAATGCTTGTAGAATTTTATTTCACGCTTAGCCATATATTCATTTTCATAACGGCAAAGTTAACTAAAAAGTTTACTCGCGCCAAATTTTTCAATCTTTTTTATCAAAAGTTTCCGATATTATCCCTTGAAACTCGCGACCGAGGTTATCAGCTCAAAGAATCCTATTTCACACTACCGAATAGTATCGCAGTTGTTTATCATCGAGTTCGTGCAACCACGAGGCATAGTGAGATTGATTGTTTTCATAAAAAAAGAATGTTACTATACCACAAAGGTACAGTAACATTCTCTATGCGTAAAAGACAAAATTTGTGGTTAATATTATAAACCCACTTAAAAAAGTCTTGTTATATTGATTATACTCTATTTTAGAGTTTTGAATCTACTACAAAATCGTCACGAGTACATGCTTTTTTTGACGTGTTATCTTCGTCACACCAAAATATAACTTCACTAGACGGTTCTTCTGGAGTTAAGCGTACTGTTTTTTCGTTTCTACTAGTTGTAAGAAACAAATCAAATATTTTATTTGCTGGTCTAACTCCTACCATAAACCCATCGGGATACTGACTTAATGAATTTCCCTTAGCTGAAATTGTTACTACTGTTCTATCCGAGTAATGTTGTACGTTAGAAACATAGGCATAATCATCAGCAAATGCAGTTGCAACAATCCCAAATGTCATTACAAGTAATAAAAATAATTTTTTCATATTATATAAGTATTAAAAGTTAAAAATCGGTGCAAATATATATATATATATAACCAAATATTTTAATATGTTTTTAAGCATAAAATCCCAATTAGTCCAAAAATAAGTGCTTTACACCATTGCAAAACACTTATTTACATCAGAACCAATAGCCTTTATTTTCTTTTTTGTTTTCAAACTTAGGTGGCGAAAATAGTTTTGCCGTGTCGGAGTTGTGCCACTCAGGAAACTCGTCCGGATTGTTACGAATGAAATTCATTATGTCAAATATCTTTCTCCTCATCTTTTCATTATTGTTAAAGTGTTGAGAGAAATTTTTAGCAAAATTGCGAAAATCAATCAAAATAATCCATTAAGTGAGTAAGAGTTGGAGCTCTTCTTGGATAAGAATTATGTATTTATGAATTGTTATAGCTATCTTTGTAGGCGAAGGAATCACGAATGTTCATCACCGATGAAAACCCATATAAGCCATATCGCGATAGTCCACTACCGGGTCGCATCCGGCAGCCTCGCGCATGAGGTCGCCACCGAGATACACAAATTCAGCATTCTCATCAATGGCTTTCAATTCTTTAATTAGTTCGGTCGCATGAATATCGCCCGAAGCCTCACCTACCGAAAGAAAATACTTCATATAACAATCGTTTACATAAATTTAGCATAGCAAAGATAATACAAAAATTCTCAATAGCATTGAATAATATAGACTACTTGGGCTTGATTACACAAAAAAACAAAAAATAGTAACTTTTTTGCCCAAAACACGAATAATGAATTTGCATTGTGAATAGTTATCCTTATCTTTGCCCCCACGATGAAAGATTTAATATTAAGCAAAGAAACAAGCGAAAAGGCTGTGCTCGTGGGACTCATCACGCCTCAACAAGGTGAGGCAAAGGCTAATGAGTATCTCGATGAGTTGGCATTTCTTGCCGATACGGCCGGTGCAGTTACTGTAAAAAAATTCCTTCAACGCCTTGATCATCCCAATTCTGCTACATTTGTAGGAAAAGGGAAACTTGAGGAGATAAAACAGTTTGTTGAGGAAAATGAGATAGGGATGGTGATTTTTGATGATGACCTCTCAACCAAACAGGTGTCAATTATTGAACGCGAATTGCAAGTTAAAATTCTTGACCGAACAAGTCTAATTCTTGACATCTTTGCGAAACGTGCTCAAACGGCCAATGCAAAAACGCAAGTAGAGTTGGCTCAATATCAATATCTATTACCTCGATTGACCAGAATGTGGACTCACTTGGAGCGTCAACGTGGGGGTATCGGTATGCGTGGACCCGGTGAAACACAGATTGAAACCGACCGTCGTATAATTCTCGACAAAATATCGCGTTTGAAAGCCGAACTGAAAAATATTGACAAACAAAAATCGATACAACGCAAAAATCGAGGCAAACTCACTCGCGTGGCTCTTGTGGGATATACTAATGTGGGAAAATCGACACTCATGAATCTATTGAGCAAAAGTGATGTGTTTGCCGAAAACAAATTGTTTGCGACACTCGATACGACTGTGCGTAAGGTGATTATTGAGAATTTGCCTTTCTTGTTGACCGATACGGTAGGGTTTATTCGTAAGTTGCCAACACACTTGGTCGAGTCGTTTAAATCTACGCTTGACGAGGTGCGCGAGGCCGATGTGTTGCTTCATGTAGTGGATATAAGCCATCCTCAATTTGAAGAACAAGTAGAGGTGGTAAATAAAACATTGCAAGAGATATGCGATAGTGCCGATAAACCCATGATTATGGTGTTTAATAAGGTTGATGCATTTACTTATACCCCAAAAGATGAAGATGACCTCACTCCTCGCACTCGCGAAAATATTTCGCTCGATGAATTGAAGGCAACATGGATGAGTAAAATGCATGAAAACTGTGTGTTTATCTCGGCAAAGCAGCAAATAAATATTGAAGAGTTGAAAGAGAAGGTATATGCAAAAGCAAAAGAGATACATCTTTCGCGATTCCCATATAATGATTTCCTCTTTCAAACGTATGATCAGGAAGAGTTTGATACGAGTACATAATATTTAATTTACACAAAAATCAATACACACAATCCGAAATTCAAAATAGTTAAGTGATTCTAAATAACATATATATTTATAGATTATATCTACTTAAGTTTTTTATTAGTTTTTTTTTAATTATTAGTTTTATTATTAGTATTTAATTTTATGTCTTACCGTAAACTCACTGCGACTGAGATAAAAATGCTCAAGTCGCAAGGTTGTGTGAGTGAAACATGGGGTCGCATTGAAGTATCAAGTGATTTCAATCCTCAACACTACCGTAATGTAACATTTTCGGGCGCAATTCGCCTTGGTGCAACAAACAAAACTTTTTGTCGCGATCGTAATGTGGTGTATCAAAGTGGTATCTACAATGCAGCAATACACAATTGTGTTATTGGCGATGATGTATATATCGCTAAAATCTCTAACTATATTGCAAATTACAACATTGCCGAAGGAGTGTTTATTGAAAATGTGGACCGAATTAATGCAACGGGTGAATCTACCTATGGTAATGGCGTGCAAGTGTCGGTTCTTAATGAATCGGGAGGCAGAGAAGTTCCCATCTATGACCGATTGTCGGCTCATGTGGCTTATTTCATTGCAATGTATCGTCACAAACCACAACTCATAAATTCATTGAGAAATTCTATAACTGAATATGCTCAAAAACAACGCTCTGATCAAGGGATTATTGGTCGCAACTCAGTGATTCTTAATAGTGGAGTGATTCTTGATGTGAAAATAGGAGAGTGTGCTCGCATCGAAGGTGCTGCCAGACTCTCAAATGGAACGATTGCTTCCACATCGGCTGCACCTGTGAAGGTGGGTGTAAATGTAGTGGCTTCGGATTTTATTATAATGTCGGGAGCCGATGTTGATGAAGGGGCAGTCGTAGTGCGCTCTTTTGTAGGCCAAGGATCGCGTGTGGCACGATTGTTCTCTGCTCATGACTCATTGTTCTTTGCCAATTGTACGTGTGAAAATGGAGAGGCATCATCGGTATTTGGTGGTCCATACACTGTCTCAACTCACAAATCAAGCCTGTTGATTGCAGGAATGTTCTCATTCCTAAATGCGGGGTCGGGCTCAAATCAAAGTAATCATATGTATAAACTCGGTCCTATCCATCAAGGAGTTGTAGAACGAGGGTCGAAAACCACAAGCGACTCATATCTATTATGGCCGGCACATATTGGAGCATTCTCATTGGTGATGGGGCGCCATGTTGAGCATCCCGACACATCGCGAATGCCTTTCTCTTATTTGATTGAGAAATCGGGACAATCCTACTTGGTGCCGGGTGTAAACTTGAAAAGTGTTGGAACTATTCGTGATAGCAAAAAATGGCCCTGCCGAGACCGTCGCACCGATCATGATCGTCTTGATCAGATAAACTTTAACTTGTTGAGCCCATATACAGTGGCCAAGATGATTGAAGGAGTGAAGTTGCTCCGAAATATTAAAGAAACATCGGGAGAAACGGCTGCTACATATTCTTATCAAGGGATGACAATTGATGCACGAGCCTTGGATAAAGGTATTCAATATTATCAGTTTGCAATTGATAAATTTATGGGAAATTCAATAATTAGTAGATTAAAAGATGCAGTTGAAATTGATAATACTAAACTCCCATATCTTTTGTCGCCTATTGCATCGGCCGGAGAAGGCGAGTGGATTGACGTGGCCGGATTGATTGCTCCAAAGTCAGAGATAACCCGATTGTGTGATGATATTGTAGCGGGTAGAATTGATGATATCGAAATAATTAATACTCGATTGCGTGAGATGCATCTCCATTATTATAATATGGAATGGAATTGGGTTGTTGAGAATTTCAAATCATGGTGGGGTAAGGAGTGTGACGAACTCACAACCGATGATCTTATCGCAATCATGAACCGTTGGCAAGAAAGTGTAGTGGCACTTGATAAATTGCTTTATGAGGATGCTCGTAAAGAATTTTCAATGGTGACAAAAATCGGATTTGGTGTAGATGGAACCTCTATCTGCAAGGAAATAGATTTTGAACAGGTGAGAGGCGATTTCGAACAAGACCCATTTGTGAGAATGGTGTTAGACCATATAAAAGAAAAAACAGCCCTTGCCAATGATATGTTGCGAAGATTAGGTGTTGAACATGAAGAAATAGAAATGTTTGCTGGCAAAAGGGATAAAATTGCGTAATAGGATTTTCTTTATATATAGTAGGCTTACTTCGCAAGGGGTGGGCCTACTTTATATAAAGAGAATATTCATTCGTTTGGTTATAAGAAGAAGGATAGTGTAATCAATTGAAATTTTTATGAATATTCCAAGCCTAAGCGCAAAAAAATAAGGTCAAAAACATTGTGAAATAGAAAATTATGCTTAACTTTGCACGCTAATTAGGCCGTTGTGTGGCCTAGTGTTTATTTATTAACCTATTTATTAACCTATTTAAATGACTGAATTGAAAAATTCACCCATCGAAGATTTCGATTGGGATGCCTACGAAAAAGGCGAAACCGTAGGAGAGAAATCTCGCGAAGAACTTACAAAAACTTACGATGAATCTCTCAACACCGTTAAAGACAAAGATGTAATCGAAGGTACCATTATCGCTCTTAACAAACGCGAAGCAGTGGTTAACATCGGATACAAAAGCGACGGTATCATTCCTGTAAACGAATTCCGTTACAACCCCGATATCAAAATCGGTGATGTTGTAGAAGTATTCATCGAAAATCAGGAAGACAAAAAAGGACAATTAATCCTTTCTCACAAAAAGGCTCGTGCATCTCGTTCTTGGGATCGCGTTAACGAGGCTCTTGAAAACGACGAAATCATTAAGGGTTACATCAAATGCCGCACTAAGGGTGGTATGATTGTTGATGTATTTGGCATCGAAGCGTTCCTTCCAGGTTCTCAAATCGATGTTAAACCTATCCGCGATTATGATATCTTCGTTGGTAAGACTATGGAATTCAAAGTTGTTAAAATCAACCAAGAATTCAAAAACGTTGTTGTTTCTCACAAAGCACTTATCGAAGCAGAACTTGAACAACAAAAACGTGACATCATCGCTAAACTTGAAAAAGGTCAAGTACTTGAAGGTACAGTTAAAAACATCACTTCTTATGGTGTATTCATCGACCTTGGTGGCGTAGATGGTCTTATCCACATCACAGACCTTTCTTGGGGCCGTGTAAATCATCCAGAAGAAATTGTTAAACTTGATGAAAAAATCAATGTTGTTATCCTTGACTTCGATGATGAAAAGAAACGTATCGCTCTTGGTCTTAAACAACTTCAACCACATCCATGGGATGCTCTTAATGCTGACCTTAAAGTGGGTGACAAAGTACAAGGTAAAGTTGTCGTTATGACTGACTATGGTGCATTTATTGAAATCGCTCCTGGTGTTGAAGGTCTTATCCACGTTTCTGAAATGTCATGGTCACAACACCTCCGTTCGGCTCAAGACTTCATGAAAGTTGGTGACGAAATCGAAGCAGCAGTGCTTACTCTCGATCGCGACGAACGCAAAATGTCTCTTGGTATCAAACAACTTAAAGATGATCCATGGGAAAATATTGAAACTAAATACCCTGTTGGAAGCCAACACACTGCAAAAGTGCGTAACTTCACTAACTTCGGTGTATTTGTTGAAATCGAAGAAGGTGTTGATGGTCTTATCCACATCAGCGACCTCTCTTGGACAAAGAAAATCAAACACCCATCTGAATTTACTCAAATCGGTGCTGAAATTCAAGTTCAAGTTCTTGAAATCGACAAAGAAAATCGTCGCTTGAGCCTTGGTCACAAACAACTTGAAGAAAATCCTTGGGATGTATTTGAAACAGTATTTACTCTTGGTAGCATTCACGAAGGTACTATCGTTGAATTGCTCGAAAAAGGTGCTGTAATCTCTCTTCCTTACGGTGTTGAAGGTTTCGCAACTCCTAAACACCTCGTTAAAGAAGATGGTTCAAATGCTGTTGTTGACGAAAAACTCAACTTCAAGGTTATCGAATTTAACAAGGATTCAAAACGCATCATCCTTTCTCATAGCCGCATCTTCGAAGATGAAGCAAAAGCAGAAAAGGCTGAAGCAAAGAAAGCAACAAAACGCGCTGCTAAAAAGGCTGTTGAAGAAACTCCTGCTACACCTGCAGTTGAAAAAACAACTCTCGGTGATATCGAAGAACTCGCAGCACTTAAAGAAAAACTCGCAGGTAAGTAATCTAACGATTATAAACCATATGCACGACGGCATCTCATTGCGAGATGCCGTCTTTTTTATTTCTAATTGGGTTAATTATTAATTATGCATTATTTAACGAGTTTATTTTGCGAAATAAGTAAAAATAAACTAATTTTACCATTTAGAATAAATATAATGCCTATGAAACGAATGATTATAGCATCTATGCTAACCATGTTGTCGCTTACAAGTTGTGCGGCATCAGATATCACATTGCCTCAACCACAAAAGACGGGAGGAATGCCTTTGATGGAAGCATTGGCTAATCGCCAATCAACACGTGAATTCTCTAATGATAAACTATTGAACGAACAACAATTGTCTGACTTGTTGTGGGCAGCATGTGGATTCAATCGCGAGGATAAATTGACTATTCCTACTGCCCTCAATAAACAAGAAATTACAGTTTATGTAATTAAACCCGAAGGAGCATGGTTGTATGCCGCCAAAGAAAATAAATTGATACCAGTTACAGATGAAGATATACGAGAATATTCTGCATCACAAAATTTTGCTAAAAAAGCCCCATTAAATATCGCTATAGTAAGTGATAAAGAATTAATGGAAAATGATATCTATGCAGGAACAGATGCTGGTGCTGTGATGCAAAATATTTATCTCTGGTGTGCTGCTAATGGAGTGGGAACTGTTACTCGTGGATCGTTTGATAAAGAAGGATTGGCCAAAGCGTTGAACCTAAAACCATCACAACGAGTAATCTTAGTGCAAACAGTGGGATATTGATTATGCGAAGAAAAGAAAGAAAAAGATATAGAATCGCGATATTAGTGTCTATGGTTGTTGCGTTCTTCTTGGGGCGCTGTAGCGTCACAGGATGTAGCGATGGTGATGAAAAAGTAGAACAAAGCGATTCGACTACTATAGTTGCCGATAATCAAGCCATTGAGGCCGATTCGGAGGTGGAAAAAGAATTGGTAGCGGAAGAAGATACAACGCAGTCGATTGAATATGATACCGTTGCGATGGAATCAGAAGAGGCGATAGCGATATTGAAACGAACTCACGATGCCAAATGGGATAACTTCCTTGAAGTAAACGACGACGAAGTGGCACAACCTTTAAAAACTAATTTTAGAGGTCGTCGTTCCGAGGTGTTTAATGATAGCAATTATGTTCATCTTGAGGCTGCTGAAGCAGTGGGTATTGTGCCTATCACTGACATGGCATCGGCATGGAACTTGTCTAAACCGGTTAAATTAATCGCCTCATGTCAAGAATATTATCTTGATGAATTGACTCATTCTTATCCTTTCCTTGTCCCCGAAGCCGAAAAACTATTGAAAGATATCGGTGCAAGATTTAATCAATTGTTGTGGGAACGAGGAAAGAGTAAATATCGTATGAAAGTAACGAGTGTGTTGCGAACTCCTGAAACAATAAAAGACTTGATGCGCCGAAATAAAAATGCAGTAGAGGTATCGGCTCATCAATATGCAACAACATTTGATATCAGTTATTCAAAGTTTATAAAAGACTCAAAGGACAATCCTCGAACATTTGCTAATTTGTCGGATTTGTTGTCAGAGGTAATTCAAGAGTTTCATACTCAAGGTCGTTGCTATGTGAAATATGAGGCCAAACAGAGTTGTTTTCATATAACGGTGCGACCTACAAAAAAATAATAGCCAATGAGCGAAAAAGTAGAGGCTGCGAAAAAAGAAAGTAAACCACAAAAAAAATGGTGGAAAGGTTTGCTTAAAACATTAGGATGGTCAGTTGTGGCCATATTGTTGCTTGTGTGTGGTTTGTTACAAGCCACAATAAGTATTCTTAAACCGGAACGTCTTACTCCTTTGGTCGAGAAATATCTTACTCAAAGTACAAATGCCAATGTTGAGATTGGGAGACTTGAACTCACCGTTTGGGAAACTTGGCCCGATGTGACACTTGAGATTGATTCATTGAGAGTAAAGAGTCGAGCCTTGAACGGATTAAATGATTCAATACGACAAAAACTTCCGGCTAATGCCGATAGCCTTGTGTCGTTTAAATATTTTTGTGGAGGTATAAAATTATATGAATTATTGGCCGGTAATTTAGATCTATATGATATTCAACTTCATGAACCGATGGTTAACTTGGTTCAAGTTGATTCGGTGACATCTAATTATAACATCTTGCCACCAACAACTCCCGATACTGTAACTGATACGACAAAAACACAATTGCCTAAAATTATTATTGATAAGTTTGCAATTCTCAATGCCAAGCCAATAAGTTATTTCTCATTGGCCGATAGTATTGATGTTAAAGTATTGCTGAAAAATGTAGAGTTGCAAGGTGTTGATGCCCCAATGTATAGTATAGAGTTTAAAGGCAATTTGAAAACGCCGTTATTGTCGCTTATTAATCAATCTCAATCTCCATTCATTATTGATGGAGGAGTGAAATGGGATCAAGATAACCCTACATTGTTGGCGCTTGAAAACTTTAATTTAGGTTTTGATATAGTAAATACTCATATTGATGGCGAATTTGATTTTGGGGATAATATGTCGATTAATAAATTTCGCATCATGTTTGACTCATTCAAATATGACGAAGTCTCAGCCCGAGTTCCTAAAGAATATAAATCACTGCTTAAGGGAATTGAGACAAATGCAATGATTGATGTAGATGCCGAATTAACCAAACCATTTTACATAGAGAAAGATTCAATACCATCGGCAGTAGTAAATGTAAAGGTGCCCAACTGTAAATTTAGGTATGAAAATCTGAAACTTGATAAATTCTCGGCAAATCTAAGCGCTTATCTCAATGGAAATAATCTTGATAAGGCTGAATTAGATGTCAAGAATGTGCTCCTTGATGGAATGGGAGTGGGGTGCTCATTCTCAACAAAAGTGTCAGCTATAATTTCCAATCCTTTGATTGATGGTGAATTTCATGGGAAAGTTGATCTTTCAAGACTGCCACCTTTTGTGTCTCGTGCAATTGCCGGTAAGATTTCGGGAGTGTTAAATGCTGATACTAAATTTAAATTACGCAAGAGTCATCTTTCTAAAAATAGTTTTCATAATATCTTGGTTAAAGGTGGAGCGGAATTAAATAATTTTAGATTTAAGACTAATGATGCATTGACCGATGTGTATGTGCGCAATGCCGAGTTGACACTTGGCACTAACGAAAGTTTTGTGCGAGGGACACATCGTTCCGATAGTTTGTTGGCGCTTTCGGTGAAACTTGATACATGTGCATTATTCTATGACGGTTACGACATGAAATTATCAAATTTTAAAGCCGGTGTGGGATGTTCTAATCTTGCATCATCAACTGACTCATCGCAGATTAATCCTATCGGGGGTGCAATGAGTATAGGACGATTTAATTTTATGTCGCAAGAAGATTCGATGAAGGTGCGTTTGCGTGAAGTTAGATGTATGTCTTCGTTGCGTCGATTTAAGGCTATGGAAAAGGTGCCTGAATTGATTCTTAAGATTGATGCCGGTCGAGTGGGTGCTGTAACAAAAGAGATGCGAGTTAATCTTCGTGAGAGCGAAATCGCTATAACAGCACACCTCAAACCTCGTCGCAAAATGTCACCGGGGATTAAACGGGCATTTGATGAGATAATGAAGGCAAATCCTCAGTTGTCAAATGATTCGGCTTATGCTATGGCGCGTCGACAAGTACGTGCTGCGCGTCGAGCCAGTAGGGCGCGCCAAGATAGTTTGGATGCTGAAGTGTCAACTGTTGACTTCGGCGTAGATCGTAGTTTAAGGGCTTTATTAAATCGATGGGACGCTAAAGGCTCAATAAAATCAAAACGCGCTCGCTTGTTTACGCCTTATTTCCCATTGCGTAATAGATTGTCAAATGTTGACATTTCGTTTACTACCGATAGTGTGGCATTCAATCAAGTAAATTACAAAGTTGGACGAAGTAATTTTGAGGTTAGAGGCGCGATAAGTAACATAAAACGAGCATTGAGTGGGCGAAGTAGTCAAGCGCTTAAAATGGCGTTTATGTTGCGTAGTGATACGATAGATGTCAACCAACTTGCCGAGGCGGTTTTTGCCGGTGCTGCCTATTCTGAATCAGCGATTAAAAATAATATTAATCTTGATGTAGAAAATGAGGACTTGCTTGAAGCGAAGTTGGAACAACAAGCCGAAGGTCAACAATCTGCAGCATTATTGGTGCCAATGAATATTGATGCATTGATGCGTGTTTCGGCCAAGAATATAATCTATGGCGATATGTTGCTTCATAATATGTCGGGCAACATTCAGATTTATCGTGGAGCAATGCATTTTGACCAGTTGAGGGCTTCGGCCGATATGGGAAGTGTAAATCTATCTGCGTTATATACTGCTCCAACGAAGAAGGATATGAGTTTCGGATTTGGATTGCAGATAAAAGATTTATATATTGATAAGGTAGTAAGCCTAGTTCCAGCAGTGGATTCAATAATGCCAATGTTGAGTGAAGTTAGAGGTATTGTTAATGCCGATATAGCAGCCACAACCGATGTTGATACAACAATGAACTTGGTTATTCCATCTTTAAATGCGGCTATAAAAGTCGAAGGCGACAGCTTGGTATTGCTTGATGCCGAAACTTTCCGTACGATATCAAAGTGGCTCTTGTTTAAAGACAAGAAAAAGAATATGATAGACAAATTGACGGTTGAGGCTCTTGTCAAGGACTCACAACTTGAATTATTCCCCTTTATGTTTACGATGGATCGTTACAAATTGGGAGTATTGGGATATAACGATTTGGCAATGAATTTCAATTATCATATTTCGGTTTTGAAGTCGCCTATACCATTTAAATTTGGTATTAATCTCAAAGGTAATCCCGATAATATGAAGGTGCGTGTTGGTAGAGCCAAATTTAAAGAAAATATGGTAGCCGAGCGTGTAACAATAGTAGATACAACACGTATTAACCTTGTGCGACAAATTCAGAATGTGTTCCGTCGTGGGATTGATCGTTCTTCGCGATTGAATCTCTATGATTCTGGTCAAAAAGTAGAGCGCTTTACTGAAGACGCAAGTGATACGATTTCACATGCCGATTCGTTATTGTTTATTCAAGAAGGGTTGATCCCTGCTCCTCCCGCGCCACAAGTTCCGGCAGTGGAAAATGATGAATCGGCCGATGGAAAGTCTAAAAAGAAGAAAAAATGATGGAAATTAATGATGATGTAATATTGTCGTTTCTAAAACGCCGTCATTATAAACAATTACAACCACTTGCTGCTCTCATTGACATGGACGGTACGCTCTATGATTCAATGGGAAATCATGCCGATGCGTGGCATCGATTGGCTACAGAATTAGGAATCACTGCCACTCGTGAGGAGTTTTTTATGTATGAAGGTCGCACAGGTGCATCTACATTAAATATTCTTTTTAATCGGGCATACGGGCGAGATGCAACATCTGAAGAAATAGAGCAGTTCTATGCACGCAAGGCGTTATATTTTACGCAGATGCCATCGGTGAAACCTATGCCGGGTGCGATGCAGATGCTTGACTTTTTTAAGGAGGTAAATATGCGTCGTGTGCTTGTAACAGGGTCGGGGCAACGTTCATTGATAGACCGTCTTGAACGAGATTTCCCTGGGGCGTTCACTCTTGATATGATGGTAACATCGCGTGATGTGAAATGTGGTAAGCCTCATCCCGAGCCATTTATCAAGGCAATGGAGATGGCTCGTGTGCGTCCATCGCAAGCAATTGCTATTGAAAATGCTCCATTAGGAGTGAAGTCGGCTTTTGATGCAGGAGCATTTACTGTTGCCGTTACTACCGGGCCCATTCCTCGTGAAGAGTTGGTAAAGGCCGGAGCCGCGATAGTATTTGACTCAATGCCACAATGTGCCGAAATGTTGCCACAACTTGTTTTTAAAATGTTCAGTCTCTCAATCTCATAAAATAATATATATGAAACATCAAGAATTAATATTTACCAATGATGTGACATCAAATATAGATGCTTTGATTGAAAAATATAATCCATCAAAGGTGTTTGTATTAGTGGATGAGAATACCAATAAAATGGTATTGCCTCAACTTGTTGCTCAATCAATGGCTGTTGCAAATGCATCGGTAATCACGATTAAAGTCGGAGATATAAATAAAAATATAGAGTCGTTGATGCACATCTGGAGTAGCCTTGTTGAAGGTGGTGCTACTCGTAAATCAATGTTGATAAATCTTGGTGGAGGTGTGGTAACTGATATTGGTGGTTTTGCCGGAGCATCATTCAAGCGAGGAATAAGATTTGTTAATATTCCTACAACGCTATTGAGTGCTGTTGATGCTGCCGTAGGTGGAAAAACTGGTATAAATTTTAATGGATATAAAAATGAGATTGGTGCATTTTGTGAGGCTGAAGTCGTAATTATTTCAACGCGATATTTTTCTACATTGAGCAGTGAGGAATTGCTATCGGGATATGCCGAGATGCTTAAACATGGACTCATTTCTAATGCTGAGATATATAATAGATTGCTCGCTCGTGATGTGGCAAACATTGATGCCGATTCATTATTGCAGTTGCTTCAAGAAAGTGTAATGGTAAAAAAACGTATTGTTGAGGAAGACCCCACTGAGAAGGGAATTCGTCGCGCACTAAACCTTGGACATACTGCCGGACACGCTTTTGAATCGCTTGCGTTGCAGCGTAAATCTCCCATTCCTCATGGTTATGCTGTGGCATGGGGTTTAGTTGTCGAATTAGTGCTGTCGCACATGCAGTTGCAGTTCCCTTCTAATGAATTAACGCGATTGGCAACTTATATTTACGATAATTATGGTGCATTCAATGTCACTTGCGACGACTATCCGGCTTTGATTGAATTTATGCGCCACGACAAGAAAAATGACTCTGCAAATGAGATTAATTTTACAATGTTGAAACAAGTTGGAGATATACACATAGATTGTGTTGCATCGGAAGAAGATATAAAAACAGCACTTGATATTTATCGTGACTTTATGCACATATAATAATATAGATATATGCAACGGCAATCTAATATAGAACTACTGCGCCTCATCAGCATGCTATTAATCCTTGTGGTGCATATTGATGGTGCATCTCTAGGATTGCCACAGCCAATGGGAGATATCGCATCAATGACGGCTCGTGATTGGTGGCGATTAGTGGTTGAAAGTATCTCGATTATAGGTGTTAATTGCTTTGTGCTTATTTCGGGCTATTTTGGAATTCGGGCTTCGTGGAAAGGCTTTGCGCGTTTAACATTATATTGTTTGTTCTATTCTGTCGCAATTTATTGTATTGTTGCAATAGGTATAAATAGAGATTGGACTTGGCAAGGGTTAGGGGAGAGCCTGATGGTTTATTCTCATACTGATTTGTGGTTCGTTCCGGCTTATCTAGGATTATATATTCTTGCACCATTCTTAAACAAGTCGATTGAATCAATGACATTCAAGCAATATAGTATAAGCCTTGGCGCATTTATATTGTTTAATTTATATGTAGGATGGTTTTGGGAAGGGAAATTTAATCCAACCGGATATACTATAGTTCATCTTGTGATGATTTATATCATAGGGAGATACATCTATCGTTTTATGCCACAAGTGAGGAATTTGGGCGTTTATTCGGCGTTGTCATGGGCGTTTTTTACAATGCTGATATTGTTAAACTCAATGTGTGAAAAATCAACAATGGCATTTGCTTACAATTCCCCATTCGTGATATTATCGTCAGTCTCATTTTTCTTGATATTTAAGTCTATATCTTTTTCAAATAAAGTAGTTAATTATTGTGCCGTATCGGCATTCTCAGCCTATCTTATTCATAAAAATCCTTTGGTGTGGATTCCGTTCTCACATTGGGTAAAAGATATGTGGCAGATGCTATCGTTGCCGATGTTTACTTTGTTTTCAATTGCGATAGTATTAGGAATATTATATGCAAGTATTGTAGTAGATCAATCTCGCCGTTATCTGATGCGATTGTTAAAGTTGTAGATTAATAAATTAATCTTGTTAATCAATAAAATAAAAAATACCCGAGTCAATTGACTCGGGTATTTTTGCTATTATTACAAGTTGTTGATTACTTGCTTTCAGGATCTACGCCCCATTGTTGTTGAGCAAGACGGCGGTAGTTATTGTAACGCCATTGAGCATTTTCCTTAGCAGCAGCGAAGAGTTCGGCTGCTTCTTCAGGATATTGCTTCATAACTGATGCGTAACGAACTTCACCTTTGAGGAATCCTTCGAAGTCATCCCAATTAGGCTCTTTGCTATCGAGAGTGAATGGGTTTTTGCCTTCAGCCTCAAGTGCAGGGTTGTAGCGCCACAAGTGCCAGTAACCACATGCTACTGCGTTGGCTTCTTCTTGTTGTGCTTTACCCATACCGGCTTTTAGACCATGGTTGATACATGGAGCATAAGCGATGATGATAGATGGTCCATCGTATGCTTCAGCTTCGCGGATAGCTTTGAGTGTTTGAGCTTGGTCAGCACCCATAGCGATTTGAGCAGCGTAAACATAGCCATAAGTTGAAGCGATGAGACCGAGGTCTTTTTTGCGTACGCGTTTACCTGCGGCAGCAAACTTAGCGATAGCACCGATAGGAGTTGCTTTTGATGCTTGACCACCGGTATTTGAGTAAACTTCAGTATCGAGAACGAGGATGTTTACATTTTTACCTGAAGCGAGCACATGGTCAAGACCACCGAAACCGATGTCATAAGAAGCACCGTCACCACCGATGATCCATTGTGAACGTTTCACGATATATTGTTTAACAGAGAGGATGTTTTTGCAAGTGTCGCAACCACATGCTTCGCAAGCAGGAACAAGTTTGTCGGCGATTTCGCGAGTTTTTGCAGCATCTTCTTTGTTTTCGAGCCATTCAGCAGCAAGAGCCTTGATTTCTTCGCTACATTTTGGACAATTAAGAGCATCGTTCATGTAACCTTCAAGACGTGCACGCATCTTTTCGTTAGCGATAGTCATACCAAGACCAAATTCGCAGAAGTCTTCGAAAAGTGAGTTAGCCCAAGCTGGACCTTGACCACGTTTGTTAGTAGTATAAGGAGTTGAAGGAACAGAACCAGAGTAGATTGAAGAACAACCTGTAGCGTTAGCAACCATTTCGTGGTCACCATAAAGTTGAGTGATAAGTTTCACATAAGGAGTTTCACCACAACCAGAGCAAGCACCAGAGAATTCAAACAATGGAGTTGCGAATTGGCTATTCTTAACGTTTGCTTTAACGTCAACGAGGTTTTGTTTAGATTCAACTTTTTCTACGCAATATTCCCAAGTCTTTTGAATTTCAAATTGAGATTCAAGAGGCTTCATTTCGAGTGCTTTCACGCCCTTCTTGCCGGGACATACGTCAACACAGTTGCCGCAACCAAGACAGTCAAGAACGTCAACTGCTTGAATGAATTGCATGCCAGTAAATTGTTTACCGATAGCAGGGATAGCGTCGGTAGTTGGAGCCGCAGCCATTTCGTTAGCATCAAGAACGAATGGACGGATAGCAGCGTGAGGACAAACGTAAGCACACTTGTTACATTGGATACAGTTTTCAGAAAGCCATGCTGGAACAAATGCAGCTACACCACGTTTTTCATATTTTGCTGTACCTTGAGCCCAAGTACCATCTTCAATACCTTTGAATGCAGAAACCTTCAAAAGATCGCCGTCTTGAGCGTTGATAGGACGAACCACTTCGTTGATGAATGCTGGATCGTTGTTAGCAACAACTTCATCATCAGCAAGGTTAGCCCAAGCAGGATCAACTGCGAGAGTTTTGTATTCGTTACCACGGTCAACAGCAGCATAGTTTTTGTCAACGATGTCTTGACCTTTCTTGCCGTAACTCTTAACGATGAATTTCTTCATTTGTTCTACAGCAAGGTCAACAGGGATTACTTCAGTGATGCGGAAGAACGCACTTTGAAGGATAGTGTTGGTGCGGTTACCAAGACCGATTTCGCGAGCAATCTTTGTTGCGTTGATATAGTAAACAGTGATGTTGTTTTGTGCAAAGTAGCGTTTTACTTTGTTAGGAAGATTTTTAGCGAGTTCTTCACCTTCCCAAATAGTGTTCAACAAGAAAGTACCACCATTGCGAAGACCACGAGTCACATCATACATGTTGAGGTAGGCTTGAACGTGGCAAGCAACGAAGTTAGGGGTAGTTACCAAATAAGTTGAACGGATAGGTTCGTCACCGAAACGAAGGTGTGAACAAGTGAAACCACCTGATTTTTTAGAGTCGTAAGCGAAATATGCTTGACAATATTTATTAGTATTGTCACCGATGATTTTCACAGAGTTTTTGTTAGCACCTACTGTACCGTCAGCACCAAGGCCGAAGAATTTTGCTTCGAAAGTGCCTTCGCCACCAAGAGCGATTTCTTCTTTTGGAGGAAGTGAAGTAAATGTAACGTCATCTATGATACCTACAGTGAATTGATCTTTTGGTTCAGGAAGAGCAAGATTTTCAAACACTGAGATAATTTGAGCAGGAGTAGTGTCCTTTGACGCAAGACCATAACGGCCACCTACGATAACAGGCGCGTTTTCTTTGCCATAGAAGCATTGTTTTACATCAAGGAACAATGGTTCGCCCACTGCACCTGGTTCTTTTGTGCGGTCAAGAACTGCGATGCGTTTAGCAGTTTTAGGAACTGCTGCAAGGAAGTGTTTAGCAGAGAATGGACGATATAAGTGAACTGATACAAGACCCACTTTTTCGCCATTAGCAACCATGTGGTCGATTGCTTCTTTAGCAGCTTCTGTAACAGAACCCATAGCGATGATTACGCGTTCAGCATCTTCAGCACCATAGTAGTTAAACAAACCATATTTGCGACCTGTGATTTCTGAAATCTTGTTCATGTATTCTTCTACGATTTCAGGAACTGCATCGTAGTATTTGTTACATGATTCACGGTGTTGGAAGAATACGTCGCCGTTTTCAGCCATACCACGAGCCACAGGTGCTTCTGGATTCAATGCGCGAGCACGGAAGTCGGCAAGAGCTTCTTGATCCAAAAGTGGAGCAAGGTCTTCGTTTTCGAGCATTTCGATTTTTTGGATTTCGTGAGAAGTACGGAAGCCATCAAAGAAGTTCACGAAAGGAACGCGTGATTTGATAGTTGCAAGGTGAGCAACACCGGCAAGGTCCATAACTTCTTGTACAGAACCTTCTGCAAGCATTGCAAAACCTGTTTGACGCACTGACATTACATCTTGGTGGTCACCAAAGATACTCAATGCGTGAGAAGCGAGAGTACGAGCCGATACGTGGAACACGCATGGGAGCAACTCTCCCGCAATCTTATACATATTAGGAATCATAAGGAGAAGACCTTGAGATGCAGTGTAGGTTGTAGTCAAGGCTCCTGCTTGAAGTGAGCCGTGAACAGCACCTGCTGCACCACCTTCTGATTGCATTTCCTGTACAAGGACGGTTTCTCCAAAGATGTTTTTACGTCCTGCTGCTGCCCATTCATCAACATATTCAGCCATTGTTGATGAGGGTGTGATGGGGTAGATTGCTGCTACCTCAGAGAACATATACGAGATATGTGCTGCTGCTTGATTACCATCACAGGTCAAGAATTTCTTTTCTTTACTCATAATTTTTGTAATCTATTTATATAGGAATTATAATGATATTTTCTATAGTATATATACATTATTAATTTTAAGACTTGCAAAGGTACAAATTTATTGATAAACTGCCAAAAATATACATCAGAACTTAAAATGATAATGTTCTATATGGCCTTTTGATTGGTAAATTGTTCCGAATCGTGGTGCTGGTGAAATAAATGAATTTAAGATGTGAAAAAATATAAATCATGATCTTAAAACAATAAATTAATGCAATAGGTTCTTGGTCGCGGATTGGAGTGTGAATAATGTGATAATTCTTAGTTGTAGGTTAAAAAAGATTAAATTTACTTCATTTTTGGCATGTAATTGTTGCTAATCCAAAAATAATACTTACATTTGTGCGTGTGTTTTTCATAGTATTAGATTAAGATAAAGGTTTAAAGGAAAAGAGACGTCGTGATGACGTCTCTTTTTTTGTGTGATAAAGAGTAAATTATTATTTTTGTAAACGCAAAAATCTAATAATAGAGGTTGAGTTAAAATGAAAATATTATTTGACCCCGAAATATTGGCAGTTGCACCTCAATTTAGAGTTATAAAAGTTGAGGCAACGATTGAGAATGGTCCCACATCTGATGCCTTGTGGAAAGAATTGCTAGCCGAAGGAGATAGGGTGAGGAACTTGTATGATATGTCAATGATTAACAAGCGACCGGGTATTGCTGCTACACGTCAAGCCTATAAAGCATTGGGTAAAGAACCTAATCGTTATCGACCATCGAGTGAGGCTCTTTGCCGACGTTTGGTTAAAGGCATGGAATTGTATCGCACGTTGACTCTGATTGATTTGATAAACCTTCTTTCGGTGCGTTCAGGGTATTCTATTGGTGGATTTGATGCTGATAAAATTCAAGGTGATACTTTGAGATTGGGTGCAGGTCGAGAAGGTGAACATTTTGAGGCTATAGGTCGAGGGGTGTTGAATATCGCATCATTGCCTATATATCGAGATGTGATAGGTGGGATTGGTACCCCAACTAGCGATGAGGAGCGCACGAAATTGACGCCCGATACTCAACATTTGCTCATGTGTATCAATATATATGGCGAAGAACTCTCGCTTGAGGATACGATAAATTTCACTACCGATTTGCTCTCTCGTCATGCTAATGCTGATGATATAAAAATAGAAATTATATCTGCTCAATAATAACCTCAAATGACTTTTCTGCCATGAAAATTTTTAAGATGTATACTTCAAATATCAATGACCGATTTATGGATGAGGTTATTGATACATTGACCGATGGCGGCATTGTGATATATCCCACCGATACGCTCTATGCTATCGGATGTAATGCATTGAATAATAGTGCAATTGAGAGAATATGTAAGTTGAAAGGTATAAATCCGCAACGCACTAATCTGTCGGTTGTGTGTAGTGATATTTCGCAAGCCTCGCAATATGCACGTATTGATAATCGAGTGTTTCAATTATTGCGTGAAAATCTTCCCGGAGCATTCACATTCATTCTCCCTGCTGCTTCTACTTTGCCAAAGGTGTTTAAAGGACGTAAGACTGTCGGAATTCGTGTCCCTGACAATGTTATTGCACGAGAAATTGCTACTCGGTTGGGAAATCCGATACTGACTACATCAATTGAATGGGATGATGAGCCAGAAGATGGATGCAATCCGCAAGCCATTGCTATGAAATATGAAGGAATGGTTGATATTGTTATTGACGGAGGTTATGGCGAATTAATACCTTCTACGATTGTTGATTGCACTGATAGTGCAAATCCCGAAATCATCCGTGAGGGGAAAGGGGAATTGAACTAATTCATAATTCATAATATTAACCTATACACCTTTTATTGTCGTGTAGGTGATATTATGCGCTTTTATCTTTGCGATTTATGACCAAAATGTTTTGTGGTTATAAAAATTACTCAATTCTCAATTCATAGATATTGTAAGCGATACCTCTACCGCCCATGCCACATTTTTGGGTAATAAGGCCATCGTTGAGAAATCTTCCTCCATCTTCATTGGAGGTGCCAAAGTCAAACCAACGGCAATCGCCACACTCATTATTTATAATATAATCAAAGATGAGAGGCAAGACATTAAGAGCCTTCCCTTGCGGTGATGCTGCGATGTATTGTGCATGAGCAACCATGTGAGTGTAAAACATTACTACTCCACCCACTACTTCGTCTTGATGTTTGGCTATGAATAATTTGATGTTTTCGGGAAATCGATTGTGTAATAATGTGATTTCATCAAGAGTGTGTACCGGTAGAGTGTTATGACACTCTTTGAGCATTTGAGTCAAGATGTTCCAATAGATGGTAAAATCGGTGCAATGCTCTATTGTAATATTATTAGCAATGGCTTTTTTTATGCCACGACGAGCATTCTCATTAAATCGTAACCGAGAATCGTCAAGAGGTAAAGTAGTTGAAATTTGCGTTGAAAGAATTTGTCCTCCAAAACGGAATATTGCATATTGATCCTCTTCAGCCGGATAGCGATGATAAATATGAGGCACTGATTTGTATATCAGTCGTTTGATACCATTCTCTTTAAGATAGTTGATCATCAATTGCCATATTTCAAGCATTGTAGTAGCAGTAATGCCTTTGATCGAAGTTATCCATCCTCCATAGGTTAGCCCTTGGTGGGAATATAATGAGTCATCACATTTATTGGCAGGAAGAGCTGCAATAATGTTGTTTTTGTTGTCAATGCATAGCAACGAAAAGTCATCAAAGCGGTCGCTATGATAATCCATGTAGTCGCGAAGGAATAAAAATGTGCCGTTTTTTGACGTGGATATAAAATCGTCCCATCGTTCCTTCTGATTGTATGTATATTTGATAATTTTCATCTTGATTACAAAAATAACGTAATTGTTGCAAATTTATTGGTTTTTGACAATTAAATGATAATAAATTGTTCAAAATGCCTGGGTTTTCTCTAAAAAAAGTAAAAAAACACAATATTTAAATGTTTGTATTGCCGACACTTAAATGGTTTTTAACAAAATTTAAAAGCAAATATGTAATATTTTGTCAAAATACCGTTTTAACTTTGTGCCCACATTTATATTAACCGATATAGAAAACCATAAAATAATAGAAACGACTGACAGATGAGACCTTACATCTTGGTTCTATTCATATTAAGTTCATTTATAGCGTTTTCGCAAGAGAAAGTTGATTCACTTCAGGTTTTCTTTCATCAAGGAAAATCAGATATAGACTTGACTTTAAGTGGAAATGGTAATCGCATTAATCCTTATGCAACAAAATTGCAATCGATTAATGCCGACTCATTATATAAAATAAATCGCATTGTCTATTTTGCCGGAGGATCGCCCGAGGGTAGTCGCGCCACAAATGCTCGCTTATCCAATGAACGTGCCGCTTCAGTAGCCAACTATCTCCACTTTCCTCAATTTCAACTAAAGGATGGATATTTGCGTGAAATGTATTAATTTTGCATTATGGATACAATAATGCAATTTTTACAAGATAATCATTTGCTCGGTTTGGTTATTGGCGTGAGCACTTTTCTGATTATAGGATTGTTTCATCCTGTAGTGATAAAATGTGAATATTATTTCGGCACAAAGTGTTGGTGGTGGTTTTTGATTCTCGGATTGGTAGGCATCGGTTTGTCAATATGGGTTGAAAATGTATTATGGTCAACATTGCTTGGTGTGTTTTCATTTTCATCATTTTGGACTATCAAGGAGATATTTGATCAAAAGAAACGAGTGATAAAGGGATGGTTCCCACGTAATCCCAAACGCAAATACGATTATTAATATGATTACAGTAGAGGGATTGACCGTAGAATTTGGCGGTACAACATTATTCAAAGATATATCTTTTCAAATCAATGAGAGTGATCGCATTGCTCTCATGGGAAAGAATGGCGCAGGAAAAAGCACGTTGTTGAAAATTCTTGCAGGTGTGCGAAATGCTACACGTGGTACGGTATCGGTGCCAAAAGAGTGTGTAGTGGCTTATCTTCCACAACATCTGATGACTGAAGATGGTCGCACTGTGCGAGAAGAAGCATCGCAGGCTTTTGCTCACTTGATGGAAACCGAGGCCGAGATAAATAGCATCAACGACCAATTAGCCACTCGCACCGACTATGAGAGCGACGAATATATGGCACTCATTGAGCGAGTGAGCGAGTTGAGCGAGAAATTCTATGCTATCGACATGACTCACTTCGATGAAGATGTAGAGAAAACATTGCTTGGGTTAGGGTTTAAACGCACTGATCTTGATCGTCCAACATCGGAGTTTAGTGGTGGATGGCGTATGCGCATTGAATTGGCTAAATTGTTGTTGAAAAATCCTGATGTATTGTTGCTCGACGAGCCGACAAACCACCTTGATATTGAAAGTATCCTTTGGCTTGAAGATTTCATAAAGACATCATCAAAGGCAGTGGTAGTGATAAGTCACGACCGCCGATTTGTTGATGCTATCACTACTCGTACGATTGAGGTCACAATGGGCCGCATTTACGATTATAAAGCCTCATACAGCCATTATCTTGAACTCCGAAAGGAACGTCGCGAACAGCAGATGAAGCAATATGAGGAGCAACAAAAAATGATTCAGGAAACCAAAGACTTCATCGAGCGATTTAAAGGCACTTACTCAAAAACGTTGCAAGTGCAAAGCCGTGTGAAGATGCTTGAAAAACTCGAAATCATTGAGGTTGACGAAGAAGATACATCGGCATTGAGATTGAAGTTTCCACCATCACCACGCAGCGGTTCATATCCGGTGCAAGCCGACGGAGTGGGGAAGGCTTTTGGCAACAAACGTGTGTTTGCCAACGCTTCGTTTATGATAGAACGTGGCGATAAAGTGGCATTCGTGGGGCGTAACGGCGAAGGTAAATCCACTCTTGTGAAATGTATCATGGGCGAACTTGAACATGAAGGCACTTTGACACTCGGACATAATGTGCAAGTGGCATATTTCGCCCAAAATCAAGCATCGCTACTCGATGAAAATCTCACTGTGTTCCAAACAATCGATGATATTGCCAAAGGTGATGTGAGATTGAAAATACGTGACATGCTTGGAGCATTTATGTTTGGCGGACCTGAGGAAAGCACCAAAAAGGTGAAAGTGTTATCAGGGGGAGAACGTACCCGATTGGCGATTCTCAAACTATTGCTCGAACCGGTCAATATGCTTATTCTCGACGAACCTACCAACCACCTCGACCTCAAAACAAAAGATATACTCAAACAAGCATTGCAAGACTACGACGGCACACTAATCCTCGTGAGCCACGACCGTGACTTCCTCGATGGACTGGTGACAAAGGTGTATGAATTTGGCGATGGCCGAGTGCGTGAGCACCTATGTGGCATCAACGAATTCCTCGAAAACAAACGCCTTGCAAATCTTCAAGATATCGAACGCAAGGGGTAGTAATTGAAAACATTGATAATAAAATAATTTTAGAAAAAAAAGAAACCTTGAGAGACTATAACTATTATTATGCCTCTCAAGGTTATATTGTTAATTATCCGATTTTAGAATTTGGGTAGAGGTAACTTAGTGATGTTTTCGTACCATTCGCTTCGAAGAGAGGGAATTGACTTCATGAAAGGAATAATATCGTCGCCATATGCTCTACGCGAATAAAAGTATAAAATGTTAGCCTTGATTCCGTTTATTGTGACATCTTTATAGTAATGAATGTCGGCTTCTACAAAGTTTAGTTTGTCGTTTTTGCTGTCGCTTACAATGAAATCAAGGATATATTCGCCATTATTTTCGGCAACAATGTAACGGCACACTCGATCAGTCTTTTTTCGCTTTTCTAATTCTTCGATTTTTGCTTGTATTGCAAATTCGCTATTATAAGAAGCGTCGCCATAAAATATCACACCAACGGTAAACATTTGAGTGTAATTGTCGAAAGTTTCCCCATCGGGAAGATATTCTTGCAGATAATAAAAATCATAGGGATGAGTACTCCACGCAAATTTATATTCTGTGTCACAAAATTTGATTGACTTTCCCATATCGAAATATTTGACAGAAGAATCAGTCGAGTTATTTTGTGCTATTGATGAAAATGAAGCAATCATTACAAATAAAAATAATACTAATTTATTCATAACACAATGTTTTACTGGTATTGTTATTTTTGATTTTTATACTTCGCATATGCTCGCGCCATGCGGGTGTGGTAGCCACGTTTGGCGTAACTTGGACCATTGTATCGAGATGCAAAGCCTGCCCAATTTTTGGCTTTGAGATATTTTAATAGATTGCTTGATACAATGAAATTGGCAAACAATTCAAGTTGGTCGCGCTCAGAACGACTCATTAGCCTGAAGAATTCATTTACATCTTTTGTTTTACACAGTTTCCAATTGAATCCTCCAATCTGAAACATTCCCCAAAAACTACTATATATGCCCAAGGTGTTGTCAACTGAGCGTAATGCTTCAAATCGAGCCCATTCTGCACCTTGTTGAGAACCATATTTTTTCTTGCTTGCACCCCATATTTCGGGATGAGAACTGCGATATTTTGATAGCTTTACTCCACATTTTGATGCAAATTTGTTGACTATTGACATGTCAAAATTGATTAAAGGCTTTCCGGGTGCCCAAAAGCCTTTATTGGCTCGTCCGGCTTCAATCTCCACTACGGCTCTGATTGCAGCAGGTTCAACGCCGAGACGTGCAGCAACTTCGTCGTAGTCTTTTTGTGTGAGTTTAGCATCACTATATGTGGTATCATTCGTTTTAGCCGATGAATCGGAGAGGCTGGAATCGGGAATAATCGTGCTATCAACTGCGATAGAGGTGTCACATGAAGATGAATCGGTAGTTGAGTTATTGCAGGCAAAGCCTGTAAATGCAACAACCACTGAAACTACAAAAAATGGGATAAATAATAGTTTTTTCATTGGTATATTATTTAGGTCTATAATTTAGAAAGGAAAGCCCATCCAATAGGCTTTCCTTTCTTTTATAATATCATACGGATTTGCCTATTTCTTTAAGTCGGCAACCTTTTTTAATACGAGAGAGAGTTGCCCCCAGAAACGTTCTACTGCAGGGATGTGCATGCGTTCTTTTGGAGAGTGAACATCTTTCAACGTTGGACCAAATGAAACCATGTCGAGGTGTGGATATTTTTGTAAGAATAAACCACATTCAAGACCAGCATGGATTGCTTTAATGGCAGGAGTGATGCCGTAAAGTTCTTTATAAGCATCGCGAGCAATCTCCATGATAGGTGATTTCATGTTAGGAGCCCAACCGGGGTATCCGTCACCATGAGTTACTTTTGCACCGGCAAGAGCAAATACGGCTTCTACTTGGTGAGCGATGTCCCATTTGCGAGAGTCAACCGAACTGCGTTGGCTTGTAGTAACGAGTATCTCATTGCCGGGGAGCATCTTCACTGATGCAAGGTTGGTTGAAGTCTCAACAAGACCTTCGAGGTCGCGACTCATAGAAATCACGCCATGAGGAGCGCAATAGAGAGCATTGATGAGTTTCACAGCAGTGTCGTTGTCGATGCATTGTTGAGGAGTATCAACGCTTTCGAGTGTGAGTTTGAGGTCGGGTTCTACACCGGCATACTCAAATTCCACATCAGCGATATAATTGTTGAAAGCGATGCGCACATCTTCTTTTGTTGCCATGTCAACTCCAATCACAGCCGAAGCAGCACGAGGAATTGCATTGCGCAAGTTGCCACCTTCAATTTCGGCCAAAGTCAACTCTTGAGTTTGTGCTACTTGCCACAAGAAACGCGCAAGAAGTTTGTTTGCATTAGCACGACCAAGATGAATATCGCAACCTGAGTGACCTCCTTGACCATCTGCAATCGCAATTTTGAGATATTGCTTGTTTTGAGGTGCTGCTTGAGGAGTGTAAGCAAAAGTGCATGTTGTATCAACACCACCGGCACATCCTACGAAGATTTCAGCATCGTCTTCAGAGTCGAGGTTGAGAAGGATTGAACCGGAAATCATACCTTCACCAAGATTATTAGCACCGGTCAAGCCTGTTTCTTCATCAACAGTAAATAGTGCTTCAAGAGGTCCATGAACAAGTGTGTCGTCAACTAAAGCGGCGAGGGCACCGGCCATACCTATACCATTGTCGGCTCCAAGAGTTGTGCCGTTAGCCCAAACCCATTCGCCATCAACGCGAGTAGAAATTGGAGTGTTTTCAAAGTCAAATGGCTCGTTTGATTCACACACCATATCCATGTGTGCTTGAAGGATAATGCCGGGAGCATTTTCATGACCGGCAGTTGCAGGTTTGCTCATTACCACATTACCAATAGCGTCGGTTTTAACTGCAATATTGTTTTTTTTGGCAAAATCAAGAAGCCATTGACGTATTTTTTCTTCCTTTTTAGAAGGACGAGGCACTTTAGTGATTTCATCAAAAATTGACCAAATCAAAGAAGGTTTTAAATCTTTTAGAGTCATATCAGTTTAGTGTTTAATTAATGAATTATTTCTGCTTAAAATGTTTGTAACGATGGAAAATAATGTTAAAAACATCGTTATTCGCTCACTAAGTTACAAAATAAAATTTATATATAGCAAAAAATTAGGATTCCTTTCATATATTTGCATAATGAAAACGCATTTTGTACAATGAAAGTCATTATTATAACGTTTTTTTTGTTGTTAATAGCAATCGTTTTATTGGGCGTAAAAGTGTTTTTTGTCAAAGGAGGAAAATTTCCATCCTCACATGTGCACGACAATGAAGCCTTGTGCAATCGTGATATAAAATGCGGTTCGTGTAATGAAAATACTAATAAATAATTAAATATTTCAATAAGCTAACATGAAGAAAATAGCATTAATTGCAAGCGCTTGCTTGCTTCTACTTTCAACTGCCTCATGTTCAAATGAAGGAAGTGCTACCGAAAAAGGTAAACAAGATTCAACACAGGTAAAAACTGCCGATCCGTTTGAATCACAAACAAATATTCGTTATATTGACATGGACTCAATCACCGAACATTATAGTCTATTTAAAGACTATAAAGAGTGGTTGATGAAGAAAAATGAAAGTCTTGAACGTCAAGTGAAAGGTTTGTATGGTTCTGCTCAAAAGTTTGAGGCAGAATGTCAAAAGAAAATGCAGTCAAACGGATATCTCACTGAAGCTGCATATAAAGCCGACGTGCAAAAACTTCAAAACATGATGATTAATGCACAAAAACAAGAACAATCACTTCGTCGTCAAGCAAACGAAGAAGATGTTCAATGGCAAAAACAACTTCAAGATTCAATCAACTCTTTTGTGATTGACTATAATAAAGAAAAGAAATATGACGCAATCTTATATAAAGCAGCAGGTGTGTATTTCAATCCATCACTTGACATTACTAATGATGTGATTGAAGGCTTGAATGCTCGATATAATAAAGTTGCTCCAAAGGAAGAAAAGAAGGCTGAAGAAAAGGCTGTTGCCGATTCTACTGCAACTAAATAAGAAGCAAAAAAGAAATAATCAAGATTTATAAAATAAAGAATGATTGAGGTCTCAAATTTGGGATCTCAATCGTTTTTTTATGGGCCCAATATCTACGATGAATATGATAATATTTTGATATGAATGAAAAAATGATTAATTTTGAGCCATAAATTTGAACCTCAAAAATCAATGCGTCGTCTAATCCTCATACTTTTAGTGGTGTGTGGCATCTGTTTTGGAGCAGATGCGGCTTCGGCATGGGAGCGCACCGGAGGAAAAGTTTCACTTGAAAGAGTTGATGGGGAAGTGCCAGAAGTGAGAGTTAGTGAAGGATATGTATATGTAACAACAACTCGCCCGGTTACGGTAAAAGTTTTCTCAATATTGGGACAACTAATTTCACAAGAAACAATCCAACCGGGCATTTCACGTTTTAGACTTCCTTCACGAGGGATATACATATTAAAAGTAGGTACGATGACCAAACGTATCACTATTTAATTTAATGCAGGTGATCTTTCTTGAATAATATTAACCTATAAAAGCAATGAATATAATATCAAAAGCATGTCTATGTGCAGTTGCAATGGTTGTAGGCTCATCAACAATGATTAATGCTCAGGAAGTTGCAATATCTCATATTGCACAACCCGCTGCTCCTTCATTAAATATCCGTTATGTAGATATGGATGAAATTACAGCCAATTATACAATGGCCATTGAATATCAACAGTGGGCTACGGCAACATCTGATAGTATCAAAGCGGTATTGACAAAGAAGTATAATGTTGCAAAAGATTTTGAGGCTGCATGTCAGAAAAAATTAAATAACAATAAGTATGCATCTCGTCCGTCCTATGAAAAGGATTTGAAGAAGTTACAAACTATGGTTGAAGATGCTCAAAAATTAGAAGAGTCATTGACTAAAGAGTATCAACGCGAAAGTGCTGCTCGGATGCAAGTTCTTCAAGATTCAATAATGAACTATATTGTTGAATATAATGTGACACGCAAGTATGATGCAATCCTTTATAAGGCAGCCGGAGTGTTGTTTAATCCTGCTTTAGATATTACAAAAGAGATTATTGTCGGGTTAAATAAACGCTATAGTAAGCCTGTTGAAATTGAAGCGCTTCTTCCTGATGAAGGTTTAGTGCCACAAAAAATGGAAGATAATACAATTACTCCATAATAGATTTTAGAAATGAAAGTATAATATAAAAGGGTTGCATATTGCAACCCTTTTATTTGTTATATGTAGTGTATATGATTAGTATACTTCAGAGTGTTGATTCATCATGTTTTGGCTAATCTTTGATGCGATATCGGCCATCTCTTCAGCTCTCAATGCACTCTTTTCTTTAAAGAAATTCATATCAGCCTCTTCATTGATGGGGATGAGATGGATATGAGTGTGAGGGACTTCCATGCCCATTACAGCAACGCCTACACGACGGCAAGGTAATGCTTGTTTGATTGCTTCGGCTACACGTTTAGCAAAGATTTGCAAGTCGGCATAGTCTTGGTCATTCAAGTCAAAGATGTAATCTACTTCTTGTTTGGGTATAACAAGAACATGTCCGGGAGCAACCGGGTTGATGTCGAGGAATGCAAAATGTTTTTCATCCTCGGCAACTTTGTAACAAGGAATTTCTCCTGCAACAATTCTGCTAAAAATAGTTGGCATAATGTTAGTCGGTTTTAGGGTTAAAGATAATGTATTGATTAAGAATTAGAATGAAATTTCAACGATTTCAAACTTCATTAAGCCAGAAGGGACTTTGATTTCAACCACATCACCAAGTTTATGGCCGAGCAATCCTTGTGCAATAGGAGTGCTTGATGCGATTTTCTTTTCTTTAAGATTGGCTTCGCTATCGGCAACGATAGTGTATTCCATTGTCATGTTATTGACAAGATTTCTGATTTTAACCTTGTTCATGATTTGAACTTCATCGGTATTAAGTTTGCTCTCGTCAATGATGCGAGCATTGGCCACGAGGTCTTTGAGTTGAGCAATTTTCATCTCCAACAAACCTTGTGCTTCTTTAGCAGCATCGTATTCTGCATTCTCCGACAAGTCGCCTTTGTCTCTTGCTTCAGCGATGGCACGTGATACTTCAGGGCGTTTTACTGATTCAAGATATGCAATTTCTTCCATTTTGCGTTTATAACCTTCTTTGGTCATATAAGTGATTGCCATAGTGGTAAAAATTTTTTTAAAGTAAAAAAATAAAGAATCTCACTTTGATCGGTGAGACCCCCTTTGTTGTTCTAACATGTTGTTTTGTGTTACAAAGGTAGTTATTAATATTCAATAAAACAATTTTACTACAAAAATAGTGGAGAAAAAAGATTTATTTAACTAATTTGAGGATAAATTGTTAAATATTTTATGCTGTCATTGGGCATGATGCAAATATTTAGTAAATTCGTAGTTTGAAACAATAAAACAACAACACGTATGGCAGAAATGATGCAATGGAGTAAACTTATAAGTGATAAGAGATTCGGATTAGAACAATATCATAATCCTGCCCCCGGAACGCGTAGTGATTTCCAACGAGATTATGATCGGTTGGTCTTTTCTTCTCCATTCCGTCGATTGCAAAATAAAACACAAGTTTTCCCATTGCCGGGAAGTATATTTGTGCATAACCGATTGACACATAGTATGGAAGTGTCGTGCGTGGGGCGTTCACTTGCCAATGAGGTGAGCAATGCTTTACAGAAGAAATATGCAGCTGAGCCATGGTGTAATAAACTTAATGATTTGGGTGATATCGTGGCTGCGGCATGTCTTGCGCATGATTTAGGAAATCCTCCGTTTGGTCATTCGGGAGAAAAGGCTATATCTACATTTTTTTCCGAAGGGGAGGGCGCAGTGTTGCGAGAAGAATTCTCGGATGAAGAATGGGATGATTTAATTCACTTTGAAGGAAATGCCAATTCATTGCGATTGCTGATTCATCAATTCAAAGGGCGCCGACCGGGTGGTTTTGCCATGACTTATTCGATGCTTGCTTCAATTGTGAAATATCCTTATGAATCGACGTTGGCAGGTAACGCCAATAAGTTTGGCTTCTTTATAACAGAGAAAGATGATTTTGTGCGCATAGCCAATGAACTTGGTATATTGCCACGTTATGGAGCCAATGGAGAGGTGGCATTTGTTCGTCATCCGTTGGTGTATATTGTTGAAGCTGCTGATGATATCTGTTATGAAGTGATGGATATTGAAGATGCTCATAAACTCAAAATTCTCAATACCCAAGAGGTGACTAGTTTGCTAATGGGATTTTTTGATGAAGAGCGAAAGACTCATATGCTCAATGTAATGGAGAATGTAGCAGACCCCAACGAGAAAGTAGCCTATATGCGGTCATGTGTTATTGGGCGATTGGTGAGTCGTTGTGCAGAGGCTTTTGTTGCCAATGAAGAGGCTATTTTAGGTGGACAGTTTAAGGGGTCATTGATTGATCATATTCCACAACTTGAGCGAGATGGTTATATCCGTTGCACCGAGATGTCGTGGGATAAGATTTATAAAGCAAGTGATGTCGTTGATATAGAGTTGGCAGGTAACCAGATTATTACTTATTTGTTGGGCAAATTTATATATGCTGTAACCCATCCACAACTCAATTATTCAAAGTTATTGTTGTCAAAAGTGCCTCAGCAATATGATATAAATGCACCTACGTTATATGAACGTATTCAAGGAGTTATTGACCATGTATCGGGAATGACCGATGTGTATGCTCTTGATCTTTATCGGAATTTAAATGGTATGAGTCTGCCTGCTGTTTAGGGTTGATAAAATCTATTTTTTACGCAAAATACGTCTGATTGCAATGGGAATAAATATTGTCCCTATTGCTGCCGGAATATACCATCCCAACACGAAATATCCCACAATGCTGATAAGTGCTACAAATGTAGAGAGCAAGGCTAGTCGTAGCACACCTTTCCCCAATGAAAGATTGTAGCGAAAGCGATATATTATGCCGACAATGAGCATATAAATGAGATACCACACCACATAGGCTACTCCAAGTCCATTAAGTCCCCAATAGGTATATGCTACAATGTTAAGAGTTAGACATGTGATCGCGCTTAACGATTCGGTGAGGAGGAATATCCTGCCATCACCACGTGCCAAAATCACATAAGCCATACACCAAGATATTGCTCTAAAGATTGTCCCAATGGCCGCCCATACAATGAATGGCAGTATGACGATGAATTCCGAAGAATAAAGTATTTTTATGATGAGTTGGCTTGAGGCGATAAATATTGATATAACAGGAACCAAAATCCATAGGGCGATTGTCATCTCGTGGGAAACGAATATTGAAGTGCGTTTAGCCGATGTGCTTACTTGTGATAATCGTGGATAATATTCCATGATGATAGCCGTAAAGATGATGCCCATGTATTTGTTCACTAAGGTAAATCCGGCTTGAAAATGCCCCACAATAGAAGTGTCACCTACATTGTTGAGATATGTCATAAATAAGTAAGCCACCAGATTGTTGACTATCATTGAGGCTGTGAGAAATATGCCGAGAGATATGATACTTTTCCCTTTGTCAATTGTCTCTTTTAATGGAATCTTTGGAACGGGTTTGGCAATAATATTTCGTTGAGATAAAACGGCAATAGTTGTAGCCAATGAATACACAATGAGTGCCGGAATTACACTGTCAATTCCCCAGTAATAAAACATGGGAATAGAAATGATGACTCCAATGACAGTTCCCCACACTGATGCATTCCCTAATCGACTTAATTGTTTAGTGCCTTGTAGTATCGCTAATTCCCCATTTTGTATTGATGATAGGAAAATGATAAATGCTATTGCTATAAAGGCATAGGTGTAATTGTAATTATTAAAGGTGAAGTTACTTAATAGGGGAGATAACGCGACTATTGCTATTAATCCTATCGCACCTAAAATCAAGGCCCATCGGCGAACAATAATGATTAATCGATTGGTATTGGGTTGTTGTGATGATGCAATATCACGCACTGCACTATCACGAATGCCAAGATGAAATATGACACTCAATAGTTCGATTGCCGAGTTAAAGATTCCAAACAGTCCAACACCGACAGCGCCTATCCATATCGCAATGAGTTTGGTGCGTAGTATAGAGCAGATGATGGTAATCATTTGCACTCCACCAAAAATGCCGAGAGCCTTTAATGCTCCTTGGGTGACATTGCTTCTTGTGAGATTTGACATGGGTAATTATTTGAGCCAGTGTTGAGGATTGAGTTTTTGAGTTTCTTTGCGCACCTCAAAGTGTAATATCTTGCGATTGTTGTTGCTTGGGTCGGCATATATGTTGCCAAGAGATTGGTTGGTGGTTACTTTGTCGCCCATTTTTACCAAGGGGGATACAATATTGCCATATACAGTGAGATAACTACCATGGCGCACCATTATAACGGTATTATATCCGGGGATATTTACGACAGCACTAACTACCCCTTCAAATACCGATCTGGCATTACCATCGGATAAGAGTTCGATTTCAATACCGATGTTATTAGTTTCTATATTGGGCAGATCTTTGTGCCGTTGACGGCCAAATGTACTCACCACTCTACACTTGCCGGAGAGAGGATAGGATAATTTGCCTTTGTTATCTTCAAATCGTCCGGTGAGTTTATTGAGTGCTTCGGTTTCCGGGTCAATAATTGGAGGTTCCGGTTGATTATAGGCAATATCTTCGTTCTTGTCTTCCTTTTGGACCGATGGGGTGTTATCTTGATTTTGTTTAGGTTTATTATCTTGCTTTTTAGCTTCTTTTTTCTTTTGCTCGGCAAGAAGTCGTTCTTGCTCTTTTTTGCGTTTTTTCTCAGCTTCTTTACGTTTCTTTTCTTCCTCTTTACGTTTTTTTGCCGCTTCCTCTCTGCGTTTCTTTTCGGCGGCTTGTTGTTGAGCGATTAGTTTGTTAAGCCGATTATCAAGTTGCTTTATTTCATTCTGCTTTTGTTTTACGTATGCTTCTAATTCTGTACGCTCTTTTTTTAGGTCGGCGATGATTTGAGATTGTTGTTTCTCATTATTTTTTAATGATTGTTGCACCTCTGTAATTTGCTTGAGAGATGATGCTTTGGAAGAGTGTAATGTAACCAACAATTGCTTTGTATCGTTGATCTCTTCCATTGCAGTCTTGAGTTCTTGAGATTTTCCGTTTTGCCAAGAAGAAAACTGGCGAAGGTATCTAATGCGACGGAAAGCATTGGCAAAGGATTTTGCTGAAAATACAAACGCAATATTGCTTGTTGAATATCTGGTGGCTCGTATTGAACGAAGTACTTTTTTGTAATTGTTTCGAAGCATGTCAAGTCTTTGCTCCAATACTATTATTGAGTCATTAAGATGCACCATTGAGGTGTCAATAGAATCAATAGAAGATTTAATGTGTTCGAGTGCGATAGTGTTTTCAGTGATTTCGGCGGTTATCTGGTTTAGACGATTAATTTGTTCTTTGGTTTTCTGTTTATTTGACTCTATTTTTTTTGTAGTCAGTTTTATCTCTTTGGAAGCTTGTAGTTTCTCTTGTTTGATGTTGCGTTGAGCCTTGTCGGCAAACATAATGCATACCGAAATCATTGCTAATAATATGAATAAAAATCGTTTCATTGGCAATTGATTTAAAATGCTTTAATCAACGCACTTGCATCCACTTGATTATAGCCTTTAGGAGCTTTCCAATTAGGTTTAGCCCCTGAATTCCATTTGGCTCTGTCAAGATCCCATTTAATTTCAGCATTAATGGGGGTGTCTTTAATTGTGGTGGAAATTTGAGCACTATTTGCTAATCCGCTAGATGTAGAAGTGGAGTTGTCGTAGATACAATTGATAGGATTGTATTTGTCAATATTAATGGTTAGCATTTTTAACATGTCACAATTTGTAGCAAAAAGGAAGATATAATAACCTTTTTTTAGGTTTTGGTTAGGTGTGACAGACCAAAGATCGGATGATGATGTGAGTTTTAAAGTTAAATCATCCTTCATTTCGTAGTTTAAAGTGCCTTTGCCCACGACAAATGCTCGCCCGAGTAATAAGTCTTGAATGTTACCTATTGTTACGGGATAACCTGCAAATAGTTTTTTTATGTCCTCGGCAATGTATAGTTTGTTGAGTTTATATGTAGCGTATATTGAATCATTGTTGAGGTAGATATTTGCTGCCTCAAAACCAAATACTCTAATGGAGATATAAATGCTCTCATCTTTTACCATAGTGGCACGACCCGTTACCGAAAATTCTTTTGGTTGTGACAATGATAATTCAATAGGAATTACTACATCATTCCATTCTTTATATTTTGATGTTGCATCTCCTAAGTGCTTTAATAAAAGATAGGTGCTATCACCTTCAAATTGTTGAGGTAATGCCGGTGTGGTTGTAGATGCTTGCTTTGATGAACCACAGCCCACTAGCATTATAACCAAACTTATGCATATTATGTGATATAAAAATTTCATAAAAGGAGAGTTATTTGTAGAAATATGTTTTATGTTTTACTTTCTTTTTTAGTAATTCATTATCGGGTTCAAGTTTTAATGCTTCTTCCCAAAATTCTATTGCTTTTTGTAATTCGCCACACATAAAATAGATGTCACCTGCATGATGTTGCAACTCTGCCGAAGGCTCTTCACTATATTTTAATGCCGAGTCAATATAATTACGAGCCATGTCAAATTCCTTCTTTTTAAAGTATATCCATGCAAATGTGTCAAGTGAGTTAACATTGTCGGGTTCTTCGGCAATCGTGCGAGAACTCATACGCTCGGCTTTGTCAAGATCTTTGTCTAGTTCGGCAAGATAATAAGCATAATTGTTTAGCGTTAGGAGGTTGTCGGGATTGGCGTCAAGCGACCACTCATAATATTGCGTAACACTATCGTTGGGCAACGATTTGTCTCGTTGTAAAATATCTCCTATTGAACAATAAATAGAAGATAATAAGTTCTTGTTATCTTGAGCAAGAGGAATTGCTTTATTGAAATATATTAAAGCCTCGTCGTTGTTGTTTAGAGTTACTTGTGAGATTCCTGCTTGGAATAGTATTAACGAATTGTTTGGATAATAATGTAATGCACGATTAACGGCATCGTTTACTGTTGCATTGTTTTCGGTTTGTGCGCAAAGTAAGATATATTGTATCCACACATTTTCGTTTGAAGGATCTATGTCAAGAGCGTAAGATAATTGTTCGGCTGCACGGGGATAATCTTTGATAGTTGCAAGATATGCACTATATAGTTCATGAATATGATATTGGTGAGGATGTTGCTCTTGCAACACTGCCAATAGCTCCTCAATGCGTGTCTGTTGTGAGGGATTACTATATAACGCACGGATATAGTCGGTAAGCAACCTTAATTTTGCTTCAAGGTCAAGATTTTCGTGCTTTAAGACATTAAATACCTCGGTATCATATGCTACACTGTCGCCTATCTCATTATAATAGTTTGCTCGTTGAAGAAATGCATTGCCATTTGTGGAATCTAGTTGACAAGCTTTGTTGAGATACTCAAGCGCTTTTTCATCGTCACCCAAGTATTCATATATTTGTCCGGCGAAAACATTATACTCCGAGTTGTTGGGCGATGCGTTGAGTAATAGATTTAGTTCGTTAATGATATTAGCAGTGTCACGAATTGCCGAAAATGCTCTGATTTTGCGAGAAGTGATGCCAACATCAACGCCTTCGGCAATTTCAATTCGATTATATGCGGCAACGGCTTTTGTGATTTCGCTTGAATCAATTGATGCAGAAAGCACATCGGCATATCGTAATGTGATTTCTACTTTTTCAGGGAAAATAGAATCTAGGGCCCCCCATACACGAAGAGACTCTTCGCGCCAACCGATTTTGTCGGTAAATAACCCATAACGAAAGCTTGAATAGTAGTCTTCGGGATGAGCATCAAAGTGTCGGCGAGCTAGAGAATGTGCGTTGAAAAATTCTATTGAATCAGATTGATGTAGAATCATGTCAATCATTCCCTTGTCATATCCGATGCTTGTATCGGTGCTGTCAAGACGATAAGCTCTATTGATGAGCGAATGATAGTGTCCTACTTTGCCATTCTCATAATGATTGAGCGCTTCAATATAGATATAGCTCGATTTGCGCTTATTGGCATTTGTGTCCCAATTTTCTTTGGCATGAACCACCGTTCCCATCATTGATGCAATGAGAGAAAAAAAGAGGATTAACGAGATTCTATTAAAAGGAATATTCACGAGAGAAAAATGTCAATAGATTAATTAACCCCTGTGTGCCCAAATCCACCGGCTCCACGTTCTGAATCATCAAGTGTTTCTACCTCGCACCAATTTACCGATGAATAGTTTGTTACTACCATTTGGCAGATGCGTTCCCCATGATTGACGACAAAAGGCTCGTTTGAAAGATTAATCAATATTACGCCTATTTCACCACGATAATCGGCATCAATAGTGCCCGGAGTATTAACGAGAGAGATGCCATGTTTTAGGGCTAACCCACTACGAGGACGAATTTGACATTCATAACCTTGAGGCAATTCAATGAATATCCCGGTTGGCACCAATGCTCTTTCAAGGGGATTGAGAGTAATGGGCTCAGAGAGATTTGCACGCAAGTCCATACCTGCCGAAGAAGTAGTACTATATGAAGGTAGGGGATTAGATGACTTATTTATGATTTTGACTGTTACTTTATCCATAATTATTTGATTAGAATTAGAGTTGAGAATATTATGCGAAAATAACAAAAATATATGATTTTTACATCATTAATTTATGATTTTTATGATTGATGATGTGATTTTAAGGTTATGCATTTTTAATTACTAATTTTTAGTTATCTTTGTGGCATTATGGCAGATAATTATTTAGAACGAAAAATGGAGGACTATCGATCGGGGAAAGGTGGTGCTTCAAAGGTGAAAAAGGTGTCGATGGGTTCAAAACCCGGCAATATTAGTGTGAAGTTTCCTCCTCGTAGGGTGTTTGTGACCGGTGGGGCTTCGGGAATAGGTCGTGCGATAGTTGAGGCTTTTCGCAAGGCCGATTGTCGTGTGGCATTTTGCGATATTGATGCTAAAGCCGGTGCTGCAACAGCACAAGCCACAGGAGCGCAGTTTCATCCGGTAGATGTGCGCGATGTGAATGCATTAGAGACTTGCATGGCTCGATTGCTCGATGCGTGGGGCGATATTGATGTGATTGTGAACAATGTGGGACTTGGCTGTTTCGTGCCACTAGTAGAGTCAACGATTGAAGATTTTGACAATGTGTTGTCGTTGAATCTTCGTCCGGTATTTGTCACTGCTCGACGATTGGCTATTCATCGCACAAATAATGGAGGCGAGCCGACGTATGGCCGCATAATAAATCTCTGTTCCACTCGATATAAACAAAGTGAGGCAGGAACCGAGGGCTATGCGGCATCAAAAGGGGGGATAGCATCGTTGACACATGCATTAATGATGTCGCTTGCTCCACTTGGCATAACTGTTAATTGTATATCACCCGGATGGGTTGAGAATGCACAATATCCGGCGATGACCGAGGCGGATCATCTGCAACACCCATCGCGTCGAGTGGGAAAAGTCGAAGATATTGCGCGAATGTGTATGTTTCTTGCCATGCCCGAAAATGATTTTATCAATGGCGAAAATATCATAATCGATGGTGGCATGACTCGCAAAATGATTTATGTGGAGTAGGGTGATTTATAAGTCAAAAGGGATTTGTGAATTAAATAGAATAGATGTATATACAAAGCGAGCAACCATTTAGGTCGCTCGCTTTGTACTTGATTGAGAGAGGTTACTTAATATATACTTTTGATGCTTTGTGTCCTTCGGTTTTGATAAAAATTCCATTAGAAGGATTTTTTACTTCCACACCATATATATTATAAAATTTTGTTTCAATATTTTCTTTTTCGGTTCTAACTGTTTCAATGCCGGTAACAACATCTCCTGTGTATGTGGCAGATAATGGAATAAGAACATCATTGGCATACGTAGATGAAATGCGAAGAACGGCATTGTGGCTTTCAGATGTGGGATTGACCGGCTTATAAGTGATATTTATGGTTGACGAGTTGGAAAGTGCATTGGTGTTTTGGGCAGTAACACTGAAAAACTCTGCGTTGTCACCGGCAACAGTCACCGACAAATCACCTTTTAGGTAGTCGTTTGTGAGTTTTAGAGTCTTGGTCTCAGTTGTGGCTGTGTTGAAAGATAAAGACGTTACATCGGGGGTTGATTTGCCTTTTGTGAGTGGTAGTTCTACACCCCAAGGCAACCCTGCATCTTTATAGAGGTTGGTATATCTGATTAAGTTGACATTTCGGTCACCACTGGGACCATTGGCGATGCTGAGATACATATAAGGACGTCCATTTGAAGCACGTCTGATTTTAATACCTTCAGGTTCTCCATGTGACATCGACATGATAACAGAGGCTTTTACTTGTCGGCGAAGGTGTGATTTGCCGGTGCGCCAATTGTAGGCATGGAAAATGACGGTAGGTTTTTTGTCAATAGAGTTTGCATGCTCGACACCGCAACCTTCCATGAAGTAAATGTAATCGCCCGAAATTGTAAACCCTTGATGATCCCATGTCCAGAATCCGGCATCGCCAGTTATGCCACTATAAGGATCGGCACCTTTATCAATTTGAAATGTCTTAATTAAAGCCGGACGTGCGGCTCCGTTAATAACATGGTCGAGAATTTCATCGAAGTGGTACACTTCCACGCACATCGGTCCGCCTTTTTTGCGTGATAATACTGCCAGATATCGAGAGGTTTCATCAATAGCCGGGAAATGGTTATACCATGAGGCATCGCTCCGTTCATTGTCGGTGACAAAATGGTAAATCGGACGTGAAACATTGTTTATGTCGGTAAAAGATGTTGTTCCATTACTGCAATCAACCAAAGAGGGGTTGTCGGCTTTCAAATTGGCACTATGGTATGGGAAGATTGAAATGCCGTTTGACAAGCAACTTTCGCCGGTTGAATTGAGTTTGCCATTACCTCCACAGCACACCCAATTTTTTCCACCATGACGAAATATTACTGTGTTTGATCCGTGTCCGGCATGAATTGCATCAACATGCGCTCGTTTTTCGGAAGTTGTGTTTGCACCTATAACGCGAGTGATAAGTTGGGCTTCAACGCAGCCATAAGTTGATAGGTTGTTTGCGTCACTCAATTCTTGTACGTGATTGAAAAAGTAGTATGGGACGCCATTATCATCAAAATCGTATTCGCTCACATCAAAACTTTGTGCAACTCGGCAACTGCGAACATTTTCCCAACCGGTTAGTACTTGCTCGTATGCGACATTTTGACTCGCTCGAAAATCATAGAACCCAAAACTGCTTGAGAAAAATCGTTCTTGCTCGGTTTTTCCCGGCATTTTGATGTGAGCCATACACATATCGCTATTGTCGAAGTAGTTATAACGGGCATCAACCGTAACATCTCCCATATAATCCTTGTTGCAATATAGTACATAATTGTAGTTGTCGTCGGTATAGGTTGTTTTGCTTAAAAACACATTGTGATTTATCTTTGCTGTAGTTTTTGCAGGCACAACATAAGTCTCGGTGTTATTTTTGTCACCTTGATAATATCTTATAAGGGCATATAATGTTTGGCGACCTGTACATTCATTGAATCCATTATGTGACACATCGATATTGGTTGTCCCTGCTAAAGAGTTGCGGTTTAAGTAAACACAAAATGCGCCACCACGAGCATTAGCCGCTGCGCTTGCGTTGTATAAAGATTTCCCTACTTGTTGGAATTTGTTGTTGGTAATTTTAATGTTGCCACGGGAGTTGCCCACCTCGATGCTATTCCCTCCATCGGTGAAGGAGTTGTCGTGAATAGTAATATTTCCATATCCGCCCCCTATTACAATAAATGGGCAGAAGTTAGTGGATTTGCTTCCATCAAAGTCGTTGTGAGAGATGGTAATGTTCTCATATCTTAATTGTGAAATATCGGCTTTGGCATCGGTGTTGCTATATATTTTGCCCAACGCGAATACGGCAGTCGAACTGCCGAGGGTAGAGGCCTCAACAAGGTTGTATTTTAATGTGATGTTTTTTAAAGGAGAGCCATTGGAGGCAGTCGTGTTAACTACGCGACCGGCACCGGAGAATTTAAGACCGTTTAGAGTGATGCCATCGGCATTAAGTGTAATGGCTCCGGTAATTATAGATTCGTTAGATGTGTCGCGTTTTCCTGAACGAACATCTTTCCAACTATTATGTCCAAAAATAGAAATATTGTCAACATCAAGAGTGATATTCTCGGAGTATGTGTCAGCCGACAGAAATATATTGTCACCGGGTTGAATTTGATTAAGAACCTCAGATATCGAAGAGAATAAGGTAACCCCCGGGATAAAAAAACGTTGTTGATATTCAGTGACGTTTCCTGGAGTATAATTAGTTGATACTAAATAGTCGGTGGCATTTATGCTGAAAATGCTACATATAGAAATGATTAGAGTGTAAATCTTTTTCATAATCAGTGATTAATATGAATAAAAGCGCAATGTAGTGATTTTTTATTAAACAAATTAAATATGAATAAAGAAAAGAGTGAATACATAAGATTTTTATGTGATTTTATGGGTATTGTGCGATAAAACAGCACAATTATTAGATATTGGATAGATATAAATGACGCGAGCATCCATATAGGATGCTCGCTTATTATTAAGAGAGAAGAATAAACAAAAGAGAATTTATTTGGCGGGGAAACGTCGCCAAATAAAATGAGGTATTAAATGCCAAAATGCGACTACTAATCGCCATTTCCAGTCGATAATAGATACTCGTTTGCGATGAAGTATCGCTTTTACGATGCGAGGTGTTGCATAGTCAACGCTCATGAGCATGGGGAACTTACGACAGTTGTTGAGTAGAGGGGTGTCAACAAATCCGGGGCGAATGTCGGTAAATCGCACATTTACTTTTTCGAAATGGGCGAGTTGTTCAAGAGCATCGATATAGTGTCGTTGATATCTCTTTGTTGCGCTATATGAAGGAGCTATGCCGAGTCCCATTGTGCCGGCGATAGATGAAATTACAGCAATTTGTCCCGCTTCATCGTTGTGGGAACGATTGCGAAAATAGTTGAATGCAGTATCTACAATATGAGTAAAACCGAGAGAATTTGTCTTTACGGTATTGAGTTCGGTGTCAATGTCGAGCGATGGGTTTTGTGAACCGATGCCTGATGATAGCAAAAGAGTGTCCATCCCACCCGTTTTTTCAACCAACGACAATAGTTTATTTCCGGCATCGGGGGTGGTTACATCGATTTGCTCTGTTGCAATAATTGATTGAGGATATTGTTTTCGTAATTCTTCAAGTGCATCGGTGCGACGAGCTGCAATGCCTATTATCCATCCCATTTGTGCAAATTGGGCAGTAATGGCTTTTCCTAATCCTGAGGATGCTCCAATGATAACGATGCGTTTTTGATACATTTCTATTTAACAACCTATTGTTTCTCCGAAGGTGAATTCTCTTGAGAATGATGTGTTGCAATCTTCTTACCACTTAATGGAATTGTGTACATGATATTAAATGCTCCGGTAAGAGACGATCCTCTTGACCCAAATCCGGGAATATACCATGGCTCGCCATAATTACTTTTGCTTTCATGGAGAATGGTGTGGTATTTAAACGCCCATCCCATTGATAGTTGTTTGAATATCTGTACTTTTAATCCCAATACGATTTCTCCATATCCTACGCTCGCATTTTGTGATGGAATTGTAGTAGTATAGTTTTCACCCCAATAAGGATTGTTGATTGTGATATCGCTTATTTCATAAGAGAATGACGAGTATCCATATCGTAATCCGGCATAGAATTGGTATTCTTTTGTTTTGTTGTATAAGAAATTGTAATTAGCACCAATTTTAAAGAATGGAGCAATCTTGCTTTTATATTTGTAACTATTGTCATCGGGAGTGTGTGATGCCTCTCCTAGACCAAATTCTATTATCGGTTTGAAGCGATTGTGAAAGCTCAATTCGGCCCACACATCAAATAACCCATAATCTTGTCCAAAACAACGCATTGCGGGGTCCCAGATGTTTAAACCAATAGTGACATCGTCCCATAGAGGATAGACAATTTCGTTTTTCTTCTTTATGGTAGTAGAGTCAATAAATTCTTTGCCTGTAATAGTGTCAACATAAACTACATTGCCTTTTTCGTCGTGGAAGTGAGTGAGATTTGGCATCTTTGAAGGGTCGAAAACTTCAGTAGTGTCTTTAGGGTTGAGGTTTATTGCTTTGGTCTGTGTCGCAGGAGTTTCAACCGGGTTAATGCGTCGTTGAGCATAACTATTGATTGAAATCGCCATTACACATATCAATGTTATAAATATAGAGTGTCGCATAGTCAAATTGTTATTCGGTTGTGAAGTATATTTTTATGCGTTCCACATCTGTATTTGTGATGTCAGGGTCAATCACAACGACCGAGTCAATCAAAATGTTGGTGTGACGAGTTGAGGTAATCTTATATCGATACATTGCTCCACATTCTTCCGAGGCAAAATAGGGCATTGACTCATATTCAAACCATATAGTGTCGTTGTAAGATGCGTCATCGCCAAAGTCTTTATAATGGAAACAGAACGCAGTGTTGTCGCTGGTAGAGCGAAATGGAAGATATACTTGTTGGGTGGCAGTGCCGGCATCGGTCAATAATGAGTCGCCGATAGCGCCTATGCCGGTGACGTCAAGATTCGTGATTGCCACAACTTGACCTGTTTCCGACGAGTAAAAACCTGCCAATGGTATGCTACTTTGGTTTTCGAGACAACCATCATTGGAACATGCAAATAGACTGCATGAAATGATTATAACAAATATTTGGTTTAGAATTTTCCCCATTTTATGATTTGTTCTAATTCTTTTCTGTTTTTTGCTGGAGCATTATCAATGGGATATCCTATGGGAATTATTGCGATAGGTTCAATGTTTGATGGAATATTGAGTTTTTTTGTGATTTTCTCCTTGTCAAAATTGCATATCCAACAAGACCCTAATCCGGCATCTGTTGCAGCAAGGCAAATGTGCTCTATTGCGATTGATAGGTCAACATCGGTGTGGTCTTTACCATCGGCAGGACGATGCCATGCTTGATTGTGGTCGCCACAAGCCACGATGAAAGCCGGAGCAGAGCCTACCCATGGACGATTGTAACTCTCAATCACAGCCTCACGACAAGAAGCATCGCATAGGTCATCAATGAGGATGAAAGTCCATGGCTGACGATTGCAAGCCGATGGCGCTATTTGTGCCGATTGGATAATTGAGGTTAAAATGTTGCGCTCTACAATTCGATTGCGATCGTAGTTGCGACATGAATAACGAGCGTTGGCAATATCGACAAAACTCATATTGATGATTTTACTCTTCGTTATTGATATTTAATTCTTCTTCAATCTCATAATCGTTGCGACGATGAGAGTTGCGCACAACAAGTTCGCCCACAAATCCTGTGAGGAATAATTGTGTGCCGAGAATCATCATCACAAGTGAGAGATAGAAATAGGGAGAGTCAGTGACAAGATGATAGGCGTTTCCACTATACATGTTGTAAAGTTTCATCCCACCTACGACCATAACCGCGATAAGACCGAGGATAAACATCAGACTACCGAGCAATCCGAAGAAGTGCATCGGTTTTACTCCGAATTTTCCTGTAAACCACAATGTAGCAAGGTCTAGATATCCATTGACAAAGCGATCAAGACCAAACTTTGTTGATCCATATTTGCGTGCTTGATGTTGTACTACTTTTTCACCAATTTTGTTAAATCCGGCGAGTTTCGCTAGATATGGTACATATCGGTGCATGTCACCATACACTTCAATGTGTTTAATCACTTTCTGTCGGTATGCTTTTAATCCGCAATTAAAGTCATGAAGATTTTTGATTCCGCTTACTTTGCGTGCTGTAGCATTGAATAGTTTAGTGGGAATGGTTTTTGATAATGGATCATAACGTTTTTGTTTCCAACCCGACACCAAGTCATAACCATCTTCAGTAATCATGCGATATAATTCGGGGATTTCGTCGGGACTGTCTTGAAGGTCGGCATCCATTGTTATAACAACATTCCCTTTAGCGCGAGCAAATCCGGTGTTTAGAGCCGGTGATTTGCCGTAGTTGCGACGGAAGCATACACCTTTAACAGCAGGGTTATTCTTTTGTAGAGAGCGAATAACCTGCCATGAATCGTCGGTGCTACCATCGTTGATAAACAATATTTCATAACTGAAATTGTTTTCATCCATTACTCGGCGAATCCATGCTTCGAGTTCGGGGAGTGATTCAGCCTCATTGTAAAGAGGAACGATTACCGATATATCCATATTTTTGAGTTTAGTTATTGCTGAGTTAAGTTGTTTTCGTTCTCGTTGCTTTTCTGTTTGGGGCGACATAGTCGTATGAACGGAGCCAAAATCATGGAGAGAATTGAGCCGCTAAACACCCCAAGTGAGATTAAATTACTAGCAAGCGATATGGGAGTGGGTAGTAATTTTTGGTTCATAGCTTTTTCAAGAGTAGAAGCAATCTCATTTCCCATTTCGCCACCTATCTGTTTGTATGCAGTAATGGCAATCTGACATTGATCGTAGATGAATGATGGATTGATCCAAGTGAGATACACAACTATAGTCAATGCCATAATCAGAGTGCCACAAAGGAACAGCGTTAAACCATGAGTCCACACCTCTGAAAAAGTATAAAAATAACCGTTTTCTATAAATCCACGGCGCAATGTAAAAAACGTGTAAACAGGCACTGCCAATGCCATTAGTGTAGCAATATGTCCTAATAGAGGAATGTTAATTGCCACTGCCGCAAAGATAAAAAGTACACTTAAGTATAAGCCAAACCAGATGCCGTCTTCGGCACCACGTCTAAACACTGATTTGGGCTTAATTTTCATTGAATATCTTTTTAAACTACAAAGATAGTGCAAGCCGAGCGCAAATGCAAAATAAACGAGGTTTAATTTTGCTTTGCCGAGGCGCAGCCTATCTTGGGCGTCAGCCAACGATAGAAAAGAAAGAGCGCAAATGCAAAATAAACGAGGTTTAATTTTGCTTTGCCGAGGCGCAGCCTATCTTGGGCGTAATTAACATTTAAAAGTGTTTCCCATATTTACTTTTTCAAATTTGTATCCTAGGCGTTTAAGTTCTATTGCGGCACCTATACGAAACATTACCTTTGTTGCTCGTGCAAATATGTGGAAGGCCATAGGGCTTTGTGGCTCAATGCCTTCATGTCGTATGCGAGAAACGGCAGTTTGAGCGCAGACGCGAATAGTTTTTTCAATCCATTGAGCAGAGTCGCTTTCAAGTTGAATGCCAAGGATGTCGCGAATTATATGTTCGTCCATGTCGTCAAATCCATCAGCCCCATAAAATGATTGATATGAGGCTTTTTGAGTACTTGCCCAATCTTTGTCCCAACCATTAGCGACTGCCATGCCAAGATATCCGGCCCACGCTACAGCAACAGTAGGGTATTGAGCGATTTCACGAGTGGCATCGACCATGTATTCGGGTGCAAGTTCATGCCAACGATAATCAATATCTTCGGTAGATAAGAGTGTGCCATCAAGTAACATTCTTGATGTAGATATTCGTAACATCTCTTCAACTAATTGGGACTCGAATCGGTCTAAAAGTTCATAATTAACCATGTGGAAATATATCTTTTCAAACTTTTACGCTATATTTGTGATGAAAATAATTTAGATCACAAAATTAATGAATTATGTCTTGTCTTAGAGTATTATTATCAATAATTTTTCCTCCTTTAGCGGTTTTTGATCGTGGGTGTGGCTCAATCTTAATCGTGTTTATCTTGACTTGTATAGGTTGGGTTCCTGGGGTTATTGCCGCGTTGGTAATTTTGAATAAGAATAATTGATGCGCGATAAAGTGTGTATAGGAAAAGATCTATGCATCAAGTCGCTTATGCTTGATTTTACGCGTATAGGTCTTTTTTGATTTGTGAACTCGACTTATGGAATGGAATCCCGGTCCTTTTAACTCCTTCTCGGCTTCGCGATTTCCTATTCTGGTTGCTTTGATGTAATCATCAAGAGTGATTGTGCGTTTATTGTTTCTCTTTTGGGGTTTCATAGTAATGTGTTTTGTGAGAATTTTTGAAATATAAAACCGAGTGCGTAAAATCTAAACACACTCGGTTGATGGTTTATGAGAGTGGGTTATTTTACTGCAATCTTATTTACGCGATTTACATGGCGACCACCTTCAAACTCTGTGTTGAGGAATGCATCAACGATGTCAAGCGCAAGGGTGGGCTCAATGAAACGAGCAGGAAGAACAAGAACATTGGCATCGTTGTGTTGACGTGCTAATTTGGCCAATTCAACAGTCCAACAAAGAGCGGCACGTATGCCTTGATGCTTGTTGAGAGTCATTTGAATCCCATTGCCACTGCCACACATTGCGATGCCGGGATAACATTCTTCTTTCTCAATAGTCTCAGCACATGGGTGAGCAAAGTCGGGGTAGTCGCAACTGTCGGTGCTGTTTGTGCCGAAGTCGGTATATTCAATATCTTGTGCTTCAAGATAGCCTTGGATGATGTTTTTTAATTCGTAGCCGGCATGGTCGCTACACATTGCCACTTTTTTTCCTGCTTGAATGATTGACATAATTTTTATTATTGAAAAAATTGGGATTTAAACTATTTATATTGCAAAGGTAGTGAAAAGTTTTTAGATTGTACGAATTTTGATTTTAGATTGATAATGTAATTAGTTTAATTAATATATATTAATTTATGGAATTTATTTTTAATAATGTGTATCTTTGTGGGTTGAATAAGTCAATGATTATTAACAAAAAAACAATTTTATACTAATTTTATGTTCTCAAAATTCTATCAATCAACAGTTTTAACCCTGTTGGCTCTCCTTTTTGCTGTGCCGGCTGTGAAAGCAGCCGATGCTCCCGTGAAGCGTGAAATGCGTAGTGCATGGGTGGCAACAGTGTGGCGCCTTGACTGGCCCGATAACACAATTTCCTCTACTGGAAATACAACTCAAATTGATCGTCAAAAAGCATCAATGACTCGTCTTCTCGACTCATTGCAAATCAACAACATGAATGCTATCAACTTTCAAGTGCGTAGCCGTTGTGATGCGATGTATAAATCAAGTTATGAGCCATGGTCTGAAGATTTAGTGTCAACACGTGGCTTGGATCCGGGTTGGGACCCATTGGCTTGGATTGTTGAAGAATGTCATAAGCGTGGTATGGAATGTCATGCTTGGGTTAACCCTTATCGTTATGAATCGGTTGTAGGACAATGGACACTCCCTACAGATTATCGTAATACACACCCCGAATGGTTGCTTGATGTGGGTGGCGCAAGTATTCTCAATCCCGGGCTCCAAGAAGTAACCGATCAAATTGTTAAGGTAATTCGTGAAATAGTCCAAAACTATGATATTGACGGTATATTGTTTGACGACTATTTCTATCTTAGTGGCACGCCTACCGATTCAAGTGGCGATGGTGATCAATATGATGCTTATGTTGCGGCGGGTGGAACATTATCGCATGGCGATTGGCGTCGCGATAATGTAAACCGCATGGTGCAAGCTGTTTATGATATGATTCAAGAAGAAAAACCATGGGTGCGTTTCGGTATCTCTCCTGCCGGAGTGTCATGTACATCGGCTTCTCATGCTGCAAAATATGGTATTGAGCCATGTGGCTCGGGTAGCGATTGGCAATATAATGATATATATTCCGACCCTATTGCATGGATTGCAAATCATTCTCTTGACTATATTTCTCCACAGGTGTATTGGACTATAGGATATTCCATTGCCGATTTTTCAATTATTACACCTTGGTGGGCTAAAGTGGCTGCAAAATTTAATCGACATTTCTATACAAGTCACTCAATTTCGTCATTGACAGCTTCAAGCAAATCTACAACAATGTCAATGCGTGAAGCCACTATTGCCGATGCAATTAATAATGTCAAGGCTTCGGGCCCTAATAATACTACTTTTGAGGAATATGCCAACGAGATTCGTCTTAATCGCAAAAGTTCTCTCGATGATGCTCCCGGGGCAATCTTCTATTCTTGTAAGTATCTTTACAAAACCGCTCCTAAGTTTGCTCACTATCTTAAAAATACAGTGTTCAATACTCCTGCGCTTGTGCCTGCCATGACTTGGAAACCCGGTTATAACCCCGGAAATGTGAAGGCCTTGAGCCGTAGTGGCAATAACTTGAACTGGACAGGATATGACAATGTGCGTTACACCGTTTATGCAGTGCCAACGTCAGTTGCAATGGAGAACTTCGCCAAAGAAGCCGAATATTTATTAGGCACATCTTATGCTACAACCTATGCTATCCCTGCCGATAAACGCACAGGATATAACTATGCAGTGTGTGTGCTTGACCGATATGGAAACGAATACTCTCCAATGTTTGCCGGTGTGGCAGCAAAAGATATGCCTGCTCCTACATTGACCTTCCCTGCAAATAATGCCGATGTGGAAACTCCATTTGAATTCTCTTGGAACTCGGTAGCAGGTGCTACAAACTATATTCTTGAAATTGCCGAAGATGCATCGTTCAGCAAAATGCTTTATACCGTAGATTGCACTGCTACTTCATGTTCATCAAATAAATTTGATAAATTCCCCAACCAAAAACTTTACTGGCGTGTGCGTGCTTGTGGTAATGGTTATAACGACGGTGTTTCGGCTGTTTGGGCGTTTACTCCTGCAACTTTTGAAATTACCTCTCCTAAAAGCGGTGCAACTGACGTATCACTCACTCCAACAATCTCATGGAGTATTCCTACACGTAAGGTAAACTTGGAGATTGCAACCAATATTGACTTTACCGAAGCGGGAATGGTGCATGAGGCAACAGGAGTAGTTGCTCCATATACAGTGCCTGCAGATATCCTTGGCGGTTACACTGTGTATTACGTGAGATTGGGCTATGAATATGCCGGAGAACAATTATATACCGAACCAATAGCATTTACAACCGTTGAGATTATCCCCGGTGAAATGAATTTTAAGTATCCTGTTGATGGTGGAGATTTCTACTCAGAAGATGTTATTTGGGTTGATTATAACAAAGGCGTGAATAGCATTAAGGTTGAAATGTCGGCTTCTGCTACGTTTGGCCGTACTCGTTTCATTGAGGATTGTACCCCCGGCACATGGGCTACTGCAACTAAAGCCGGTGACATCACAATCTCAAGCAAAAATCTTACAAAAGATAAACTATATTATATCCGCGTGCAAGGTAAATACAACTCGTCGGAAGGCTCAAAAACTACCAATTGGAAAACTATTTCGGCTTACTACCGTGGCGAAGGTGCCGGGGTGGAAGGCGTGGTAAACGACAACGCAAATGTGTATATTACCAATGAAAATGTTGTTGTGTTTGGTAATGCTGAAGTTATTGAAATTTACAATGCGGCTGGTCGTCTTGTTGACGTAGTAAATGTAGAGAAAGCATCTACCCTTGATCTCAACTATCTTGCAAAAGGTGCTTATATAATAAAGGTAGTATCTGCTGAAAAGGTAGTTGTATTGAAATATGTAAAATAACATCACAACATATACACTTGTTAAGTGAGGTCATTTTAAGGCCTCACTTTTTTTATTAGTTTCTTATTTTTCTAAAGCCGAGATGTAGAGCGTAAATCCCTATTATGGGGTAGGGCTGTGTTATCGGTGTTACTATGCGATAACAGTAGTAACACTGATAACAGTAACAAAAAATATTAAGAAAAAATTTTTGTGCATTATCGCAGTTTTTGGGTCAAAATATGTAGTAACTTTGCACTATCTGCACATACTCAACTCTTACTACTATAATAGGTATAGTGGTAAGGGTTCCTATATATTTAATTTATATATAAATCAAATATCTATAAGGGTATATAGGTGTTTGTAACAATATTTATATAAAGGAGTGTGTCGTATAAAACTCCTCACAAACCGACAAATACGCCAAGTGCGTGATGTCAGCATTTGCCGTATCAATGGAATGAAAGTTTTTTTGTAGCGATATAACTTTTTTTCTCATGAAGTGTTGTATAATTATACAACTTTACTTAACTTTGCCTCATGGTTAGAGAAATTATCGCATACAAGGATTATTATTGCGACTTTATGGCTAAGTTAAGCGAAAAGGAGCAAATGAAAATTCGACGTGCATTATTGCTGTTTTCTGATACGGAAAGAATTCCTGCACACTTTATTAAATACATAGAAGATGGTGTGTATGAATTTAGAGTAACTTATGGCAATAATGAATTTAGGATATTCTTTATATATGACGGAGATAAACTTGTGATTCTTTTCAATGCATTTAGAAAGAAAACTCAAAAAACTCCACGAAAAGAAATAGAATTAGCAAAACGTTTAAAAAAAGAGTATTATGAAGACAAAGAACAAAATCTATAATGTGAGTGAAGAACTCAATCAAGTTTTCGGCGCTCATGGTACTGAAAGCCGAAAAGAAGCGGAACGCCAAGCATGGGAAGAATATAATGCCCAAATCTTACTTGACGCTCGTAAGCAATCCGGCATGACTCAATCGGAACTTGCTGAGAAAATAGGTGCAGATAAAAGTTATATATCTCGTGTTGAACGAGGTCTTACTGTTCCATCAATTTCAACTTTCTATCGTATGGTTTCAGCAATGGGATTATCGGTTGAACTAAGATAATCTTTGTCTTTTAGACGGCGATAAAATAGAAATAGCTTTGTGAGTAAAATCACAAGGCTATTTTTATTATTGGGTAGAGCTGTGTTATCGGTGTTACTATGCGATAACAGTAGTAACAATAGTAACACTATAAAGAGTGGGTATAAAAACAACACCCCGGTGAGAAATTCACCGAGGTGCTTATTTAATGATATTTATGGTTATGATTATTCTTCGTTGTGATTTTCGTTGCGGTTGTTGTCGCGACGAGGTCCGCGGTTGTTATCACGGCGAGGACCACGATTATTGTCGCGGCGAGGACCACGATCACCTTCACGACGAGGAGCACGAGGAGCGCGTTCGCGTTCTACATATCCTTCGGGTTTAGGTTGAAGGGCGCGCATTGAAAGACGGAACTTGCCTGTTTTCTTGTCGATTTCGATGAGTTTCACTTCGAGAGTGTCGCCTTCTTTGATGCCTGAAGCTTCCATGCTGTCGATGCGTTCCCATGAAATTTCAGAGATGTGGAGAAGTCCGTCACGACCTGGCATGAATTCTACAAATGCACCGAAATCAAGGATTGAACGTACGGTACCTGTATAAGTTTTGCCTTCTTCGGGAAGTTCAACGATGGCATTGATCATTGCCATAGCCTTGTCGATTGCTTCTTTGTTGGTAGCAGCAACTTCAATATATCCGGCGTTGTCAATTTCTTCAATAGAAACAATTGCACCACTTTCTTCTTGGATTCCTTGAATGATTTTTCCACCAGGACCGATAACTGCACCGATAAGATCTTTAGGTATAGTCAATGTTACGATGCGAGGCACGTGAGGTTTGTAGTCTTCGCGTGGAGCAGGGATTGTTTCGTTGATTTTGTTGAGGATATGAAGACGACCATCGCGTGCTTGCATCAACGCTTTTTCAAGGATTTCATAAGAAAGTCCGTCGCACTTGATATCCATTTGAGTAGCAGTGATACCATCAACTGTACCTGTTACTTTGAAGTCCATGTCACCAAGGTGGTCTTCGTCGCCGAGGATGTCAGAAAGTACGGCATATTTAGGACTATCAGTGTCAGTGATAAGACCCATTGCAATACCGCTCACAGGTTTCTTCATTTTTACACCAGCATCGAGCAATGCGAGTGTGCCGGCACAAACGGTAGCCATTGATGAAGAACCGTTTGATTCAAGAATGTCAGAAACGATGCGACAAGTGTAAGGGAAACCTTCGGGGAACATGCGTTTCAATGCACGATGAGCGAGGTTGCCGTGACCGATTTCGCGACGACCTACACCACGCACAGGACGAGCCTCACCTGTTGAGAAAGGAGGGAAGTTGTAGTGGAGAAGGAAACGTTCCTTACCTTGGCACAATACTTCGTCAAGAATCTTTTCATCGAGTTTTGTTCCGAGTGTAACAGTTGAGAGTGATTGTGTTTCACCACGAGTGAACACAGCCGATCCGTGAGGTCCGGGAATGTAGTCAACTTCACACCAGATGGGGCGAATGTCGGTAGTCTTACGACCGTCCAAACGAATGCCTTCATCGAGAATGCAACGACGAACTGCTTCTTTCTCTACATCGTGGTAATAACGTTTGATGAGAGGAGTTTTTTCGTCACGTTCTTCTTCGGGGATTGATTCGATATATTCGTTGCAGATTGCTTCAAAACTTTCATTACGCCAATGTTTATCAGCGCAACCTGCTTTAGCAATTGCGTATGCTTTGTCGTAACATTTTTCGTGAACATCTTTGCGAAGATCTTCATCGTTTACTTCGTGGCAATATTCGCGTTTTACGGTTGAGCCTACAGCTTCGGCAAGTTCTTGTTGAGCGATACATTGTTTTTTGATTGCTTCGTGAGCAGTTTTGAGAGCTTCAAGAAGTTCTGCTTCTGAAACTTCGTCCATCTCACCTTCTACCATCATGATGTTGTCGTAGGTAGCACCTACCATCAATTCCATGTCGGCTTTTTCGAGTTGCTCGAAGTTAGGATTGATAACGAATTCGCCATCAACGCGAGCAACACGCACTTCCGAGATAGGACCATTGAAAGGTATGTCAGAAACGGCGATAGCAGCCGAAGCAGCAAGACCTGCAAGAGCATCGGGCATTTCTACACCGTCAGATGAATACATTGTGATGTTTACAAAAGTGTCGGCGTGATAGTTGTCGGGGAAAAGTGGACGAAGCACACGGTCAACGAGGCGTGCTGTCAAAATTTCGTAGTCAGATGCGCGACCTTCACGCTTGAGGAAACCGCCGGGGAAACGACCGGCTGCCGAAAATTTTTCTTTGTACTCTACTTGGAGGGGCATAAAGTCAACACCCTCGCCGGCTTCTTTAGCCGAACATACTGTCGCTAAGAGCATTGTGTTGCCCATGCGAAGTTCTACCGCTCCATCGGCTTGCTTGGCAAGCTTGCCTGTTTCGATGGTGATAATGCGGCCATCACCAAGCTCGATGGTTTTCTTAATTGGGTTTACCATAAATATCTAAAATTTTATCTTCTTAAAAAATCACGCAAAGTTAGTGATTTTTATTCAAAAATCCTCATAAAATGCCGATTATTTGAGAAATAGACAAGATGGATGCCCAATTTTACCTCAAAAAAGGTGAAATCATACAATTTATCGTTCAACCCTTTTTACCACAAAGATGCTTAATTCATAGAGTAGGTAGATGGGGCCGGTGACAAGCAAAAGGGTGAATATGTCGGTTGTAGGGGTGATTATTGCGGCGATTATCGTGATGATTACAAGCGCATGGCGACGATAGTGTCGCAATAGCTCGGTATCAACAATTCCCATCTTGGCCAAAACAAATGCTATGACAGGTAATTGAAACACGAGTCCCATCATAAGGGTGAGAGTGGTGAATGTGGAAATATATGACGATAGGGTAATGGTGTTGTTGATAGTGGGGTCAACTTGGTAGGTGGCAAGGAATTGGAATGAAATGGGGAAAATGACAAAATAACTCATCATAAGACCCAATATAAACAAACCATAAACCACAAATACCACTATAATGGAGTAGCGTTTTTCGTTTTCGTATAAGGCAGGAGAAACAAAACGAAACAATTCGAATAGTATGTAGGGTGATGCAAATAAAAACGCCAGATAGCACGATGTGGAAATATGTGTCATGAATTGAGCCGCCAACTCGGTGCTGATAAGTGGCACATTATAAGCGTCGAAAGTGAAATCTATGCCAATCAGCCCCATTAATTGCTCGACCCACTTAAAGGTGATGAAATCACTGGTATGAGGGGCTAATAATAAGTTGAATGTTTCGTCTTTAAAACAAAAAATGGCAATTCCCATTGCGAGAACTACTCCGGCAATGCGAAACAACATGCGGCGGAGCACTTCTAAGTGTCCGCCCATGGTCATCATGCCCTCAGCCGATTCCTCTTGAAATTCTTCTTCGTCGAATTCTTCGATAGATTGCCTTTCGTCGGGATTCTCTTCGGGAAGAGGTGCGTTATCTTTGTTCCGATTCATTTTGTGTCGTCTGATCGGGTAGAGGTTGAGACTGTTGTTGTGCTTGCTGGTTGCGCCATTCTTGCTCTCGTTGTTGTTCATCGGGCAATGGCTCATTCATGGCGGTTTTGAAACTTCTCACGCCTTGACCTAAGCCTTTCATTAATTCGGGTATTTTTTTGCCTCCGAAAAGTAGCAATACCAACACGCACACAACTATAATCTCAGTCGCGCCAATCATGCATAATGTTCCCATCATATAGGTAATTATAAAGTGTTGTCAACTAAATAAATCTCGCAACTGTCGAAGTTGATTTCCCAGTTGCCGTTGGGAGTGCTTTCCCAATTATATTTGGCAGCCATAGTGTCCCACCAATTTTGAAATTTAGTGCCGGTTTCACCAAGGTCTTTTACCAATTTTTCATACAATTCGGCATTGTCGGCTGTCAAGATGCGAGCCAACTCATTCAATCCATTACGGCGTTCAAATAAGCGTTGAATCTCATCACGCTCCGCCTCTGTTACTTGTCCTACTAATTTTTTCATTTATTTTCTAATTTTAAGTGTCTTTTTTATGAGTGCAATATGATTTTCCTATACATTCCTTGTGTGAGCATTCATTTACGCACATATGCAAGCATCTATTATTGCATCCTGAGGCGCAAGTATAAGAGCATCTTCTTTGACAAGAGTTCGAGCAATTATCTTTGCATCCATAAGTATGGTATCAGCTTTGATGGACTGTGCAGCAGCGGCTAAAATCCCGAGAATTGGCAAGCATTTATTAATTGCCTTCTTGAAAATTTTTCTGCGGTTGATTATTCTCATTTAATTGGATATTAAGTATAATTAATTAATCCTTATATCACAGCATGATATTTATTGCAGTGAAAACATTGTAGTATCAATTCGTCCAGAGCCGTTGCAGTCAGTGCACAAGTAAGTTCTGCCGAAGCATATATTACAAGTTTTAACATAATTTCCATGACACCAATTACATGTTTTACTCCCAAAACCTTTGCATAAAGAACACATTCGTTTATAATTCCCTTTGCAAGTTGTGCAGAGTTTTCGGTATGTTCCACCACATGTTCTACACACATTTTTTACGGTTGTTCCATCAATCTTTTTATGAACAACGTATCCTTTATCGCAAAAACGACATATCGTATACCCACTATTACATTGTCCGCAAATTTTTGTATAACCAGAACCATGACATAGCGTACAAGTTTGTTTGCCTGATTGGCAAAAATTGCAATATTTCTTTCCTGTAGACTGACATGCACTACAAGATTGGTGTATATAGCCATTCCCGTGGCAAGTTTCGCATTGATAAGGGTTGGTCTTGAATATAGAACAAGAAGATAATGATATAAATAGTGTAATAAAGAAATATGTAATAATTTGAAAAAATTTCATTGATTTATCGAACTCATATAATCAAGTTAAAACGGCGAACGATAGCCTAATTCGTCAATAAAATAATATCCCTTGCCATTGCAAACGTTACACTTTTTCCAACCATTACCATTGCACGATTTGCAATCTTCAAAATGGTAGTTTCCATTGGCCCCAAGCACCCACTCTCCACCAGGTCCATTGCACGAAGTACATTTTAGTTTGCCAATACCATAGCAAGTACCACAACCTTGTGTTTTTGTTAAAATGCCATTGTCGCAATGAGGGCAGTCTCTCAAATCTTCAAGAAGCCCATTCTCGCACCAAGGACAATCACCTAATTCTCCGTTGTAATTTTCCCAATTATCATCATTACATGAACATAGTAACTCCATTAAAATACAGAATTGCAATGAAAAAATAATGATAATTTTTAAATGATTATATTTCATCTTTCACATCAAAAGGGTCTAAATAATCAATCTCTTTTATATCTTTGTCGGGGAGGAATGTGCCGAGAGTTCGTATTGATGCAAGCAAATCGCGAGAGGCGTTACGCTCAATGTGTGCTACTACACATTGCTCATGTGATGGGGTGTTGACCTCGTAGGTAGTTTTGCGATTTAACCACACGCATCTACGACATTGATAAGCGTCGCATTTGCGACACAATGGGGCATGGTCGAGACGATAGAGTTGAGGATTTTTAATGTCAAGACCGGTTTGCAGATCTCCAACTGAGAATTTAGCTTTGCCTATGCCAAAATCCTCATTATCATCTGCGAGATAAAACGCCGGGCAAACATAGAAACGACCATCGGGAGCAAGTGTGATTGATTCCCAACCGGCATTACAGTTGTTCATCTTGTCGAGCATCGTACGGTCGGTCAATAGGTTGAGTTGCACTGCATGATTATTCTCGTAGCAATCCTTAACTTTTGATGCTATTTCACCGAGAATGGTTTTGTATTTAGCGAAATCATCATCGGTAAATGTCTCAATGTCCTTAATCACTACGTTTAGGCGGGAAACTTCTTCGAGAATAGGCAACAAACGAGAGTACCACTCAAAGAATGATGCTTTGTCGGTGCGCAATACGTAGGCGATTTCTTTATCAGCTTTCAATGAATCCAAATCATTCCACGAGTCAATAACAACGACATTAGCATCGGTTGATTGAGTGATTGGTTTGATTTTTACATGGTCAATTGTTTCGATTGTCGTTTCGTATTCTTTGGGAAGTTGATAATCGGGATAAACCATTTGAATCATCAAATTCTCTTTCATCGCATAGAGAATGCCGGCTTTGAGGTCGTCGAGAGAAATGAGATTGTGTTCCTTTTTATTATTCTCATAATGGCAATATGATGCCGAAGTGTCATCAAGATGTATAATCAAATATTGTAGCATGGCGATTAGCAGATTTCGGGGTTTACACTCTTTTTGTTTTGCTCAAACTCTTCACGCTTGCCCTCTAACTCTAATTTGCGGAACAGTTTATTCCAATAATAATTATTGGCTCTCACGCGTGCTTTGTGCATCTTGCATATAGCTGTTGATCGTTGATAAACTGTTGGAGTTTCAGCTGCATCATAGTTTTCGCCTTGACACCAAGCGCAACCACTTGCAACCTCGCAATCAATACATTCTTGCGTAGATTGAGTACAACGATCGAGGGTGAGGAATGGGCGAAGCTTATTCTTGTCGATCCCCTCATGGATATTCCCGATTATCCACGCCTTTTTGTCACGCAATGAATATTGAGCAAAGCGAGTACATGGATAAAAATTGCCGGCTGCATCAATAGAGAGCATACGCCCCGCCCCGCACCAGTTGCCGTTATCCAACACGCAATCCATTGGCTTTCCCATTTGCTCGGTAAAGAAAGAACAGGCATTCTCTTTATATAGGTCATTATCGATAATCGCATCGGCAAGTTGCATCAATTGGTCCTCAAATAATGTATCATCACCTTCGTTCCACACATCTTCAAATACGCAGTTGATATTAACTTCGTGAATGCCTAAATCAAACAAATGAAGTACACTTTCTTTGATATATGGAATATCAGCGCTACTTATAGTTACCTTAGTACTTGCTCCTGGGAATTGTTCAATCCATAGAGGGATGTTTTTAACAACATCTTTATAAGATCCTTGCTCGGGACCTTCTCCTTTCCATATACGGTTAAGGTCATGTTTCTTTTCAGTGCCGTCAATAGTGATGCCTATTGATAAATGTTCGCGATTCTTTTTGATAAAGTTCTGAACTTTGTCGGTATGGTAATTTATCCCATTGGTGGAGAAACTGAATCGATAAGAATTAAACCAATGGTGATTGCGACGGAACATTCCTATTTTTAAATAATCACAAATCTTATCGATTAGATCAATTTCAAGGAATGGCTCCCCTCCTATAAAATCCCAAACAACAGATTCTTCGCGAAAATATTGCTCATTATCAAGAATATAGTCAATGGCCGCCTTAGCCACCTCCCAACTCATTCGCTCCTTCTCATTCTTCCCAACAAGATAGCAATATTTACAAGCAAGTTGGCAATCCTTTGTTACAATAAATGTGATATTTTGGACAAGCCCGTCTTTCCAAATATTTTCTTTTGTTTTAATTTCTATATCTTTCATTATTTGAAAATCCATCGATAGAACACAAGTAAAGTGTACCTTCCTAGGTACACTTTCGGCTTAATGAATTAAAATCTATTTATTGCAATAACCTTTGCAACCATAGTTTTTACATGTAGTATCACAAGTGCCATTACAATAGTTCCTACATGTGTCTTGACATTGTCTAGAACAGCTATTTCTTGCGCATCCTGTTGCGACTTCAGCTGCTTTAGATACTAAAGGTGAACTTGCTAATACAACAGCGCCAAGGATAGGTAGTGCTGATTTTGCTGCTTTTTTGAAGAAATCACGGCGTGATTTTAATTCTTCGTTTTTGTTTGATTTCATAAGTAATTACTTTAAATTGTGTTTAACGAAATTTATTTTGTCAAAGGTATTAAATTGAAAAAAATAAAAATGAAAATAAGTGCAACCGATGCGTTGACATGTAAACTGATTGGGGACAATGTTAATCAATTCATAAAACTGCACAAATACAATTCATAAAAAGCACCCATAAGTTTAACTAAACTTATGGGTGCAGTTCTCCCTCTTGTTACTCCTTTATTTTTTTGTTTTTACCGGACGAATACATCGACCAGCACGCCGAGTATCAGCGGCAACCGTTAGTGCAGCTGCGTTATTATTCCATAACATATAAGCTTGTCCACCATTATCCAAATTTAACGTTCCAGTCCAATAGCAAAAGTGCTCGCCTCTATGGTCTAGAATATCATCTAAATAACAGCCATTAAATGGAAGAAAAATCGAATTCCCATTGGGCCCTGTTATTTTATACCCGGCAATTGCGTCGCAAGTAATTACTTCCCACTTACAATTGTTGATTAGTTCTTGAGCATCTTCCTTTGTCGGTAACCTCCAACCATTGCCTAATGTATTATGAACTACATCATAAACGGTTCCTGATATATTTTCACCAATAAATATATAATCACTATTGTAATATGCGTATCCTTCGCTCGAAAAATCTCTTGTTCGTGGATGTAATTCTCCCCAAGCATAATGTTCTCCATATCCTCTTGATGAGGTAGCACCAAAATCCCAACCCGCCCAATTGACAGATAGGCCTAAATCAATCTCATGTCCTATGGATATCCCATATTCATCGATTGGTAGAATTTCACTTACCCCTTCTTGTGATTCGTATGTGACAATACTATCTAATTTGCTGTATGGTACATTGATTGATGTACCATCTTTTTGGTATATAATAACACCTTGTGCAAATGATGGTGTAGTACAGATCAAGGTTATTATATAAATTACATGAGAGATTTTATTTGTTTTCATTTTTTATAAATTTATATGTGAATGTGTTAATAGATATAATGTAAATGCCTTTATTATATTCCGAGATTGGAATTTCAAGATTCCCCGGATCATAAATGACCTGGCAAAAATGAGGTTTTCCACTAATATCGCATATTTTTATAATCGTTCCTGCTTGACAATCTTTTAATAATATGCGATCATTTAATTGACATATATTATTCTTAATTATATTATCCTCTAAATTACAAGGATTTGAGTTGAGAGTAAATTTAGCAACTGCAGATTTAGGATATTCAACAGAAGTTTCTGTCGTTGATAAAACTAGTATTTCTGATGTATTTATGATTTTTGGTTTTACATTTAGTGCATACACAATTTGGTCCCCTGCTTTAGTCCACACAACAAATTCGAAATTAGATGCATGAATAATAACAGAACTGAAAAATAAAGTGCATAGAAGCAGAATCTTTTGCATATAAATTGGTTAAAGTTTATATTTTATATATTGCAAAATTACAGAATAGGATTTAGCAACAGCGAATTTGACTGCAGCTGATTTGTTGACATGTAAACTGATTGGGGACAACGCCAATCAATTCATAATTCATAGTTCATAATGCATAATTATTTTGCTTTTTATTTCTTTTATTGCCGAAGGGTAGCCTATCTAAGCGAAATAATGCATAATTAACTCGGATATGCTTCGTTGAGCCCTTAGGGGATTATAATGGCTCAGTATCTTTTTAGTGTGGGCAAGCAGAAAACGGTTCACTGGCAAAAAAAACGAGGGGAAACGTGCGAAGCACGGGAAAGCGCAGCGATATGTCCCCCCCGCTAACCGGGAAATTTTATTATGGGTTTTGAGTTATAAAAAAGCAGATTTTTTATCCATAAATTTTCAAACACCCAAAGTTAATCATTGTCAGCGATTTATAGAGATTTTACCAATTATTTTGACCATTAAGCCATGTTTTTATGATGCACATATAATGAATATGAGTGATAAAGTAATGATTATGTGCTAGTTTTTCGCGTCTTTTCAGACGCATGGTGGTGGTAGTTTGCTAACCGGGGGTAGAGCTTCGCTAAACCCTCGGTTATTGCATATCGCTACGCTTTCACGTGCTTCGCACGGATTCCCACACCTTTTTGTTACAGAGCCATAATAATTCATAAATTTATAATAAGGGAAGAAGATGAAAGGATAGGAAACGGAGTAGATGTAATTGTAAAAAAGCTATCGAGATTGAATTCGATAGCTTTTGCGTGTATCTGAATGTTGTGAATCACTTGCTGATTAATAGCTGCTTTTTAACCAGTCGGCAAAGAAATAGTCATATACTCTATAACGATTTTCGTTTTGGGTTAAAAGATCGTTTTCTAATAAAGGTTTTATAGCTGCCTGAATAGAACTTGCTGATGAAAGATTGTATTTTTTGATGAATTTTGCTGAAGTTATTCCCTCTGCAATTCCTTCTTTAGCAATGGCTTGTAGTAGCATTTTTTGCTTATGAGAAAGTTTGGAAAGTATCTCCTTATAAGCGTTCTCTTGACTTTGAATAATGTTTTTGCGAGCAATTTCGAGTTTCTCGATGTCGCATAATTCATTGGTAGATGTCAAAGCAAATAATTCATTCATCATCATTTGTACAAACCAAGTGAAGCCTTCGAATTGATTATAAACTATTTCTATTAGTCGTTGACTTGCTTTTTTGTTATACATCTCAAACATTTGGGTTGCAAAGCCAGTGTAGATTTCTACGGGAATGGGAGCAAGTGACATGGTTATTGCGCTTTGATAAAATGGCTTAGATGCAGAATTAAACATGTTGCTCATCGTGTGGCGTTTGCTCCCTGAAAAAATAAACGAGGTGTTGGTGGACTGTTGAATTTTTGTTCTCAATAGCGCTTCTGTATTTTTTTCGGCATAATTGCCGATTTGTTGAAATTCATCAATAGCAATAATGCATGGTTTGTCGGCAGCTTCTAAATATTGGAAAATTTCGTCAAGAGTGGTTTGTGGAGATTGAATGTCTCCTAATCCTACGTCAAATGTGGGTTCCCCAGTAATAGCATCAAGCTTAAACCCCACTCTTAATGAAGAAATAATATTAAAAAATCGCTCGGTCCATTGCGTTTTTTTAGGTTTTAACTCTTCATATATCGCCTTCCCTAAAAAATATACAAATTCGATCAATGATGAGGTTGCATATATATCAACAAAAAATGTATAATAATTTTTAGTTACTTCTTGTTGAGTAAAAAAATGATGAATCAATCCAGTTTTTCCCAATCGACGAGAAGAAATTAACGCTACGTTGCGACCATTTTCTATTTGTTTTTTTAGAAAAATCGTTTCTTCTTCGCGGTCGCAAAAGTATTTATCAGACACATAACGTCCTACTACAAAAGGATTTTTCAATTTTTGTTCCATATTATTATAATTTTATTGCAAATATAATAATTATATTTATAATAATTATAAAAACAATAAATTTATTCTTAAAATATATCGGATTTATATTGAACTCAAGAGAGTGTATAGCACATAAATATAAAAAGAGCATATAGTTGATTTATTAAACTACAAGCAAAAATTGGTCAAGATTTTGAGATTTTTGTAAAATGCACATAGTATAGCAACTTATATATCGCTTAATGCGCTAAAATGCAACATATTAACTAATACGGCAAATAGGACGCTTAAATATTGTTGTTTTTATTACAATGCGAAGCTATATCTTCGGAGTAGAGGGCGAAGAAGTCGGTTTTGAGGATTATTGAGATGCGACGAAGGGTATTTGTGTCAAGTGAATGCTGGGCATAGATTTTATACACGTTGGTGCGTGAACAAGATAATTGACGGGCAAGCCACACTGTGGTGAGCCCTTGTTGTTTTACTGTGAGTCGTATTATTTCGCCAATGTGCATTGAGGTGCGAGATTTATGCCTGAATGAATCCCTAATTCGGGCAGTTATAAATGACAGACGTGGGATCCTTTACTACTTATCCCAAGTCATCAGGCTCTCGCATTGCCCCACCAAACTAGGATAAGCAACTCAGCAGCCCACGCCAAACGCGTATATAAAACACCCAAATACACCATCATGATTAAAATAATAGTGCAAATGATGTTAATATATAACATCACATGGACGCATACAGTTGCTTTATCTTTTGTTTGGTAGTTGATGAATTTGCGAGATTCGATGACTTAAAAAGATAACGCTTGTAAACGTCGATAATATGTATCCCTCGAAGCCCCTCCGGACTGCCGAGTTGATGCAAAATTAGAGTTAATTTTTTACTTTTGCAATAAAAAGGTCAATTTTGTAAACATTGCAATTTATTGTAGTATAATTTACTATCTTTGCTAAAAGAAATTTAAAATAATGATTATGATTGATAATAGTTATAAGGCGAGTGTCGATAGATATGATGAGTCGTTGGTGTCGTATCGAAGGAGTGGTAATTCGGGTATAAAATTACCTACACTTTCATTGGGATTTTGGTGGAATTTCGGTGGAAATGACAGTATTGAAGAGAGTCGCGCAAAGATGAGATGCGCTTTTGATAATGGTATCACTTGCTTTGATTTAGCAAATAATTATGGGCCTCCATTTGGTAGCGCCGAAGAGACTTTTGGCCGAATTTATACGCAAGATTTTAAACCCTATCGACATGAAATGATTGTAACCACAAAGGCAGGCTATAATATGTGGGATGGGCCTTATGGAGTGGGGTCTTCACGCAAAATGATGATAACGAGTCTTGAAGAGTCGTTAAAACGCATGACTCTTGACTATGTAGATATTTATTATTCACACCGTTATGATGGCGAAACTCCTGTGGAAGAAACGATGCAAGCACTCGTAGATGTGGTGCGTCAAGGAAAGGCGTTGTATGTGGGATTGTCTAATTATCCAGTAGATGTGTTGGCCAAGGCAGTTGAATATCTTGAGGCTGAAAAAGTGCATCCACTCATCTATCAAGGGAAGTATAATATGATGGTGCGCGATGTAGAGAAAGAGCATTTTGATTTTGTGCAAAAAAGAGGAATCGGCTTTACCGCATTTTCGCCTATAGCTCAAGGGGTGTTGACCGACAAGTATCTAAATGGAGTGCCATCAGACTCAAGAGTGGGTTGTGGAAAGTATTTGACTAACGCAAATATTACCCCCGAAATTCTTGAGAAAGTAGCAAAATTAAATGATTTGGCAAAGCAACGAGGACAATCGTTGGCGCAAATGGCTACAGCATGGATTTTGTCGCACGAGCCTGTTACATCAGTTATCATAGGACCTCGCACAATGGCTCAATTAGAGGATAGCCTCAACTATGGTAACACATATTTCTCTGACCAAGAAATAACAATGATAGAGGAGATATTGAAGTGATTATAACGAAACGATGTAAGGTTGTAAAAAAACAAAGCACTCGCAATTTGCGAGTGCTTTGTGATATAAGGATATTTAATTAATGGGTTTATCAGCAATACATGGCTTCGATTTCGCGGGCGTAGCGGGTGCGGATTACTGCGCGGCGAATTTTGAGGGTGTTGGTCAATTCACCTGCTTCCATAGTGAATGCTTTGGGGAGTAGGGTGAATTTTTTGATTTTTTCGTAGTTGGCAAATCCTGCTTGAAGAGAGTCGATGCGCTCTTGAATCATCGCTTTGATGTCGGCATTTTTTACCAATTCCTCTAGGTTGCGATATTGGATTTTCTTCTCTTCGGCATACTCTTTCAACGCTTCAAAAGCGGGAATGATAATTGCAGTTACATATTTGCGTCGTTCTCCTATCACAGCCACTTGCTCAATGTATTTATCTTCGCCAAGGCGAGTTTCAATGGCTTGAGGAGCAATATATTTGCCGTTAGAAGTTTTCAAAAGGTCTTTAAGACGGTCGGTGATGGCGAGGTTGCCGTTTTCGTCAATCAATCCGGCATCGCCTGTGCGGAACCAACCATCTTCGGTAAATGCTTCGGCCGTTTCTTTAGGCTTGTTATAGTATTCACGCAAAATAGTGGGTCCTTTTACTTGTATCTCGTTTTGTTCTCCGATGCGAATTTGTACTCTTGGCATCACTGTGCCGGCTGAGTTTAGTTCAAAACCGGGATTAGGGTAACAAGTCACGGTGGCGCATGTCTCAGAAAGACCGTAACCGATTACGATATTTATGCCACAAGCGTGAAGGAATTCAGTGATATTTGCTGACATTGGCGCTCCGGCAGTGGGGAAGATGTTGCCATTTTCCACGCCGATAGCCATTTGAAGTGTTTTGAGTACTTTTTTCTCGAAGAAACGATATTTAGTTTCCAACCACCAAGGAGCTTTTTTGCCTAAACGTGCATAATTGAGATTTCGACGATAACCGGTTTTGATGGCTTGCTTCACCATGAATTTTTTCAAACCTGTCATTTCTCCGATTTTCTCATTGATGCCGGTATATACCTTCTCCCAGAATCGCGGCACGCTACACATGCATGTAGGGCGGAATTCTTTGAGCGTTTGTTGCACGTTTTTAGTGTCATAGTTTATGGCGAAACGCATACCCATAAACATGCAGAAACTCGACCATGCTTTCTCAAAAATGTGGCTTAGAGGGAGGAAACACACCGAGGTGTCTTCGTCGCTCAATGTTGTGAGTCGTTCTTTGTGAATTTCCATCACCGCATCAAAGCAAGAGTGGGGGAGCACAGCTCCTTTAGGCTCGCCGGTGGTTCCGGAGGTGTATATGATAGTAGCAATATCATCTTCTTTAGCTTCGGCTTGGCGTTTTTTTACTTCGTTTTTGCAGTCATCACTTGCATTATTGCCAAGATTGAGCATCTGAGAGAATGTCATAGTGGTTTCATCGTCGGCATCGCGAGTCACATTATCGAATGTTACAATCAACATAATGCTTGGACATTTATTGATAATGCTACGCGCTATTTTATATTGCTCGGCATTGCCAACGAATAAGATTCTTGATTTAGAATCGTTTATGATATATTCTACCTGGCCAGTGCTACTTGTTGAATAAATCGATACGGGTACGGCGCGATTAGCATAAGCAGCATAGTCAGAGATGAGAATCTCAGGGCGATTTGATGAGAATACCGCTAAATTTTCTTGGGGATTGAGGCCGAGAGTCTCCATCGCACAAGCGATTGCCTCTACTTGTTGTTTGAATTGTGTCCATGAGGTTATAATCCAATCGCCGTCAATAGAATTTTTGTGGCGAAAAACCTCTCTATCTCCATACTTGACAGTTTGATTGTCAATGAGATTGGTGAGTATATTGGGCATAATCTTAGTATTGTTCGAAATAAAAAACGGTGCAAAGGTAGGTATATTTATTCATATATGCGAATTTGGCGACTTAAATTGAAATTAGTTTAACAAAGATTGTGAAGTGGCACAAAACCCGAAAAAGTGTGCAATAAAGGTAAAAAAATGACCAAAAACAAGTCGAAGAGTGATTAAAATTGGTTAGTGATGAGGATAATGCAAAAAAATGGCTTAATTTTGCATCATAAAGAAAATAATAGTTACGATATGGACGAATTATATTATAAATCGGTTGATTTGTTGAAACAACTCATTTCTACTCCATCGGTATCGCGAGAGGAAAATGCGGCAGCCGATGTGGTGAGTGACTTTTTTCGTGCAAATGGATTTGAGCCAAAGCGACACGGAAATAATGTGTGGGCATTATCACCCGATTTTGATATAAATAAGCCCACGTTGTTGTTAAATTCGCATATCGACACAGTGAAACCGGTGTCGGGGTGGAGTCGTGATCCATTTACACCCACCGAGGAAGAAGGCCGGCTTTATGGGCTCGGTAGCAATGATGCCGGAGGGCCACTGGTGTCATTGTTAGCAGCTTTTGTGTATTTATGTAATCGTCCACAACAATATAACATCGTGATGCTCGCTTCGTGTGAAGAGGAGGTGAGTGGAAAAAATGGAATAGAGTCGGTGATACCCATGTTGCCACCTATTTCAGTGGCTATTGTTGGAGAGCCAACAGAAATGCAGCCCGCAGTTGCCGAAAAAGGGCTTATGGTGCTTGATGGAGTAGTGAAAGGAGTGTCGGGACATGCTGCACGCAATGAGGGGGTGAATGCTATTTATAAAACAATTGCAGTCATAGACACATTGCGTAATCTTAAATTCGAGAAAGAGTCGCCCACATTGGGCCCCGTGAAAATATCTGTGACACAAATCAATGCCGGCACACAACATAATGTAGTGCCCGATGAGTGCAAAATAGTGGCCGATGTGCGTTCAACCGATGCTTATTCCAATGTGGAAACATTAGAGATGATTCGCCAAGCAGTGCCTGAGTGTGAATTGACACCACGTTCCACTCGTCTTAATCCTTCATCAATCAATCCCACACATTCTATTGTTAAGCGATTGGAAATGTTGGGTGCAGAGCCATTTGGCTCACCAACGTTGAGTGACCAAGCATTAATGCCGTGGCAATCATTGAAGTTGGGTCCCGGAAGTTCGTCGCGCTCACACACTGCCGATGAATTTATATATCTTGATGAAATACGCCAGGCGATTGAGTTGTATATAAAAATTTTAGATGGTCTGACTATATAGTTTCTATAATAAGTAATAATGATTTATATATAGCCTCGGTTGACTTATGTCAATCGGGGATTTTTTTGTAACTTTGCATCGTAAAATAAATTATTAACACATAAATTTCCAGTAAACACAAATGATTACACAGGAACAACTAAAAGAGACCGTTGAACGCAAGTTGGCGTTGAGGAGGTATCTTTGACATCGATAGTAAGTTAATTCAAGTAGAAGAAGAGGAATTGCGCACACATGTGCCCGACTTTTGGGAACACCCCAAGGAAGCGCAAATCCAAATGAAAAAAATCAAAGACCTTCAACAATGGATTGAGGGATATAAAGAGGTAGAAAAAATTGTTGACGAACTTTCTCTTTCATGGGATTTCTATAAAGAAGAACTTGTGACAGAAGAGGAAGTAGATCAATTATATAAAGATGCAATAGCCAAACTTGAGGCTCTCGAATTGCGCAATATGTTGCGCCGTGAAGAGGATAAGCTCGGAGTGGTGTTGAAAATCAACTCAGGTGCCGGTGGTACGGAGAGTCAAGATTGGGCATCGATGTTGATGCGCATGTATCTTCGTTGGTGTGAAAAAAGTGGATATAAAACATCTATTGCCAACCTTCTTGAAGGTGATGAAGCCGGGATTAAATCATGCACAATTAATGTAGAAGGCGATTTTGCTTATGGTTATCTCAAGAGCGAAAATGGGGTGCATCGTTTGGTACGAGTGTCGCCATATAATGCACAAGGTAAGCGCATGACTTCGTTTGCTTCTGTATTTGTCACTCCTCTTGTCGATGATACGATTGAGGTAAAAGTTGAAACCGCATTATTGTCGTGGGACACTTTCCGAAGTGGTGGAGCCGGAGGTCAGAATGTGAACAAGGTTGAATCGGGTGTGCGACTACGCTATCAATTCACTGACCCTTATACCGGTGAGAAAGAAGAAATTCTTATTGAAAACACCGAAACTCGCGACCAACCAAAGAATAAAGAAAACGCTTTGCGCCAATTGAAGTCAATACTTTACGACAAAGAATTGCAACACCGACTTCAAGAGCAGGCTAAGGTTGAGGCTAGCAAGATGAAAATCGAATGGGGCTCACAAATACGCAGTTATGTGTTTGATGACCGTCGAGTAAAAGACCACCGCACTAACTATCAAACCTCTGATGTGAATGGTGTAATGGATGGCGATCTTGATGATTTCATTAAGGCTTATCTCATGGAATTTGCAGCAACCGAGGCTGAAAATGCTTAATTTTGTGTATTATGAAAGAAAGACTAACGATAATAAAAGTAGGAGGAAAGATTGTTGAAGAGCCCGAAACTCTTGCGGCGTTGCTTCGTGATTTTTCCACTATTGAAGGATATAAAATGCTTGTGCATGGAGGCGGTCGCTCTGCTACTCGTGTGGCAGCACAATTAGGCATTGAGACAAAAATGGTCGATGGTCGTCGCATCACCGATACCGAAATGCTACAAGTGGTAACAATGGTATATGGAGGCTTGGTCAATAAAAATATTGTTGCCGGATTGCAAAGTCATAGTGTAAACGCAATGGGTATGACCGGTGCCGATATGAATATTATCCTCAGTGACCGTCGCCCCGTAAAAACTGTTGATTATGGTTGGGTTGGAGATGTGAAACGTGTTGACGGCAAAGCATTGGCAACATTGTTGAAATCGGGAGTTGTTCCCGTTATAGCACCTCTCACTCACGATGGAAAGGGAAATATGCTTAACACCAATGCCGATACTATGGCAGGAGAATGTGCCAAAGGATTGGCTTCGATTTTTGATGTGCATTTAGTGTTTTGTTTTGAAAAAGCCGGCGTGCTTCGTGATGAAAATGATGATGAATCGGTGATAGCCGAAATAAATCGTGCGACATATTCGGAACTGCTTGAGCAGGGCATTGTTAATGGGGGTATGATTCCTAAACTTGATAATGCTTTTGCTGCTATTGATGCCGGTGTGAGTGAAGTTATAATAACAAAGGCTTCGGCACTTAATGATTTGAGTAAAGGTAGCCATCTGGTTAATAAATGATTAAAATATGAAAAAGTATATATCAATAGTTATGAGTGCTTTTGTTGCGATTATGTTTTGTAATTGTGGCAATAGTGATAATTGGTCAATAAAAGGTAAAATTGAGGGTGCGGATTCAACAATGCTCCTGTTGGAGGCTCCCGGGGTAAATGGGTGGTATGTATTGGATTCAGTGTTGCTCGATGAAAGTGGCGATTTTGAGTTTCAACAACCTATCGTAGGATATCCCGAAATATTTCGTTTGAAGGCCAACGGGAAGAGCGTTTATTTCCCGATTGATAGTATTGAAACGGTTAAATATGAAGGTTATGCTTCGGCATTAGACTCGGCTTATCTATTGTCGGGTAGTGTGTCGGCCGAAATGATGATGACTATCGATCAAAAGATTGCTGCAGTAGTGGCTAAAGGTGGAGAGAAGGCTCTTGCTGCCGATTCAGTTCTCAAGCGCGAACTATCCGGGATGATTCTTGGTGATAACGTTGGTCTTATTTCGTATTACATCATAAATAAACGAGTAGGAAATACTTCTATATTTGATGCTACAAATAAAAAAGATATTCGTATTATTGGAGCAGTTGCTAATAAATTTGCACAACAACGCCCTAACGACCCTCGCACTGCATCATTAAAACAATTGTTTATCGAAAATCGTCGTGTAGCAACAGTGGGTGAAGGTGACACAATTCAAGTGGCTCAAACGGCATTGTTTGATATAAGATTATATGACAATAAAGGTAAATTACATAGTTTGAAAGATGTAGCATCAAAAGCAAATGTTACAATCTTGAACTTTACATTGTATGCAAATGAGCAGTCTCCTGCGTTTAATGTGCATTTAAATAAGATATACGAGGCAAATAAAGATGCCGGACTTGAGATTTATCAAGTGTCGGTTGACGAGAGCGAGTTGTTGTGGAAAGAATCGGCCGAAAACTTGCCATGGATTACGGTATATAACTCTAAAATCGATGGCGCAAAAAATCTAATGAATTATAATGTGAGCAATCTTCCCACATCGTTTATCATAAATGGTAAAGGCGAATTGGTTGAACGCGTTGACGATTTGTCAAAACTAGATAAGGCTGTAAAGAAATATTTGTAATTTCTTTTATAATACTAAAAGTTCTTTTTCCCGTAGATGTACCCTTTTAAGAGGTTGTGCACTGCGGGAAAAAATTTTTCTTCTCCTTGCTTGTGATGTCGCCATGCAATAATAGGGAGACGTAATAATCCCAATAAACCATACTTTACTGCGACTACAACCCCATTGGCTTGTAATACTCCCGGAGTAGGGGTTCGAGAGCCGGTTGTTAACTCGGCATGATGTGTGATTGTGATCGGGAAAAATCGGCAATTTAAACCTTTTTTTAGTGCTTGATAAATAAATATAGCCTCTTCTCCTGCTGGCATAGATGTCCCGACGCCCAATCGTGAGTCAAATCGTAATGAGGAGTCAACACTTGTGCGACGAAAAGCAATTTCAAAAGATGTGATATAATATCCTTTAGGCTCTTTTTTTAGATCAAATTCATAACTAGGATACGATTTCAAATCGCCACCACTATATTTAAAAAGAGCGAAATCTATATTGGGATTGTTTTCAAATGTGTGGATGATAGCCTTGAGTTGATCGTGTGTATAGGTTAGATCATCATCAGCAATGAGGCATATATCGCCCGATGCTTTTTCTATAGCATGGTTGCGATTGTTGCTCAGCCCTTTTTGTCGCGATGTTACTATCTTAATGTCTTTGCGATGTAATTCGTTGGGAGTTAAGAAATCAAATCCTTCGGTTTGCCACGATATGAGATATTTCACATTATCAACCTGTGGAAGATTCATATTTGCTACTCGGTCAATTCCATCGTTGCCATAAGTGCATATCAAAACTTCAAGTGTCATACCCATTATTTTATATTCTTTTCCCAAAAATCAATGAATCGTTGTGCAACAATCTTGTGATTATGATGTTTTTCTACGAATTTTCGACCTTCGTGGCTACGTTTTACTATTAATTCGGGATTTAAAACTACATCCTCAATCGTGTTGAATAGCGCCTCCTCATTTGGAGTTGCATTGATGATAGGGTGCAATTCTTTTTCTCCAATAAATTCATAAAACTCTTCCTCTCCACCCGATAAGGTGTTAAGACCCATTGCCATTGCGAGGAGCGCATTTGTGGCAGGAGTGTATGAATAAAGTTGGTCAAGCACCACATGAGCATTGCGCAAGCGAGTGAGATACTCTTTATAGGGAAGGTCCTCAACGATATCCAATTTGCAACGATCGGGATGTCTTTCAACAACAGCCTTTGCAACTCTTTCAATGACGTCGGTCCCTTTTTCGGCTTTGCGATTGCGATGTCTTCCTAGAAATAAAGAGACTTTTTCAGGGGGATAATCAATGTAATGAGGTGTGATTGCGTTGGTGTCAATAGGAAGACCACCGTATGCGCATTTATTGACGTCCAATATGCGCTTTATGGAAAGATCATACTCATAAAGAGCCGAGATAGCGCCATCAATATTATCATAAACATATTGACAATGGTCAGTTAGCACCGGTTGAAGCCAATCTTCTTTCTGCCCGATAATAGGACCTGGTTTATCATTTATTTGCCATTCGCTATATCGCAGTGGAGAATGTGGCATGCAACACAACTCAACAAAATAACTATCTGTTTCTAGTGCAGTAAGAAATATATTGCCGTTGTCACGTTTTAGTCGGTCAAATATTTTACGAATGCGATGAGGACGTAAACTTAGGAAAATGGGATTACTTATTTGCACCACATCATATCCCTTGAAACTATTGCGTAGTGATGTGTTGAGTTTAACCCATAGTAAAGCCCCTCCAAGTTTTCCTTTGCAAGGACGAGAAATGTCAATATCTCGACCTGTGTTCATCCAATAAGAGCCATGTGAAGCAATAGTGACATCATGCCCCATACTTGCTACTGCTTTGGCAAGGGTGTTATGATAATTACTTGCATCTCCTAAAAATAGTATTCTCATGACTTTATTTTGAAATGCAAAGCAATGGACGAGCCAATAGTGCTATGCCTCGACCACCTTTGCGTATGATGTCGTAAAATAGTTTCATTATCAATTTGCGATACCAACCACTGCGAGATAAAACCTCGCTAAGTAATCGCTTGGCATTTTTGTTGTCTCCTTCCCGTTGATAAAACCCGGCAAGAATGGCTCGACGCACATCAATATATTTCAACATGTCTTGTCGGTGATTTGAAATTAATGTTTGGTCTATGATATTAAGTGCAGTTTCCCATTCGTGAGGGCGAGATGAAAAACATGTGCCTGTGATAGATTGTGATTGAAGTATTACTTTTACGGTTGGGGCGCCGGTCAGTTTCTTGATTTTGGGGTTGCTTAAAAGTATTCTCACTCCATATTCATAGTCATCCCATCCGAGTAGTTGCTCATTCCATCCTCCTACATTCCTGAATAATTCGGTGCGAGCCGCAAATCGTTGGGTTGCAAATGTGGCATGGAATATGTGATTATATAATGCATTCTTATCGCAGAAACGATATTGTGTGGTATCCCCATTGAGTGTCTCTACATCAATATCCCACCCAACGACATCCGGTTCCGGATTTTTAGCAAATGCATCAATAGCCCGTTTTGCATGATTGGGTGCCATAATGTCGTCAGAGTCGAAAAACATTGTATAAGGAGTCGTGACTTCTTTAAATCCCCGATTACGGGCAATAGCGGCACCCGGAGAGTTTTCGCTTAATACGTGTACGTGAAAATCATCTGTTTCAACCTTCTTCTTCCACTCCATAAGAGTCTCAAGGGTGTTGTCGGTAGAGTTGTTATCAACCAATATCACATCAAGTGGACGCAATGATTGATTTGCAACCGAGTCAAGAGTTCGTTTTACAATTTCTCCTCGATTGTAAACAGGTATGATAATCGTTATTTGAGCCTTTGATGCCATATAATATATAACGAAATATTGGTAAGTATTATTATAACATAAAATGGAGTTATGGGGTCGGGATTTTTGGCAATGTCTTTACTCAAAGCATTATGCCAGAAATAAAAAGCAAAATAATTATGCATTATGAACCCCGAAGGGCTCAACGAGGCTTGCCCGAGCATTGCCTCTAGAGTCAATGAGGGCAAAACTCTCCTCCTGCCACGTAGTGGATAGGAGGAGTACGGCGAAGCCGGGAGGTGGTTAAATTTAATTCATAATTCATAATTCATAATCTAATGGCAGGAGAGGAATATTTCCTCAAATAATTTTTTGTCTTTATGTTCTTCTGTCTAAAAATATTAACCCCTCAGTCGCAAGCGACAGCCCCCCTAAAAAAGGTGGGCAATGGCTAACGCATGGAAATTATAAATTACACTGACCACCTCGGCTCGTTGAGCCACTCCTCCTATTTTTCTGCGAAAAACAAGAGGAGAGTT
>JAFQSX010000010.1 GCA_017409345.1 Muribaculaceae bacterium | reverse complement strand
TATTAACAAGACTTGATATTCAACGAAAATTCCCGTTCAGAACTTCCTGCTTGACTTATTTCGTTTAAGAATTGACTAAGAACTTTTTTTGCTCTTGTACTACTCTTGTCTATTGTATTTCTTTCAATGTTCGTGTGCTTTATTTCTCAAAAGCGAGTGCAAAGTTATAGCATTTTTTATTACCCACCAAATATTTTTAAAAGTTTTTTCGCAATTATTTTCACCCATGAGCGTTTTGTCACCGATTCTCAGTCAATTAGACTCAAAATATTTTTTCAAAAAAAATATTCCTTTTATATCTTTCTTTTATAATAATCTCTACTAAATAACTCAATCACCTTTTTACATGTTCAGTTTCAAAAAAAATTGCATACCTTTGTAATATATACCTATAATAGTTTTATCAATGAAAAAATATTACATCTCATTTATTATTTTGTGTTGCATATTCTGCAATTCTAATGCAATCACCCTTGATAAGGTAAGATTTCATAACGAACAAAACGACACTTCGGCTATCACTCAATTATTAATTAATACTTATCAGCAACATTTTGATTCTCCAAATGAAAGGATTGGATTTATTGCTCGCCAATTTTTAGGATTACCTTATGTTGCTCACACTCTTGAAGGAGATACAGAACTACTAACTGTCAATATTAACGAACTTGATTGCACTACATTTGTCGAAACGGTAATAGCTATGGCATATACAGTGGGCGAAGGTCGCACTTCTTGGCGTGACTATATTCACAATCTTGAACGCATAAGATATCGAGATGGCATCCTCAATGGTTACTCTTCGCGCCTACATTATATTAGCGATTGGATTGTAAACAATAGTTATCGTGGAAATTTTTCGGAGGTTACCGACGAGTTCCCTTTTGTAAGTTACAAGATAAAAACACTTGATTTCATGACTTCTCATCGCAAAAGTTATAATTCTTTGACTGATGATGCTGAATTTGAAAAAATGAAAAATATCGAAATCGGTTATCACAACCATCGATTTCCTTATTTAAAGACGTCTTCTATCAAAAACAAAGCCATTAGAAACGAATTGAAAGATGGTGATATCATTGCATTAACTACAAATACAAAAGGGCTTGATGTCAGTCACATGGGATTAATTGCGATTGTTGATGGAGTACCACACTTGATGCACGCATCAATGAAAGCCATGAAAGTCATAATCGATCCCTTACCCCTTCATAAATATCTCGCCAATAGCAAATCTCTTACCGGAATTAGAATAATACGACTCAATAACTAAAAATATCGGTTGAATTATCAATATAACATTTGATTTAAACATCCTCTAAACTTGACTAATTTCAAATTGACGAATAAAAACGAGGCACCCTCTAATTGAGAGTGCCTCGCGCATTTTATATGACGTTTAATCTAGGATTATGCCATTTTAGTGAGTTTGCCATAACCATAAGCAGCATTTTCGCCAAGTTCTTCTTGAATGCGAAGAAGTTGGTTATATTTAGCCATACGGTCAGAACGGCTTGCAGAACCAGTTTTGATTTGACCTGCGTTAGTAGCAACTGCGATGTCAGCAATAGTAGCATCTTCAGTTTCACCTGAACGGTGAGAGATAACTGCAGTGTAACCATTACGTTGAGCAAGTTCTACAGCACGAAGAGTTTCTGTAAGAGAACCGATTTGGTTAACTTTCACGAGAATAGAGTTAGCACAACCGAGTTCAATACCTTTTTGGAGGTATTTAACGTTAGTAACGAACAAGTCGTCACCTACGAGTTGACAACGATTACCGATGAGGTCGGTAAGGATTTTCCAACCTTCCCAGTCGTTTTCAGCCATACCATCTTCGATAGAGTCGATAGGATAGTTTTCTACGAGAGTTTTGAGGTATTCTGCTTGTTCTTGAGAGTTGCGTTTTGCACCTTTATCACCTTCTTTCCAAGTATAGTCATAGATACCATCTTTGAAGAATTCAGAAGAAGCACAGTCAAGACCGATAGTGATATCTTTTCCAGGAACGTAACCGGCTTTTTCGATAGCTTGCATGATTACGTTTAGAGCATCTTCTGTACCATCAAGAGCGGGAGCGAAACCACCTTCGTCACCTACTGCAGTAGAAAGGTTGCGATCGTGGAGCACTTTCTTGAGGTTGTGGAATACTTCAGTACCCATGCGGATACCTTCTTTAAAGCAGCAAGCACCGATAGGACGAATCATGAATTCTTGGAATGCGATAGGAGCATCAGAGTGAGCACCACCATTGATGATGTTCATCATAGGCACTGGAAGTGAGTAAGAGTTGCAACCACCGATATATTTGTAAAGAGGAAGGTCGAGATAGTCAGCAGCAGCCTTAGCAACAGCAAGAGACACACCAAGGATAGCGTTAGCACCGAGATTTGATTTAGTTTCAGTACCGTCGATTTCAAGCATTTTTTCGTCGATAGCGATTTGATCAAGTGCGCTCATACCAACAAGAGCATCAGCGATTGCGCCATTAACATTAGCAACTGCTTTTTCAACACCCTTACCCATGTAACGAGCCTTGTCACCATCACGGAGTTCAAGTGCTTCGTTTACACCTGTTGATGCACCAGAAGGAACAGAAGCACGACCACGTGCACCTGATTCAAGAATTACATCAACTTCAACTGTGGGGTTACCGCGTGAATCAAGAACTTCACGACCAATGATTTTTTCAATTTTCATAATGTTCTTTACCTTAAAAATTTAGTAAAATATTTGTTATTAATTTATATTCCTAATAAATCAAGTGCAAAGATACAAAAAAATCTCAAGTAAAATAGCATAATCTAAAGATTTTCAATAAAATTAATAGGCTACCTTTGATGTTTCAAAGATAGCCTATTAATCAGTATCTTAAACTGTTGCTAAATTATTCTGCAGCAGTTTCTGTAGCAGGAGTTTCTGCAACAGGTGCTTCAGCAGCAGGAGCAGCAGTGCTCTTGCGAGAGCGACGTGTGCGAGTAGATTTTTTCGCTGCTTTTTCTTTGAGCATGTTTTCGTTGTAGTCAACTAACTCTATGAAGCAAGTCTTAGCATTGTCACCAAGACGGTTACCTGTTTTAAGGATACGAGTGTAACCACCGGGACGGTCAGCAATCTTTTGAGCTACTTCACGGAAAAGTTCAGTAACCGCTTCTTTATTTTGAAGATAGCTGAAAACGAGGCGGCGATTAGCCATTGTATCATTTTTAGCACGATTGATTAGTGGCTCAGCGTAAACGCGGAGTGCTTTAGCCTTAGCAAGTGTAGTAAAAATGCGCTTGCGAAGGATGAGAGCAATCGTCATGTTAGCGAGCAAAGCATCGCGGTGAGCTTTGGTACGGCTAAGGTGGTTGAATTTTTTATTATGTCTCATCGTTTATTACTCTTTTTCTAATTTATACTTTGAAATATCCATTCCGAACGAAAGGTTCAAGTTAGCCAAGAGTTCATCCAACTCTGTGAGCGATTTTTTACCAAAGTTACGGAATTTCAAGAGATCGGTTTTATTGAAAACCACGAGTTCGCCAAGGGTTTCTACTTCAGCGCTCTTCAAGCAATTGAGGGCACGAACCGAAAGATCCATATCCACAAGTTTTGATTTGAGCAATTGACGCATGTGAAGCACTTCTTCATCAAATTCTTCATTTCCGTTGTTTTCGCTTGATTCAAGAGTGATCTTTTCATCAGAGAACAACATGAAATGATAAATAAGGATTTTTGCGGCTTCTTTAAGAGCGTCCTTTGGAAGTATTGAACCGTTGGTTGTTATTTCAATAATGAGTTTGTCGTAGTCGGTTTTCTGGTCAACGCGGAAGTTTTCAACGGCATATTTAACGTTCTTAATAGGAGTATAAATAGAGTCGATAGCCAAAATATTGACATCATCAGTGGGCACTTCATTTTCTTCAGCAGGCACCCAACCTCTACCCTTATTAATAGTCAACTCTAAATTGAAACTTGCGCTAGGATCCAAATGACAAATCACCAAGTCAGGGTTAAGAACTTCAAAACCCGAAAGTACTTTGCTGATGTCACCGGCTGTGAACACCTCCTGTCCTGACACTGAAATTGTAGCCTTTTCGAAATCGGTATCTTCAACAACTTGTTTAAGGTCTACTTTCTTTAGATTAAGAATGATGTTGGTTACATCTTCTTTTACTCCAGGAATAGTATCAAATTCGTGCTTAACGCCATCGATGCGAATAGACGAGATTGCAAAACCTTCCAAAGAAGAGAGCAATACACGACGCAAAGCGTTACCCACAGTGATACCATAGCCGGGCTCCAAGGGTTTGAACTCAAACTTGCCGTAGAAGTTATCGGCTTCCAACATAAGGATTTTGTCAGGTTTTTGGAATGCTAATATAGCCATGGATCTTAATTTTAATTATTATTTAGAATACAACTCGACGATCAATTGTTCTTTGATATTTTCTGGAATATCTTCGCGAGCAGGAACGTGAAGGAATTTACCTGATTTTGTTGCTTCGTCCCATTCAATCCATGGATATTTGCTATGATTGAAACCAGCCAAAGCATCAGCAATTACTTCTAGTGATTTTGCTTTTTCGCGAACACCAACTACATCACCTGGTTTTACAGAGTAAGATGCAATGTTCACAACTGCGCCATTAACAACAATGTGACGGTGAAGCACCAATTGACGTGCAGCAGCACGAGTTGGAGCGATACCTAGACGAAATACTACGTTGTCAAGACGTGATTCAAGTAATTGAAGCAATACTTCACCCTTAACCCCTTTTGTGCGAGATGCTTTTTCAAAGAGATTGCGGAATTGTTTTTCAAGCACGCCATAAGTATATTTGGCTTTTTGCTTTTCACGGAGCTGAACACCATATTCAGAAGTTTTTCTTCTTTTGTTGGCGCCATGCTGACCGGGAGGGAAATTTTTCTTAGCGAGAACTTTATCTTCTCCGAAGATTGGTTCCCCAAATTTGCGAGCGATTTTGGACTTTGGTCCTGTATATCTTGCCATTTTAAAAGAATTCTGATTTTAGAGATTATCATCGAGGGTTAGTGCAGCCGCGACCATAGAGAGGTGATGAAAATTATGGTCTATTCACTTTTGCTCAACGAAATTTATCTCAAGTTAATTAATAGATAATGTCACTAAAAGAGACAAAGTTAGTAAACTATTTAAAGATTATACACGACGACGTTTTGGAGGACGGCAACCGTTGTGTGGTAGTGGAGTAACATCGATAATTTCGATTACTTCAATACCTGCACCATGAATAGTGCGGATTGCTGACTCACGTCCGTTACCGGGACCTTTTACATAAGCCTTAACCTTGCGTAGACCGAGGTCATAAGCGACCTTAGCGCAATCTTGAGCAGCCATTTGAGCTGCATAGGGAGTGTTCTTTTTAGAACCACGGAATCCCATCTTACCTGCGCTTGACCATGAAATAACTTGGCCTTCGCTGTTGGCTAAGCACACAATAATGTTGTTGAAAGATGAGTGTACGTGAAGTTGGCCTGCGCCATCAACTTTAACGTTTCTCTTCTTAGCTGCGACTGTCTTTTTTGCCATATTCTATTATTATTTAGTAGCTTTCTTCTTGTTAGCAACGGTTTTCTTGCGACCTTTACGAGTGCGAGCATTGTTTTTAGTGCTTTGACCACGCACTGGAAGACCGATACGATGACGGATACCACGATAGCAACCGATGTCCATCAAACGTTTGATATTTAATTGAATTTCACTACGGAGGTCACCTTCGACTTTGTATTCTGCACCAATGACTTCACGCACTTTTGCTGCTTGATCGTCGGTCCAATCTTTTACTTTGATGTTTACATCAACTCCAGCTTTTTCTAAGATTGTTTTAGCTGCACTACGACCGATGCCGAAGATATAAGTCAAGGCGATCTCACCTCTTTTATTCTGGGGGAGGTCAACTCCCACGATTCTTACTGCCATATCTTATTTGACTGTTTTTTTTGCAAAAATAACAAAAAATTATCCTTGACGTTGTTTATACTTTGGGTTTTTCTTATTAATCACATAAAGACGTCCCTTACGACGCACGATTTTGCTGTCTGGGGTACGTTTTTTAACTGAGGCTCTAACTTTCATATCTTTTAGTTTTAAATATTATTTATATCTAAATGCAATGCGACCTTTTGATAGGTCATAAGGAGACATTTCTACTCGCACTTTATCTCCTGGAAGGATTTTAATGTAATGCATGCGCATTTTTCCTGATATATGGGCAGTGATTTCATGTCCATTTTCAAGTTCTACGCGAAACATTGCATTAGAAAGTGCTTCAACGATGACTCCGTCTTGTTCGATTGCTGCTTGTTTTGCCATATTATAATTAAATAAATCTATCTCCAAGGGCTTCTTGGATATAATCAAAAGTTGTTAATATTTCGGTTTTACCATTCACAATTGCCACTGTGTGCTCGTAGTGAGCCGAGGGTTTACGATCGCGAGTGCGACAAGTCCATCCGTCAGCCTCTATAACTACGTTGCGACTTCCAAGGTTTATCATCGGTTCAATAGCAAGACACATTCCATTCTTAATCAACGGACCTGTTCCACGGCGACCATAATTGGGCACTTCGGGATCTTCGTGCATGCTTTTGCCGATTCCATGACCACACATTTCGCGAACGACAGTATATCGACGTGCTTCACAATATGTCTGGATGGCATTTGCAATATCTCCGATGCGTTTACCTTCTTGACAAGCTTCGATACCTTTATATAAAGATTCTTTTGTTGTAACACACAAGGCCATGACTTCGGGTGCGATTTCGCCTACAGCAAATGTGTAGCATGAATCTCCCATAAAGCCATCTTTCTCAACCACACAATCAGTACCGATGATATCACCTTCACGCAAAGTGTAGTTTGAAGGAAAACCATGAACAACTATTTCGTTTACTTCACAGCACAATGTGCCGGGGAAACCTCCATATCCAAGACATGCCGGACGTCCGCCATTGTCGCAAATAAATTCGCGAGCAATAGTATCAAGTTTGAGAGTAGTAACTCCAGGAGCCACCCACTTGGCAACTTCGCCAAGTGTGCGACTCACGAGAGTATTTGCTTCTCTCATTCTTTCTATATCTTCAGATGTCTTGAGATAAATCATTTACTTTAGAAATAGCTGATATTAATAAGCACTACCGGTTGTACGGCCTTTAATTTTACCATCCTTCATCAATCCATCATAATGGTGCATCATTAAGTGGCTTTCGATTTGTTGAAGTGTATCAAGAACAACACCCACCATAATCAAAAGTGATGTACCACCAAAGAATTGAGCAAAATTATCGCTAATGCCGAAGAAACGAGCAAAAGCAGGAAGAATAGCCACAATGCCGAGGAAAATAGAACCTGGCAAAGTGATACGCGACATAATTACATCGAGATACTCTGCAGTTTTCTTTCCTGGTTTAACACCTGGGATGAAACCATTGTTACGTTTCATATCTTCGGCCATTTGTGTAGGACGTACAGTGATTGCAGTGTAGAAATATGTAAACGCTACAATCATTAAGAAGAATACAAGGTTATACCAGAAACCATTGATATCAGAGAATGCAGCCATAAATCCAGAAGCACCTTCTGAAGTGCTGAATCCTGCCAATGTCAAAGGTATAAACATAATTGCTTGAGCAAAGATGATAGGCATAACACCTGCAGCATTTACTTTCAATGGGATATATTGACGAGCCCCACCATATTGTTTGTTACCAACGATGCGTTTTGCATATTGTACGGGTACTTTGCGAGTACCTTGAACCAATAATACAGCACCAATTGTAACAGCGAGCAATAGTATAATTTCTACTACAAACATCACAAGACCACCTTCGCTACCGGCTGAACCTGGTAGACGGCTAGTGAATTCATAAAGCAATGCTTGTGGAAGACGAGCGATAATACCCACAAGGATGATGAAAGAGATACCATTACCAATACCACGATCTGTGATTCTTTCACCAAGCCACATGATAAACATAGAGCCTGCTGCAAGAATAATAGTGAGATATACTACCATAGCAAATGTCATTTGCATATGACCACCTGCACCATTGATTTGTGCTTGAAGGTTGTAGAGATATGCAGGACCTTGCATGAGCAAAATCACTACTGTGAGATAACGAGTATATTGGTTCAATTTTTGACGACCGCTCTCTCCTTCTCGTTGCATTTTTTGGAACGATGGCAATACCATACCTAACAACTGAATCACGATTGATGCAGTGATGTAAGGCATGATACCGAGAGCTAATATCGAAGCTTGCGAGAATGCACCCCCCGAGAACATGTCGAGGAGTTGCATCAAGCCACTCTTGTTAGTAAAGTTCGCCAAGTCTTGAAGTTCTTGAGGATTAATTCCGGGAAGAACAACAAAACATCCAAGACGATATACCAACACTAACAATACAGTGACGATAAGACGCTTGCGAAGTTCTTCGATAGTCCAAATATTTTTTATGGTCTGAACGAAACTCATTATTATTAAACTTTATTGATTGAACCACCAGCGGCTTCGATAGCCTTTTGAGCAGCTTCAGAGAAAGCATTTGCTTCCACTTCCACTTTGCAAGAGATAGCACCTTTAGCAAGTACCTTCACGAGTTGGTTCTTGCTTACGAGACCTGCTTCACGAAGTTCAGCAAGACCGATTTTTGCAAGGTTCTTAGCAGTTGCGAGTGTTTCGATATCAGAGATGTTGATTGCTTTGTATTCAACACGATTGATATTTTTGAAACCAAATTTAGGCAAGCGACGTTGAAGAGGCATTTGACCACCTTCAAAACCGATCTTGCGGCTGTAACCTGAACGCGATTTAGCACCCTTGTGCCCACGGGTAGAAGTTCCACCCTTGCCCGAACCGGCACCACGACCAATACGAGTTTTGCTTTTTACAGCACCAACAGCGGGTTGTATATTACTTAAATCCATAATTTATTAAAATATTAAGCGTTAGTCACTTCTACCAAATGACGTACTTTGTTTACCATTCCCATCACGTCGGGAGTGTTTTCTTTTACTACAACGTGATTCATTTTCTTCAAGCCAAGAGCATCAAGAGTGCGTTTTTGCACTGCAGGACACTTAATACGGCTTTTTATTTGTTTGATTTGAATTTGTGCCATTGTCGTTGAGTATTAACCTTTAAAAACTTGTTCTACTGAAATACCACGATTTTGAGCAACTGTAGCAGGGCTTCTCATTTCATCAAGAGCCGCAATAGTAGCCTTCACGAGGTTGTGGGGGTTAGAAGAACCCTTTGATTTAGCGAGCACGTCGGTAATACCTACGCTTTCAAGCACTGCACGCATCGCACCACCGGCTTTAACCCCGGTACCTTGAGATGCAGGTTTGAGAATCACACGTGAACCGCCAAATTTAGCGAATTGTTCGTGAGGAATAGTACCTTTGTGTACTGGGACTTTGATAAGGTTCTTTTTAGCAGCCTCAACACCTTTAGCGATAGCTGCAGTTACTTCATTTGCCTTACCAAGACCCCATCCTACGATGCCATTTTCGTTACCAACAACAACGATTGCAGCAAAAGTGAATGTACGACCACCTTTAGTAACTTTGGTAACACGATTGATGGCAACAAGACGATCTTTCAATTCGATAGAACTGTCTGCTTTTACTCTGTTATTTCTTTTTGCCATAATTGTTAAAATTTAAGACCGCCATTACGTGCGGCGTCAGCCAATGATTTTACTCTACCATGGAAGAGGTAACCATTACGGTCAAATACCACTTCGCTAACTCCGGCAGCGATTGCTTTTTCAGCAATTGCTGCACCAACTTTTGCAGCTATTTCGATTTTAGTACCTCCTTCGAGACCTTTTGAAGAGGTAGCAACGATAGTTTTACCTGCTTGGTCATCGATGAGTTGAACATAGATTTGCTTGTTGCTGCGGAAGACCGTCATACGAGGGCGTGCGGCAGTACCAGACACTTTACCACGGATACGGGTCTTGATTTTATTTCTTCTTTGTATCTTAGATATCATAATGAGTCTATTTTACTTATTTAGCACTAGCCGATTTACCTGATTTACGACGAATAACTTCGCCAACAAACTTAATACCTTTACCTTTATATGGTTCAGGTTTGCGCAATGAACGAATCTTTGCACACACTTGACCGAGAAGTTGTTTGTCACCACTTTCAAGAATGATAAGTGGGTTTTTATTTCTTTCGGTTTTAGCTTCAACTTTCACTTCTTTTGGAAGTTGAATATATATTGCGTGAGAGAAACCGAGCGAAAGTTCGAGCACTTGACCTGTAGCGGCTGCACGGTAACCTACGCCTACTAATTCCATTTCCTTGCGATAGCCAGTTGACACACCTACGACCATATTGTTAATCAACGCGCGATAAAGACCATGTTGAGCACGGTGTTCGCGGCTGTCATCAGGACGTTCGATGGTGAGAATGTTACCTTCGATTTTGATATTAAGGTCGGGGTTCACTGCTTGAGTGAATTCACCTTTTGGTCCTTTTACTGTAACTACGTTGTTTTCTACCTTAACCGTTACACCGGCAGGGATCTCTATGGGAGCTTTACCTATTCTTGACATAATTAATACCTCCTATAAGATTAATAAACATAACATAGTACTTCGCCACCAATCTTCAACTCAGCTGCTTTCTTGTTAGTCATCACACCTTGAGAAGTAGATAGGATAGCTATACCTAAACCATTTAACACTCGTGGCATATCTTTGTAGCCTGTGTATTGACGAAGACCTGGACGAGACACGCGTTTAAGATCTTTGATAGCGTTCACTTTGTCTTTTGCGTCATACTTTAAAGCGATCTTGATAGTACCTGCGGGGGTTTCACCCTCTATAAACTTATAATTAAGAATATAGCCTTGTTCAAAAAGAATCTTAGTGATTTCTTTTTTCAAGTTTGAGGCGGGAACTTCGACAACACGATGGTTAGCCTTAATCGCATTCCTCAATCTTGTTAAATAATCTGCTATTGGATCAGTCATTTTTATTAATTGTTTAAATTGATTCGGTTACTCCGAACAATATTTAATACTCTCTAATTTTCAAAACAAGTCGTAGAGTAGATTACCAACTTGCTTTCTTAACACCCGGTATCAAACCAGCCGAAGCCATTTCGCGGAACTGGATACGTGAAATACCAAATTGACGCATATAACCTTTAGGACGACCGGTGATGCTACAACGGTTGTGAAGGCGCACAGAAGATGCGTTTTTGGGAAGGAGCTGAAGTGCTTCATAGTCGCCAGCAGCCTTGAGAGCAGCTTTTTTAGCGGCATATTTAGCAACGAGTTTTGCTCTTTTCACTTCACGGGCTTTCATTGATTCTTTAGCCATACTTCAAATATTATTTAGCGTTTTTGAAAGGTAAGCCAAATTGTTTAAGGAGTGCATAACCTTCTTCATCGGTGTTAGCCGAAGTCACGAAAGTGATGTTCATACCCAACAATTTAGAAATGTTATCGATGTTGATTTCGGGGAAGATAATTTGCTCAGTAATACCGAGTGTATAGTTACCACGACCATCAAGTTTGCCTTCAATACCTTTGAAGTCACGGATACGTGGCAATGCGATGCGAACAAGACGTTCCAAGAACTCATACATATAGTCGCGACGCAATGTAACCATTACACCAACTGGCATTTTTTTACGGAGTTTGAAGTTTGAAATATCTTTCTTAGAAAGAGTAGCAACCGCTTTTTGACCAGTAATAGCAGTCAATTCGTTGATTGCAGTTTCAATAATCTTCTTATCTTGAGTTGCTTGACCAAGACCTTGGTTAATCACAATCTTTTTCAACTTGGGCACCTGCATAACAGTGGTGTAGTTGAATTCTTTCATAAGAGCGGGAACAATGCGCTCAGTATAGTCTTTCTTAAGAGTTGTAGCCATTATTTAATCTCCTCTCCTGATTTTTTAGAATAACGAACTGTAACTCCTTTTTCATCCTTACGGAATCCTACGCGAGTGGGTTTACCACTTTTAGGATCTAGAAGGCTGAGGTTGGAGATGTGAATAGGTGCTTCCATCTTAATGAGACCACCTTGTGGATATTTTGCGCTGGGCTTTGTGCTCTTAGTCACAACATTAACGCCTTCAACGATGGCACGTTGCTTGGTCACTTGCACTGAAAGCACGCGACCTTGCTTACCTTTGTCTTCGCCGCTGAGAACGTAAACGGTATCGCCCTTTTTGATATGTAATTTACTCATTACTTTAAAATTTACTTAATGGTTAAAGTACTTCGGGAGCGAGTGAAACAATCTTCATGTTAGTAGCACGCAATTCACGAGCAACTGGACCGAAGATGCGGGTACCGCGAAGTTCACCAGCATTGTTCAATAACACACATGCGTTGTCGTCAAAGCGAATATAAGAACCGTCGGCACGACGAACTTCTTTTTTAGTGCGAACGACAACAGCTTTTGATACAGTACCTTTCTTTACGTCCGATGAAGGGATGACACTTTTCACAGTAACTACGATAATGTCACCTACCGATGCGTAACGACGTCCTGTACCACCTAAAACGCGGATGCAGAGTGCTTCTTTAGCACCACTGTTATCTGCAACAGTTAAACGGGATTCAGTCTGTATCATAATTATTACTTAACTTTTTCGATTATTTCTACTAATCTCCATCTTTTGGTTTTGCTCAATGGACGAGTTTCCATCAGCTTCACTGTATCGCCAACTTGGCACTCATTCTTTTCATCATGAGCGTGGTATTTTTTTGTTTTGTTCACAAATTTACCATATATAGGGTGTTTTTCTTTCCACTTAATGGTTACTGTGATAGTTTTATCACCCTTGTTGCTCGATACAACCCCAATACGTTCTTTTCTTAAATTTCTTTTTTCCATTTCTTGGGATTATTTATTGTTAAGTTCGCGCTGACGCAACTCTGTCTTAACGCGTGCAATCATTTTACGTTCTTGTGTAATCTTTGCAGGACTATCAAGTGGAGAAACTGCATGATTAACCTTGAGTTGAAGGTAATCTTTTTCCATCTCTACAAGACGATCTTTGAGGTCTTGAGTGCTAAGTTCTTTGATTTCTTCTTTCTTCATAATCTATTACACATTTTGAGTTGGATCATAATCACGGCGTACTACAAATTTAGTAGTCACAGGAAGTTTTTGTGCAGCCAAGCGAAGAGCTTCTTTTGCAATTTCAAAACTTACGCCTTCTACTTCTATTAGCATACGACCTGGAGTAACTGGTGCTACGAAACCTTCGGGAGCACCCTTACCTTTACCCATACGCACTTCTGCTGGTTTTTTGGTAATTGGCTTATCTGGGAATATGCGAATCCAAATTTGACCTTGACGTTGCATATAACGAGTCACGGCGATACGAGCAGCCTCAATTTGGCGACCGGTAATCCATTTTGACTCCAAAGTCTTTATACCAAAAGAACCGAATGCCAACTGATTACCACGTTGAGCATTACCTCTCATGCGGCCTTTCTGTTGACGACGAAATTTAGTTTTCTTTGGTTGTAACATTGTTGTGTTGAATCAATTGAGGTTTAACGATTTTTTTTATTGTTACGGAAACCACCACGACGAGAGCCGTTGTTGTTGCCACGACCTTCTTTATTATTAGAAGTAAAAGAAGGAGCGAGATCACGTTTGCCGTAAACTTCACCACGACAAATCCACACTTTTACGCCGATAACACCCACTTTAGTGTGTGCTTCAACGAGTGCGTAGTCGATATCAGCACGGAGAGTGTGAAGAGGAGTACGTCCTTCTTTGAACATCTCACTGCGAGCCATTTCAGCGCCATTAAGACGACCGCTCACTTGTACTTTGATACCTTCAGCACCGCTACGCATAGTGCCTTGGATGGCCATCTTTACTGCGCGACGATATGCGATTTTGCCTTCGATTTGACGAGCTACAGTGCTAGCCACGATTTGTGCATCGAGCTCGGGGCGTTTAATTTCAAAGATGTTGATTTGCACATCTTTATCGGTGATTTTCTTGAGCTCTTCTTTGAGTTTTTCTACTTCGCTACCACCTTTACCGATAATAATACCGGGGCGTGATGTACACACGGTGATTGTAATAAGTTTCAAAGTACGCTCAATAACAATGCGAGAAACGCTTGATTTGGCTAAGCGGACGTTGAGATACTTACGAAGCTTTGAGTCTTCAAGCAAAGTATCGCCATACTTGTTACCACCATACCAGTTAGAGTCCCATCCACGGATGACACCTAAACGATTACTGATCGGATTTACTTTCTGTCCCATTTCTTATGCCTCTTTTTTAGCGTTATTGTCAATTGTATCTACAAACAACGTAACGTGATTTGAACGTTTACGAATTCTATAACCTCTTCCTTGAGGAGCTGTGCGGAGACGCTTCAACATAGGAGCACATGTTACATAAATAGTGCTGATGTAAAGTTCACCGTTTTCAGCTTTTTTCTCATTTTTAGCCTCCCAGTTAGCGATAGCTGAACGCAAAAGTTTTTCAACTTTAGCTGACGCTTCTTTATTTGAGAACTTGAGGATACCCAATGCACGGAACACTTCTTTGCCACGCACCATATCTGCCACAAGGCGCATTTTGCGTGGAGAAGAAGGAACATTAATCAACTTAGCAAACGCTTGTGATTTGCGGGCTTCCTTCATTACTTCGGCTGATTGTCTTTTTCTTACACCCATTGTATTTAATTTCTTTTTTTATCAAAAATTATTTATAATAGGCCTCTCTTATTTTTTCTTGTTTCCGGCATGACCACGGAAGGTACGAGTAGGAGCAAATTCTCCGAGTTTGTGACCTACCATGTTTTCAGTTACGTAAACAGGAATGAATTTATTACCATTGTGAACTGCAAAAGTGTGTCCAACGAATTCGGGAGCAATCATTGAAGCACGGCTCCAAGTTTTGATAACTGATTGCTTGCCACTTTCATTCATAGCGGTCACTTTCTTTTCCAATTTGACGCTGATAAATGGGCCTTTTTTTAATGAACGACTCATAGTTACTTAATTAATCAGATTACTTTTTTCTTCTTTCAATAATGTACTTTGAAGAATGTTTCTTCGGTGCACGTGTCTTAAGACCCTTAGCATACAAGCCCTTGCGTGAACGTGGGTGGCCACCAGATGCGCGACCTTCACCACCACCCATTGGGTGATCTACTGGGTTCATTACTACACCACGGTTACGTGGACGACGTCCGAGCCAACGAGAACGACCCGCTTTACCTGAACGTTCAAGAGAGTGTTCGCTATTACCTACTACACCAATAGTAGCCTTACAAGCAGCGAGCACTTTACGTGTTTCACCTGAAGGTAATTTGATAATTGCATAAGCTCCTTCACGAGAAGTCAACTGAGCAAAAGTACCGGCTGAACGAGCCATGAATGCTCCTTGACCGGGACGCAACTCGATATTGTGAATAAGAGTACCCACAGGAATTTTGCTCAAAGGAAGAGCGTTACCTACTTCGGGTGCTACATCTTCACCACTTACTACTGTTGCGCCAACTTGCAAGCCGTTGGGTGCAATTATATAAGCCTTAGCTCCGTCTACATAGTAAAGAAGAGCAATGCGAGCAGAACGGTTTGGGTCATACTCGATTGATTTTACTACTGCGGGAACACCGTCTTTATTTCTCTTAAAGTCAATGAAACGGTATTTGCGTTTGTGACCGCCACCAAGGTAACGGGTGGTTAGGTGACCTTCGGCATTACGACCTCCGGACGCTTTTTTACCGACTGTAAGAGATTTCTCTGGTGTACTAGCAGTGATTGTACCTTTAAATACACCAATAATCTTGTGTCTTTGCCCCGGTGTTGTGGGCTTTAATTTTCTTACTGCCATTTTCTATTATATGTTGCTATAAAAGTCAATAGTTTCGCCTTCGCCAACTGTGATAAATGCTTTCTTGTAGGCAACTGTTTTGCCACGAAGAAGACCGCTCTTAGTCCAACGAGACTTGTTTTTACCTCTAACAACAAGAGTATTGACATTAACTACTTTAACGCCATAAAGTTGTTCAACCAAAGATTTGATTTGATACTTATTGGCATTGAGAGAAACACGGAAAGTGTAGCGATTAAGCTTTTCTGTAAGCTTAGTTGCTTTTTCTGTAACGATTGGTTTAATCATTATATCCATTTTCTTTGTCCTCCTTAAAATTTATTAATAACGTCAAGGCTACTTTCCATAAGGATAATAGCTTTGTTGTTGAGTAATGCATAAGTATTTACTTCCGATGCAACCATTGCTTTTGCATTCGGAAGATTTCTAACTGACAAATATACGTTTTTATTTTGATTTGCTAAAACCAAAAGCACCTTTTTGTCAGCGAGTTGTAGATTTTTAGCAAAATTTACGAATTCTTTAGTCTTTGGAGCTTCAAAAGTGAAGTCTTCAACTACAATGATTTCGTTATCTTGCGCTTTGTATGTCAAAGCCGACTTGCGAGCAAGTTGTTTGAGTTTCTTGTTAAGTTTGAAACGGTAATCACGAGGACGAGGACCGAATACACGACCTCCACCTACCAATACTGGTGAGTTGATATCACCGATGCGAGCACCGCCACCACCTTTTTGCTTGTGAAGTTTGCGGGTAGAACCAGATACTTCGCTTCTTTCTTTGGCTTTGTGAGTACCTTGACGTTGATTAGCCAAGTATTGCTTAACATCGAGATATACGGCATGCTCGTTTGCTTCGATTGCAAACACTTCGTCGTTCAATTGAACTTTGCGACCAGTGTCTTCTCCTTTGATATTATATACTGCGAGTTCCATTATTTCTCAATTATTACGATTGAACCTTTACTTCCGGGGATAGATCCCTTAATCATTAATAGATTGTGGTCGGCAATCACCTTCAATACTTGGAGGTTTTGCACGGTTACACGCTTGTTGCCGGTTTGTCCTGCCATACGCATTCCTTTGAATACTTTAGCGGGATAAGAACATGCGCCCACAGAACCGGGTGCGCGAAGACGGTTGTGTTGACCGTGAGTAGTTTGACCCACACCACCGAAACCGTGACGTTTTACAACACCTTGGAAACCTTTACCTTTAGTAATGCCTGCGATATCAACGAAGTCGCTTTCGCTAAACATTTCTACAGTAATAGTGTCACCAAGTTTGTATTCGCCTTCAAATCCTTTGAACTCGGCCAAGTGTCTCTTGGGAGTTACACCTGCTTTCTTGAAATGACCCAATTCGGGTTGAGTGGTATGTTTTTCTTTTTGCTCTTCGTAACCGAGTTGCAAAGCTTCATAGCCATCATTTTCAAGAGTTTTTACTTGAGTAACCACACAAGGACCTACTTCGATAACAGTGCACGGTACATTTTTACCGTCGGCACTGAAAACGGATGTCATTCCGATTTTTTTTCCTAATAATCCTGGCATTTCTCTTTAATTTAAAAAATTTTCTACTTTGCTAAAATTACACCTTAATTTCTACTTCTACACCACTAGGAAGTTCGAGCTTCATAAGAGCATCTACTGTCTTTGCAGTTGAGTTGTAGATGTCGATAAGACGTTTGAATGATGAAAGTTGGAATTGTTCGCGTGATTTTTTGTTCACGAAAGTCGAACGATTCACTGTAAAGATACGTTTGTGAGTGGGAAGGGGTATAGGACCACTGATCACTGCACCTGTAGCCTTAACAGTTTTAACAATCTTTTCAGCCGACTTGTCAACCAAGTTGTGGTCGTAAGATTTTAGCTTAATTCTGATTTTTTGGCTCATATTATTTATAAATAAAGTATTATTTCAATAAATCAACACGGCCTTGGCATTCAGTCAAGACAGTTTTCGCGATAGATGTGCTCACTACATCATAGTGAGAGAATGACATTGTTGAAGTTGCGCGACCAGATGTAATAGTACGCAATGCAGTTACATAACCAAACATCTCTGCCAAAGGAGCCTTTGCTTTTACAACACGAGCACCACTGCGGCTAGTTTCCATACCTTCAACTTGACCACGACGTTTGTTCAAGTCTGAAATCACGTCACCCATACTTTCTTCCGGAGTAACAACCTCAATCTTCATAACTGGCTCAAGAAGAACAGGAGCTGCTTTTTCTGAAGCTTTCTTGAATGCTTGGATTGCACAAAGTTCGAATGAAAGTTGGTCAGAGTCAACTGGGTGGTAAGAACCATCAATAACAGTCACTTTTAGTTGTTCCACTGGATAACCAGCGAGTACACCATTCTTCATTGCAGTCACGAAACCTTTTTGAATTGAAGGGATAAATTCTTTAGGAATGTTACCACCTTTCACTTCATCAACAAATTGAAGATTTCCTTCAAATCCTTCGTCAACTGGTTCAACACGAACGATGATGTCAGCAAATTTACCGCGACCACCGGTTTGTTTCTTGAACACTTCACGAAGTTCAACCGATTGAGTGATTGCTTCTTTATATGTAACTTGAGGACGACCTTGGTTACATTCTACTTTAAACTCACGACGGAGACGGTCGATAATAATATCAAGGTGAAGTTCACCCATACCAGAAATAACTGTTTGACCGGTTTCTTCGTTAGTTTGAACAGTAAATGTTGGGTCTTCTTCAGCAAGTTTTTGCAAACCAACACCAAGTTTGTCGAGGTCTTTTTGAGTTTTAGGCTCTACTGCAATACCAATAACCGGTTCGGGGAATTCCATAGCTTCAAGAACGATTGGAGCATCTTCGGCACAAAGAGTATCACCAGTGCGAATATCCTTAAAACCGACACCTGCACCGATATCACCACAGCCGATTACATCCTTAGGATTTTGCTTGCTTGAGTGCATTTGGAAAAGACGTGACACACGTTCTTTTTTACCCGAACGAGAGTTAAACACATAACTTCCTGCCAACATATCACCCGAATATACACGGAAGAAGCAGAGACGACCTACATATGGGTCAGTTGCGATCTTAAATGCAAGAGCACACATAGGAGCATCACTTGATGGTTCACGAGTGATAACTTCTTCAGGGTTATCAATTGAATGGCCTTCAATAGCGCCACCATCGGCAGGACTAGGAAGATATGCACACACATTGTTCAACAAGCATTGAACACCTTTATTTTTAAATGAACTACCACAAGTCATAGGCACGATGTCCATTTTAAGAGTCGCATTGCGAATGCCTTTGCGAATTTCTTCTTCAGTGATAGTAGAAGGATCATCGAAGTATTTTTCCATTAAGGCGTCATCATACTCTGCAATTTTTTCGAGCATTTTGTCACGCCATTCTTCTGCTTCGTCAACAAGAGTAGCAGGGATTTCTTCGATAACATAATCAGCGCCTTGTTGTTCATCGGGCCAATAGTAAGCCTTCATAGTTACGAGGTCAACAATACCCTTGAATGTTTCTTCAGCACCGATGGGGATTTGAATAGGACAAGGATTTGCACCAAGAACTTCTTTAAGTTGACGCACAACTTCGAAGAAGTTTGCACCAGAACGGTCCATTTTGTTAACGTAACCGATACGAGGCACATTATATTTATCAGCTTGACGCCACACTGTTTCAGATTGAGGTTCCACACCACCAACAGCACAGAAAGCAGCAACAGCACCATCAAGAACACGAAGAGAACGTTCCACCTCTACAGTAAAGTCAACGTGTCCTGGGGTGTCAATCAAGTTGATTTTATATTTGTTATTATCGTAATTCCAAAATGCGGTAGTAGCAGCAGATGTGATAGTGATACCACGTTCTTGTTCTTGCTCCATCCAGTCCATAGTAGCAGCGCCATCATGAACTTCACCGATTTTGTGAGTAAGACCGGTATAGAAAAGAATACGCTCAGATGTAGTAGTTTTACCAGCATCAATGTGAGCCATAATACCGATATTACGGGTAAATTTTAATAATTCGTCTGATTTAGCCATCTTAATCTATAATTATTCAATGAAAAATTAGAAACGGAAATGAGCGAATGCACGGTTTGCTTCTGCCATTTTGTGCATATCTTCTTTACGTTTGAATGCACCACCTTGGTCATTGAAAGCATCTACAATCTCTGCAGCAAGTTTGTCGGCCATAGTTTTGCCACCACGTTTGCGTGCATAAAGGATAAGATTTTTCATTGAAATTGATTCCTTACGATCAGGGCGAATTTCAGTAGGAACTTGGAAAGTAGCACCACCTACACGGCGAGACTTAACTTCCACTTGAGGAGTAACATTTTCAAGCGCCTTTTTCCAGATTTCAAGCGCAGTTTTTTCCTCATTAGGCAATTTAGATTTCACAATCTCAAGTGCGTTGTAGAATATTGTATAAGAAATATTCTTTTTACCATCATACATAAGATGGTTAACGAACTTAGAAACTTTCACGTCATTGAAGACGGGATCGGGCAATACTACCCTTTTTTTAGGTTTTGCTTTACGCATTTTCTTTGTCGTTTTGTGTTTTTGTTTGCTTGGTTGCTTTCATCTTTATTCTTCAGCGCATCAATTCTCTAATCGTGGCTTACTCAACCAATAATGTCAGCGTTCCAATAAATCAAAAACAAAGTTAAAAACTCGTTTTCTTTTTAATTTCTCTTGTGCGATTTAGTTACTTCACCGGTTTATTGGACCCGATTACTTCTTAGCTGCACCTGCTTTAGGACGTTTTGCTCCATATTTAGAGCGACGTTGTGTACGATCCTTAACACCGCTAGTATCAAGTGTACCGCGAACGATGTGATAACGTACACCTGGAAGGTCTTTAACACGACCACCACGAACCAACACAATTGAGTGTTCTTGTAGGTTGTGACCTTCACCTGGGATGTAAGAGTTCACCTCTTTACCGTTAGTCAATCTCACACGGGCTACTTTACGCATAGCCGAGTTAGGCTTCTTGGGAGTAGTAGTGTACACACGCACGCACACGCCACGACGTTGTGGACAAGAATCAAGTGCGGGTGATTTACTCTTATCCTCAAGAGCAACACGTCCTTTTCTTACTAATTGCTGAATAGTAGGCATCTTAGTTCTTTGTTTTTGTTACTTAAAATTTATTATTGTTATAAAAAAATTCCATTTTTACACACTCCAAAACACCGCATACCACTTTCTCTCTCAATGAGTTAGCGATATTACAGCATTAAGTTAGTCCGAAAAACGTTGCAAAATTACTAATTAATTCGCTAATAACCAAATCTTTTAAACTCTTATTTTAGCTACTTTCCAAGCCTCCAGAGCTCCTTTACATCCTCGTTTTGCGCCCTATTTTGCCCCATTTTATATCAATTTGACTGTTTTTCTGCCGTTTTTATTCCATTTTACGTCTCTTTTGACGACCTTTATAATATATTTTAGGCTATCAAAAAATACATTTTTATATTTATTTAACTTCTTTGTGATGCATTTTGTCCACACAAAAGCAAAAATCACCCCTCTCGGTCTATTATTTTTTGTATATGGATAAACCATAATTGATTTAAGATTTAAAACACAAAACCAAAAAACAATATAAAAGTCGCATTAGGAGTTGTATTCCTAATGCGACTTTACACATTAATATATATATAAGGGAATACTACTTATTAATATAAGTTTTTAATGCGTCAATATAATTAGAGAAAGCATCAACTCCTAGAGGGGTTATACGGCAAGTGGTACATGGTTTCTTTCCTTTATACCCTTTCTCAATCTCTATATATCCTGCTGCTTGCAATTTATCAAGTTGCACACTTAAATTACCCGATGTAGCACCCGTTTGCTCTTTGAGATATACAAAGTCGGCACTTTCAACACTCACTAACAAAGACATTACCGCCAACCTTAATTGCGAGTGTAACAATACATCTAAATCCTTAAACTTCATCTCTCCAAAGGCTAAAAAACATTATTTACTCAATTTTCTGCACTTGTAATTCAATATCACACCGGGCACAACCATTATCACAAAGAATGTTACCATAAACAATATCATGTGCCATTGCGCAAATTGTTGAGAGGAAATTATCGCAAACATATACAACGGAGAGATTGAGCAAATTACAGGAATGGCAGTAATCCATTTTTCACGCAATATTACACCGGTAAAGGCCACACCCACTATTGTATAAATAAGCACCAATGGCATTATCATATTTAATGCCCAAAAATGCTGAAGATATATCGCAGAGAAAGTCATCGCCACAGGAGTGAGAATATACAACCATCCGAGTGCACTCCAGATCCCAACGATTGCATTATCAATATGAGTTTTTACCGTTGATTCTTGACGTTGATTGCGTTTACAATCAAATATCGCATAAGCAAATTCTAAAAACCACAACCAATACCATTGTTGCACTCCTGTAAACTCAACTATTGCAAGAATAACTATACCCAACAATAATGTATAAACACCCCAACCTATCCATGAATTAAAACTCTTACCATTAAGATTCATCTTTGATTGGTTAATCATTTGCGAAATAAGTTCCAAACTTGCTTCGGCACTAAATTTTTGTTTTTCCATACTCTTAATTGTTTTAGTTTTTATCTTTAGTTTATAAATCACACTGCAAAGATAAACAAGTTTATTTTATAAACCAAATAAAAATCCAACAAAATATTCTCAATCAAAAAAAACTGCAATAAAACTCATTTATTGGATAGGCACTCCCCCTTCTATCTTCTCTCTTCTCCCTACCCTTTACACTCTACCCTTTACCACTACTATACATTTGGATCACGTTACCCAACTGCTCTACAATACACATTAATTATATATACTATAATAATATGAGAACTATAATATTAAACTTGAAGGGTATTAATTTCTTTTTGCACTCCGTTAAGAAACCGGGCAGCATGAGCACCATCCATTTGAGTGTGATGAAATTGAAATGATATTGCAAGCGTTGTTTTGAAGAAATTGCGTTTATATTTTCCCCAAATAATAAATGGGTTATTGAATATGCCTGAATACATTCCCACTGCCCCATCGATTTCACATTGCACCAATGCCGATGTGCCAATAACCATTCTATCTGCTATATCATAGTCCACACAACTTTGAGCCACCTGCGATGTGAGTTGCAGATATTGCGAATTAAACAAGTTCAAGTCTTCTTCAAATGGAACATCACAGGAGCTAACTCCCCCTCTCGCATTTGCCACAATTGTATTTACCGCCAAAGCATCATATTGCATCAATTTATCTCCAACCGGCAATAGATAAAACTCGTTTATCTGACTTGCAGCCTTACCTATACAATAACACATCAACATATTAAACTTCAAACCCGTTTTGCGACTAATCTTAACCAATCGCGACACATCGAGAGTCTTGAACAATGTAACCATAGGCATAGGCGCCTTCATCCACATTTCAAATGCGTATGCCCTATTTGTTTCAGCCGGATTTACTTCTCTCATAAACTTAAACACATTAACAGCAACAGACAATAAACAACTATTCTTTTCGAGTCAAACGTGCGAGATAGTCATAGTGTTCACCTTGTTTCACCAGTTCAGCCTCAAAGCCATTCTCCGCGGCATGGAAAGCAAGAGTCGCAAAATCGACATATAACCAATCAAAAGTTTCCCCTTTTATATTTTTATATTGCATCATAAAATCAACTTCGCCATAGTAATCTCCTGCAAGATCAATATCCACTCCACCATCTTCGTCCTCAAATAGATATATCAAATCGCTTGAATCCATAAGCACTTGACCACCCTCGGCAAGCAACTGATTAATGCGAGCAAAAAATCGAGGCATATTTTCAATCTTACCGATTATCCCCGAACCATTCATCAACAATAAGATTGTATCAAAACTACCTTGCAACGATTCATCATATAGATTTACCAAACGGGCATCTTCCACCCCACTGTCGCTCATCACTTTTACCGACAGTGGCGACACATCAATGGCAGTCACCTCCACTCCCCTATCTTGCAAAGCGAGGGCATGACACCCGGCACCGGCCCCCACATCAAGCACCTTGCCCACCGAGCAATCGAGAGCCGTCAATTCCAACTCTCCCATTTCATCTTCTTCTCTAAAAAGGTGCTCAACAGGAATCTCATCTTCATCAAACAATGACGAGAAAACTCGCAATCGGCCTGCCACACCATTTTTATAAAAATCAGCGATAGCAGCACCCATTGGGTCATGACGCACATCAAGTGTAGAAGCGTTGTCCTTATTCATCTTAATTTTTAAAACCACCCTCTTTCAATAGACGATAATACTCTTTATCATCATTAATCAACTCTAGAGCAGTCCTAAACGATTTATCATGAGGGTTAGACACTTTATAAAAACTTTTTGAGCCGTAAAGGTCACTAGCAATATTGGCTTTAACTGCCATCTTCAACACTTTTTCGCTACGACGATATTGCCCTTCATCATATTTGATGCTATCTTTTTCACAACGTTCAATTAGTTGTTTCATCATATCATCCGTTACGACAAAATCCTTCACAAAGTCGTCATCTACAGGATATTTAGCCTTTAAATCACCTCGATTCAAATCCACAAATTCAAGACAATATTTATGTAAATTACCGCTCGCAATCATATTGCGATAATAATCGCTATACTCAGTCGTATCAAGTGGCACAAATTTATCGGGCATAATTCCACCTCCACCATATACTACTCTTTTATTTTTAAGTGTTGAATACTTGAGAGAATCAGCAAAATGAATACTATCAGCATTCATGAATTCACCCGACTCATATCTATTCAACATATCGTTACGATAGGCTTCTTCGTCACCTTCTGTATATGGTTTTTGAATACATCTTCCCGATGGAGTATGATAACGTGATATTGTAAGACGAATCATAGATCCATCAGGGAATGGAAACGGACGTTGCACTAATCCTTTACCAAAAGTGCGTCGCCCCACGACCAATCCGCGGTCATTATCTTGAATAGCACCTGCAACAATTTCACTTGCCGATGCCGAATATTGATTAACAAGTATAATCACTTTTCCGTTTTGCAAATCGCCATCACCTTCGGCTCTAAAATAATATGGAGCCGAGTTTCGACCTTCGGTATAGACAACCAAATCTTCATTCTTCAAGAAATGACAAGCCAATTGATATGCCGTACCCAAATAACCGCCACCATTATCTTGAAGGTCGATAATGAGATTCTTCATCCCTTTTTTCTTCAACTCTTTTATCGCCCGTTTGAATTCTTCGTCGGTTTCTTCTGCGAAGCGAGAAATGCGCACATAACCTGTTGAAGCATCAGCCATATAAGATGCATCAATACTATAGATAGGAATTTCCTCACGAATCACACGAAAAGACAACAAATCTTTTTTACCCTTGCGTTTTACTTTTAAATTTACTTCTGTTCCCTTGGGACCACGCAAAAGTTTTATCACATCATTATTTTTCTTTTTTACACCCGAAATAATGGTATCATTTGCACTTATTATTCGGTCTCCGGCAACAATTCCCACCTTTTCACACGGACCATTAGCCACCGTTTGCAAAACATAAAGTGTATCACTTTGCATATTAAAAGTGATACCGATACCACTAAACTTACCTTTCAACGGCTCGGTCAATTCTTTTGTTTCTTCAGGCGTTGAGTAAGAAGAGTGAGGATCAAGCGTCTTTAACATTGCAATAATCGCCTCATCAGTTATTTTATTGGCGTCAACCGTGTCAACATAGTAACCTTCAATAATACCTTCGGCATAACGAAGTTTTTGCGATGGGGACATAACCATACTTTGAGCCATTGCTGCACAACAACAAAATCCCCAAATGGCTATAGTTAAAATTTTCTTCATTTTTAAATTTATAAAATTATGTGTTTCAAATTTTGCAATAAGGATATATTAAATACACCTCTACTAAGATGCACATATCAAACCCTCCTTTTCATTCTGACAAAATTTGAATAAATAAGTTTAACTAATTACAATTCATCCGGCACATATTGACTCACATCATATCCATGCCTTTGCAAGTCGCGCACAAGAGTAGAACTAATATAGGATAATTCGGGCAGTGTATATAACAACACCGTTTCAATTCCTGTAAGATTACGATTAGCATAAGCCAAATTGCGTTCATACTCATAATCAGCCACAGTCCTCACTCCTCGGAGGATAAAGTTGGCGCCATGCTCTTTGGCAGCCTCAACAGTAAGGTTGTCATAACTAACCACCTTTACACCTTGCATCTTACTTGTCACTCGTTCAATGTGCTCAATGCGTTGTTGTATTGTAGCATGATTTTTCTTTGCGTTATTAACACCTATTGCGATGATAATTTCATCAAATAACTGCAACCCACGCTCAACGATTGAAAGATGACCAATTGTAAATGGGTCAAATGTACCTGGATATAATGCTATTCTTTTCAAAATATATATATTTTTATGCTATTTCGGTATCATCTTCAACAACAAGATTGTCGATGATAAAGTTTTGGCGTTCTATAGTATTTTTGCCCATATAAAACTCAAGCAACTCTGCCACCCCGTCCTCTTTGCGTAAAGTCACACGATCAACACGCATGTCAGGACCGATAAAGTCACGAAACTCTTCGGGAGAGATTTCGCCAAGACCTTTAAATCGAGTTATCTCAGCATTGGCACCAAGTTTATTTATCGCATTCACACGTTCTTCATCTGTGTAGCAATAATATGTATCATCGGCAATGCCTTGTTTCTTTGATGTTTTAAATCCTACTCGTTTGGCTGTTTTCTTATTTCGCACTCGGAACAAAGGTGTCTGCAACACATAGACATGACCTTTCTTAATCAAGTCGGGGAAGAACTGCAAGAAAAATGTAATCATCAATAGACGAATATGCATCCCATCGACATCGGCATCGGTAGCGATAATCACATTGTTATATCTCAACCCATCAAGTCCATCCTCAATATTAAGAGCAGCCTGAAGGAGGTTAAATTCGTCATTTTCATAGACCACCTTTTGAGTCAATCCATACGTATTAAGCGGTTTACCACGCAATGAGAATACGGCTTGAGTTTCAACATTACGAATTTTTGTGATAGAGCCGGCTGCCGAGTCACCCTCAGTAATAAAAATCGACGATGCAAGTTTCTTTTCTTCATCCCCTTTCACATCATTAAGATGCACTCGACAGTCAAGTAATTTTTTATTATGTAGATTTACTTTCTTTGCCTTTTCTCGTGCAAGTTTGGTTACTCCGGCCATAGCCTTGCGTTCCTTTTCACTCTCTTGCACCTTTTTAAGAATAACCTCGGCTGTATCAGGGTCTTTGTGGAGATAATTGTCAAGTTCTTTCTTTATAAAATCCCCCACAAACTTTGCCACTGTGGGGCCATCGGGTCCCATATCACGCGAACCGAGTTTCGTTTTAGTCTGTGACTCAAACACCGGTTCTTCCACTTTAACCGATATTGAAGCAACCATCCCATTACGAATATCAGAGTATTCAAAATTGCGGTTAAAATGCTCCTTGATAGTACGAGATACCACTTCTTTAAAAGCAGTCAAGTGGGTACCTCCTTGCGTAGTATGCTGTCCGTTGACAAATGAATAATACTCCTCGCCATATTGGTTGGCATGAGTAATTACCACCTCTATATCCTCTCCTATCAAATGAATAATTGGGTATAGAGGATCTTTGGTCATATTTTCTTTCAACAAATCAACAAGACCATTGCGCGACACGAAACGTTTGCCATTAAACACAATTGCCAATCCGGTGTTTAGGAATGTATAATTCTTCAACAAAGGAACAATAAACTCCTCACGATAAAGATAATCGCGGAATATATCAGCATCAGGAACAAATGTCACCATTGTCCCATTAGGCTCATCCGTAGCACAAATATCACGCTCGTCGGTGATTTTACCCATTGAGAACTCCACATGTTTGCATTGGCCATCACGCACACTCTCAATGATGAAACTTGTAGAAAGTGCATTTACAGCCTTGATACCAACACCATTTAACCCCACCGATTTCTTAAACGCCTTTGAGTCATACTTGGCACCGGTATTCATCTTCGATGCCACATCAACAACCTTTTCCAAAGGAATACCACGACCATAGTCGCGCACCATCACCTTTCCATCGGCAATATTGACTACAATCTGCTTTCCGAATCCCATCATATACTCGTCGATAGCATTATCAAGCACCTCTTTGAGAAGCACATAAATACCATCATCGGAATTTGTTCCGTCACCAAGTTTACCGATATACATACCGGGACGGCGTCGGATATGTTCTTGCCATTCAAGGGTTATAATATCATTCTCGCCATAATTGGCAGCACCATTATTTTCTTCAATAGGTAATTGTTCGTCTGTAGCCATAATTTTATTTGTGGAGTGTTACACTGCATCTCGCGCAGTATTTCGCACCACAAATATAATAATTTTTCGCGGCAATATCAAACTTAATGCATAATTCATAATTCATAATGCATAATTAACTCGGGCAAGCCTCGTTGAGCCCTTCGGGGTTCATAATGCGTAATCACCCATGCGACAGCCTAACTCTCCTCTTGTTTTTCGCAGAAAAATAGGAGGAGTGGCTCAACGAGCCGAGGTGGTCAGTGTAATTTATAATTTCCATGCGTTAGCCATTGCCCACCTATTTTAGGGGGGCTGTCGCTTGCGACTGAGGGGTTAATATTTTTAGACAGAAGAACATAAAGACAAAAAATTATTTGAGGAAATATTCCTCTCCTGCCATTAGATTATGAATTATGCATTATGAATTATGAATTAAATTTAACCCCCTCCCGGCTACGCCGTACTCCCCCTAATTGCCTTGCAATCAGAGGGAGAGCTAATGATACTTCTGTCAATAATATTGGCAGCTTCTCCTCTGAAAATTTGAATTTTTTTAGGGAACCTCGCAGAGCTCACGAGTGAGCGAGCAGTGCATGTCGGCTTGCCGGTGCACGATTGCGAGACTCACCGTAACGTGGCACGAAGTGACGGAGGGGTTAATTTTGACACAGCCTCAATACATAGAAATATTTTATTTCGGAGGATATTCGCTCTTTTCGCCGGGCTTTAAATTGCCCTGCTTATTGAGCGAATATCTTTTTAGCTTAGAAATAGAGGTGAATGACCGAACCTATAGACGTGAACACACTAACCGAAAGCCGCGGTAGTCGAAGCGACCGCCGGGAGTTCCGTAGTCACGAGAAGCCACACGGCAGTACTGCGCAGGGTAGTACCAACTGCCACCACGAAGCACGCGGTAAGAGCCTGAACCAGCACCTGACGGATCGGTTTGAGCTATTGATGAATAACTGCCATACCAATCACTACACCATTCCCAAACATTGCCACTCATATCATAAAGTCCTAATTCATTAGGCGCTTTTGTGCCTACTGGGTGAGTGCCATAATTTGAACTACTTGAGCCTACATCATATGCATTGTCTCCGTACCATGCCACATCGCCGATGGTGTTACTCCCCGAGTATTTATAACCTTTGCTCTTATTTCCTCCACGGGCTGCATATTCCCACTCGGCTTCAGTGGGGAGACGGAAGGTTTTGCCAGTTATCTTATTCAAGCGTGGAATAAAGATATTAACTATATCTTCCCAACTCACATAATAAGCAGGATAGTAATTCCCCACTCCATAACTTGATGAGGGATTTGTGCCTAACCACACATCTGAGGCGTATGCACTCATCGTTGAACCATCAGCACATGTGCCACTATATTTCATCACATATTCCCACAATTGTTGTGTTACTTCATATTTTCCGATATAAAAATCGCTTAATGTTACTTGATGTGTGGGAGATTCATCATCCCATGGGTCTGATGTCCCTTGCTCTGCGGTTGCTCCCATCGTAAAGGTACCACCCTCTACTGCTATCATTTCGTCTTTTTGCAAAGAAGAAAATATATCAAAATCTTCAAAAACAGACGGTTCTTCGGGATATTCAGGGGTCTCAGGTTCCTCAGGAGACTCTGGAGTTTCACCTCTCAAATCAATTGCACTGAAGTCTTCATCATTGCCATAGCCAGCAAGTGTAGAGATAAAATTATTGGCATACGTTTTAAGTTCGGTAAAATTATTCGATAAAGAGCTACTGCAATCAAGCACAAATACTACAACTGCACTCTTCTTTAGTGTTTCTACCTCCGGTTCTGAACCAGTATCGCCTTCGTTTGTTTCTTGCCACAAGCCCGATGATGGTATATAGGTCCAGAATTTTATATTTTTAGGTTCTATAATCGAGCCATCTAAAGTTTTAACATCTTCAAAAACATATTGAAATTTCGAATTACCTATTTTGGTATCATAAGGAACCGCACTTCCAGATTCACTTGTTACTCCCACATATTTTACATTTATCAATGACTGATCTGCAAAGTTAAATGTGCCTTCTATATATTTCTTCGACGTTGCTGCTGTCGTTCCATCTAAAGTTACACGCAAAATAGTCCCATTTTCTTTTCCATTGATTATCACGCTGACATTGCTAAAATGGTTTTCTTGGGAAATCTGATCACTAATCTCTTTTAAACTATTTTCAACATCTCGAATACTCTTTACCGTCGTGGCGTTCTCTTCTTTACTTGATAACATTCTGAGGTTTTTATTAAACAAATCCATATCAACAACAAAACCCTCATCAAAACCTATTGCATATGCATTTATATCAAGATTTGAGATTTTTGTATTTTTTATCTGATTGTTTAGTTCTGTAAGATACTCATCATAGCTTGTATATCCGCCACTCGTCATAAATAGAGAACCATCATCAAGGCCATCAGTAAATGTCACCAACGACACCGAAACTAAATCATCGGGAAGCTCAGCATCTTTAAGAAGCTTAATCGCATTTTCTACTGCATAATATAAATGTGTTGAACCCTTCATTGTCTGACTACTCACAAAACTCTGATAGGCACTTTTTGTCGCAGAATTTAAATCTCCGATTGGTTTTAGTTGAAAATCATCGCTAAATGCAAGAATACCTAGATAGACGCCACTTTTAATAGGTTCCCCTCCTAATTTAAAACCATCTATTCGCCCCAAATTATCTACTCGATACTTTGTCCCATTATTATATAAATCCATATAATACACTACTCCTGATGTATCAAAAAGCATTGAATCTATTGACTCTGTTACATATGATTTAATCAACGAACCATTTTTATATAGGTGTAGATATTGTGCGTTTACAGAACTTAATGTTATCATACACACAAATATCATTACTATTCTTTTTATTGTCTTCATATTCAATATAGGATTAGATTAGTGCTTAACAATCTTTTGTATTTGGGTGGCTGTTGCTGTTACTGCTTTTACCACATACATGCCCGATGCGTAGTCGGCAAGGGAAACGGTGGCTTCGGTGGTCATGGGCGTTAACATTTCTACCACCATGCCATTGAGGTTGCACACTACAATGGCAGTGATTTCTTGTGATGAAGATACCATGATTTCTTGTGAACCGGAATTATAGACTACTGACAAATCATCATTATTATCTGTCAACACCCCTTCTACACCCGATGGATCTACCTCGAATGTTCCTTTCTCAAATGTGGAATAAGGATAGTTGTCAACAGTGGTTTTAGTTTTTTGATAAACTTCAAGATTGTTGGCAGTTTGTTTTCCAAAAGTAATCTTGCGAATGTTGGATATTGAATAAGATTCAACTTTCCCTCCTGCGTGATGAAGCAAAAGATACTTAGGAGTATCAGCCATCGCTACAATCTCAACAAGCATCAGAATAAAAGTAACAATTCTTCGCATAAGCTTTTTTTGTTTTTGTCTGCCTCCTATGCCTCCTAATTTGGCGGTTAATAATTTGTTTTATATCTCTATAAAAAGAAAGACGTGAGACATTGTCAGTTTATCTATTCGAAGGCATCGCCAAACGCCCGTTCAGAAATAAACAGTCCACTCCCACGCCTTATCGATATATCTCGAACCCCTTGTCGGGGAGTGGATATACGACAAGAGAGAGCAATTTCACTGTTTATCCTTCTGAACAAAATTTTGGCGAATTTTCGAATAAGGATAAAGCTGAAACGCTTCCTAAATATGTCTCCTGCAGGGAGGGCAACTCTTTGCCACCCACAAGATTGATGCAAAGATAGTAAATAATTCATAATGCATAATGCATAATGCATAATTATTTTGCTTTTTTATTTCTTGCTTTGCCGAAGCGCAGCCTATCTAAGGCGTAGCCAACGATAGTAAATAATTCATAATGCATAATTCATAATGCATAATTATTTTGTTTTTTTTATTTCTGGCTTTGCCGAAGCGCAGCAACTCTACTCCTGCCACGCATGGGATAGGAGGAACAATGATGCCAATGAGGGCAATAACTCTCCTCTTGAAAATTACAGAGGAATTTTTAGGAGGAGTACCCCGAAGGGGGGAGGTGGTTCCAAAATGCCGTAAGGCATAACAAACAATTAAACAAAAAACATCCCTGTCCATTCCGACATTCTATCTAACTCCTCCACAGCAAGTCAGATATAACTTGCATATGGCTAACGCATGTTCTGACCACCTCCCGGCTTCGCCGTACTCCTCCTAAAAATTACTC
>JAFQSX010000009.1 GCA_017409345.1 Muribaculaceae bacterium | reverse complement strand
CTATTAGTAATTTGGCTGTCCCTTTGTTTTTCGTAGAAAAATAGGGGGACGAGAATTGCGAATGCAATTCGGAGGGGGTTACCATATAACAATCAACTCATTATGCCGAAAATTGTGCCAACAAAGTTATAATTCCCTTTAATTTTTACATTTGGGTTAAATTGTTGGAGTTCGCGATGTTGTTTTCGTATCTTTTCATTACCTTTGCTATAGATATGGAATATATGGACGGTAAACGAGTGATATTGAATGAGCGGTCGGGGCTTGTGCTTGAGGGTGGAGGCATGCGCGGGGTGTTTACCTGCGGTGTGCTCGACAACTTCATGGATCGTGGCATCAGGTTCCCTTATTCGATAGGGGTGAGTGCCGGGGCTTGCAACGGACTCTCGTATATGTCGCGTCAGCGTGGCCGTGCGAAGTATAGCAATATCGATTTGCTCGAGAAATATCGTTACATTGGGTTTCGTTATCTGTTGACAAAGCGAAATATCATGGATTTTGATTTGTTGTTCGACACGTTTCCCAACGAGATTATTCCGTATGACTATGAGGGGTATGCTCAATGCCCTGAGCGATATGAGATGGTGACGACGAGCTGCGAAACCGGTCGTGCGTGCTACTTTGAGGAGAAGCAGTCGCCCGAGCGCATCATCGACATAGTGAGAGCGTCGAGCAGTTTGCCGTTTGTGTGCCCCATAGCCTATGTTGATGGCTTGCCGATGCTCGATGGCGGCATTGCCGATTCCATACCGTTGCTCCGTGCCCGGGAATTGGGGTATGACAACAATGTGGTGGTGGTGACTCGCAACCGCGGTTATCGCAAGCCCCACAAAGCGGCTTTTGTGCCACCGTTGATGTATCGCAAATATCCGGCGTTGCGTGAGGCGATACGCAATCGCAGTCGAGTGTATAATGAGCAGCTCAAATTGGTGGAACGGCTCGAGGATGCGGGCGAATTGACGGTGATACGTCCTCAACGCCCCATTGTGGTTGACCGCATGGAGTGCGACACATCGAAGCTCCTCGACCTTTATAACGAGGGGTATGAATTGGCCTCAAAGGTGATTTTTGAAAAGTAGAAACTAAGTTAATGACTATGGAACAGCTATCGGAAAAAGATAAAATGCTTCGTGGCGAGCTATACGATGCCAATTATAATGAAGAACTCATAGCAGAGCGCAATAGATGTAAAACCGTGTGCCAACGATATAACTCGTTGCCCTACGACACTCCACAGCGTGGCGAGGTGTTGCGAGGGTTGTTTGGCCGTTGTGGCGAGAATTTCACAATCGAGCCGTCGTTTTGGTGCGACTATGGTTATAATATCTTTTTGGGCGAGAATTTTTATGCCAATCACAACTTGGTGATTCTTGATGAGGCTCCGGTGACGATTGGCGATAATGTGTTTATGGCTCCTAATTGCGGCATCTACACTTCGGGACACCCTCTCGATGTGGAGCAACGCAACAAGGGGCTCGAATATGCGCGTCCGGTAACGATTGGCAATAATGTGTGGATTGGTGCCAATGTGGTGATTGTGCCGGGAGTGACGATAGGCGAGGGGGCTACCATTGGTGCCGGCAGTGTGGTGGTGAAGGATATTCCCGCCCATTGTGTGGCTGTGGGAAATCCGTGCCGAGTGATAAAGAAATTAAAGTAACAATATAATTCCCTTAAATTTATTAGCTATGAAAAAGGTTAAGATTACAGCGATACGCAAGGTGAGCCATGATGATTTGGCTGCAAAATATGAGCGATCGAAGGATTTTGATTGTAAGATAAAGGAAGGTGAGGTGTGGATTTCGGAAAATGGAGAAAGACCTGCCGGATTATGCGATTGGGCGTGGGAAACGATGGAACTATATGTGAAGACTCTTGCCCGTGGCAAAGGCGACTTCTTTGACGATTGGATGAAGGATCGCTATTCGGCTATGATTTCATGTCCTGACGGCTTCCGCCCCGTGAGCTTCTACATCGAGGCGATTGAGGATTGATATTGTAAGGACACGGCGTGCCGTGTCCGAAAAGAATTAGACAGAAGGACAGAATGAACAAAAAGGCGGACGCATGAAATTTATGAATTGTGAATATACTTAACCCCTCCGGCACGTTGTGCCACCTCCCCTATCTCTTTGAGCAGGGCAGGAGTTGCCAAGGTTATTGACTAAGGTGTTTTAACTCTCCTCTTGAAATTTGAAAAATTTTAGGAGGAGTACCCCGAAGGGGGGAGGTGGTTAGAATAATTCACAATGCATGATGTTTTTTGACAGAAGAACAAATATATTTTCTTGTGTGTTCTGTTGCAATGTTCTAATCCTCTTATAATTAAATTAGATGACGATGAAAAAGGTGAGAATCACAGCAATACGCAAAGCATGTTATCGCGACTTGATGGCGAAGTATGAAAACCCCATTGAGCATGCTTGCGATGTGTGTGAAGGGCAGCAATGGATTGTGGTTGACGGAGAGAAACCCCACGACATGTGCGATAGTGCGTGGGAGTCGATGCAGTCGTTTGTGTCCGAGTTGGCCAATGGTGGCGGCAATTTCTACGATGGCTGGATGAAGAATCCCCATTCGGCCATGATATCATGTAACGACGGCTTCCGCCCCGTGAGTTTCTACATCGAAGCAATTGAGGATTGATATTGTAGGGACACGGCGTGCCGTATCAGAAACGAATTAGACAGAAGGACAGAATGAACAAAAAGGCAGACGCATGGCAATTATGCATTATGAATTAACTTCCCCCGAAGGGCTCAACGAAGCTTGACCGAGTTAATTTAAATTTACCCCTCCGGCACGTTGTGCCACCTCCCCTATCTCTTCGAGCAGGGCAGGAGTTGCCAAGGTTATTGACTAAGGTATTTTAGCTCTCCTCTTGAAATTTGAAAAATTTTAGGAGGAGTACGGCAAAGCCGGGAGGAGGTTTCAAAAATGCCGTAAGGCATGACCTACGATGAAAATGTGAGATAAAAATTCTGTCATTCTGAAATTTTTGTCATTTTGTCTAATCTTTGATGCTGAGGATTTTTGTTGTTTATAAAAGATGAAAATAAAAATATAAAACAAGAAATTATGAGAAAGAATTTTGGAGTAAAGACATGGTTATATCCTATGCCGGTGTTTATCGTGGCGGCGTATGATGAAAATGGTGTGCCCAATGCTATGAATGCGGCATGGGGCGGTGTCTATACCGACGATATGATATGTGTGTGCCTCTCGGAAGGGCATAAGACCACAAAAAATATTCTTGCCACACGTGCATTCACCGTGAGCATGGCCACTGCCGACAAGGTGGTGGAATGTGACTATGTGGGGATTGTGTCGGGGAACAAGGAACCCGACAAGTTTGCCAAGGCTGGGTTTACCGCTACAAAGTCGGAATTTGTCAACGCACCGATAATCGACCAACTGCCCATGACGGTGGAATGTGAGTTGGTGTCGTATGACGAGGAAACTTGCCACATGGTGGGACGCATTGTCAACGTGTCGGCCGATGAACGAATTCTCACCGCCGACGGCAAAATCGACGTGTCGCTTCTCAACCCCATCACCTACGACCCCATCGGCCACCACTACCTCCCCCTCGGCACCCCCGCCGGCCACGCCTTCGCCGATGGCAAAAAAATGAAATAATAATTATTAAAAACAAATACTTATGAAGAAGAATTTATTTATAGCAATTTTGCTATGTGTTTTGACTTTGTCTATTACAGCATGTCAATCAAAGGAGGACAAGGTATTGAGCGACCTTGAAAGTATTTATAATCGTCTTAATAATAGTGAGAATTTCACTGATGAAGATTGGACTGAACTGCTGACTGAATATGAGGTGATTCATGAAGAGGCTCAAACTTGTGACTTTTCTTACGAACAAAAGAAGGAATTAGGACGCATTGAAGGAAAAATATTGTCAAAGATAACCGAGCGCAAAACACAAGAATTGGGCTCTGAAATAGGTGACATTATTAATAGTGGCGGTGCAATAATAGGAGGGTTCATTGAAGGATTACAAGAAGAACTCGAAAAGGAAACTGAATAATAACGAAAAATATTATATTCACTCCGCAAGTGTCAAAGTGCATTTGCGGAGTTTTTTTTCCCTTTTTATTGATAAACGATAAAAAATATTAAAATTTAGGTAAAATTTATCGTTTTTCAATAAATTGATTATATATTTGCATATCGAATTTCGATAAATGGCAATTCTGATTGATTTTGCGCGCGTGGTCATTTGGGAATGCTTTTTAGAAACAGATTACATTGCAGAGGAATTAACCCCCTCCGGCGCTATGCGCCTCGTCCCCCTATTTGCATTGCAAACAGAGGGACAGTATCCTTGGCTATGGAATGTGTATCGGAATGAGAGAATGGGGTAGAATGTAAATTTGATAAATGGAATATTGTCCCCACAAAAATGTATAATCTAAAAACTATTTTATTATGGATTCAAAAAAGTATTATCATCAAATTTTGCCGTTAGTAATTTTTGCTACGATTGTGGCTTTGTTTTGGATTTACTGGACAGTTGGTCGTTCAGTGTTTACTTTTATGGGTGATGATGTCGTAAATTGGAATGAGTTTGAGCCGTTGAGGTGGGCTATTGTAATAGGATATTCGGTGTTGGCTCTTGTTTTGATAACTATTCAAACGATATTTTTTGTAAAGCAGTTGCGTAGCTTAAAGCGAGGTGTAATGTTTAATCGTGGTTGTTGGAAGTTGATAATGTGGTGGGGCATTGTGTGGGTATTCTATGATTTTTGTGCTGCCAATCTTCCCGAAATGATTTATTCGCAACGATTGACAAAAATTGTGATTGATGAAACTATGGTGGGAGTCGCAGTTATTGCGTTTGTATTTTCGTTCCTCTATCGTATTGCTACAGATGTGGCAGAGGAGAATAATCTTACGATTTAACCAGGGAGGACACGGACTATGGCTATAATAATAAATCTTGATGTGATGATGGCGCGACGCAAAATGTCGCTCAATGAGCTGTCGGAACGAGTGGGCATCACAATCGCCAATCTCTCGATATTGAAAACCGGAAAGGCAAAGGCGATACGTTTTTCAACGCTCGACGCCATTTGCAAGGCTCTCGATTGCCAACCTGCCGATATTATAGAATATCGTGCCGACGAAGAATAAAAGCATAGAATAGAAATGAAACAGTTTTTTATCGTGGTAGCCGTCGTGGTGGCGGCTACACACTTCTCATATGCCCAAAAGATTGAGGCAACAGTGATTGATGCTCAAAGTCGTGAGCCGATAGCATATGCGTCGGTGGGAGTGGTGGAACGCACTCTCGGCACTCTCGCCGACACCGTGGGGCATTTCTCGCTCGATGTTCCTATGGAACTCGACGGCGATTCGTTGCGAATCTCTTGCGTGGGGTATGGTGAGTTGACAATGAGTGTGGCTGATGCACGAAAATGCAAAGAGTTTGCTCTCGAAGCGGTCGAATATCCATTGCCCGAAGTGGATGTGATGCCCATCAAAACAAAAGCAAAACATTATGGCCGAAAGTCGGCAAAAGGGTCGATGTTTCTTGTTGTAGAGGGTGATTGTGGTGCCGGAAAAGAGATGGGTATGCAGTTCAAAACCAAGAAACGAGCGTGGATAAAGAATGTGAGTTTTGCTATTGTGGAAAATGATAGTATGCTCGTGCGTATGCCGTTCAGATTGAATCTTTACAAGACGCAAGGAGATAAATACGCCAATAATCTTGTGTCGTCGCACCAATTCCTTTACACAAAAGATGCGATAGAAAATGGTAGATTTACCTTTCAGTTACCCACGCCCATCGCGATAGATAAAGGTGACTATGTGATAGCCGTTGAATTCCTTGAAAACTTCCCCAATCGCAACTTTCAGATGCGCACAAGCATCATGACCGGCCACACCTTCTATCGCTATGCTCCCCAATCATCATGGAAGAAAATCCCCCTCGGCTCCACCCTCGCCATCGATGTAGTGGAAGAGAGATAGGAGGTTGTCGATTTTATCCTTTTGCGGAGCGGCTGCGGGTTACGAGGATTACACCACCAAAGACCATTGCGGCGGCAAGGACTTTTTGCCAACTGAGGGTGTCCATGCCTATGTAGATGCTGATGACAATGGCGATGATGGGTTGCACGTAGGAATACATGCTCACGAGCGTCGGGCGTATGCGTTGTTGGCCAATGGGAATGAGTAGGTAGGTGATAAAGGTGGCGAAGATGATGAGGAACGATAGCTCGAAGATAAACGCGTGAGGCAATGCGCCATAATCAATCGATATTATTTCGCTGCTGGCAATGGGGAGTGATAGGAGTGTGGAGAAAAGGAATATCCACTTCATAAAGGTGATGGGTGAGTAGCGACTGATAGTGGGTTTGAATATGCCGAGGTAGAGCGAGAAACAAAGGCTGTTGAGTATCATCAAGATGATGCCTATGGGTTGTGATTGTGTGATGCCTCCGGTGCCGGTGGTGCTGTTGAGGATAAGGTATAGAATGCCCACCAAACTCAATGCCACTCCTCCGGCTTTTTTGAAGGTGATAGGCTCACGCAACACTATGGCGGCGATTATCATGGTGTAGATGGGGGAGAGCGAACTCACTATCGAGCAGTCGAGTGGCGTGATGAGGGGTATTGCCATGAGAAATGTGAGTTGGGTGAGGAAAAATCCTAACACCGATGCGGCAAATATCTTCAGATAGTCTTTGCGCTCCACCTTCTCCGATGGCATGAAGCATGATATAAGCCAAAAGATTGCCCCTGCACCAATCGACCGCAAGCAAAACAGTGCGATAGGCGAAATGGCATTGCTGCTTGTGAGGTCTTTACACACTATGATGTTTACCCCAAAAATAGCGTATGCAATAAAGCACGCAATATGTCCTATTGATTTTCGGTGAGCGAGCATTGGTTTAATATTTGATTTTGAAAGAATCGAGAATCGTTTTAAAATCGTCCTGAGCCGAAAGGCAAGTGTCGCGAAGAAATTCTTTTATGTTGGGCCAATTTTGCAATCCTCTATAATAGAAGTATTTCAGTTCGTCGGTTATAATAAATGGTACAATTCTATTTGCAAGACATTCTTTAAACATTATCAAACGGCCTATTCTACCATTGCCATCTTGAAAAGGGTGAATCCGTTCAAATTGAAAATGGAAATCAAGTATATCATCAAGACTTTTTGTTTTGATGAAATTATATTGATTCAATAATTCCGTTATCTCTTGAGCTACGTTTTCGGGAGCAGTGGTATCTTGTCCTCCCACTTCATTAGGCATGCGTTTGTAGTCACCAACGGCAAACCATTGTTTGGTGCTCTGGAAGGTGCTGGATTTAAGCGTTTTATGTAACTCTTTAATAAAACGTTCCGACAGCTTTTTGTTTACATTGGCGATTATTAAATCGATGCAACGAAAGTGGTTGGTAGTTTCGATGATGTCATCAATATTAAGGTTCTCGTTGCATTGACCTATAGTGTTTGTTTCAAAAATAAATCGGGTTTGGTCGTGCGAAAGTTTGCTCCCCTCAATGTGGTTTGAATTGTAAGTAAGGTCAACTTGAATGCGATGATATATCCCACCCTTTAGTTTTGTTACCATCTGATCTCGCAAGGTGGCGAGTAATGTAGTTTTGTTTCTTTTTCGAGAAGAGTTGGGGATTGGAGCATCAGAAGGAATGTTCCAAGTTTTACCTGTCAAAAATGCTCCTTTGATTTTCCCTGAAGCACAATAATTTCGAATTGTACGTTCTGAAATATTATGTTTCAGTGCAAATTCTTTAACTGATATAATATCGGTCATATCTATCGGCAAATGATATTAATTTGGTGCAAAATTACTATATTTTGCCGATATCGGCAAGAATGTGCATGAATTTGAAGCGAAATTGTGGTTATCTTGCCGATATCGGCATGGATTGAGTTTATTTAGCCATGCTACGTTTGCGAAAATGAATTCGCAATTTAATGTCTTTACGGATAAATTTGTGTATGACTTGGTAGGTAGGCTCAATAAGTCTTATCGGACGGATATTGCTATATCGCAACATAAGCCCAATCAAACAAAGAATAGAAATAAATAGTAGCCAGCCATATATCTCTTTCATCGATTCAAGCAAGGATTGTAATTGTACCATTCCATAAAATTCGCCTAAATTGATGTTAGATGAAGAGTATGAGATATTGTCCATATTTTCACTTAAAATCATTGTGTTGCGAGTCATACAAACTTTTAATATCCGTCCCACTATGGCAGTACCTATCGGACCGGCTAAAGCGGCACTAAACATGTTTTGAAATGATAGTCCGTGCAAGAAAGTATAGGGGAAGGGCAGACGTGCATTTGCAGTAAGCATAAGCACGGCCACAATTACATACCCTGCCGATCGTGCAATGATAGGGGCATATAACGACTCTTTAGGGATGTTATAGTCAATGAAGAAATAGAAATAAGCCAAGTAAAAAGAGAAACATGAAAATGCAATGACGAGCATTCGTTGATAAGTCCATTTGCGTCGAGCAAAAGTTTGCCATGTGAATAATATCCCAATGACAACGCCTATAATGGAAATCCAATTGAGGGTTGAAATATTTAGTTGGTCATAGCCTAATACACTTTCCATCAATGCATGTTCAAAGATATGGGATGGTGCTAACAGTAGGTCCATAATCAAAATGATTGCAACACAAGTAGGCACAATCGGAATTTTGAAAATCACAAGAGAGATATATGGGTGTCGTAGGATTGTCGCACGCCATAGGTTGAGGCTAAGCGACAAGACACCAAGCACTGTGGCAAAAACGATGTGTTGAGAATTCCACCAATCATAATGCTCGCCATAAACGCATATAAATAGGATAGACATTGCAGTAGTTCCCCATAACAACATTCCTATCCAGTCAATGCCATATAATGGAAGTCGAGGCATTATAGATATCCCTTTATAGCATATAATCACAGTGAGATATATTAGCAATAATGCTCCAATTATAAACCAATACATATATTGCCATGAAGCCCACACCGAGAATGATAATGCTGCAATGCCTGTGAGTTGAATGGTGCCGTTTACCATTAAATAGATGTAGCAAAACCATATTGACATATCGCGTTTGGGCGTAATCCATAATTGAATTGTGGAGTTACATTCATAAATCGCCCACATGCGGAAAAATCCTGAAACAAGACTTACTCCAACCAAGACCGGCACGCTCCCGGTGTGCATACATATCACATTGGCTGCAATTAATATCAGAATACACCATCCAAGGGCTGTTTTAGGTCTGACGGCCCATTTCAGCCTAAACATAATGGCGAAGAACAAGGCCATGCCCACCAATGAGGCATATCCTGCCATCATGATGTCTTCTTGCAAAAGTTGAGTAGAACCAACCATTTCACTCACTGCCGCAAGATACACTCCCCCTGTGCAGTTGAATACGATGATGAAAAGAATCAATAGCCATGGCTTCAATGGCTCAGGGATGAAACGAATCTGTGGGATTGAAAAAGGTTGATTAGGATTGTGATGATGTCCCATTAATATAGTACTTTACATTCTACATTCATGCCCGAACTCACTCGCTCCATCGCTTTTGCATCATTATCGTTGGTGAAGTCAATGCGAATGGGGATTCTTTGTTCGATTTTTACGAAGTTGCCCGAAGAGTTGTCTTGTGGTAAAAGAGAGAATGATGCTCCTGTGGCATGTGACATTGAACGAACTATGCCTTTGAATGTGTGGTTGGGTATAGCATCGATTTCAATCTCTACTTCTTGTCCAACTTGAATATTTGCAGTTTGTGTCTCTTTGTAGTTAGCCACAATCCACTTGTCGTTGTTGTCAACCACATTTACTAATGTTTGACCGGGTTGAATCAATTGCCCTTCTTGAATCTCTTTGCGACCGGTAAACCCATCGCATGGAGCGACGATAACAGTATAGGTTAAGTTTAATCGTGCTAAATCCAATGCTGCTTCAGCCAATTTTATGCCGGCGACGTTTTGTCCTAATCGAGTGTTCTGTTCGCGACTTACTGAACGCACACTCTCTTTTTGATTTTTGAGCATTTCATATCGTGCTTTAGCCGCTAAATAAGCAGTGTGCATGTCGTCATATTGTTGGCGAGTGACAGCATTTTGTTCGAAAAGGGTGCTGAATCGTTTGTAATTTCTATCGGCATTCTCAAGTAGTATTCGTGCCTCTTCAATGCTGGCATCGGTTACGGAAAGGTTGGTGTTGGTAGTTGAAATGGCATTGTGCATGGCATCTTTGCCTGTTTTAGCATTTTCGAGATTGGCCTCGGCTTGTGCTACCAAGAAACGGTATTCTGTGTCTTCAATGATGACGAGAGTGTCGCCTTTAGAGACTTTAGAGTATTCATCAAATCGAATTTCTTTGATGAATCCTTGCACTCGTGAATTTACAGGAACGATTAATTGTTTCACTTGCGCGTTTTCGGTAAATTCGACATTCCCTAAATGAACAAATTTTTCACACACCCAAATGATGGCGCCAATGAGAAGAATGCAAGCAATGATATTGTAAATTAGTTTTTTAGTTTTTCTTTTCATAATGAGATGATTTTATAGATTACCTGAACTGTTTTTTAATTTATAATAGTTGAATATCAAATTTATTCGAGCATTTGTGAGTTGCAATTCTGCATCAAGAAGTTGGTTTGACGCATCAAGCATGTCGGTAACGAGTGCAATGTCGTTTCGATAGCGATTTTCAATGACGTTGTAGTTCTCGTTGGCGAGTTGTACGCTTTTCTCTAATGTGGCAACTTCGTCATAAGCCTCAAGGTATTTAGTGTAATCGGCTTGAATTGCAATTGCTGTTTGCTCAATTATATTATCTTGTTTCAACCGATTGGTCTCGGTGTTGAATTGTGCTTGTTTGATGCTTTTGTTTGCTTTGTATAACGAAGAGAGTTTGAACGATATGCCCACGCCCACATACCAATGATTGAAATTCTTGTTAATAGCAGGGACTTCAATGGTTATTGGCCCGTCAAAATTGTTGGCGGCAATGAGAGCAATAGTCGGACGGCGTTCGGCTTGTGCTAACTTTTCGCTACATTCTCCCATCTTTACGGCAAGTGATGATTGCTTAATAGCATGAGCATTGTTGTTGGCAAGATTTTGCCAATAAGTTAAATCGTGAGTCAATAAAGATTGATTAAGTAACGAGGTGTCGGGTTGGATATATGTATCGGCAGGAAGGCCGAGCATCGTTATCAAGTCATAATTGAGTATTTCGGCCGAGTTTTCAACGCGTCTTTTTGCCAACTCCAAGTTCTTAAGTTGTAATTCGTAACGGGTAATATCGTTTTGAAGAGCGATTCCTGCCTCATTGCGAACTTTTGTATCTTTAATTACTCTTTTAGCAAGATTGATATTATTATCATATACTTTTATAGCATTCTGTAGTTTATATAAATCAAGATAAAATCCGGTGAGCAAAAATCGTATTTGACTACGTGTTGCTTCTTTATTAATGTTAGCCATTTCTTTTTTTAATTTTGCCATGGCAACACTATTAGTGATGGCTCCACCTCCATATATTAATTGTGATGCTTTAAAGGCAAAATTGTTTCCAAAATGAGGCATCTTAACACTTTGCCCATTTGAAAAATCTCGATCAAGTAAGGTGCCATTGCCTAGATAACTAGCCGATAACGAAATGTCGATATCGGGAAGATAACCATTTTTTGCAACTTTGATGGCTTGTTCGGCTTCTAATACGGCTGAAGTTTCTACTTTTAATGTCTTGCTATTTTCATCGGCTAAAGCAAACATTTGCTCTAACGATAACAAGTAGCGTTGTTGAGCAAAACATCCCATTATGCCAATAAATGAACATAGCAACATTATAACTAAACGTGCTTTAATCATACAAATAAGAGTTTATTAGTGATTGTAAAATGATAAAATTAACTGAATTTATATGTGAAGGATAATCACAAATTATTATCTGCGATTGATTCGATAATCATTCGCTAAACTAATGAAAAGACGCGATTTTGTTGTCTTTGAATTTCTCAATCAAAGACTCAAATTGTGGTTATAAAAATAGGTAATTATTGTGTGTTAATTTGAATTAGATCTGCCCCATTTGTGGAAAGAATGGAGTTTGTTGGTTCGAAAAACTTTTCTAAAATAATAACGTTCTAATGTTGTCTTAACCATAAAAATTTAAAGGGACTGTATATCCCTTTCCGACTGCAAAGATAGTGATTTTTTTGCAAATGGGCAAGTTGAAAGATTGAGAAGAGCAAGACTTTAAGATGATATGGCTTGGCATTATCGTGTACGAAGTTGCCAGAAGGCTACGGCTGCTGCGGCTGCAACGTTGAGCGAATCCACATCGTGACTCATCGGTATGCGTGCCACATAGTCGGCTTTAGCGATGGTGGAGTGGGCGAGTCCGTCGCCTTCGGTGCCCATCACTATTGCAAGGCGTTCTTCGGCCACGAGAGTAGGGTCGTCAATCGATACCGAATCGTCGGTCAGAGCCATTGCCACAGTTTTGAATCCAATATTGTTGAGAGCTGTTATCGGCTCATGAAGCCAAGTCCATGGGACGAGGAACACCGACCCCATCGACACCCTTATCGCCCTACGGTTGAGAGGGTCGCACGAAGTGGGAGTGAGCAATACCGCATCGATGCCAAGAGCCGCCGCACTGCGAAAAATCGCTCCGATATTTGTAGTATCGACCACGCCGTCAATCACCACAATGCGTCGGGCATCGTGGCACACCTCCTCAATGCTTCGATGAGGTTTGCGACGCATAGCACATAATACCCCGCGCGTGAGCGTATATCCGGTGAGCGAAGCAAGCAAATCGCGGTCGCCTGTATAGACCGGAATGTCGCCACATCGGGCAATAATATCGGCCGCATCGCCCGTGATATGTTTCCGTTCACACAGCAGAGAAATAGGCTCATATCCAGCATTAAGAGCCACATTGATAACCTTAGGGCTCTCAGCAATAAACACCCCCTTCTCCGGATCAAGACGATTGCGCAACTGCGCCTCCGTGAGCGAAGTAAACACCTCCACCCCCGGGAACCTCATCGATGAAATCTCTATTATTGCCATTCTTAAAACAATTTTGGGCAAAGATAGGGGATTTTATTCTCAAAACAATGAAAATCAGGGGAAAAATCTTCTTGAATCTTCCCCCCCGATTTGTGGTATATTACGCATTGCTGGGTTAGTGTTTACTCACCAATATTACCTATTCCGTAGTTAAGCGGCTTCATAAGAAATGGCTATCTTTTCTTTTTGGCGTCTTTTAAAGCGTTATTTAATTTTTTTCCAAACTCACCTCCCATTTTGTCCATTATTGTTGACATAAAACTAAAAAGATGTATTGACGTCGTTATATTTTTCTTTTTTAGTGCAGCGAGAACTTGCGGAGCACTTGGTAATATAAGTCTTCCTGGGAACGCTTTTTTCTCAATTCTAACCCCACTCAGCACCTCATTAGTTTCAACATTTACAAATATATAATCGATAACAAATGATAAATTGTAAGAATCTCTCATCTTTATGATCAATCGAATCGGACTTTTATCATTTATTGACGATAATTGAACATCTTTTAATTTTTCATTTGCTTTATCAATAAATGGAGATATTGACGACCTTATATGGTTATCAATTTGCAACTGCTCATTAGCTATTTTTGCTTGGTCATTTTCGTATAGTTCTTGTAAAAATGTATTAATTGGCATATCAAATATTCGGAGTTCAGACCAATCATATACCACATTAATTATGCCGGCATCTAAGAGTGGAATAAGCATTTCGGACCTAAAATCTTTTAATTGCGACGGAACTTTACATTTTATTGATGGGATTTCCCCCGGTTCACCTATCTCGTCGGCAAATGGGTCAGTGGTACCTTCTGTTACAACTATTGTTTTGTTATTTTTATGGGTGGTTGTATTGTTTTTAGCCACCAAAGGTGTTTCGATGTTAGTTGATGTGTTTTCTTTTCCTAACAGAACCATTGTAACAGGCTCAATAACATCTAAAAGCAAATCAGTTTCTACAATTTTAGACTGCTGTTTTACGACACTCGCAGTTTCTACATTAATCATCTTGACACTAATCAGTGAACGTGTTCCCATCTTCGAAATCACCGACAGTACCACCCTGTCGGCTCCGGCAAGCCTACCTAATTCAGTAGCTTGCGATTCATCTACTGCATCGGTGTTGCTAAATCTTGCCTCTTGCATTACTTTATCTAATTGTGAGCGTTCTACAATGGAGTATTCTTGCCCATAATTCACAAAACAGTTACTGATTAACTCTCTAACCCCCATTTGCAATGCTGGGTCATTATTCCCTGGAGTTGCTGGGTCTAATATTGCCACTTTCAATACTTTAGTCTCAGCCTTAACGACATTACCATTAACAAGCACCACAAGCGCGAAGAATAAATAATATATAAAGTGTTTCATTATCATTTTATTTTAGTCATCAAATCATTAAAAATTAAATTGACCGTTTTTGAAATGGCTTTTCGGATAGCTTTATCTTCCGAAACCCCGGCACCTTTTACCGAATAACTATTAGTGTATGTTATCTTGCTTTTATATGTGTTGTATAAATCCACGTTAATATCGGCGAACATATACTGAATATCTCCATCACGGCTAGAATGTCTAAGATTCGGCAATATCGTTATTATATAATCGGCTTCTTGTTCATTTTCACACACCGAACAATCATTTCCAGTCAATCTGCCTAATAGCTCTCCTGAAAGCAAATTTTGGTAAATTGTCGCTATTGTGCCCTCTATATTCAAAAAAACCTTTATACATTGTTGCAACTGCGATTTCAGAGATTGAGCATTGATTTTATAATCAGATAGTTTAGTCAAATATCCACCATGTGAAAAATTAGGGTCAATTACTACCAGCATTTTTATGCAATCCTCCAATTTTGGAATATACATCAATGCCGAATCACATTCATTCTTTGCTATAGTCTTTTCATTCTTCTCAATCAAAGAGTTTGATATTGCAAAGTGGCTGTCAATACGGGAAATTAGTATATCCAATTCCTTGTGATATGTATTGATTAATTCTTCTTTGACCACAAACGCCATTGCGTGAGCTGTAAGCGTTTTGTTGTCATAAAAACTCTCTATTTTTATATTCGTTATTTTGGCTTGAGTTGTTATTGACGATATGTGTTCAAAGATTTCTTGTTCATTATATCCTTGATTGGAGTTAATTGTGGTAATGTTGGAGGTGCTTGCACTGCTGACGTTTACAATTATTTGTTGTGATAACTGATGAAGTGCCTCCTCTTTTACCTTTGATATGGCATCATTTTGCGATTCATTTATTTGTTTCATATAAGATGCATACCCCACATAGTATACATCTTGAGGATAATTCGCATCTCTCCACTGTGAGTTGCACCAATAACAATTAGAGGCAAATACCGAGATATTTGCCATTAATATAAACAAGACCGATAGGACTTTTGACATAATAGGGTTACTTCTCTACTTCAATTATATTAAAAATCTCGTCACTTATTTCTTTTGCTAATTTCACTTCATCTAACGACTTTTGCAAAGCCGCTTTTGTGGCTTCATTTATCTTTTTGTTATCCACTAAAAAGTAAATTCTATAAGCTCGTGTGCCATCTCCATTATCTTTCTCTATTGCAAAACTACGCGAGAATGCTCCACTCAAATTTGTGTTGATGTTTTTGCCAAAGGCTGTCACCAACTTATCGCTTTCTTCGGTCGAAATCACATCAGTCACTGTGAGTTGTCGTGTTGTGCCTTGAATTTCGGCGCAAATAGTTTGTGCAAGTTCGGTTTGTGCATTCATTACCGCAGCTTGTTTACACGCGTTGCTTGAACGGCATTTATACACCGTACCTTCTACCGGTTGCAAATCGGAATTGAGTTTTAATTTTGTGTGATGTTCTACCAGGCACCCCTCAAGAGTGTTTATTCCTCCCGATACAATCCACCCTTGCTTTTCTAAATCTTTTGAAACCTTTTTTGCGATTTTGGTAACCTCTTTTTCCTGTTTTTTATCCAACTTGTTTTGAGCATTTAGATGCATAGGTATTATTGCACAAAAAAGCATTAGACAAATAAGGATTTTGAACTTTGAGCATAGAGTTGTTTTCATACTAAAAAAATTATGTTATTACTTATTCCAAATTATTCGCAAATATAGGTAGAAAATTACCCCCCCATAATTTTTAACATAATTTAACTGTTGTGCAATTAAAATGGGATTTGTCGGAAGAACGTGATTGTGTGATAGACTTTTTGCCTGGAATGAAAAGTGATATTGTTATTGTCGATGAAAATCACACGTTGATAATTGACACAAAATATTATACAAAAACTTTGCAGACAAACTTTGATCATAAAACTATTCATTCCAATAATTTATATCAAATTTTTACTTATGTAAAAAATAAGGATGTAGAGAAAAAGGGGAATGTATCGGGTGTGTTATTATATGCCAAAACACAAGAACGTGTTTTACCTGTTATGGATGCTAAGTTTGGTGGAAATAGAATAATGGTAAAAACTCTTGATTTAGATAAGGAGTTTAAGGATATAGAGCAACAGTTGAATCAGATAATTGTTGATTTCTTTCCAAATTAGAAGATATAGTCCAATTCTTTCCAATGTTTGCAGAATTGGAAAGAATTTTAACCTTTGATTGAAACCATTTTATATCAATTCAATAAGCCGGTTGATGTCGTTGTAGGTTGTGGACCAGGAGGTGACGAAGCGGACGATAGAGTGGGTTTTGCCTGGAGGTCCCCATAATTCAAAACTTGCGTGTTGTTTTAATTGGTCAATGAGATCGTTAGGGAGTCGGAAGAATTGCTGATTGGTAGGGGAGTCAACAACGATGTCATATCCTCGGGCAAAGAATTCGTTCTTGAGAGTAATGGCTAACTCTACGGCATATCGTCCAATGTTTAGGTATAAATCGTTAGAAAAAAGAGTGGCAAACTGCACTCCCAATAGTCGGCCTTTGGCGAGCAATGCCCCATGTTGTTTCATGAGTGGAGTCATGTTTTTGAGCAATGCGGGATTGGTTACAACTACTGCTTCACCCATCAATGTTCCCATTTTTGTGCCTCCGATATAAAATACATCGGCCAATCGTGCAATATCTTTGAGTGTAACATTCCCTTCTTTGGCGGCAAGTCCGTAGCCCAATCGTGCACCATCAATATAGAGGGGTATTTGTGCGTCATGACACACTTGGCTCAATGCTTCAAGTTCAGAAAGTGTATATACTGTGCCATATTCGGTGGGAAATGAGATATACAACATTCCGGGAGCGACCATGTGTAAAAATGTTTCATCGCGATAAAATTCTTCAATGTAGTGCTCCACTTCATCGGCCCACACCTTACCTTCGTGTTGGGGAAGGGTGAGTACCTTGTGGCCGGTGGCTTCAATGGCTCCGGCTTCGTGTACATTGATATGTGCGCTTTCGGGGGCCAATACTCCTTCGTGTCGAGCCAAAATGCCATCAATGATGGTGGCATTGGTTTGTGTGCCGCCAACCATAAAAAATACTTGGGCTTTAGGTGAATCACATGCCTCGCGAATGTGGTTGATGGCTTGTTCGGTATATTGGTCGCAACCATATCCCACGGTATGTTCAAGATTTGTGTCGATGAGTCGTTGCAACACTTCGGGGTGAGCCCCTGCCATATAATCAGAATCGAAGTATATCATAATATATAATCATTTGATAACACAAAGATATAAAAACGAATTAATAAAATATATGAAATTTCGCTCTTTTTGCAATAACGGAAATTATTGCTAATTTTGAGGATTAGAAATGAATAAACAAAACGATATGATGAGAACGATTAAATTTATTGTTTTAGCGATTATGATGATAGTAGGAGTGAATAATCTGGAGGCAAAGGTGATTGATGATGCCGTAGTGACTGAATTGGTGGGGCAGATGACTGCTGATGATGCGTCGATTGATGGCAAATTGTTGCAACGTGGTGCATCGCAAGTAGCAGCCCTTTGGCAAGCCGAAGATGGTACGGCCGATGAGTTTGTGCAGTTTGTGAAAGATAACTATGCCGCATCGCCAGAGGCTCGTCGTGAATTGTTTGACAAATTAAGCACTGCCTACGAGGTGTTGCTCGGCACACAAAACCAAGTGGCAATCGAATTGAGTTTGCCAACGATTTTGGCAGGCCCCGAGCCTACAAATATCGATTATATCATGAGTGCGTTTAATCCATACTCGCATTTGTGGAATGACCTTTATGAAAACAAGGTGGCTTTTATCACCATTCTCAACTTCCCTAATTTCACGCTTCAAGAAAAGAATGAAATGGGCGGGAATTGGAGCCGTGAACAATGGGCTTATGCTCGCATGGGCGATATGTTCACTTCGCGAGTGCCTGCAGCATTAAACAAAGAGACTGCGCAAGCCAATGCCGATGCTGAGAATTATATCGCATCGTATAACATCATGATGGGACATCTCCTCGACAAGAAAGGTAATAAATTGTTCCCCGAAAATATGGTGTTGCTTTCGCACTGGAACCTCCGCGACGAGATAAAATCAAACTATGCCAACTTGCCTAATGCTCGCGAGAAACAAGAGATGATATATCAAGTGATGTTGCGTATCATTGACGGAACAATTCCGTTAGAGGTGATAAACAATGGCGCATATGATTGGGCTCCTTATAGCAACCTCACATGGAAAGATGGAGCAGAGGTGACTTTGGCAGCCGAGGATACTCGCCGATATGAACGCATATTGGCTCACTATAAAACAATGCTCAAAGTTGACGAGTATGAGCCACAACGCCCCACCGGAATTGCCCGAAACTTTGAGAGCGGAATGGAGATTGCCCCCGAAGAGATTGAGGCATTGTTTGTGAATCTTATTTCGTCGCCACAAGCCAAGAAAGTGGGTAAATTGATTAAAAAACGCCTCGGTCGCGACCTTCGTCCTTACGATATTTGGTATGACGGATTTAAGAGCCGTAGCGCAATTTCGGAAGATGATCTCACAGCGCAAACACAAGCTAAATATCCTACTCCCGAAGCGTTTGAAGCAGATATGCCTCGTATGCTTGTAGAGTTGGGCTTCTCTGACGCTGATGCGCAATTTATCGCAAGTAAAATAAAGGTGCAAGGTGCTCGTGGTTCGGGTCACGCATGGGGTGCCGCCGGTCGTTGGGAAAATTCGCTTCTTCGCACTCGCATAGGAAGTGAAGGAATGGACTATAAGGGATATAATATCGCCGTACATGAGTTTGGTCACAACGTGGAGCAAACTATCGACTTATATCTCATCGACCATTTTATGATGGCAGGAGTGCCTAACACCGGATTTACCGAAGCGTTGGCTTTCGTGTTCCAAAAACGTGACCTCAAATTGCTCGGATATGACCAACAAATCGATGACAACACCACGCTTGATATTTTCTGGGGATTGTATGAGATAATGGGTGTGTCGTTGGTTGATATGCGTGTGTGGCAATGGCTATATGCTCACCCTCAAGCCTCAGCTGCCGAACTTCGTGATGCCACTATCACAATAGCCAAAGAGGTGTGGAACAAATATTATCAACCTGTGCTTGGTGAGAAAGATTCACCCATCTTGGCAGTGTATTCTCACATGGTAAATTCGCCTATGTATCTCCCTTATTACCCATTGGGACACATTGTGGAATTCCAGCTCGAAGAACATCTCGCAAAATTCACCGACAAGAAAGCCTTTGCCGACGAATTGATGCGTATCTACAAACTCGGTCGCTTGACACCTAACCATTGGATGCAACAAGCCGTAGGTGCAAGCGTAAGCACCGACCCAATCCTCAATGCCGTAGATAGAATTGTGAAATAAAAGACGAATAAATAATATCAAAGGGAGCCTTGATTGGGGCTCCCTTGTTGTATAGAGTTGTGAGATGTTGATTATCCGCAGTGGAAGAAGCGTCTTACGATTTTGTAATATTTTATGAACAGTTGCAGGCAAGAAAGCAACAAGTGCTTGATAGTTTTGGAATATCTTCATTTGAAGATATGTTAGGATTATCGGCTATGATGGGAATTGATTTTGACAAAGTCAATGATTATTACGAAAAGAATGGGAAAGATGCTCCAATGCCATCGATGGAGGAAATAGCATTTGACGATGATAACCCTATGAAAGGGTTGGCGCAAATGATGAAATTTGCCGGTTCAGAAGGTCTTGAAGATGACTATTCTGATGAAGACGATCCGTTTGCGTTTCCCGAAAATTGTTTTATTGGGGATAAGCCAAAGGAATATCATGTGAGAATAAAATTGAAAGATTCTCCTGTTCCGGTGTGGCGGGAAGTAAAAGTTCCGTCAAATATTACCTTGGAGTTATTCGCATTTGTGGTAAATGATGTAATGGGTTGGGATAATATACATCTGCATCAGTTTAAAACTAAAACAGCTAATTTCAAAAATACAGTATGTATAAAACAAGATGGGGAACTGTTTGGCTCATTTCAATCAGTGATGGCATTAGATGCAAATAAATATCCCATCAGTTTTTTGTTGCGAGAGAAAAAAGATCGCATAAAATATGAATATGACTTTGGCGATGGTTGGGAACATGAAGTGTGGTTAAAATGTATTAGAGAATATGAGCCCGGTGAGCAACCTTGCCTAAAAGTGGTAAAGGGTGTTGGCGAGTGCCCACCCGAAGATTGTGGTGGAGTGTGGGGATATGCCGAACTGTTAGAGATTCTCAAAAAGAAACGCAAATCAAAAGATGATAAAGAGCGCTTGGAATGGTATTGCATGGACCTCGACTATGATTCAAATGAATTTAATATAGAATATCATCAAGACCTTCTTGATGATATTTGGGAGGAAGCAATAATGACAACGAAATACTAAACTTGATAACGATATGTAATGCAAATGGAGGTTGTGTCTGGATTCAGACGCAGCCTCTTTTAATATGAAAATAATTGTTAGAATTACCCTTTTGGGTATTTTGAGGGAGATGGCGTTGGGGTAATTTTGTGCAAAAAATAATATGGAAGAACGTTATCAAAGGAACAGATTTTACATTACACTCGAAGAACAACAAAAGGTAAAACAGACAAAAGTTTTATTTGTCGGAGCAGGATTGGGGAGTGTGATTGCCGAGTGTGCATTGCGTTTGGGATTTGAAACAATTACACTCATTGATAGTGGTGTAGTGGATACATCAGACTTATGTTGGCAAAATTATGAAGAGAGAGATGTTGGGAGATTGAAGATTGAATCTCTTAAAAGCAGGTTGGAGAAAATAAATACTTCAGCGAGAATAAAGATAATTAATTCAGATTTAGAATTAAAAGATTTATATGAGATAATTTCTGAACATGGTATTGTAGTAGATTCGCTTGAACCATCCTCTCATCTCTCGGAGATGTTTAATCAATGTAGTAAAAAAATGGATATCCCTATAATTCGACCCTATAATTTGGGTTGGGCCGGTCTGGCTACTATTGCCAAATTGTCAAATGACCGATTAAAAGACTTGAGGGAGAATGAAAATTTGGGAAAAGATAGAGTTGGATTCTCCAAATATATTGCTGATTACTTTCGCTATTGGGGAGCTCCACAGATATGGTTGGAAGATATGATAAATCAATTTGAAAAAGGTTCAGATAACTTAAATTTGCCTCAACTATCGGTGGCATCATGGATTGTTGGAGGGTTAGTTGCCAATTTGCTATTTGATATTGCAACAGAAAAAGACTATAAAAAAATTCCTCAATTTTATTTCTTAACAGCAAAAAGGTGATATTATGCACATGATTAAGGGTATTTCTATAAATTCCACGAATGAATTTAACATTAGTTGATGAGAACTTCTTTTGTGTGCTTTATGCTTTTCTTTGGCATCTTTTTGCCTTTGTTTCAATCGCATAGCTCGCTATGCTCATTCAACAAAAACAAAAATCTGCTCAAATAAAATTCATAAATCTCCACAAAGCAATTTATAGAAGTTCCCCTAAATTACCCAAAAGGGTAATAATTTAAAGTTTAATGGGTAATACCCATTTGGGTATATAAAGACACTCTTTATCCATATAACTTTGCATTATAAATCATTAAAAATAAAATTATGAAAAAAGACTTATTGATTGTTGCTTGTGGGTTGTTGGCTCTTAATATGTCAGCGACAGTGATAAAGGGTAATTTTAATAAAAATGCCGATTTGATATACAATGTTTCGGTTATTCCTGACGACTCGTTAAAATGTTCTGCTATGCAGTTTTGTGGATATGAAAATGAGTTTGAGGTAAATATTGGGAATATTGAGGGCGGAATTTTGGTAAATGTCAGTTCTGCGGGTTATAGTGAATATACAAAACGATTTAATAAAGTGGATAGTGCTTCAGTATTAGATTTGGGAAATATTCAATTAGAGCTCAAGTCACATATGTTAGATGAAGTTGTGGTAAGAGCACCTAAACTTAGCGTTGAACATGATGGAGCAGATTATACCATTCGCAGTTTATCAGGAACAATCATGGGAAATGCCGGGAATGGTATTGATATGTTGCGTTGGACACCTGGAGTTATAGTTGATAACAATGATGTCATTTCTGTGATAGGGAAAGGTTCTTCTGAAATATACATAAACGATAAAAAGGTAATGAATAATTCAGAATTGAGAGCATTAAGCCCAAGCAATGTGAGCAAAATTGAAATCATACGAGAACCAGATGCAAAGTACAGTTCTCAAACCGAAAGTGTAATAAAAATTTACACAAAGAAACCTATAAAAGATTATCTTGCTGCTAGTTTGTTAGATGCTGTTGATATAAAGCAAAGAGTGAGCAATACTACAAATTTTACAGTAGATGGTAAGAATGGTAATTTGTCAGGAAATGTTTCATTAAGTTACACATTGGGAAATACAGAGGGCTATAATGATAGTCATACTATAATTACCAAAGAGAATGGAATATATGAAAAGTTTGACACTACTAATTATTCGGCAAGAGTTCATAACTGGAATTTATTTGCAGGTGTGAATTATGCTCTAAATAGAAAAAGTGTGTTAGGCCTGCAATATAATGGAGTTTTCTATAGAACGGATATGAATAATGACAATATATTAAACATCTTTAATGGAATGAATTATTTATACAATAATCCTGCGTCAATGGATTATAATAATGATCGTCATAGTGTTTCTGCAAGTTATCAATGGACCAGAAACAAAACATCTAATTTGCTGATCGTCGCAGACTATGCTACAACAGTTCATAATGATTATAAGGATATTGAAGAAATAAATTTGCAAACAGGAAATAGCATAAATAATGCAATAAAGAATATTAATGATTATGATATATACACATTGTCGGCAGACTATAATTTCACATCAGGAAAACTGAAAAGCAATATCGGAGCAAATGCCGGTTATGTAAATAATAGTGGAGATGTTATTATGAATAATGACATTCAAAACAGCGAACGAGATAATGGATATGCTTCGTTTTATTATACATTTTCACGCAAATGGAATAAATTTACGCTAAAAGGGGGCCTTCGCTATGAATATGACTATACTGATGTGAAAATATTTGACAATAGAGAACAGACTGATGATTTCTCAAAATCATATTCCAACCTCTTGCCTAATATAAGTTTTGGATATAAGTTCAATAAAAATGTAAATCTCACATTGTATTATAGAAGAACAATTGCACGCCCTACTTATTCGCAATTGCGACCTACGATTTATTATATAAACGAAAATGAATATTCTACAGGTAACCCATTGCTAAAACCTTCGTTCACTGACCGCATTAATCTTAGTGCAAATCTATTTGGGGTAAATTTAGAATTGGCATATCGGAATATTACAGATAAAATAACTACAGTATATTTAAATGAGGGAAATAATATTGTTGAGAAACCTATTAACATTGATCGTTCACAGATTTGGTCAATATCTGCAGATTATTTTTATCAAAAAAATTGGTTTAATATGGGACTTCATGCTGATGCGAAAATACCAAATATCTTATATCCATATTTGAATGAGACAATAAAAGTAAATGATTTGAGATGGAGTGTATATGCAAACTTGGAATTTACTATCGCTAATAAATATATGTTAGGCACTAAATTTGGATATAATTCAAAATCAAATGAAGGTTATTATGTAATGGCTCCAACAGCAACGATTGATTTAAGTGCTATGACAATCTTGTGTAAAGGTAAGTTGTTAGTTGGAGTAACTGCTAATGATTTATTGCGAAGAAGTATGGCAAAATGGAGTGAGAACCGTTATCATAATACATATATTTATAATCACAATATAAATGATACTCGAGGAGTTACGATAATGGCTCGCTACACATTCAATATGATAAATAATCCGTTTAAGAAAAGAAGCAATAATGATAATATCTTAAACCGAACAAATGAAGAGCATTAAAACAATGGAGAAGTGTCAAAAAAATCATAATGTTGGCACTTCTCAAGGTTTTATTTGTTAGTTAATTGAGCCTAAATCAGACGATAATTCATTGCGATATTTATCGCCTCACTGATGTTCTCGGCGCCAAGTTTTTCAAATATATTTTTTCGATATACTTTAACGGTGTCGAAAGAACGATGCACCAACTCGGCGATTTCATTCATGGTGTAACCCATTGCTGAGAACTTCAGAACGTTAAGCTCATTTTCGTTTAATTCAAAGCGAGGTTCTTCTTTCCATCGTTTCCCTTCTCGGCTATATCTCCATTGGGTGTTAGCTCCATTCCTTGACATTATGATTTCTCCAACAGTGCCATTTGATGGAATTGATGCTACGCACAACGCTAACCAAATTTCTCCCGATTTCGTTAATCGTAATGGGGTAATTTGGTGATTTATTAGCTGTTTCTTTTTTGATTGTTTGTTGATAATGTTAAAGCAGTATGATATGGTATATTCTTTTTTCTCTTTGGCGGGAATCTCTTTCAGGAATTCAAATCCTTTGACATTTATTTCAAGTAGGAATTTTAGGTCTTCGGGTGGAACATTCTCAATGTAGAAATTATATCCAAGTTCTGTTACTTCTTCGGGAGTATGCCCACATAAAAACAACGGATTTTTAGCGACAAAGAGGAAGTTGCGTTTATAATAATCGATGATATAAACACTCTTATATGTTAATCGTGAAAAAGCTTCTATCTCATCAATAGTATGTTGAATCCCCTCATAAGAAGCGTCAGAAATGATTGCAACAGAATTATCAGGGATAAAGAAATCGTCAATTTTTGCCATAATCCTTTCAGGTTTATTTACTGCAAAGGTAAAGATTTTATTGCAAAAAAACAAACTTTATAGGGGGGGGTAAGTGGTTGTAAATTAATGTTTTGTAATTTTGATTGATGCCATTTGCGGCATGGGCTGCTTTGGGTGCATTTGCTTTGGGTAAGTAAAATTGGCAGATTCGGTACTTTTACCCTTTTGTGTATTGTGGCAGAGATGCTGTTATGGTAATTTTACATCAGAAATAATAAGTTAAACTCATTTAATTTGATAAAATATGAAAGTTAATGTTCTAATGTTTGTTTTGTCGATGCTGGTACCTCAGTTTTTGTGTGCTTACACAATTACAGGAAAAGTCCTTGATTCGGAAAAAGAACTATTGAGTGGAGTAAGTGTGATTTTGTATAAAGACTCAATAACTGCAATAGGGAGTGTATTGACAGATGATAATGGAAGATTCTTATTAGAAACCAATCAAAAGGGAGATATGAGAGTTGAAGTGTCGATGGTGGGCTTAATGACTTCAAACGTGAAATTTGAAAGTGTCGGTCGAAATGTAGATTTAGGTGCGATAACATTGGCTGAGGCTCCTGAATTGCTTGGCGAAATCACAGTAGTGGCACAAAATGTAATTGAAAAGGGATGCAATTATATTGTGTTCCCCACGGCAGATGAAATCAAACAATCAGGCACTTCGATTGATTTATTGGAGCAGATGCAATATAAACTTCCTGGATTGCAAGTGAACTCGTCGTTAAATCGAGTGACAATTGAAAACGGAGTTGCGATATTTCAAATAAATGGTCGTCAGGTAGATTACTCTCGTATTCAGTCGTTAAACAATGACAATATTTTGCGTATAGAATATTCAAATGTATCGGACATCAGATATGGTACATCGGTGATGGGTGTGATAAATTTTATCACAAAACCGGTCGCAAAAGGTGGAAGTGTAATTGCAAATGGTATGGCGGCAGTAGGGGGGCTGACGAACTTTAATGTAGGAGGGACATATAATTATAGTAAATCAGAATGGACTATTGACTATGGAAACCGTTGGCGTGATTTTGATGATGCGTATAGTGAGGGTACGGAGTCGTTTATTGGCAGAGAAACACCTATTACAAGAGAAACATTGCCAGTGCCATCAATATTAAAGAGATTGTCAAATAGTATTTCGGTTGGATATACATATATGCATAGTCCGGCAACATTGTTTGCCGTAACTTTCAGGGACAATATTGATAATTGTGAGCAAACTACAAATAATGCGGTGCGTCAAACGCTGGGAAATCGCGTTACTGAATATAGCTCAGTGTTGATAGATAATGATAAAGGATTTTCTCCTAATTTGGATTTGTATTTTCGTCATCACATAAATAAAACCTCAAAAATAGAATTTAATGCTTATGGGAATATGCGAGGTGGAGAAAGCAATAGCAATTTAGAATATAATTCAACATCAAATATTTATTCACAGTCAAGTAGTGCCGACAATTCTTCTTGGCGTGCCGGTACGGAGGCTTTATATACAAAAGCATATTGTAGTTTTGAAACAAAATATGGAGTAAATTATTATCATAATTATGCAGAGAATCAATATGCTTTGAATGGTGGTAAATTTCAAATTTCAAAACAAAATAACGATAATCTTTATTTATATGGCTCAATATCGGGACGCATAAAGAAATTTACCTATAGTGCCGGACTTGGTGGACGTTATTATCATGTTGATAATGGAAATGTTGAACAAAACTCATTTCGGTTCAATAGTAAGGCGACACTTAATTTTAAGATTAACTCAAAATGGAGTTTGAACTATTTGTTTATGGTTGACCCGTCAATGCCGGGGTTGTCTTCTCAAAGTGAAATCGTAAAACGTATTGATGATGTTTTATATCAAATGGGCAATCCAACCCTTAAACCATCAACCTATTTCCGTAATCGCATCTATCTAAGATATGCCACTCCAAAGGTGAATGCAAGTTTGTGGTTGGCTCATTCTCGTGATATAGATCCAATTTACAGTCAATATACATATATTTCAGAAGAGTTAAACCCATATTACAATATGTTTATGCAACAGAGTCAAAATGCTAAACATGATGACTTGCTGAACGCCGAATTGCATTTGAGTTATACCGGTATCAAAAACTTTATGATATATTGTGTTGCCGGTTGGGATAGATACACATTTTCGGGATTTGGAGATATTGAGACGTTTGATAATTTCTACACACGTATTCAAGCATCATATGCTATAAAGAATTGGCGATTTACCGGCCAGTTTGATATTAAACCACGATATTCATTATCGGGGAATATAATGAAAACACCTGAAATATGTAATGTGATTATGGTGCAATATAAATGGCGTGATTTTTGGTTTACTACCGGAATATTTAACCCATTTAGTGATAAAGGAGTAATGTATAAAACGAATGAATTGTCAACAATACACCCGGTAAATAATGAGTTTTGTTTAAAAGATGGTGCAAATATGGTGGTAATCGGTGTTACCTATCGGGTGAATTTTGGTAAAACAATTAAAAAAGCAAAACAAGGGTTGAAAAACGAAGGAGTCGACACCGGTACTGAATCAAAAAATAAGTTGGAGTTTTGAAGATGGTTAAATTAAAAATATCAAAGGGAGCCTTGAGTGGGGCTCCCTTGGTTATATGTTGCGTTCTAAATATTCTTGGTAAATTTCATCGGCGAGGTATTGGTCACTCCTGCAATGGAGGTCGGCAATGCCATTAAAAATGAGTTGCGATGTTTCTGATTGATAAAAGACATCGGCTGCAACTTCTAATGAGTTGTTGAAATGCTTGGCAAGTAGAGCAATTATCCTTGCGTTTTTAGCATTTAATACTGATAATTTAGCATTGTCAATCATATATCCTCAGCGCCTAAAAAATTTAAGCATTTATTTATTGCATTTTGCGACCGTATGCAAAGTTGGTTGTTGGGTTGTTCAAATTTGAGTTTTTGTAAAGCCTCATCTTTGTTCATGTCTCCGGAGAAATATAAATCAATTGTTCTGAAAACTTTGTCGTTAGCGATACCTCCAATAACAATGTCAAAAGTTGACGAGTCGGCATTACGGCGACAAGCTGATACAAAATCAAGCCATTCTTCATCGTACGATAAAAATCGTTTTACTTCAAGGGAGTTAAAATCGTCGCATAACTCATATTTGTTAACGAATGCTTCTTTGCCACGGAGTTTAAACCTTTGGGCATATTTTACGGCTTGGTCATGAAGTGTTGTTAAATAGAAACCTTTGCCAAAGTCAAGGTTCTCTCGAGAATGATTTACATCGGGCTTTTCAATAATAAAAGGTGACGCATGGTAAACAATCATAATTTTACTCCTTTCTCATTCATATATGAAATAATATCATTCATAAGGTATTCCTTGCTGAAAGTGTGTAGCACATCATATCCTTTTATGATATAATCGAATAGAATGCCCGATGTCTTCAATTGATTATAAACCTCGCGTTGAGGTATATTTAACCTCACTGCAAGATTACCTATACAAAAAGTCGCAAAATCTAATTGTTCAAAAGTCATATCTAAAAATGTTTCTATTTAAACAAATGTCAGACATTTCGGTTTTGCAAAGATAAAAATTATTTATAAACTAATAGAGTTTTATTTCTAAAAATATCAAAGGGAGTCTCGATTGGGGCTCCCTTTGCTGTGTATTGAAATGTCGTGAAACGCGATTATCCGCAGTGGAAGAAGCGTCTTACGATTTTGAGCATTTCATCTTGGTTGCCTTCAATGTCGCGACGGAGTGTTTTGTCGTCGTAAGAGCGAAGTTTGTTTATGATGCCGTTGATCATTGCAGGACTAAACACATTGTGCTTTTCGAAGATAGCACGTTGGCGTTCGAGGCAGTCGGCCGATGCTGCACAACTGTCGGGAAGTTGAGCCAATGAATTGAGCTTGTCGGCATTTTCGGCTTTGTGAATGTTTACGTTCACATAAGTCTTTTCGGCAATCTCCAATGCGTTTTCGAGTTCGAAACCGTGGCGGCATGCTACGGCAAGACCGGCAATGAGTTGGTAGATGTCGGCAGATCCGTCGGGAGAACGCATTTCAACAGTTTGTTTTTGAGTAGTGTCATAGTTGCTTGGTCCTTCGAGAGGATTGGCGATTTGACACATGTCGGCTTTAGCTGCCCAACCGAGAGGCACACGCACCAATACCGAGCGGTTGCGGTCGCCCCAACAGATGTTTGTAGGTGCTTCTTGGTGAGGCACAAGACGGAAATATGATGTTGGGTTGGTGTTACCGAATGCAGTGATTGAAGGAGCGAGTTCCATCATACCAGCGATAGCTTTGCGAGCAGTTGCTGAGAGCACTCCACCATCGAGCATTTGGTTTTGACCATCTTTCACAATGCGCATGTGAACGTGTAGGCCTGAACCGGCCTTGCCCACAGTGATTTTTGGAGCGAAAGTGATGTCGTAGCCCAATTGATATGCGAGGTTACGGATAATCCATTTCGCCACCATGAGTTGGTCGGCAGCATCTTTGGCATTCACAGGCAAGAATTCAATTTCGTTTTGCTCATAAATCATACCGTCGATAGTGAAGTTACCCACTTCAGAGTGACCATATTTGATTTGTCCGCCAGCTTGAGCAATGTATGCCATGCATTGAGTGCGGAATTCGTTGAATTTAGCATAAGGAGCCGATTCGTGATAACCCTTTTGGTCGGTAGCAGGGAACATTTCATCATCGGGAGCGATAACATAATATTCCAATTCTCCCATTGCTTGAAATTCCATGCCAGTAACCTCGTTAAACGCCTTGCACGCTTTGTGAAGAGTGTTTTCGGGAGAGCTTTCAAGAGGTTCGCCATCTTTGTTGAAGTAAGAGCAGAGCATTGAAAGGGTAGGGATTTCGGCAAATGGATCAAGGAACGCAGTAGAGAAACGTGGCAACACATAAAGGTCGCTACTACCTGCCTCGATAAATGGGAAAAGGCTTGAGCCGTCAACGCGTTCGCCACAAGTGAGAATAGCGTCGAGATAAGCCAAATTGTTGATTACAAAATTCAAAGTTTTCAAACGTCCATCGCCGGCAGGATACATAAAGTTGACCATGCGAATTTCGTTTTCGCTGATAAAGCGAATAATGTCGGCCTTGGTAAATTCCTTTGCAGGTTTACCGAGATAAGCCACAACCCTATTGGGGTTTAGTGCAAGTTCTTTATCCATAATGTTATTATGTTGAGTTATAAATTGTCTAAACAGATTTTCAAACTACAAATATAGATATTTGCGATAAAACTCACAATCAATATTGTAGAAAAATGAAAGATAAAGAGGAAAGATGAGCCGTAGGGACATAGTGTGCCGTGTCCGGTTTCTTTTGTTTATTCTATCATTCTGCCTAATTCTTAGGGGTATAAAGTCAAAAGAGGCGCAACCTCTTGCGAAGTTACGCCTCTTGCTATAAAAAATTTCTACTTAGTGTGCAATTATCACAACATCACTTTCACTGCGACACCATTAACAATTACTACATAAACACCCTTGTTGGCAACAGCCACCGGACGATTTACACCTTGATAGATGAGGCCACCATTGATAGAGTAAACTGCGATTTGTGCATCTTCATCACCGTTAACAACGATTTCGCCATTTTCCACCATTATTGTTGGTTCGCTACCATCCTCACCATTAATCACAATGTCTTCAACTCCAACATTGCCGTTAACGTCTTGAATAGTGAAAAACTCTTTCCAACCATCGGCTACAGAGTAAACATTCAATGTTCCAACCGGTACCACCAATGTTGCATGGTCATAAACTTTTGATTCAAACTCAGCTTCAGTAGCAGGAGTTGTGCCCATAGCATATACCATTTCAATGTTTTCACAGCCTGCAAACATCGCGCCACCCATTGTCGTTACCTTGCTTCCAAGAGTCACTTTCTTCAATGTAGAGATATTGGCAAATGGTGCATCTTGGTAACTCAAGTTGCGACCCACATAAACCGAGTCGAGCATACATTCGCCAAACACGCTTGTGCTGTCGTTGCTCATTGCTGAAATCTCAGTAGCTGAAGCACCGATTGTCAATGGTAGATCGCTATCTTCAATAGTGATTGATGTTACATTGATAGCATTTGCAAATGCTTCAGCATCAATTGCTGTTACAGGATATACCTTTCCGTCATACTCAATTGTTGCAGGAATGCTGATTGCACCCGAATAAGCATCGCCCGATGGATTCATCACTGCTTTAGTATTACCATATTCATCAATGTTATACCAAATTCCATTTACTTCAAATGGCAAGTTGTCAATGATTTCCCAGAATTCTTTCCAACCATCGGCAGCTTCATAAGCAGCTTTACTGCCTTTAACCACATACAATGTACCTTGCAAATAGGTCTTGTTGTCAAACACAACACCTGTTGGAGGTGTGAGATTAGTAGAATACACATTCATCAAAGTCGCACAACCGGTAAATGCTCCGTTGCCTATTGTTTCCAACTTGTTTCCAAGTTTCAATGATGTGATATTAGAGCAACCGTTAAATGCATTGTTAGGTAGTGATGTAACATTATCACCTATTGATACCTCCTTGAGGTCAACACGATTGTTGAACGCGTATGTGCCATTACGGCCAATGTGCAATTTCTCTATTGGAGAGTCGTTGAATTTACAATCTATTGTGATTGCACTTTCGCCTCCCTCGATTACCAATTCTTTGATTCCTGTACAACCTGCAAATGCATCACTTTGCAATGAAGTCATGCCACGACCCAATGTAACCTTTGACAACGAGGTTATTCCACTGAATGGAGAGGTTACATTTGTCATAGTGCGACCGATGTATATCGAAGTAAGAGAACTACCAGCGAATATATTACCATCCATAGCAATTGGATTTACCCCTTCCATAATAACAAGAGTATTCAACATACAACCTGAGAATGCTTTGCTGCCAATCGAGGTTACCGAATTGGGGATGGTTACTGATTTCAAGCCGGTGCAATTATAGAACGCTTTGTCGCCAATCTCGGTAACGGAATTGGGGATAGTTACTGATTTCAAGTCGCTGCAATCAGAGAACGCAGATACTCCAATCGTGGTTACCGAATTGGGAATTGTTATCTCTGTCAAGCCGCTGCAACCTGAGAAGGTATACGAGCCAATCGAGGTTACAGAGTTTGGGATGGACACCTCAGTCAAGCCGGTGCAACCTGAGAACGCAGACGAACCAATCGTGGTAACGGAATTGGGAATTGTTATCTCTGTCAAGCCGGTGCAACGTCTGAACGCATCGTAGCCAATCGAGGTTACCGAATTGGGAATAGCTACTGAGGTCAAGCCGCGGCAATTTTCGAACGCATATTGTTTTATTTTGGTAATATCATTTGGAATGACAAGATTTGTTACTTCTGTGCCATTTAGTTTTAGATGAGAGGCATAATTTAGCGGATTTGCATCATAACTATTAAAATTAATTTTGCACCATGCTGATAAATCAGAGATATTTACCTCAGTCAAGCTGCTGCAACCTCTGAACGCTTCGTCGCCAATCGTGGTTACGGAATTGCCGATAGTTACGGAAGTCAAGCCGGTGCAACCATAGAACGCATACCAGCTAATCGAGGATACGGAATTACCGATGGTAACGGAGGTCAAGCCAGTGCAACCTAAGAATGCGGAGTCGTTTATAGATGTTACACCTCCTGCTAATGTAATAACTTTTAAGTCTGTCAAACTCTTGAAATCCACTGATGCTTTTCGGCCTAAATATAGAGTTTCATAAGCCAAACTATCAAAGCTTCCGTTTGTGACTAAATCTGTATTACTATCGGCTATTATCAACGATTTCAAGCCGGTGCAACCATTTAATGCCAACTTTCCGACAGTTGTTACTGTTTGTGGAATTGTCAATGATGTCAACTCGCTACAATAACTAAATGTCATAGCATCTATTGAAATCACTTTAAATTCACGATTGCGATAAGATACTGATTCAGGAATAACCACTTCTCCTGAATAACTATTGTAGGTGTCATCTTTAGCAACAACTTCGGCAGTCAAGTCGGTCAATGAAATAATGCGATAATAAATTCCGTCAACTTCAAAATCATAATTACCATTCATTGCCATCTCACGAATATTGGCAAAATCTTTCCATCCTTCGGTTGACTGGTATGAAGCAATTGCCGATGATGGCACATTGAGAATTGCCGATTGTTTAACAACATCTTCAAAAGGTGCACCTGTAGGAGCTGTTGTGTTATGAGAATTTACCACCGTAATTTTATTGCAACCAGAGAACGCATAGTAGTCAATCAAGGTTACGGAATTAGGAATAGTCACTGAAGTCAAGCCGGTACAACCTGAGAACGCTGAGTTTCCAATCGAAGTAACTGAATTGGGGATGGTCAACTCTGTCAAGCTACTGCAATTCGAGAACACATCATCACAAATCTGGGTAACGGAATTTGGGATGGTGATAGAGGTCAAGCCGGAGCAACCTGAGAACGCACCTGTGTAAATCGTGGTTACTGAATTGGGAATTGTTACTGAGGTCAAGCCGCTGCAATACTCGAACGCCTCGTAGCCAATTGCGGTAACTGAATTGGGAATTGTTACTGAGGTCAAGCCAGTGCAACCTGAGAACGCTTTGTAGTCAATCGTGGTTACTGAATTACCGATGGTAACGGAGGTCAAACCAGTGCAACCTAAGAACGCACCTATGGCAATCGTGGTTACTGTATTTCCAATCGTCAACTCCTTAAGTGATGTTTTACCTTGCATAAATGCATCTGAAGTATTTCTACCTAAATAAAGAGTATCTAACCTATATGAATCAGGGAAACTTAATCCTGATATAGGTTCTAGACCATCTTCTATTTTCAATTTTGTCAAACTACTACAACTTCTGAATGCATCTTTGCCAATCGAGGTTACCGAACTGCCTATAGTTACTTTTTTTATAACATTGTAACTATTATAGAACGGAGAGTAGCCATAGTCTTTACCAGTATTATAACTTAAATTTCTTCCAAGATATAATATTTCAAGAGGGCAATCATTGAACAAGCCGGCGTCACGTAGGACAGATTTGTTATATCCCAATGTTAAAGTTTCAGTTCCATCCTCGATTATTAGTTCGGTCAAGCCGCTGCAATCAAAGAACGCATTGTCGCCAATCTCGGTAACGGAATTGGGGATGATAATTGAGGTCAAGCCGGTGCAACCTATGAACGCCCTGTCGCCAATCGTGGTTACGGAATTAGGAATAGTCACTGAAGTCAAGCCGGTACAACCTGAGAACGCTGAGTTTCCAATCGAAGTAACTGAATTGGGGATGGTCAACTCTGTCAAGCTACTGCAATTCGAGAACACATCATCACTAATCTGGGTAACGGAATTTGGGATGGTGATAGAGGTCAAGCCGGAGCAACCTGAGAACACTCCAGTGCCAATCGTGGTTACCGAATTGGGAATTGTTATCTCTGTCAAGCCGCTACAACCTGAGAACGCAGCGTCGCCAATCGTGGTTACCGAATTGCCAATTGTCAACTCTGTCAAGCCACTGCAACCGGAGAACACACTATTGCCAATCTCTGTTACTGAATTGGGGATAGTTACCGAAGTCAAGCCGGTGCAACCTTGGAACGCATCTGTGCCAATTGTGGTTACTGAATTTCCAATCGTCAACTCCTTAAGTGATGTTTTACCTTGCATAAATGCATCTGAAGTATTTCTCCCTAAATAAAGAGTTTCTATAGGCGAATCAGGGAAACTTAATCCTGTAATTGATTTTGTGCCATCTTCTATATTCAATTTTGCCAAACTACTGCAACCGGAGAACGCATTGGCGCCAATCGTTGTTATTGTATTTCCAATCGTCAACTCCTTAAGTGATGTTTTACCTTGCATAAATGTATCTGAGGTATTTCTACCTAAATAAAGAGTATCTATAGGTGAATCAGGGAAACTTAATCCTGAAATTGATTCTACGCCATCTTCTATATTCAATTTTGCCAAACTACTACAACCGGAGAACGCAGCGTCGCTAATTGTAGTAACGGAATTGCCTATGGTAACCGAGGTCAAGCCGGTGCAACCGAAGAACGCATATTGTTTTATTTCGGTAATATCATTTGGAATAACAAGATTTATTACTTCTGTGCCATTTAGTTTAAGATGATGTGCATAATTTAGTGGATTTGCATCAGAATTACCAAAATTAATTTTGCTCCATGCTGATAAATCTGTGATATTGACCTCAGTCAAGCCGGTGCAACCTGAGAATGCATTGGCGCCAATCGTGGTTACTGAATTGGGAATAGTTACTGAGGTTAAACCACTGCAACCAGAGAATACATTGGCGCCAATCGTGGTTACTGTATTTCCAATCGTCAACTCCTTAAGTGATGTTTTACCTTGCATAAAT
>JAFQSX010000008.1 GCA_017409345.1 Muribaculaceae bacterium | reverse complement strand
GGGCTACTCGCCCCCTTGCCGCTTGGCGTTCCCCCGGTGTGTTTTTCATAATATTTAGTAAGTTACAATTTGTAAGCACCAACTATTTTGACCAATAGGATCTTTAGTTTAGGTTTTACCAACTATTTTGACCAATAGACCGCAAAATAAGGAGTGGGCGAGATGCATTTGCTGTTAATTATATATCTTGGTGGAATAGGGGTGTTGTTAGTGCTGTCGATAGGCATAGGGGCAAGGTGTGTGCTGTCAGAACGATTGGTGGAGTCATTGGACACATTCTTGTCGTGAATTTGTCCCTTTATTGGTGTATTTGGTTCCTCTTGTTTTGTGATAATGGGTTGTTGAGTGTCTTTTCTTTGTAATTGACGAAGTATAAAGACAGCGAGAGGAACGAGAAGTAATGCCAATAATAGAACCCAATAACTAGATAAGGCTTTTCGAAGAAGTTTCTTTGCACGGGCTAATTGAGATGACGATGAATGTGCGGCTATGCCAAGTATTTCGGCTATTTCAGCGTGAGACATACCTTGTATTACCGACATACGGAATACTTTGCCGTACCCTTCGGGCAATCGGTCGATAGCAGCCATAATCTCTTCGATAGAGGGCAACTCGTGAGATTTGTCTTCGCAATGTAGAGAAGGTGTTTGGTGTATCTCTTTATCGGATAGATCAGCAATAGAAGTTGTCAATGGAGTGCGGTCGCGTCGCATATATCGAGTGGCAATGTGATGAGTGATGCTCGATAGCCATTGCCCAAATCTATTGGGGTCGGATAACTGATTGAGTTTTGCAATCGCCAACAAGAATGCGTCGTGAGCCAATTCTTCTGCAATAAACCGGTCGCCGACAACTCGTTTGCATACTTCAACCATTTTTTGTGAGTATGCATTATATAAAGAGGTGATAGCATGTTGGTCGCCCGCTAATGCTCGGTTAATCAGTTGCTCTGTCTCCATGATAGATATGGTGTCTATATCATTATAGAGGCCATATCTATTGAAAAGACTGCGTGGCGACCTAAACATTTTTTGTTATCGCGATTTTACGTCTAAATTTCCCTATCGGATTAGAATAAATTCAATCCGAAAAGGAAGATTAGAAGGATTGCAATTGGGGCTACAAATTTGAGGCAGAATACCAATAGAGGGAATGTTTTTACTCCGATTTTGCCTTCGTTGGTGAGCACATTTTTGAGGGCAGAACGTTCTAATCGCCAACCGGCGAAGATTGAGATTAGCATACCTCCGAGTGGTAGAAGAATATTTGACGAGGTGAAATCAAAGAATGAGAAGAAGTTGATATCAAATAGTCCGAAGAAATTCAAATCACTTAGGTAACCAAAAGATAGTGCGCTCAACACACCACCGCATAGGGCGATGATGAGGTTGACGGTTGAGGCTTTTGTGCGCGACATCTTTTTCTCTTCGGTGAGGAACGCTATCGATACTTCGCTCATTGAGATAGTGGAAGTGAGCGATGCTAAGAATAGCAAGAAGAAGAATAGTACTGACCATATTTGAGCACCGGGCATTTGTGTGAAAATAGAAGGGAGTACCTCAAACACAAGGGCAGGACCTTGCACGGGCGACATCCCAAAGGAGAATACGGCAGGGAAGATGATAATACCTGCAAGTATGGCAACGAGGGTGTCGAGCGATGCGGTGATTGTTGCACTACGCACTATGCGAGTGCCTTTTGAGAAATATGAACCGTAGGTCATCATTGTGCCGAGCCCGAGGCTGAGCGAGAAGAATGCTTGCCCTAATGCGCTAACTACCACTTCGGGGGTGATTTTGGAGAAGTCGGGAGAGAATAAAAAATTCAAGCCATCTTGGGCTTTTGGCATCATAAGCGAATTGACACAGAATATAATGAGCAAAACAAATAGAGCAGGCATCATGATATTAGACATCTTTTCAATTCCTTTTTTTACACCTCGCACCACAATGATGTAGTTGCATAGAAGGAATATCACGGTCCATAAAATAGGTCGCCAATTACCGGTGCTAAATGAGGTGAATTGATTATGGAATGCTTCTGCACCGGAGAGATTTAATCCACCTGTTAAAGATTGGTATAGATATTCCATGGTCCACCCTGCCACAACTGAGTAGAAACTCAAAATCATAAGGGATGCTAAAATGCCGATATAGCCTATCCAATGCCATTTACCTGACGTTTTGATTTGACGAAAAGCACCAAAAATATTACTATGAGTAGAGCGACCGATTGCAAATTCGGCACATAACACCGGAATGCCTAAAATCACAATGCAAAGAAGATAGCAAACGAGAAATGCACCGCCTCCATTATTTCCGGCTTCATAGGGGAAACGCCATATATTTCCAAGGCCCACGGCTGAACCTACTGTAGTCGCAATCACTCCTAGTCGAGTGGCAAATTGAGCTCTATTGTTTGGCTGTTGATTCATTATTAAGTTAATTTTAGTTTTGAGGAAGGCTCTCATTAAGAGGGTTGCGTTCCTCATATTTGGTTTGATTGTTTTTGTTTATTTTATTTTTTGGTTTCTTTTTCTTCTTCTTGTTTGGTTTTACTATTTCAGTAGATGATGACGTCTTATTCTCTTTATCTACTTGTGTGTGCAGTTCTTTAACAATGCTATCGGAGATTTCTTTGGGAAAGTTGTTGTTGAAAGTATTATTGCGCATGAGATATGTGAAGGCAACAATAATAGCGAGAATGCCTATTATAACAAGCATGCCACGCCGTTCTCCGGTGTTGAAGATAGGTTTTGACATTTAAAGAATGTGCAAATTTATAAAATAGGCACAGTAGTAACACGTTTAGAATGTCTGTGCAAATACTATGCTATTGTATATGGATTGTTTTAGATACTATGTGTTGATAGTTTCGATTATTCTTCTTCTGCGTTTTCCTCTTTTGAAGGAATTGCAACAACGAAAAGTACTAACCCAGCGACTAATAGTACAGAAGAGAATCCATAACAAATATAATCAGCAAGATAGGCAACATTTCTGCCTGTGCTTGCTGCGGCGTTTTGAATGCCAGTATATGCATCCCCTCCATATTCATGCCCCCAAAGGTCATTCGTTCTAAGGTTTTTGTTAACTGTTTGGGCAAAAATAAATACAGAAAGAGCAATAGAGATTGCTCCTATTATAGCAAATAGCTTAGATTTTAAATTCCATTTTTTCATATTAATTATTTAGTTGTTTTTTATACTGTTAAACTTATTCAAATTATAGGATTCAATTCTAGTGATAAATAAGATGAGGTAGTTTTTCTCATTTAAATAAAATGTGCAATGAGAATTGTTGTAATTAATATTGGAGCAATGAATCTCACAATAAATAATACAATGTGAAATACTCTTGATTTTACGGTACCGTAATTTGATAGTTGATTTTTAAAGAAGGATTTGGGTGCAATCCAACCCATATAAATACATAGTAGGATAGATGCGATCGGTAATAATATGTTAGTCGCAATCGTGTCAAATAGATCAAAAAGTGTGAGCCCTGCAATTTTCATTTCCCCAAGGCTACCTTGAGATAAAGAGCATAAAGAACTAAACAAGAATAGAGGTGCAATAACTATAATGCATGCTTTTAATCTTGACATTTTGAAACGATCTTGCATAAATGCAATTGAAACCTCTGCAATTGAAATTGTTGAAGTCAATGCTGCAACCATTAAAAAAAAGAAAAATAAAGAAGACCAAAGTTGTGTTAATGGCATTTGAGCAAATACTTCGGGCAATGTGGAGAATACTAATGAGGGACCTTCAAGAGATTCGCCGGTTAGCCCAAAAGAGGTAACTGCCGGGAAAATAATTATCCCCATCATTATAGCAACAGTCATGTCAAGTAATGATACAGTGACCGCAGTGCGAGATAGTATTGTCGTTTTGGGGTAGTATGAGGCATATGTAATTAGAATACCCATGCCAAGGCTTAAAGAGAAAAATGCTTGTCCCATCGCATTGATGATGACGGAGCCATCAATCTTGCTAAAATCGGGGTTTAAGAAAAATTTCAATCCTTCATCGGCCTTAGGTAGTGACAATGAAACAAAACCAAAGACAATTAAGAGGATAAACAACATAGGCATAAGAATGTTGGAAAGTCGTTCAATCCCTTTTTTAACTCCAAAAAGTAGTACGGCAAAATTTGCTGCCAGCATTATATAGGTAAAAATTAAAGGATTGTAATCGTCAACGATATACTCCTTCATTTTCGTTGTAAAATTCGAGCTGTCAAGAGCGTTTGATGCGTTTATTCCTTCATACAAATTGCCGGTAATAGATTGCCATAGGTATTCCATTGTCCATCCTGCCACGACCATATAATAGCAAAGAATGAGATAAGAGGCAATAATGGCAATGGCACCGGCCATCCACCATTTTTTGCCTGGAGTGATATTCATGAATGACCCCACTGCATCGGAACCACCTCCGCGACCGAGTGAAAATTCGGCCATCATCACAGGTATGCCTAAAATAAATACGCATGCAATATATATCAAAAGAAACGCAGCACCTCCATTGCTTTGTGCCAATACCGGAAAACGCCACACATTGCCAAGACCAACGGCCGATCCAACGGTTGCTGCTATTAAACCTATTTTTGTTGCAAATTGAGTCTTATTTGACATAGATGTTATAGTGTATAGGGTAATATATGTAATATAATCTGATTGTAATGCAAAATTACGTAAAATGCTTGCAATAATAAACTAAATATGCGTTTATTTTGTATTTTTGTAAGGCGATAACCAAAAATATTTAAATAATGAGTGACTTCTTATATAAAATACCTACATATCTACCCACTGCAATCGTATTAGTGTTATTGTTTTATTTGACATTAGTGCCACAACCACTGCCTCCGATTGATGTTCCTATGCTCAATGCAGATAAAGTGGTGCATATGGTTATGATGTGGGGTGTGAGTTCTGTTATAATGTTTGATTATAAACGACGAGAGCGACAACGGGTGTTGTCACTCTCAGTGAGATTTTATATTATGGTGGGGACCATCTTGCTTGGAGCATTTATTGAGTTGGCTCAAGGAACCGAACTAATTCATCGCGGTTGCGATTTGTGGGATGGTATTGCCAATGCCGTGGGATGTGTTTTGGCGTTTTTTATTACCCCTCCATTGCTTCGTCGTTTACTTTAATTCTCCAGCCAATGCTTTGCGCACATCTTCTTTCAATTCATCACCTTGTTTGTCACGAGAAAGGATTGTGCCATCAGGACCAATGATGATGATGCAAGGAATTCCAGAAATACCATAAAGGTCGGTTGGAATTGTTTGTGCATTGAGGATGTTGTGCCAAGGCAATTCTTTTGTTTTGATTGCTTCAAGGGTGTTGTGTGGCTCGTCCCACACTGCTACACCAACAATTTCAAGACCTTTGTCTTTATATTCGGCGTAAATCTCTTTTAATACTACGGCTTGACGCATGCAAGGTCCACACCAACTTGCCCAAAAGTCAACGATGGTGTATTTGCCGGGTTTTACATAATCGCTCAATTTTGAAGTTTTGCCATCATAAGTGACTTCAAAATCAAGATATTTATGTCCGGGAGAAGTGCGTTCTTTTTGTGCTAATGCAGCAATGTAGTTGTTTACACGAGTCGATGACTTGAATTGAGGGTATTTATCAAGTGCGATCTCAACTTGTGCCTTGTTCATTTCATACATTTGTTGTAAGAACATATAAAGACCAATAGGATTGTCAGCGTTTTTGTCGAGAATCACACCTTGGAGTGTATTGTAGGTGTCGTAAATCTCTTTTTGTTTTGCATTGTCGGTGGTAGTCTTAAACTCATTTTGAAGTTTGCCAAATTGGTTGAAATAAGCATTTAATTTTTCATTGAGAATAGAACCATGACCTTGACGATTTTTAACGAGAATATAGCCATCTTCAACAATGAATGACCCATAACGGTCGCCATCAATAATTAGCTGAGCAAAAAAAGGATTTTCAATGGCTCCGTTAAATATAGCTTTACCATTCTCAACTATAGTGCTATCAACTTTTTGTTTTGTGTCGTAGTTTACGATATAAGCAGTTAGTCCATCTTCGTCTTCGGTGAGTTGAGCTGTTACTTTATAGTTGCCGGCATAAATAGCCATTGATGATGCTACGATTGAGGTAGCGAGGAGTAGTGCTTTAGTTTTCATAATTGTATAATTAGTTATTTCTGCTACAAAAATACACATTATCTTCACAATTTTGATAATTTATAGGGTTAAACTTTTTCTAAATAGATTAATTTGTTAAATTTGTACCGACTAACTTAAACCCTAATATCAATTATGGCTGAAAATACAAAAAGTTTGAATATACTCATAGAGCGGTCAATAAAGAAAAATTGGGAAAATCTAGCATTGACTGATTTTAATGGCTCTTCATTTCAATACAGAGACCTTGGTCGAAAAATCGCAAAACAACATTTGATGTATGAGCATATTGGGTTAAAACCTGGAGACAAAATTGCTCTATGTGGTCGTAACTCGGCACAATGGTCAATAGCGTTTTTGTCGGCAATAACCTATGGTGCGGTTGCAGTGCCAATTTTGCATGAGTTTAAGGCTGATAATATACATCATTTGGTAAATCATAGCGAGGCTCGCTTATTGTTTGTTGATGCTGCAATATGGGAAAATCTGGATCCTTCGTTGATGGCTAATCTAGATGGTGTGATTTTGATTAGCGATTATTCATTATTGTTGTCGCGAAATGAAAAACTTACTGATGTACGCAAACGATTGAATGAATTGTTCGGTGCACGTTATCCTGAGCGTTTCCTTCCCGAAGATATTCATTATTATGAAGATCAGCCCGAAGAGTTGGCATTGATTAATTATACATCAGGTTCAACCGGATTTTCAAAGGGTGTGATGCTTTCGTATAAAAACTTGTGGTCAAATGCACAATTTACGATTGATAATCTTGATTTCTTAAAACCGGGTGATCCTTTGGTATGTATGTTGCCATTGGCGCACATGTATGGGATGCTAGTGGAATTAATTCATCCGTTGATAAAAGGTTGTCATGTCTATTTCCTTACTCGTGTGCCATCGCCCAAGGTGATAATGGATGCGTTTGCAACAGTAAAACCAAAGTTGATTGTAACAGTGCCATTGATTATTGAAAAGATAATCAAGACAAAAGTGTTCCCATTGCTAGAAAAGCCTTTGATGAAGATTTTATTATATGTGCCATTTGTAGATGATCAATTATTGGCAAAAGTAAAGGCTAAAATCACTGAGACATTTGGTGGAAATCTTCATGAACTTATCATTGGAGGTGCTGCACTTAATAAGGAGGTTGAGGCTTTCCTTCGTCGCATTAAGTTCCCTTATACAGTTGGTTATGGAATGACCGAATGTGCTCCGTTGATTGCATATGCTCCATGGCAAGAATCACGCGAAGCATCATGTGGTCGAGTGGTTGATCGCATGGAGGCACGTATTGATTCTCCCGATCCGGAAAATATTCCCGGAGTGTTATGGGTGCGTGGAGATAATGTGATGCAAGGTTATTACAAGAATCCGGAGGCAACGGAATCGGTATTTGATGAAGATGGTTGGATGAACACCGGTGATATCTGTACTCTTGATGAAGATAACTATGTGTATATTCGTGGTCGCGATAAGAATATGATTCTCGGGCCTTCAGGACAAAATATCTATCCCGAAGAAATTGAACAAAAACTCAACAATATGCCTTATGTGTGTGAATCAATTGTAATTGATGTGGAAAATCAATTGGTAGCACTTGTGTATCCAGATATTGAGAATGGTACTAAACAAGGTATGTCGCTTCAAGATCTTGACCGATTGATGGAAGAAAATGTGAAACAACTCAATCCTGAATTGCCGGCTTATTCACGCATAAATAGAGTGAAAGTGTATCACGAAGAATTTGAAAAGACTCCTAAGCGTTCAATCAAACGTTATCTTTACCAAAACGGATAATGAAAAATTATTTATAACGACAAGAAAAGAAGGGTTGCTTCACTCGAAGCAACCCTTCTTGTGTGTTATTAGGGCATAAAACAAACAACTCCGTTGAGAGAATCAACGGAGTTGCGATTGAGATATAGTGTAGTATATTATTTCAAAGCGTCTTTAACGGCGTCATTGGGCACCATTTCTTCTTTAAACATATAAGCACCTGTCTTTGGAGATTTTACCATTTTGATGACTTTGCTATATGTACGACCTTCACCTTTTTGGAGTGATGCTACGGTTTTCTTTGCCATATCTAATTATTATTTAATTTCTTTGTGAACTGTTACTTTTTTGAGGATAGGGTTGTATTTTTTCAACTCCAAACGCTCAGTAGTATTTTTGCGGTTTTTGGTAGTGATGTAACGAGAAGTACCGGGCATACCACTTGCCTTATGTTCAGTGCATTCGAGGATAACTTGCACGCGATTACCTTTAGCTTTCTTTGCCATCTTATTAGAATTCTAAATATTTGATTTCTGTTAAATAACCCTTTTCGGCAGCTTGCTTCATCGCAAGGTTAAGACCGAGTTTGTTGATAGTGCGAAGACCAGCAGCTGAAATAGTAAGGCTGATCCAAGTTTCTTGTTCAACCCAATAGAACTTCTTGTTGAAGAGGTTCACATTGAATTTACGTTTGGTACGTCTCTTTGAGTGCGATACGTTGTTACCAACCATCGCTTTCTTGCCTGTAATTTGACAAATCTTTGACATGGCTGTTGTTATTTATCTTGTTTATTATTAATTAACGCGTTTTTGTTGAGTGACTTACATCAAGTCTCATATCGCAGTTAAGTGCATCATTCTTAACGGCTTTCAAGATGGGCCACAAAACAGAGTGCAAAGTAACGAATTTTTCTTGATTTACGCAAATTTTTCAACTCTAAATGTGGAATTGTAGAAAAATTAAATCTTTTTTAATTCGTGTATGAGTGAAATTATTGCGGTTGTTGTGGCTCGGTCAATTACTCGGCTACGATTGCCTGGGAAATGGTGAACAGCAGAGACAATTCCACGGGGAGATTTAACGGCAATGCATACAGTTCCCACAGGTTTGTCGGGTGTCCCTCCTCCGGGGCCTGCAATGCCCGATGTGACAATGGCGCAATCGGTGCCGATGACATTGCATGCGCCTTGTGCCATCTCTTCAACTGTTTGTAGGCTCACTGCACCATAAGTATCGAGTGTTTCGTTGTGTACGCCCAATACGCGATGTTTCACATCGTTGCTATAAGCCACGATACTTCCCATAAAGGCTGATGAACTGCCGGCAATGCTTGTTATTTGATGGGCTATGTTTCCTCCGGTGCAACTTTCGGCTGTGGCAATGGTGAGGCCTAATCGGTTGAGGTGGTGTAATAATATTTCAGGTGGGGTGAGATCGTCGGGGTGCAATACATCTTTGCCAAAGCGAGCGATTAGTTCATCTCTATATTTATCAAGTTCTTTATTGATAAAGTCGTTGTCGGAATGAGTGCCGTCGAGTCGCAAACGTATCAATCCCGGTTTGGGCAGATATGCAAGGTGAATATATGAGGGTAGGGCATCTTCCCAATCGTTTATTTCCATTGCTAGGCGTGATTCACTCCATCCGGTTATGAGTAGTGTGCGATGTTCGATAGAGGTATTGCTGTTATATTTTTCTAATAACAAAGGCAACACTGCCTCGCGAAACATTTGTTGAGTCTCAAAAGGGACGCCCGGCATTGCGATAAGAACTTTTGCATCTTTCTCAAACCACATAAGTGGTGCCGTGCCTACTCGGTTTTGAATTACTTTGCATGACGACGGAACGATGGCTTGAGCTGCAGTGAGGTCGTTGAGTTTCAACCCTCGTTTAGCAACTACTTCTTTTACGTTCTCAAGTACATCGGCATTTTCATATAGCTCCCCTCCGAAATATTGGCAAAGGGTTGTTTTGGTGAGGTCATCTTTTGTAGGGCCAAGTCCGCCAGTGGTAAGTACCACATCGCTCGATTCAAATGCTCGATCAATGGCCTGTAAAATATGGGAGGCATTATCTCCAACAACTTGCACATCATTAACATGCCACCCACATGGCTCTATCATGCGAGCAATGTCACCCGAGTTAGTATCTATAACCTGTCCGATGAGAATCTCATCACCAATAACTATAATTGAAACGTTCATCTGAATTCTCAACTTAAATTATATTGTTATGCGTGCGTAGGGGACTTCGTCGTAGTGGCAGAAGTCGCCGGCGAGGTATTTATAGTAGCCGGCAATGGCTACCATGGCGGCATTGTCGGTGGTGAAGGCTCGTTCGGGAATGAAGGCTTTCAGTCCACGTCTTGCGCAGTAGTCGGCAATGGCTTGTCTCACGCCTGAATTGGCTGATACGCCACCACCTATTGCTACAGTTTTTACACCGGTGAGATCTACGGTTTTTTTGAGTTTATCAAGAAGAATTTCGATGATTGTGCGTTGTAATGATGCCGCGAGGTCGGCTTTGTTTTTTTCGATAAAGTCGGGGTCGAGCTTTTTGGCATCGCGCAAGGTGTAAAGGAATGATGTTTTGAGTCCGCTAAAACTGTAATTGAGTTCGGGAATGTGAGGCTTTGAGAATTTGAAACGCGTAGCATCACCTTCGGCAGCAAGACGGTCGATGTGTGGCCCTCCGGGATAGGGTAGTCCCATCACTTTGGCGCATTTGTCGAATGCTTCGCCGGCAGCATCGTCAATCGTTTGACCAAGTACCTCCATGTCGTTATAGTTTTTTACGAGAATTATTTGTGAGTTACCACCCGAAATGAGAAGGCAGATGAATGGGTACTCTGGAACGACATCGTCAGGGTTGCGACGAATAAAATGCGAAAGGACATGCCCGTGAAGGTGGTTTACATCAACAATTGGGATTCGCAATCCGAGTGACAACCCTTTGGCAAATGAGGTACCCACTAATAGAGAGCCGAGCAAGCCAGGGCCACGGGTGAAAGCAATGGCACTGAGGTCGCTTTTTTCAATTCCGGCACGTTTAATAGCAGTATCAACTACCGGTACGATGTTTTGTTGGTGAGCGCGAGAAGCCAATTCGGGAACAACGCCTCCATATTCTTCATGAACGCTTTGACTGGCAATTACATTTGATAGAAGTATTCCATCTTTAATGATTGCTGCGCTAGTGTCGTCACACGATGACTCTATACCTAATATTATAGTGCTCATAACCTTTTATTATTGTCTGTTGATGTGAATAATGATGCAAAGTTACACAAAAGTAATGAGAAAAGGAAAACTGCCCGGCTCTATGTGGCCGAGCAGTTTGGTATAATTAATAATTAGAATATATTATTTAATCAATTTATTGCCAAGAGTGGTAAGACAACCTATTAGTTGGCTTTTAGGAACTGTAATCTCGATAGTGCCCGAGGAATATGGCCCAATTTCATATGGTTGGTAAACGAAAGTGATACCTTTGTTTGAAATATAGAAAGTCTCGGAATATTCGATTCCACTAAAATCATTGGGATTATATAGCGCATCGGCAATTTTGCGAGCATTGCGACGCACGGCTTTGTCGATGAGTGACTTCTTTGATTTTAATAGGAGGTCGGTGTCTTTTAATGCTTTATTGGATGGTATATAGTAATTTAGATATGAAACGCTATACATGCCATGAGCGGCTCCTGCAAAATAAATATAACTTTGGGCTTCGTAAACAATAAGGTTGGAGTTTTGCGATATTAATTTTCCTTCGGCATTCACTTGTTGTATAGCCCAACTATCTTCGGGAGTGTAAGATATTAATTGAGGACGGTCATTTGACTCTTCATCAAGAAATGTGTTAAGGAATTTATCAGTAGCATAATTGACCGAAGAAGTATTGCCAACCTTATTCCCAAATACTTCAAGGAGAATATGCTTTTTTAAAGCGTTAGACCCATCAAATGGAAAATCAAATTCAAAAGAATGGACCTCGTAGGCCTTTTCTTCCATTATCGTTGATAAATTGGGCATATAGAAAGTTCTTTTACCACTGATTTTCTCAAAAGTAACAGCGTTAATCAACTGAGTAGATATGATTAGCATTAAAGCAGATGCTATTACCGATTTTTTCATAATAAATATTATAAATTAGGTTGAATAATAACAAAGGTAGTGAAATAATTGTATTTGTTGATGAAATTTGGTTATATTTGTAAAATAAAACTGCATTATATGAATCAAGAATTTTATAAAGTAGCCGCTGCGGTGCCAAGGGTAAAGGTTGCCGATTGCGATTATAATACTGATAGTATTATTGACATTTGTAAGAAATTAAATGCACAAGGAGTGCGGTTGGCCGTATTCCCTGAATTGTCAATAACAGGAAGCACATGTGGTGATTTATTCCGGTCGGAAGTATTGATAGATAATTGCTACCAATCGTTGGCTCGTATTGCCGATGAATCAGAATCTTGGGATATGGCAGTTGTCGTAGGGGCGGTAGTGAGTCACGATAATAATTTGTATAACTGTGGAGTGCTTATTTCGCATGGAGAAATAGTTGCGGCGGTCCCTAAAAATGATTGTGATCGAAATGGCTGTTTTGTTTCGGGAGGAAATGTAGAAGCAGTTGTAACGATAGCCAAATGGAATGTGTTGATGGTTAGTAACCAAGTCATCCCATTGGTAGGTGCTAATATTGCAATTATTGTTGGCGAATATTATAGTTCTCCTATTTCGGAATTATTACAAATAAATCGTATAGAGGAATTGGTTATTGCTCATCTTGGAGCTCGTAAAGAGGCGATGGGAGAGTATGATAATCACATAAAAGCGATTAAGCAACAATCGGCAAATCGTTGGGCAACATATATATATTCAGGTGCCGGTTATGGCGAATCTACTACTGATAATGTATATGATGGAAAGGCAATTATAGCCCAAGAGGGTGACTTGTTGGCAAAAAATCGTCGTTGGCAGACAGATGAACAAGTTGTTGTTGCTGAAGCCGGGAAGAGTCGTACAAAAGTAGAGGAGGAATATGTTGAAGATAACGAAACATCGGAAGATACTGATGTGGTTTATGCCAACCCTTATATACCTACTGAAGAACATGTCGATAGTTATTGTAGTGATGCAGTGAGCATCCAAATAATGGCATTAATGCGCCGATTGGAGGTGACTCGTTGCAAAAATTTGGTTATAGGAATTTCGGGAGGTCTTGATTCAACCCTTGCATTGCTTGTTGCAGTAAAAACATTTGATCGCATGGGGCTTGATCGCAAAGGTATTATAGGAGTAACTATGCCGGGATTCGGTACAACCGATCGCACCTATAATAATGCACTTGTGATGATGCGCTCGCTTGGCATTACCATGCGAGAAATATCGATAGTGAATGCCGTAACACAACATTTTTCAGATATAGAACATGATGTGTCGGTACATGATATTACCTATGAGAATTCTCAAGCACGTGAACGCACACAGATATTGATGGATATCGCAAATCAAGTGGGAGGTATGGTGCTTGGTACCGGAGATATGTCGGAGTTGGCTCTTGGATGGGCTACATATAATGGTGATCACATGTCGATGTATGGAATTAATGCCGGTGTGCCCAAAACGTTGGTGCGCCGATTAGTTAAATGGATAGCCGATGCTGAAGAGGATGAAACTTGTCGCAGAGCGTTGGTTGATGTGATTGATACACCTATCAGTCCCGAACTTGTGCCTGCCGATGAAGATGGTAATATAAAACAAAATACTGAAGACCTCGTAGGACCTTATGAATTGCACGACTTTTTCTTGTATTATATATTGCGTTATGGATATGGACCAACGCGCATATATGCATTGGCACAACAGGCATTTGTGGGGGTATATGATGATGCGACAATTAAGATGTGGCTCATGACATTTATTCGTCGATTCTTCAATCAACAATTTAAACGCTCATGTATGCCCGATGGACCGAGTGTGTGTGGATTGAGCCTATCTCCACGAGGAGGTTGGCATATGCCATCAGATGCATCTTCGGCCATGTGGATTAAAGAATGTGAGAGATTATAATTAGTTTTGATATATAATATAAACGGCATTACCCTATAAAGTAATGCCGTTTTGTATTATAATTGAGGATAAAAAATCACAGTTATAGTGAGGATGTCATTTTACAGAATCGATTGATGGGTTAAGATTGTTGCTAATTGCTTTTTCATTGCGATCGATTCGTTCTTTGTTACTTGACTTAGTGGTTTTGCCCGGTTGTTGAGTGAGGAACTCTTTATATGCGTTTATTGTTTTATATGAGCAAGCAAAAGTGATGTTGTTGCCGAGAATAATGTCGGTAATATTGTTTTCGCTTACATACGTTTTGAGATTGCGAGTAAAATATCGAGAGTCAATGATGTGAATTTCTTCAAATGTGAAGAATAAATATGAAGATATGGGGTTACCATAACTATCTTTTAATAGCACCATGCGACGCCCGTTTTTAGTCGCAGTTCTGATTTGAGTAATTTTGCTATCGCCACCCATAAATGTGCAGTAAGCCCCGCCTGAACCATCTTTAAATTTGTAGAAGAATTGGCCTTTTACCGGTTTCCCTTCGCTCTCTACGTTGTAATTTTTATCAATACGATAATTAATGTAGGTGGTGTTGTAATCAATGTCACGAGGTGTGTAGTACACGAAATCTTCGGGAGAGTTTTTTACGGAGATATCTTTGGAGTAACGATGCATTGACCCGACATAGCCTTTTACTACATGTCGGTCATAATGTGAAAGATCGCGAAACGGAAGACCTGCAGTTTGAGCGATGGCTTGAGCAGCGTAATATGCACCAAGAGGCGACCAATGGTGGTCGGTGCGAAGGTATATATCTTCGTTAGTGTGTTGAGAAAGTGGGGTATAAACATCAATGGCTCTTACTCCGGAGTCAAGTCGAGCATAGGCTTGATTAATTGTTGCAAGTTGTGATCTCATTCTGCTTTTGGCTTTTTCGGGACAATAAAATTCAACTGCAGTGGGGATAATCATGCAATAAATGTTGACTTCGGGTCCAAATTCTTTTCTATATTTATTAGCCACATCAGCAAATGAGTTGCATGCACTTGGTGCTCCGGCATAAGCCATGAGCGCTCTGACATTTGGCTCTGAACCAACAAGGACAATACCGGCATTAGCAATCTTTGCTTTGTCCTCCACATTCATTTTTGTTGTAGAAGAATCAACATTGGTCGTGTCTTGCTTGTCATTTGTAGTAGTTTCGCTATCTCCGGCAAGGAATGTAATTTCCTCTTCTTCCGAAGTTGATAGATTTAGTCTTTTTGCTTTGTCAACTTCCATGCTCAAGGTCATAAATAGGTCACGATAAGGTTCGCTATCACTATACCATGATGAAATGTCGGCCATGAGTTTACCTGACTTGAGATTTTTCCATGAAAAATCGGGGCATTTGGCAAGTTCGCGATTTTCCAGTTCGGAAACAGTGCTTCGAGGGAAGAAGTTAAATACAATAGTAAATAAGGCTACTATTGTAACCAATAAAATGAGATATATAATGTTTTGAGTCTGTTTCATTATGAGAAAAAGAAGGAGTGTTATTGCTCAAGGAAACGCTTGTAGGCGTTAACTGCTTTTGGCGCACAAGCAAAAGATATGTTGTTGGCAAGCAATATGTCGGTAATGCCATGCTCGCTCACATAGTCTTTTAGATTCTTGTTGAAATAGCGATAATCGAGTACATGAATCTGCTCAAAAGAGTAGAATAGGTATCCGGGGAGAGCATTGCCGAAACTATCTTTGATGATGACTAATCGGCGTCCATTGTCAGTAGGTGTTTTTATTTGAGTAATTTTGCTGTCGCCACCCATAAAAGTACAATAAGAACTTGCACCCTTGAAGTTGAGGAAGAAATCGCCTTGGTGAGGTTTGCTCTCTTTTATGATGTTTTTACGACTTTTATCGAGAGTGTAAGTGATATAGGTTGTGGTGTAGTCAATACCTTGAGGTTTGTAATATACAAAGTCTTCGGGAGATCGTTTTACCGAGGAGTCTTTAGAATACATATACATCGTTCCTACATAGTCGGGAATGACAACTTCTTCGTAGTGAGATAAATCTTTGAATGGCACGTAGGCTGCTTCGGCAAAAGCCTTTGCTGCATAATAACCGCCAAGAGGTGACCAATGGTGGTCGGTGCGAGAATAGATAGGCTCATGAGCATGTTGTCCTAAAATGGTATACATGTCAACCGGAACGACTCCCGGGTCAAGTGCTTCAAACATGATGTTGAGAGCATCGGCTTGACTGCTGGTCCATTCTTTTGCTGCGTCGGGACAATAGAACGCAACAGCAGTGGGAATTGCTGTGAGATATATGTTTACGGTGTCACCAAAAGTGTGCTTGTAGAGGTTGGCACATTCGGCATAAGCAATAGCGTTGGCTTTAGTAGTGCCAAACCCATTAAAGGCTCTAACTGTGTCAACACTGCCAACAAGTATTACTCCGGTGCGAGTTTTGCGAGCCGATGCATGGCGATTGACTGTATTTATATATTCTTCCACATGGCAAGTGATTTTTTCTTGTGCCGAGGCATTGATGCATGCTATTGATGCAAATAATACTATTGATGCGATGTTTTTAATTAATTTCATAAATGTTGTAGAGTTTTAGAATCGTGTGTAAATAAAAGCATTATTTGTAGCACCAACAAGAAGTGCCACACTTAAAATGAGTATTGATAAAGAAATTACAATTCGAGAAGAGAGTCTTACCCATGCCACTGCATTTTCGTTGCTGATGCTACGTGAGAGTAGGTTAGAGGCGTATGTGCGGGTGGGCATACTAAATATTATAGCCACAATCCACAGCCAAAAATTGTTGAAAAATGCACTTTCTTCGACTATGTCAGAAGCAATCGTAGTGTTGCCAAAGAAGGAATTAACGAAGATGTGCAGATTGTCAAGTGACTCAAAATAGAATAAACCCCATCCAAAGACAACTATCGTCAAACTGTATAGGTGTAGAAACGGAGCGGGAATCTTATTAATGACGCGTAGTAGTGTATATTTTTCTAACATAACAATTATGCCGAAATATACACCCCATAGGATGAAATTCCAACTTGCTCCATGCCACATCCCGGTAAGAAACCATACGATTAAAATGTTAATCACTTGATGATGACGATTGCCTCCAAGTGGAATATATACATAGTCGCGAAAGAAACTCCCTAACGATATGTGCCAGCGACGCCAAAAGTCGGTTATAGAGTTACAACAATATGGATGGTTGAAGTTTTCGTTGAAATGAAATCCCATGCAACGTCCCATTCCTATTGCCATGTCGGAGTAGCCTGAGAAGTCAAAATATATTTGGAACGTAAATGCGATAATACCTATCCATGCTCCGGCTGTAGAGAGATTGTTAATCCCATTAAGTAGGAATTGGTCGGCAAGTTCTGAAAATTGATTGGCGATGATAACCTTTTTTCCAAGACCGATAAGGAAACGATATGTGCCATCCGTAACATCATTGAGCGTCACTTTTCGATTATTGATTTCGCGAGCAATGGTGTCGTATCGCACAATGGGTCCGGCAACGAGTTGAGGGAACATTGAGATGTATAACAGAAGATTACCGAAGTGGCGTTGTGCCGGAGATTCTTTGCGATACACATCAATGAGATATGACATGGATTGGAATGTGTAAAAACTGATGCCGATAGGAAGTGAGATATTAGGTTTCGGTATAGATAGACCTATGTCACATAATATTTGTGCAAAAAAATCAGCGTATTTAAACACTCCGAGTATTGCAATATTACAAATGAGACCTATAACTAATGCCGTTTTTCTTGCTCGGCCATTAAATCGGTCAATACCAAGCCCGCTTAAATAGTTAAAAAGAACGCATAGAATCATCAGAAAAACATATATCGGTTCTCCCCATCCATAGAATATGAGGGAGAATAATACGATGATGATGTTTTTTGATAAGCAACTGCGATGCGTCGGGCTTGATAGGAGTTTGCGATCAATTATTGTTGCAAGCAGATAGCATAATGCAAATGCAGGAATGAATACAAATAAGAAAAAAAGGTCGGAAAATACCATTATCTAAACAAAAAATAAGACCAAAATGAGATATGGTCTTGTCGTTTTACACAATTAAGGCGCAAAGTTACATATAATATCCCAAATGTCAAACTTATAAATTCTTAAAACCAACGATGTTGTGAAAGAAAAATGTGGTAGAAGTGGTGATTTTGAGCATGATATTATTTCTTTGATTTGATTACAATAATAGCCATGTCGCTATTTGTGCCGATACGAAATGGAGGTCCCCAAAGTGATAATCCACTTGACACATATACATGTGAATTGTTCCATTTCTTATATCCGTGACTTTGTTCATATAAATTGTCAACCAAAATGTTCAACGGCCACACTTGTCCACGATGAGTGTGCCCGCTTATCTGAATGTCAACGCCCAATGAGTCTTTTTTTGCAATCTCATAAGGCTGATGATCGAGCATGATAACGGGTTTTCTCACATCGGCAAGTTCCATAATATGAGTCAGTGGCTTGCGTCGGCGATTCATGCGATCATCTCGACCTATAATCTGTAATCCACAAGGAAGAGTGATAATAGAGTCTTTGAGTAGGACGATTTGAGTCTTTTTCAAGAAACGCTCACAATCCTCAATGCCACTGATATACTCGTGATTGCCGGGAACAAGATATACTCCCATAGGGGCATTAATGGCATTAAGTTCTTCTTCAAGATGGTCGGCCTCTACCGGTTTGATGCTATTGTCAATTAAGTCGCCGGCGATTAATACCACATCGGGATGTTGTGCATTAATCAACTCCACATATCGACCTGCCGCTGTCTTTCCGGTGCCAAGCCCCAAGTGTATGTCGCTGACGGCAACAATCTTCAACGAATCGCATGAAAGAGGTTTGTCGATTGCAATATTAATCGTCTCCACTTTTGGACTACGATAGTTGATATATCCATAGCAAAGCAACAACACAGTAGCCCCCAATGCGCTTACAAATCCGTAACTAAATGATGGTAGAAATAGTTTTACAATGTCGGTAATAGCAAGAAATATCATCATATAAAGCACTGCAACCACCCAAGTGGAACCGACGGAAAACATTGCACGACTCAACCATTGGGGAAGCGTTACTTCTCGCATTAATATCGTGATTACAAGCAATAATGCCACTATCCAAAATATTATTGAGCAAGCAACCTTGCCCCAAATGGGCATTGCCGACATCATAGGCCACAATCGCCAGAATATATAACCATTACCCAATAAATAAACGATGGGCAATAATATCATCATGTAATGCATTTCTATTCTTGTTTTACTGAATCAAGATGCAAAATTACATTTTTTTGTGGGAACTATAACATGGTTCAGCAAGATTGTAAACGCTTTAAGGGAAGTTATATAAATTTCCTTAATTCATGTTGTCGCATAGCGGTAATCAAGTCGCTATATTCGCCACCGGGCTTGATGACCTTTTGTTCGGTAAAATATCTTACCATGGCATTTACTTCGATTGAATTTACTAATGAAGAGTGGTCCCGGGCTATGCGTAACCATTCTTCGGTGTTGTTGTCGCCGGGGAATAATGTGACATTGCGACCTTGCAGATGCTTGAGTGTCGTAACGATGTCGGCACTGCCGGTGGCGATAAATAGAGGTAATCGTGTGTCATTGCGTAGATAATGCAGATTGTAGGTGGCTCCCAATAAAGCCGATTTCTCACTCTCAACGACAACTATTGATGCATCGAGAGGGTGTTTTGCGAGGAGGTGTAAACCAAAGGGGAGACGGTCGGGTGGAGATGTGTTGTAGGATGGGTGGGCATAATGCCAATGGCTGTTGATAGACTTTCCGTTAGTGTCGTATTCTATCAGTTTGGCAGCACGACAATGTCCATTAGCATCGCATTGCCAATAAATAACCTTGTCATCGTGAGTGATACCCACTTGATAGCGACGAAAAATATTAAGCATATAATTATAAATGTCAATCGAACTGTAAAGAGCGCAAATATAGCCAAATAACGAGTTGGCAAAATACCAATACTGATTTTGGGAATATTGATTTATTGTTTTGTTAGAGAAAAAATATTGATTAGAATACATGATAAAGGTTTTATTGTTATTATTGGTTTTCGTCCGGTTTCCGTGATTTCCATTTATAAGGAGGGAACCATGGAAACCAACGAAATCTTTAATTGTAAAAAGGATTTCAAGGGCTAATTAAATGAATTTATGTCGGTTGCTATGAGTTCCCTTGATTAAGAGAGGCTCTTACTTTGCTGATTGTTTTACTGCTCACTTTTAATTCGGCAATGATCTCTCGAGTAGTTTTCCCATTGGCAAGCATTTGTTTAATGTCATCATAGTTATTTGCTCTGCGGTCCTTTTCATGTTTGAGGTGTTCTCTTTCGCTACCTTCGCCGATGTGGATAAATCGCAATAAGCCATCTTGGTGGTCAATATAGTAGGCTTGCACATTTGAAGCACCATAGATGATTTCACCGCTACGACTCTTAATCTGCTTGATGTAACGAATATTATCATCGATAATACTCTTGCCAATGGCGAAAATAGAGTCGGCAAAGTTGGCGATGCGTTTGCTCCCGGAAAGAGAATTTTCGGTCAATGGATCGGTAAGAGTGCGTTTGGGAGTGTGAGATATAACCAACATAGATATATTGTTACGATTTTTTATTTCAATCAATCGTCGCATTAGCGTAGATGCTTCAGCCCCCGATTCGCTTTGTGCGCATAGATAGGTGAGGTTGTCGATTATCACTACTTGTGCGTTAAACACAGCAATGCGATTTTCGATAGTAGAGATTAGTAGGTTTTCGTATTCTTCGGTGCAATGGGGTGATAGTGCATCAAGATTGATGCAGCCACGCATGAAATTGTCGTGAAACTCATAGATATTTCCATGTTTGTCTTTACAGCGTGATGCAAATTGTCGCATCGACATCTCAAAGTCAAGGTATAACACTCGATAACCGTTACGAGATATATCATCGGCAATCTGTACCGACAATATTGATTTGCCTGAATTGGTGTCGGCAAACAATATGCAACACTCTCCTTCATAGAAATAGGGATAGTATAGAGGTTTTAGTTCCTTTACTGTTTCAGCCTCTTGACGCAATTCTCTTGCAGTTGATACGGTGATTAGTGAGTTGTCGCTGATTTTAATACTTTGAATAGATTGTAGGCGCATTTCTTCGGCCAAATTGAAATTGTTCATGTCTTGTAGATTCATAATATGAGATTTGATTAATACTGTGTGTTAATTAAATATGGGAGTACCCTTACTACTATTTATGTATAGCAGTATATCAAAGTGTTAAGAAGATGTTCGAACTCAAAGTGTCTTGTCGGCTTTGATATTGCAAAGTTATTATGCCGTTATCTTGAAAAGTTGCGATAATGCACAAAAATGAAATTTGAAAAATTTTAGAAGAAACAATGGTGCCAACGAGAGCAATAACTCTCCTCTTGTTTTTCGAAGAAAAATAGGAGGAGTACGGCGAAGCCGGGAGGTGGTCATAATAATGCAGAGTGCGGAATTTTTGATTACGAACTACGCATTATGCATTATGAATTATGAATTATGCATTATAAATCCCCCCTTTCTGATTTCCATCAAAAAATGGAAAACAAAGGAAACCAAAGGAAACCACGGAAACCATGGAAACCATGGAAATCATCTAATGTTGTCTAAAAATAAAAATGGTGTGCCATTGAGTATCTGACACACCATTGATTGTATTGGATAGGACTGATTTTTATAAACTTTCGCCGAAATCTTCACGGAATTTTGCAGCAAGTTTGTCTTGCCAATCGCCGATAGCCTCTAAGCGACCGGAGAAGAAACGCAATACTTGAGGTTCATCTTTCCATTTCAATCCGCCGATTAGGTGGCGATTATCGTATAGCCATTTCACACGGTCGGCACAATATTTGATTTGAGAAAGAGTGAATACACGACGAGGACAAGCAAGACGCAATAATTCTAATTCGGCATAGTTTTCGGTGCCATCTTCGTTGCGTTGCTCTGAAATCGAACCACGTTCCATGCCTCGAATACCCCCTGCAATGTATAATGCGGCAGCAAGAGCACCGGCAGGATATTGATCGTGAGGCATATCGGGTAAGAATGCTGATGCATTGACGTGTGCACCAAGACCACCGGCAGGTTTTACCATAGGCACTCCGTATTCGTCAAGTTCTTTTACAAGGTATTCAATAAATTGAGGTCCTTGATTGATAATCTCTTCGTCCATTGTTTCAAGCAGACCGACAGCCATGGCTTCCATTGCACGCACTTCCATACCACCATAAGTCAAGAATCCTTCAAATAGAGGGATTAATTCTTTCATCTTCATGATGAGGTCGTTGTTGTTTGACACAATACCACCACCACGAGAGAATCCGAGTTTGCGTGAAGAGAAGTAGATGAGGTCCATAGCATCGGCAATCTTGTGAGTGATTTCCTTGATAGACATGTCTTTGGCGGCTTCTTCACGAGTCTTGATGAAGTAGAGGTTGTCTTGAAGAAGTGAAGCATCAAGGACTGACATAATGCCGTTGTCGCGACACACTTTTGCTACTTCAAGCATATTTTCCATTGAAAGAGGTTGTCCACCGATGAGGTTGGTACCTGCTTCAATGCGCACGAATGGGATGTGTTCGGCTCCAACTTCGGCAATAAGGGCTTTCAAACGATCAATGTCAAAGTTGCCTTTGAACGGATGTATGTAGTCGGGATCAAGACCGGCTTTGGTTACAAGTTCTTCAACTCGTCCACCCATACGGGTAATGTGAGCCTTTGTTGTAGTGAAGTGGAAGTTCATAGGCACTACATCGCCAGGCTTAACAAATGATTCGGCAAGAATGTTTTCACAAGCACGACCTTGGTGTGCAGGCAAGAAATATTCGGTTTTAAATACAGTTTTAAGAGCCGATACAAGGCGATTGTAAGTTTCAGAACCGGCATAAGAGTCATCGGCTTGCATTGATGCCGCTACTTGATTATCACTCATCGCGTTTACACCTGAGTCGGTGAGCATATCCATAAACACATCTTTATTTTGCAATAAGAAAGTGTTGTTACCTGCTTCACGAATTTTAGCAACGCGTTCTTCTACATTAGGAAGGAATAATTTTTGAACTACACGCACTTTGTGCATTTCCAAAGGTACTTGTTGGTCCTTTTTGTAAAATTTTACTACTGACATAGTTTTGATAGATTGATTTATTTTTGTTGTAATTATTTTTCTAAAATTGGAATGTGGGCACAAATATAATGATTAATTTCTATTTTGCATAAAAATAATAATAAAACTTTCATTTTTCTACCGGATTGCGTTGTATTGCTATCATTTTGATAGTAAAATGAATTAAAAATAAAAAACATAATGAGGGTTGAGTTGAGTGGTTTCATGTGTGTTTTGAGGTATAGAAAAGAGGTTGTTAATCTAATTTTGTTGTTAATCTATAATCTTCTTGTTAAAAATGCCTTTTTATAATTTTTTTAAGAAGATAAATGTAATCTTTTGATGTAATCATAGGGTAGAAACGGCAAAAAATGAGTATCTTTGTCATTTAATAAACGATGAAGGTATTATACAAAATAATTTGTACTTTGCTTATAGTGCTGTTGGTGCTATTATTAGTGACTCCAATGGCGTTGTATGTAATCGTCTCATTACCTTCGGTTCAACAACATTTGTGTCAAGTAGGAGAAACGGAACTAACTAAATTGCTTGGGACTAATGTTGAGATTGAATCGGTAAGTATTACTCCATTTAATCAGTTGTCAGTCAATAATGTGACGATTGAAGATGACAACCGATTTGATGCTGTGAAGATTAAGACTATTGATGCAGGAATTGATATTTATGAATATCTAAAGAATGATAAGATTGTAATTACCCATGCGGCATTAATAGGCTTGGATGCGCAATTATATAAGCAAGATCAATCTTCGCCATTAAATATTCAGAATATTATCAATAATCTTAAACCCAAGGATAAAACGAAACCTCCTACACAGTTTGATTTACGCATTAATACGATTGTGATTCGCAACTCGCAGATGGCGTATGATATCAAGTCGATACCTGTGTCGGATAGTGGTTTTGATAAAAATCATATAAAAATATCAGATTTGAATGCTGATATCTATATGCCCCAACTTAAAAACGATGATTTCATATTTAAGATTAAGCGTTTTGGAGTAAAAGAGCAGTCGGGCTTATCAATATCTGACATTCAAGGTGATTTCCATATTGCTTCTTCAGGAATTGATGTCAATGGGTTGGAGTTATCTCTCAATGATACTAAATTAATGTTTGGAGATATCTCGTTGTCTCATAAAAATTGGGATGAATTTAATGAGAAGATAAAGGCTATACCACTTGATGTCGAGATAAAAGAAGGCAGTTATGTATCACTTGCCGATTTTGCTCCTTTTGTCCCGGGATTTAAAGATATAAAAGATCACTTTAATTTAAATGTTGAATTGGCAGGTGAGTTAAATGATTTGTCAATTAATAAATTTGTAATATCTCATCCTAATCAACAATTTGCATTTAATGCGTCGGGGGGCATTAAGGATATTAAAAGTGCCGATGATATAAATATAATATTGCCTGATTTTGCATTGAATGCAAATGCCCATTTTGTGGCTAATATTTTGGAGGCTGCCAATGTGGTAAAAACTGATGTGGCTACGAAAATTTCCAGATTTGGAAATATTAAAGTGAACGGTCAGTTTAATGGTAAACCACTTGATGCGATTGTTGTTGGAGATATATCAACTGCATTGGGCGATGCAAAAGTAAATCTAGATTATTCAAAATCGGCTAACTCAAAACTATTGGCATTAAAAGGTGATGTGGAAACTTCTAAATTAAATTTGGGGGCAATAACATCAAACCAAAAATTAAATCAAATATCGGCAAATGCTAATTTTGATGTTTCAGTCAGTGATACTCATCGTAAAGGTGTAGTGGATGCTGTTGTTGAATTTGTGGATTTTAATAATTATAGATTCAATAATATTGATATATCGGCATTAATTGATGGTGACTTTATTGAGGGAAATGTAAATGTTGATGATCCTAATGTGATGCTTGCTATTGATGGTAGTGCAAATGTCAATAAAAAATCACAACAGTTAAACCTTCATGCCGATGTGTCAAAAATAAATTTAGATAGAATAAATCTGTCAAAAAAATATATGACGTTATCGGCTATTGTTGATGCCGAGATTGATAATTTTAATATTGAAGAGTCTAATGGAGAAATCAATATCAGTGATTTTGCATTTAGTGATAACCCAAGCAAAGAATTGAATATAAAAAATATTGATATCAATATTCAAAATGCGGTTTCTCCTCAATATATGTCATTGCAATCTGATATTCTAAATGCTAGTATAGAGGGTAGTTATTCGTTTAAAACAATCGTGCCGACGATTAAAGAGATAATGTCGCATCCATTTCCGGTGCTGTTTGGCGAAGAACCTACATCTAAAGAGAAAAAGCCGAAGGATACAGTTTCGCATAGAGGTAAAACGAATGATTTTGTATATCAGTTGACGATAAAAGAGCAGTCCCAATTATTGGATTACTTAAATCTGTCGGCCGAATTGTTTGCTCCGATTACAATCTCGGGAGAGGTGAGTCACCCTCTTCAAAAAATGAATTTGATGGCAAATATTCCATATATTGCACAAAAAAACAAATTGATTGAGAAAACACAATTGGAAATCGATATAGATCAAAGTGTAGATAAATGTTTGTTAAGAGCATTCTCGGAATTGCCAACCAAGCATGGAAAGATGCCATTGGAATTGGTGTGCAATGGAGATGATAATCAGTTGGATGTAAATGTTAATTGGATAATTAATCGCAAAGAAACATTTAAAGGACAAGTAAATATGTCAACACTATTCTCAAAAGGCGAGGATGGTACTCTAGTGACGGATTTAACTATTAGCCCTAGTAACCTTGTCTTTAATGATAGTGTATGGACTATTCAGCGCGCACATATTCATTGTGCACAAAACAATATCGTTGTAGATAATTTTGATGTGCGTCATGCCGATCAGTTTATTAATATAAAAGGCAAGGCTTCCCCATTGCCCGATGATGAGTTGTGTATAGATCTTAAGAATGTGAATCTTGATTATATATTCCAAACTTTAGAAATTAATAATGCGCTATTGGGTGGTGATGCTACCGGAACGCTATATGCATCGCAATTATTTAGCAAATCGCCTGTCGCATTTACAAATGATTTGAAGGTAAAGAATATCAGTTATAATGGCACGGTTTTAGGTAATGCTGCAATAAAGGCGCATTGGGATAATGAACGATTAGCCGCACATCTTGATGCAATAGTAAGTCAAGATAACGGAAATAAATCATATATTTATGGTGATATTTTCCCAACAAAAGAGGCTCTTGATATCACATTTGAGGCAAATGAAATCAAGGTGGGATTTATGAAACCTTATATGGCTGCCTTTGCTTCGGATGTAGATGGATTTGCCTCAGGAAAAGCACGATTGTTTGGAACATTCAAATATATCGATTTAGAAGGTGATATATACGCCAAGGATTTAAAACTTAAAATAGATTTTACGGATACTTACTATTCGGCTACCGATTCAATTCATATTCGTCCCGGAATTATTGATATTAAGGATGTAACCCTTCGAGATGTAAATGGCAATACCGCACTGCTTAATGGATGGGTTAAACATAAATTTTTCAAAGAACCTGAATTCAAATTTGATATTACAAATGCAAAGAACTTTTTGTGTTATGATGTAAAAGAGCGAGTAGGAGAGATCTGGCATGGACATATAAATGGAAATGGTACGGCTAATATTGATGGCCGTCCGGGTGTCGTAAATATTAATGTTGATATGGCAACAGCGCCACAATCAACATTTACATTTATTATTTCAGACATGGAGAGTGCTTATGAGTATTCGTTCCTCACTTTCCGTGATAAAGATGCGCAAAATAAGCAACAAAAAGCGACTATGACCGATGAACCTATTGAGGTTGTGAAGTTTAAAGAAAGATTGAAAAAGAAAGAAGAAGCAAGGTCGTCGGTATATAATATGCGAATAAAAGTAGATGTTAATCCTCAAGCTCAATTAATACTTGTGATGGACCCTGTGGGTGGTGATAAAATTAAGGCTATCGGTTCGGGAACACTTCGCATGACATATAGTTCTCGCGATGAAGACCTCAAAATGTATGGTTCGTATGAAATAGACGAAGGTAGTTATAATTTTACATTACAAGATATAATTATTAAGGATTTTAAGATTAGAGACAATAGTTCAATTGCGTTTAATGGAGATCCATTTGCAGCACAACTAAATATCATTGCTGCTTATCCTGTTAAGGCCAATCTGAGTGACCTTGATGAATCATTCTTGGAAGATAAAGACTTGAATCGCACAAATGTGCCGGTAAATGCATTGTTATATATCAAAGACGATATGACTCAGCCCAATATCAGTTTTGATCTTGAGTTTCCTACGCTTAAACAAGATGCTTATAGTAAAGTAATGAGTATCATTAGTACGGATGAAATGATGAAACGTCAGATTTTGTATCTATTGGCGCTAAACCGATTCTATACACCGGAATATATGTCGGCAACAAAGGGTAATGAAATATTCTCAGTGGCATCATCTACTCTTTCTTCGCAATTAAGTAGTATGCTTGGTCAGTTAAGTGATAATTGGACAATATCGCCATATTTGCGTAGTGACCTTGGGGATTTTTCTGATGTGGAAGTGGATTTGGCTTTGTCAAGTACTCTTCTAAATAATCGATTGAGGCTTAACGGAAACTTTGGTTACCGAGACAAGTCGCTTAATACTAACCAGTTTATAGGTGATTTTGATATTGAATATTTGCTCAATCAGCGAGGCTCATGGAGACTTAAAGCATATAATCGCTATAATGACCAAAATTATTATTTAAAGACAGCAACAACAACTCAAGGGGTGGGGATTATGTATCGTCAAGATTTTGATAATATGTTCTCATTCTTGAAATTTAGGTCAAAGAAACCAAACTTAATTGATACGATATCTGTTGATTCAATTACAACCATATTGGATACGACAATAAGGCAAGATAGTGTTTTACATAAATAATATTTCTAATTATATAGAATGGAAATACTTAACACTATAAATGATTTTTGGAGTTACATTCTTATTGTGGCTTTGTTGTTTTGTGCATTGTATTTTACAATTAAAACACGCGGAGTCCAATTTACAATGATTGGCGAAATGATAAAACAATTGGCCGATTCAGGAAAAAAAGAGGATAAACTACATCACAATAAGAATGATAAAAAAAATACCATCAGTTCATTTCAGGCATTTGCTGTATCAATTGCCAGTCGAGTAGGAACCGGTAACCTTGCCGGGGTGGCTACTGCTATCGCTATCGGTGGCCCCGGTGCAGTGTTCTGGATGTGGGTTATTGCATTACTTGGTGCTGCAAATGCGTTTATTGAGTCAACGCTTGCTCAATTATATAAAATAAAGGGCGAGAAATCTTATATGGGAGGACCTGCCTACTATATTAAATATGGAATAGGCAATAAGTTGTGGGCCAATACATTTGCTGTATTGATTACGATTACATTTGGTCTTGCATATAACTCAGTCCAATCAAATACAATCGCCTCGGCAGTAAATGTGTCTTTTGGATGGTCTCCGGTTGTAGTCGGTATTGTGCTGACAGTGTTTTCAATGTTAATAATCTGTGGGAGTATTCAACGTATATCTCGTTTTAGTGAGATTGTTGTCCCTATAATGGCTATTGCATATATATTACTTGCATTAGTAATAATTGCAATGAATATAACTCAAATCCCAACGGTGTTTAAATTGATTGTAACAGAGGCTTTTAATCTGCAATCTACGGTAGGAGGCGGTATCGGCATGGCAATGTTGATGGGTATAAAACGAGGATTGTTTAGTAATGAGGCAGGAGAGGGCTCGGCACCCAATGTTGCAGCAACAGCATCTGTGAGCCATCCTGTAAAACAAGGATTGGTACAGACTCTTGCAGTATATACCGATACCCTTATAATTTGTACTTGTACGGCATTTATAATTCTATTTAGTGGCATGTTTTATACTCAATATAATGGAATTGAATTAACCCAAGTTGCATTGACTCACGAGATAGGTCCGTTAGGTGCTTATTTTGTTTCGATCGCAATTTTTTTATTTGCATTTACAAGTATTGTGGGAAATTACTATTATGGTGAAACAAATATTCAATTTTTGACCTCAAATAAGTGGGTATTATATCTCTATCGAGTCGTAGTTGCGGCAATGGTTATGATTGGAGCAGTGGCAAGTCTTGAACTGGTGTGGGCATTGGCCGATATTACAATGGGAATGATGACTATTTGCAATCTTGCGGCAATTCTATTGTTGGGAAAATATGCTATTAAGGCTCTTGATGATTATCGTAATCAACGGCTAAAAGGATATAACCCTACATATCATTCCTCTACAATACCTCAAATAGCAGATAAAACAAAATGTTGGGAATGAGCGATAAAAAGTAAAAGGATATAATATTTTTAAAGTCGTTGATATCAATAATAAATTAAATATTATCTTTGCAAAATAGGAAATAAAATAATAATTACCATGAAAAAGATTAACTTCAGTGTGAAAAGTGCAGTATGTGCCATCGCTTTATTGATAAGTGTTTGTGCCTCTGCTGCATATCGATTGCCACGAGTGGCTCCAACGACAGTTGGTATAGAACCCAAACAATTAACGTTGCTTTATGATTCATTGCTTACGAGCGATCTTACAGAATTACACCATTTAATGGTTGTAGTAGATGGTAAGGTTGCCGGTGAGATACATCCGTCACCATTTAAAGCCGAGCATCGTCACACTCTATATTCAGTGTCAAAAACATTTGCAGCAGTAGCAGTTGGGCTTGCTGTTGAAGATGGATTGTTGAGTGTGGAAGATGAATTGGTTAAGTTTTTCCCTGAATACGAAAAAACAATTAAAGGGATAAAAATTAAAGATGTGCTTACGATGCAATCGGGTTTCAAAACCGAAGGTGGAATGCGCAATTCGCAAACAGATTGGGTAAACTATTATCTTTCTCGTCCTCTTGTTGCAAAACCCGGAACAAGATATTCTTATGACTCAATTGAAACTTATTTGCTCTCTGCAGTCGTTCAACAAGTAATGGGAAAAGATATTCTAACATTGCTAAATGAGCGAGTTTTCCATCCAATGGGCATTGATGATGTAGAATGGGAAAAGTGTCCAAACGGTATCGTTACGGCTGGATGGGGTATATATATGACCGCCGAGGCTCAAGCAATGTTTGGTCAATTATTGCTTAAAAAAGGGGCGTGGAATGGTCGTCAACTTGTGTCGGCAAAATGGATTGACGAAATGATGACTGTGAGAGTGGTACGCAAGGCCAATGATTATGGTTATCAAATTTGGCTTTGTGAATACCCGGGAGCATGGAGAGCCGATGGCGCTTTTGGTCAATATATAATCATTGTCCCTCAAAAAAATATGGTAGTTGTGCTAAATCAATGCTCACGAAGCAAAGGTTGGCCTGAAAGAGGTAATATATGGAACACGGTTGTGAAAAATGTAAAGGGATGCACTATTGAGGCTGATCCTGATGAATTAGACTCATTGCAAAACTATGTTGCAAAAGCCTCATTGCCGTTGTTAAAGGGAAATGCTGATAATATTTTGGCTAAAAAATATAATGGTAAAGAATTTAAACTGCCTAAAAATAAATTAGGGTGGAAATCTATAAAGTTTAATTTTGAAAAGAATAAGTTTACTCTTGATGTGGTAGATGCCGAAGGGAAAATGTCGGCAATTGCAATGGGATATGGTGAATGGTTGGATTCGCAACTAGCAGGTTGTCCTCATTATTCAATTAGCGCAAAAGGACGATTTACAGGTATAACCGGACCATTTTATACCGGGGCTTGCTATGCGTGGAATAATGACAACACTCTTACGGCTAAAATTCATTATACCAACTGGATTACATCATTAAAGTTAGACTTTAAATTTAATGAAAAAGGTGGATTACAAATAGAAATTCTTGAAAACTTCTCCAAGAAACCATTTACAATAGAAGTGAAATAAAGGAACAAAAATCGCTCTTGAAAGAGGGCGATTTTTTTATTATACTTGTGAAAATGTTAACTCAATCCACGTGCTTTGTAAATTTTGTCTTTCGCTTCGTTGATTTGACGGAATTTTTCTTCGGCTGCTTTGTGTATGTCCTCGCCAAGTGATGCGACACGGTCAGGATGATGCTTCAAGGCTAATTTGCGATAAGCAATTTTTACCTCTTCGTCAGTTGCCGAAGGTTCAATCTCTAGAACTTTATATGCTGCGTCAAGAGTGTTGTGGCCAAGGTTGAGCATTGAATCAACTTCGCTCGTTGATAGCCCCATTGCAGTAGCCACCTCTTTTAATGCTTCAATTTCTTTAATATGGACATTACCATCACTTTGGGCTATCATAGCGAGAAAACGCAAAAGTTGTAGCCTTTCTTCGTATGTTAGGTTTGCCGCGATTTGTTGCCCACAATCATATATTGTCTTTTTGAATGCCGAAGGATTTACCGAGTCCATTTGTTTGCGTTGTTCAAATAGATTTAGTAATATTTGATTCCCTTCATTCATTGCTACTTCTCCAAAGTTTGCACGAAGAAACTGACGCACAAACTCCATTTCACTATGCATTATTTTGCCATCGGCCTTAATAATATATGAAGCCAAAACAAGCATAGAGAATAAGAAACTATTGCGTTGCCCGTTAGGTGTATCGTAATTCTCAATTTGTGTGCTTTTACTTACACTGATGCTACCATCAAGAAGGGAGCCAAGAGCAAATCCTGCTAATGCGCCAAGCGGACCACCGGCCATCCAACCTATTGCGCCACCTATCCATTTACCAAATGCCATATAATATTGAATTAATTAGGCTACAAAGATACAAAAAAGCCTCATAATATAAAACGAGAGAAGACTTTGTCGCCGACTCCTCTCGTTGATTTTTATGTTATAAATAGTTTTAACCTCCGAAGTCATCGTAGTGTATAGAAGAGGGGTTGACCCCAAGACTATCAAGCATGCTTATCACTGCTTTGCTCATTGGACCGGGACCACACATGTAGTATTCTATATCTTCAGGAGTGTCGTGATTTTTTAGATAAGTGTCATAAATGACTTGATGCACAAATCCTGGAGTATATTTTACCCCTTTAGCATCAGCAATAGGATCGGGGCGATCTAGGGCAAGGTGGAAATGGAAATTAGGAAACTCTTTTTCAATTTCTAAAAAGTCTTCAAGGTAGAATACTTCATTTAGAGCACGAGCACCATAAAAATAATGCATTTCTCGGTCGGTCGTATTTAGCGTTTTTGTCATGTGCATGATTTGAGCGCGTAAAGGAGCCATTCCTGCTCCACCACCTATCCACATCATTTCGGCTTTAGAATCGAAAATAGGGTGGAAGTCACCATAAGGACCACTCATGAGAACTTTGTCGCCGGGTTTAAGAGAAAATATATACGAAGAGGCAATGCCGGGCATTACATCCATGAACCCTACGGCTGGTTTGGGTTTGAATGGAGGAGTTGCAATGCGCACAGTGAGCATTATGCGATCTCCTTCAGCCGGATAGTTTGCCATTGAATAGGCTCTAACGGTCTCGTCGGTATTGCGACATTTTAGACCAAATAAACCGAAGTTTTCCCATGCCGGTAGGTATTCTTCACCAATGAGAGACTTGTCAATATCTTTGTCATAATCCATCTCATAGGTGGGGATTTTTATTTGTGCATAAGAGCCTGGAATGAAGTCCATGTGCTCTCCGGGAGGGAGTGCTACGATGAATTCTTTTATGAATGTTGCTACATTTTTGTTTGATATAACTTCGCATTCCCATTCTTTGACATTGAGTACCGATGTGGGAACCGATATCTTAATATTATCTTTGACCTTTACTTGGCATCCCAATCGCCAATGTTCTTTTTGTTCGCGACGAGAGAAATGTACTTGTTCGGTAGGTAAAATATCTCCACCACCTTCAGTTACTTGAACTTTGCATTGAGCGCAACTTCCTTTTCCTCCACAAGCCGAAGGTAGATATATGTTTTCATCAGCGAGGGTTGATAGTAATGATTTGCCTGAATTGGTTTCAATCTTAGAGTCATCGTTTATTGTAATGCTAATTTTTCCGGTATTGACGAGGTGCTTTTTTGCAGTCAATAAGATGATGACAAGAAGTAGGGTGATAATTAAAAAGATTGAAACCCCAACTATAATAGTGAGATTTGCAATATTTTGCAGAATTATATAATTAGTAGTCATGACAATTTAGATTTTGATGCCGAGGAAACTCATAAAAGCAATGCCCATAAGAGCAGTAATGATGAATGTGATACCTATGCCTCGCAGAGGTTTGGGAATGTTAGAATAGGCATCTAATCGTTCGCGAATTGCTGCGATGGCAACGATTGCAAGAAGCCATCCAATGCCCCATCCGGCTCCAGCACAAGTAGCAGTTATAGCACTATCAAAATTCCGTTGTTGCATAAATAATGATCCCCCAAGAATTGCACAATTAACAGCAATTAGTGGTAAGAAAATGCCAAGTTGAGAATATAGGGCTGGAGCATATTTTTCTACAACCATTTCTACTAATTGAGTCATGGATGCAATCACGGCAATAAACATTATTAGAGATAAGAAACTTAAATCAATCGAAGAGTATTCATCACCTAGCCATGTAAGGGCTCCTTGTTTTAGAACATATGTTTCTAATAGATAATTAACAGGAAGGCTGATTACTAGCATAAAAGTAACAGCGATTCCAAGCCCAAAGGCAGTTTTTACATTTTTGGATACGGCCAAAAATGAACACATACCAAGGAAGTATGCAAATATCATATTGTCAATAAAAATTGAGCGAATAAATAGGTTAATCTCGTCCATAACTCTAATGTATATGATATTAATCTTCTTGTAAGTCTTTGTTATAAATGCGATGAATCCATATAATGCATGCCACAACAATGAGGGCCATAGGAGGCAAAATCATTAATCCGTTGTTGACATATCCGGCATCGTAAAATGCTTGAGGTATAATTTGAATACCGAGAAGGGTGCCACTTCCCAATAATTCACGGAAAAATGCTACAATCACAAGGATGATTGTATAGCCTATGCCATTGCCCACACCATCAAGAAAAGAAGGCCATGGTTTGTTACTCATGGCAAAGGCTTCAAGCCGTCCCATTAAGATGCAGTTGGTTATAATTAATCCGATAAAAACCGACAACTGTTTACTGACATCATAAGCATATGCTTTTAATAATTGGTCAACAATTACTACTAATCCGGCAACGACTACAAGTTGCACAATGATGCGGATATTAGTAGGTATCGTATTGCGAATTAATGAGATGATAACATTGGAAAATGCCAATACGGCAATCACGGATATACCCATAACTATAGCCGGCTCCAGTTTGGCGGTAACGGCAAGACAAGAACAGATGCCAAGGACTTGCACTATTACCGGATTGTCTTTTGAAAAAGGATTAAAAAATATTTTTTTTAAATCTACTTTATCTGACATAATTATTTGTTTTTAAGATTTTCTAAAAATGCTTTATATGGCATTAAACAGTCGTTAAGCATATCGCTAACACCTTTGCTGGTAATAGTGCCACCTGAAATGCCATCAACATAGTCCTCTCCATTAATAGGTTTTTGACCTTTTTTAATTACGGAAATTGGACGAAATTCGTTTTCTTTTATTAAAGATTTATTTTTGAATTGATTGCAAAATAGAGGTTTGTCAATTTCAGCCCCAAGACCGGGAGTTTCACCTTGATGAGCAAAATAGGCACCATAGATTGTAGAACCGTCGTCATTTATTGCGATGTAGCCCCATATTGGGCCCCATAATCCGGCACCATATACCGGTAAGATGTATTTAATCTCATTCTTGTTGAGTTGACACACATATATGGGAAGGCGACGAATTGAGTAATCGCTTTCTTTGCTCTCTTTTGCTATGTCAATGTAAAATGCGTCATTTGCAATGATTTCTCCGTTGGAATTGATTTCCATCTCCTTGACGATATACTTATTGAATGTTGATTTTATATCTCCGTCTTGTGCTATTACATGAACCGATGCAAGTATTTGTTTCATTTTATCTGCATCGGCGTTTTCTTGTTGCTTATCTTTAAGAGACATCGCCGCAAACGCAAGTGCTGCACCCATGATGATGACGAGCACACTAATGTAAATTATGGTATATGTGTTACTTTGCTTATTCATGACATAATCAAGATTTAGACGTTAAACGACGCATACGACGACGGATATTTGCTTGAACGACAAAATAGTCAATAAGAGGAGCAAATGCATTCATTAAAAGGACTGCGAGCATTGCTCCCTCTGGATATCCTGTGTTGTAGGTGCGAATGAGTATAGCAAACACGCCAATAAGGAAACCATAGATATATTTACCAATATTTGTGCGAGCACCGGTCACCGGATCGGTAGCCATAAATACTGCAGCAAAAGCAAATCCTCCATATAGTAATTGTTCAATAGGTGAAAGCATTGAGGCGGGGTAGGAGGACGTTGCAAATAAATTTGCAATCCATGCCATTATTGCGCCTCCTGCAAATACTGAAAATATTATTCTCCAACTAGCAATGCCGGTAAATAAAAGGATTGCACCACCTATGAGAATACATAAGGTTGAAGTTTCTCCAAATGAACCCGGGATAAGACCTAAAAATGCATCCCATGAAGAGATTGCGACTCCGTTAACTCCGAGAGTGGTTATGTCGCTAGATGTTGCACTAGCAATTTGGCCAAGAGGAGTGGCTCCGGTAAAACCATCTGCAACTATGCCTCCAAGTCCACATATCTGTTCGGTTGAAATAAATACATTGTCTCCCGACATTTGTGCCGGGTAAGCAAAAAATAAGAAAGCACGAGTGACAAGGGCTACATTGAAAATATTGTAACCGGTTCCGCCAAATACTTCCTTGGCGAATATTACTGCAAAAGCCGTGGCTATTGCAATCATCCACACGGGTGTTTCAATGGGACAAATTAAAGGGATTAACATTCCTGAAACCAAGAACCCTTCTTGTATCTCTTCGCCTCGCCATTGTGCTACAATAAATTCAATACCAAGCCCAACGGCATAGGTAGTAACTAATGTTGGCAATATAGCAAGAAATCCATATCCAAATAATTCCCAAAATGGGAATTCAGTAGCCTCACAAGCCAGCCAATGCTGATAACCAGTATTGTACATGCCAAATAATAGGCAAGGAATGAGTGCAATAACAACGATAATCATTGAGCGCTTAGAATCTATGCTGTCGTGAATGTGGACGCCTGATCTGGAAGTTGTATTTGGGGTAAATAAAAAAGACTCAACCCCATCAAAAACCGAATGAAATGCATGTAATTTGCCTCCCGGCTCAAAGGCTGGTTTAATGCGATCTAAATATTTTCTTAATGCTTTCAAAATATTTCAATTTAAGGAGAATGTATTATTCTATTTCGTGACGAAGATAATCAAGACCTTCGCGCACTATTTTTTGTATTTCAATTTTTGATGTATCAACATATTCACACAAAGCGAAATCTTCGGGTGCAACTTCGTATATGCCGAGTGCTTCCATTTGGTCTATATTGCGAGATATTATCGCTTTAAGTAGATATTCTGCATATATATCCATAGGCAATACCTTGTCGTATTCTCCCGACATAATCATTGCTCGGCGACTACCTAAGATTCGAGCATCGGGACGGAATTTTTTCTTAAGGAAGTGCCCTATAAATGATCGGCTAACACTCATCTTGTTGGGTGATAGTGAAGCCCATCCCATAAACTCATCGGTTTTATCTCCTTCGGGAATAGCCGTAATGTGAAGATATGGAAAACGAAGGTGGTCATTAATAGTTATAGCATGTCCGGTAAGAATATTGCCTGATATTAATCTAATGTTATTGAGAGTTTTTAGGTTGTCAATTAATAAATCTTCAATGTTTGCACCTTCAATGGCTTTAATATATTGTGGGTTCTTTATTTCAGACCCGGTGATTGCAATAATTGTAGTAGGATCAATGTGCCCGGTTAAGGCTAGATGACCTATTTTGCATAATGTTATAATGTTGAGAGTCCACACATTTTCTCCCTTGTTGATAGGCGAAATATTTGCAACTTGTATCCCTACATTGCCGGCTGGATGTGGACCTTCAATATTTATTATTGTAGCCCCCTCAATGTTTTTGATTGAGGAATCTTTTCGAGTTGAAATATATATATTGCCTGAAGTTAGGGATTTTAAAAGTTGTACTCCGGCGATAATCTCATTAGTGTTGTAATTACGCTCAATGATGAAGTCATAATTTGGGGCTAACGGTGCGGAGTCAAATGCAGTGATAAATATGTCACGAGGAAATGATGTTGATGCAGGAACGATGTCATAAGGCCGTTGACGAAGATGAGCCCATAACCCCGATTGTTGTAATAATAGTCGGGATGCATCAGGATTATTGATTAAAGAAGTGTCAAACTGCTCAAACTCGTCGTCAGTGCAATCAATGATAATTTTAATTATTTTGCGACGCTCACCACGTACGATTTCTCTTACTATTCCAGCAGAGGGAGAGGTGAGTTTGATATTTGGGTCATTTTTATCAATGATTATAGCCGTCCCAATTTTGACTTTATCTCCAATAGAAACGACAGCTTTGGGTGTAATTCCGGGGAAATCATCGGGAACTATTGCAATGGTTTTAATCAAGGCATTATTTAGTGGACTAGGTGATAATATTTCTCCTATAATGTTAATGTCAAGACCTTTTTTTAGTGTTATACTTCTGGTCATTTGATTTAGGTTTTGTTATTACAAAGGTATTAATAAAATTGTAACATAAAACTAACATATTCCAATAAAAAACGCCATTTTAGATAAATTTAAACATTTAATATATGAAGGGTATTTGGGGTAAAATGGGAGCAAAAATAATAATTCTTCTGACTTATAGGGCAATAAAGATGGAAAATAGACCATTGTATTGCCGATGATGAAAACACATGATAACATTTTTTGAATTTGTGAAAATTTCTAAATTTTTCAAATTTGGAATATATGTTCGCAAATAGAAAAAAATGATTCAAAAAAAATTTGAAAGTTGAAAATATAATATTACTTTTGCATATCCGTTTTTGTATATAGCCGTATAGGGTATATATTAAAACGTTTGAAATGGAAAAATAGTTTTACTAATTTATAACTAATCATCAATTAATAACTAATTTTTAAAAATTATGGAAGCTCAAAAGCCCGCAACTAAGCCTGCTGCAAAGGCTAAGTCTCAAAAATCAAATGCGCCTGGTATTAAGAATGCCTCTTTGGTAATCCTCGCGTGTATGGTAGTAACATTCTGTTTATTCTTCTTCTGGTTTGGAAATCCTTCTCACTTCCAAGATGCAAATCCAGATGGACACCCAATTGATATTTGGGGTACAATTTACAAAGGTGGTATCATCGTGCCTATTCTTCAAGGTTTGTTCTTGACAGTTATCGTTCTTTGTGTTGAACGTTTCTTTGCTCTTCGTTCTGCAAAAGGTAATGGTGACATCACTAAATTCGTTGCTAACATCAAAGCATCTCTTCTTAAGAATGACATCGCAGGTGCACAACAACTTTGTAAAAAACAAGGTGGTAGCGTTGCTGCTGTAGTTGCTGCTGCTCTTGTTCGTTACGATGAAATGGACAAAAACACTGCTCTTTCTAAAGAACAAAAAATCACTACTATCCAAAAAGAACTTGAAGAAGCAACTGCTCTTGAAATGCCTGCTCTTCAACAAAACCTTCCTATCGTAGCAACAATGACTACTCTTGGTACACTCGTTGGTCTTCTCGGTACTGTAATCGGTATGATCAAATCGTTCCAAGCTCTTTCTGCTTCTGGTGCTCCTGACTCAACTGAACTTTCAGCTGGTATCTCTGAAGCGCTTATCAACACTGCGTTTGGTATCGCAACAGGTGCGTTTGCAGTTATTGGTTACAACTTCTATACTAACAAAATCGACCACCTTACTTACGCAATCGACGAAATCGGTTTCTCAATTGTGCAAACATTTGCTGCTACTCACTAATTCCATATTTCAACCAATTAACAAGATTTTTTTAATCAAATAATAAAAGGTAAATATGGGAAAAGTAAAAATAAAAAGAAAGAGTACGCTCATCGACATGACCGCGATGAGTGACGTGACTGTTCTTTTGCTTACTTTTTTTATGTTGACTTCTACCTTCTTGGCTAAAGAACCGACTGTAGTTATGACTCCATCATCGGTTTCTGAAGAAAAGGTGCCTATGAATAACTTGGTTACTATTCTTGTCTCAGGCAAAGATAAACCAGGTAATGCCGGGAACCCTGATACCGAAGGTAAAATCTTTATCTCTTTCACCGGTGATAAAGACTCAACCCTCTCAAGCGAGCACATTCGCGAAATGATGCTTTTAGAGGCAGTAAAAATTTACAATGAACAGCACCCCTCAGCTAAGGTAACACTTAACCAAAAGCAAATTACTGAGTTTACAAAACTCAATATGTTTGGATTGCCTTTCCGTGGCATGCCACAATATCTCGATTTAGAACAATCTAAACGTGATGAATTCCAAGGCAATATGGAAGATCCTAATGTAGGTATACCCATTGATGGAAATAAAGATCGCAATGGTCGCCTCAATGACTTCCAAGTGTGGATGAAGGCTGTATATAATGTAGCACAAAAGATTCATAATGATCAGAAGGAATCAGTAGGCGGTGACCCTGCTGAAATTAAAAAGTTGGAAAACCTTTACACTGCACTTATGCGCAAAGGTGAAGGTATCGCGGTTAAAGCCGATAAGAATACTCCTTATTCTACTGTGCAAATCGTGTTCGACAACCTTCAAACTATGAAACTTAATAAGTTCAGTCTTTTGACTGCTCTTAAATCTGAAGATGAACCAACCAATTAATAAAGGTAAATTATGGCACAAATAGAACAATCAGACAACGGCGGCAAAAAGAAAAAAGGCGCCCAAAAGAAGATCGCTATTCATGTCGATTTTACCCCTATGGTTGACATGAACATGCTTCTGATTACATTCTTTATGCTTTGTACAACAATGATTAAGTCTCAAACTTTGCAATTGATTCTCCCTACAAACGAAGAAGTTAAGAAGGAAAATCAAAACCAAGCAAAAAAATCAGAGGCTGTAACATTGATTCTTGATACAGAATATAATGAACAATCAGGTACTCCGGTAGTTGACGAAAACGGTAAAACTAAACACTTAGTGTATTATTATACCGGTATTGCTGATACTACTTTCTCTACTCCCGATTTCTTGAAACTTGAGAAATTTGTCGGAAACCAAAACAATCAACCTCAAGGTATTCGTGCTATTCTTGTTAAACGCAATGAAGCGGTTATGAAAGAATACTTGAAACTTAAAGAACGTTGGCAAAAAGAAGAAATTACTAAAGAACAATTTGACTCTCTTGCTAAAGTAAATGCTTCTGACTCAACCAAAACTCGCCCTGTGGTTGTGATTAAGCCAGGTCCTAATACTACTTATGAAGGATTGGTTAATGCTCTTGATGAAATGCAAATCAACCAAATCTCTCGTTATAGTATAGAGTACCCAACTCACACCGACACTATTCTCCTCAACGAGTTTAAACGTAGGAATCCTTCTAAGTAATTTTGTGTGAATGAACTATATATTAACCTATTAAAAAGAAAGTAAAATGGCAAAAGATGTAGATCTTTCATCACAAGGTTGGCGCGATCTGATTTTCGAAGGTAAAAATAAAGAGTTTGGTGCATACCAAATGCGTAAAGACTCTGAAGGTCGCCACAATAAGGCTATGTTAATCGTTTTGGCTGCTTTGGCAGTGATTCTCACTATAGTAATCTTGCTCGCATCTGGTATTATCAACCTTAAGCAAGAAGACACTGCTGATGCTGGTGTAGAACAAGCTGTGGTTAACTTTGACGAAATTCCTGAAGAAGAAATCGAAGAACCAGAAGTAATAGATATTCCTGAACCAGAAGAACAAATCAAAAAGGAAGACGTTGCAAACGAGCAACAAGTTACCAAAATTGACATCGTTGAAGATAATAAATTTGACGACAAGAAAGAGGTAAAAGATATGAGCGAAGTTCAAGAAAACGAGGCTCAATTCGGTTCAAAAGACGTTACTGAAGGAACTAATGACTTGAATAAAGAACAAGTTAAGGAAAAGGTTATCGTAGAAGAAATCAAGAAACCTGAACCTAAACCAGAACCAGAAAAAATCTTTACTGCTGTAGAACAAAAACCACAATTCCCTGGTGGTGAAGCAGCATTGATGAAATGGCTCAGTTCTCATATTCAATATCCGGTTATGGCTCAAGAAGAAGGTGCACAAGGTCGTGTAGTAGTTCAATTCGTTGTTGAGCGTGATGGTCGCGTGGGTCAAGCAAAAATTGCCCGTGGTCGTCACCCTGAACTCGATAAAGAAGCACTCCGTCTCGTGAAATCTCTTCCTAAGTTTATCCCTGGTAAGAATAATGGTCAAGAAGTGCGTTGTTGGTTTACTCTTCCTATCAACTTCAAACTTCAACAATAATCTTTGATTAGATTCAACTCTATGATATTAAAGAGTGGCAATTGTTTGCCACTCTTTTTTGTTTATATATAGTGTTGTTTTAAATAAAATCAGTATATTTGCATATTAAATGCCGTAGTAGGTTTTAAATATAAAGAAGATGAAATTTTCAATTATATTACGATTTGTGGTACTTGGAGTTTTGTGGCTATTTTTGTGCTATTGGCTCTTGGTAACTTCTAAACCAATTACCCTATATACTTGGTTTGTGATATTTGCCTCTGCGATAATAATATTTGTTCCTATGTATAAGAAGTATATAGGGAATAATAGAAAATAAAAATATAACTAATGGCTGATACTCCATTATTAGATATATTAAACTCTCCTGAAGACTTACGCTCTTTGTCGCAAGATAAATTGCCACAAGTGTGTGAAGATATACGCAAATTTTTAATTGATTCATTGTCGTCCAATCCGGGCCATTTTGCATCAAGCATGGGGGCTGTGGAGTTGACTGTGGCATTGCATTATGTATTTAATACTCCGTATGATCGTATTGTGTGGGATGTTGGTCATCAAGCTTATGGTCATAAATTATTGACAGGACGTCGAGAGCAATTTGAATTTAATAGAAAGTTCGGTGGCCTATGTGGGTTCCCTAATCCCAAAGAGAGTGAATATGATACATTTGCAGCCGGACATGCATCAAATTCCATTTCTGCAGCATTAGGTATGGCCGTTGCATCGGAAATGAAAAATGAATCACCTCGTCGTAATGTCGTTGCTGTTATTGGAGACGCATCAATTGGAGGTGGGTTGGCATTTGAAGGGATCAATAATGCAGCAAACACCAAGAACAATTTGCTCATAATATTGAATGATAATAATATGTCAATTGATAGCAATGTTGGATCTCTTAACTCTTATCTTGGGAAAATTACTACATCAAAGGGGTATAATAGATTGCGTTACAAGGCTTATAGTTCCTTAAAACGACATAACCTCATTTCGGAGAGATTAAGAGGTAAAGTGCTTCGATTTAATAATAGTATCAAATCATTATTATCAAATAAACAAAATATATTTGAAGGGTTGAATGTGCGCTACTTTGGCCCATTTGATGGACACGATTTAAATCGATTGATTAAAGTGTTGCGTGAAATAAAGGATATGGAGGGCCCTCGTATTTTGCACATTTGTACCACCAAAGGGAAAGGGTATGCACCTGCCGAGCGTGATCCGGCATCATGGCACGCTCCGGGGAAATTTAATCCACAGACAGGTGAACGATATGTTTCAACTAATCAGAACGAACCACTCAAATACCAAGATGTATTTGGAAAAACGATGGTTGAACTTGCTCAAAAAAATGACAAAATCGTGGGAATCACTGCTGCAATGCCATCGGGAACATCAATGAGCATATTACAAGAAGAAATGCCTCATCGAGTGTTTGATGTGGGTATTTCGGAAGGTCATGCTGTTACATTTGCCGGAGGTTTGGCAAAAGATGGAATGCGCCCATATTGTGCCATTTATTCATCATTTCTTCAACGAGCCTATGACCATATAATTCATGATGTGGCATTGTTGAAATTGCCGGTGACATTCTGTATAGATCGTGCCGGATTGGTCGGAGAAGATGGAGCAACGCATCATGGTGCACTGGATTTGTCATATCTGAGATCTATTCCGGGAATGATTGTTGCTGCACCACGTAATGAGCATTGGTTGCGAAATTTATTATATACTTCACAATCTGACAACTTCGGACCATTTGCTATTCGTTATCCACGAGGAGCCGGGAAAGAGATTAATTGGAAAAATGATATGCAAGCTGTCGAAATAGGTCGTGGAGAAAGAATTTCTGAAGGCAATAATGTGGTAGTTCTTTCAATAGGAACAATTGCCGATGAAGTGTCAAAGGCAATAGAAAAGGCTAAATCTGAAGATGATATTTCGATTGCTCATTATGATATGGTGTTTTTAAAGCCTATTGATGAACTTCTATTATCGGAAGTAGCCTCAAAAGAATGCCCTATTTTGACAGTCGAAGATGGCACTATAAAAGGAGGATTATATTCGGCGGTAATAGAATGGCTTAATGATCATGGATATAAATCAAGGGTATATCCAATTGGTATTCCTGACGAATTTGTTACTCAAGGCACAATATCTGAATTATATCATTATTGTGGAATGGATTGCGAGTCAATATATCAAACAATTCTAAAAGCAAATAAAGAGAATAAATGAAAATCGTTATAGCAGGAGCAGGTGAAGTTGGATCTCATTTGGCGAAATTGCTTTCGTATGAGAATCAAGATATAGTGTTGGTCGATCGCGATGCTTCTAAATTAGCCGATATGGATGCCAACTATAATTTGATGACTATGGTTGGTAGCCCGACTTCGTTTCACACATTGCGTGATGCCGGGGTTGAAAATTGCGATTTGTTTATTGCTGTAACACCCTATGAGTCAACCAACGTAATTTCGTGTTCAATTGCTAAAAGAATAGGGGCAGGGCGAACGGTGGCTCGAATAGATAATTATGAGTTTATGAATCAAGAGAATAAGGAATATTTTGCGACGATAGGAGTTGATTCGTTGATTTATCCTGAGTATCTTGCTGCTCAAGAGATTATCACAGCATTGAAACGCCCATGGGTGCGCCATTGGTTTGAGTTGCATGATGGAGAGATAATATTGGTGGGAGTGAAGATGCGTGAGACAGCCCAATTAATAGGAATGCAACTTAAAGAATTGGCGGCGATACAGCCAACTTTTCACGTTTCTGCAATTAAACGCCATCATAATACGATTATTCCACGTGGCGATGATTATATCAAACTTGATGACATATTATATTTTACAACAACTCGAGACCATGTCAATGATCTGTTGGAGATATGTGGAAAGACCGATTTTGATGTAAGAAAAGTAATGATAATGGGAGGTTCCCGTATCGCAATTCGTACAGTGGATCTGGCCGATAATGATTTTAAATTCAAGATTATAGAAAAAAACATGGATGTATGTCAAATCTTGGCAGAACAATGTCCCGATTGTGATATCGTTCATGATGATGCTCGCGATATAGATGTGCTTCGTGAAGAAGGAATTAGTGATGTAGATGCTTTTATTGCGTTGACTGAAAGTTCCGAAACAAATATTCTTGCGTGTATCATGGCAAAAGAGTTTGGAGTGGCTAAAACCATTGCCGAAGTTGAAAACCTACAGTTAGTATCAGAAGCTGAAGGTCTCAATATTGGGACAACAATAAATAAAAAATTATTGGCCTCTAGTACAATTTTCCAATTATTGCTTGATGCCGACTCTTCAACATCTAAATGTCATGCCCTTACCGATGCCGAAGTGGCCGAAATAGTTGCTCGACCTGGATCAAAAATCACACGAGGTGCAGTTAAAAACTTGAGTCTCTCTCGCGATATGACCATTGCCGGGTTGGTAAGAGATGGTGTGGGGATGCTTGTTACTGGTAATACAGAGATTCAAGCAGGAGACCATGTTGTTGTATTTTGTTTGACCGGAGCATTACATAAAGTTGAAAAATTATTTACTTAAAGTCAATTACAAAGTACTTTATGTATAAAAATAATACACAAATAAATTTTTGGGCATTGGCTCGAGTGATAGGTCTTCTCCTTATTATAGAGGCAATATTTATGCTTGTCCCCATGATAACTAGTCTCATATATGGGGAGAATGATGTAAAAGCATTTATATTGACAATTGGAGTAACGGCATTGTCAGGGAGTTTATTGGCTTTTGCAATTAAGCCCTCGCGTACCGATATGGGAAAACGCGAAGGTTTTTTATTGACGGCATTGACATGGATTGTGTTTTCTATTTTTGGAATGATTCCATTTATGATAGGGGATACAAAAATGAGCGTGAGTGATGCTTTTTTTGAAACAATGTCGGGTTTTACAACAACCGGAGCAACAGTACTGACTTCTATCGACCATTTGTCGAATGGGATTTTAATATGGCGATGCCTCATGCAATGGATTGGTGGGATGGGGATAATACTGTTTACTTTAGCCGTTATACCGATGCTCAATCATTCTGGAGGAATGCAGATGTTTAATGCTGAAGTTACCGGCATCACACGCGATAAATTGCGCCCACGGATTAGTCAAACTGCCATGGGATTATGGTTTGTGTATATTGTGTTGACAATTGTGTTGTGTGTATTACTATGGTTGGGCCCAATGAGTTTCTTTGATAGTATATGCCATGCATTTAGTACAATGTCTACCGGTGGTTTTTCAACGAAGAATGAAAGTATTGGAGCCTGGGATTCGGTATATGTAAAGTCAATTGTTACCTTGTTTATGTTTCTGGGTGGTGTGAATTTTGCACTGTTATTTAAGGCAGCATCAGGACAGGTCGGTGAATTGTGGAAAAGTGAGGTCTTAAGAGCGTATGTTTACATCATAGTAGTGATGATGGGATTGTTTATTATAGCCATTGTCGCTAATAATCAAGTGCAATCATGGGAATCGGTAACAATTGATCCATTGTTCCAAATCGTTTCGGCATTGACCTCTACAGGATTAACGGTAGGTAATTTTGAGAACTGGGGTCCGTTTGTTGTCGCATTGATGTTCTTGTTAATGTTCTTTGGAGCAAGTGCCGGTTCAACAAGTGGAGGTGCCAAGATTGACCGCATGTTGTTTTTGGTGAAAAATATTAGAAATGAAATATATCGTAGCCTTCATCCAAATGCAATATGTTCGGTGCGCGTTAATGGCAAAGTACTAGCCCACGATGTCGTGAATAAGGTAATCGCGTTTTTATGTATATATGTGATTCTCATTGCTGTGGGTGGAATTGTTCTTACTGCAACTGGTATCCCTTTGGTTGATGCGTTTTTCTCTGCATTCTCATGTATTGGTAACACTGGATTAGGTGCCGGCGTTACGGGATATGGAGGCTCTTATGATATAATTTCTGATATAGGTAAATGGGTGTTGTCGCTATTGATGTTGATGGGACGTTTGGAACTATTTACTGTTATATTATTATTCACTCGCACTTTTTGGCGAAAATAGTTCTTGGAGAATCTTTAACCGTTCGGTATATGTGTCAATACATTCCACCTCGGTGCGAGTAAGTCCTTTTATGTTTAGACCACAATTGGGATGGGTGCAATATTGCACCTCATCTTTATTGACATGGCCATTAGGGCATACATAGCGTTCACTCCCAGATATTAGGCCCAATCTGCTACCTTCGTAATATCCCATGTCGGGAAGTTCAATAAAGTCATCAAGAAGATCAAGCAAGTCATTTAAATCATTTGCATCGTATGTGGGTTTCATTGCCATTAGCATACGTGCAGCAGCACGTATTTCGTCACGATCAAGCATGTCTAAAATCCCATCAATGTCAAATAAATGTAGATTAATGGCCAAATCTATTGATGCAGATGGATTTGTAGAAGTGTCTTTATATAGTGTAGCGATAGCATATCGGCGATCAATATATTCAAGATATTGAGGGAACATCTCGATTGTGTCGTTGTGATAAATGCTACGAGCCTCTTCAGGAGTGTTTATGGCTAAAAGATATTTCCTATATAACAAATCAGATAACTCATGCATATTGTTTTCAATGATGTATTTCCAATTTTTTCGCGAAGGATATACGTCGTTGCTTTGTAGTAACTTTGCATATTTGCGTTTAAGAAACTCGGCATTGAGTTGTTGAGCAGTGATTGTTTTCATTGTTATATTTTAGATGAATACAAATAGAATAGGGGGGAACATCCCATCTACACGATATAGAATGTCGGATGTATAAACACTATATCCATTATATAGCCTGTTGTTGCTCCATGTGGCAACTGTGTCGGAGGTGTAGTTGCTACGACCTTGATATATGTACTTTCCGTCAAAGGTATATAATGTGTCGCTTGAGTAATTGCTCTTTCCTTTATAAAGAAACCTACCATCCCATGTGGCAATTATATCTGATGAATAGTGGCTGTTGCCTCGATATAGATATTTGCCATCCCATGAATATATGATGTCACTTGTATATGTGCTATTTCCTCGGTATAAATGTTTACCATCCCATGTGTAAAGGAGATCGCTTGTATATGTGCTATTGCCACGATAAATTTTTGTTTGAGCAATAACTGTTGCACAAGTGATGCATATAAATAATATAAAGAAAAAAATGCGTTTCATGATTAACTTATCGCTTTATTGCAAAGTAATAAATAATTAGGGATATTTGCAAATTAACATGGGTAAAAAAGAAGACGACCAAACAATGTTTGATCGTCTTTTGAGTAGCGGGAACGAGAATTGAACTCGTGACCTCCGGGTTATGAATCCGACGCTCTAACCAACTGAGCTATCCCGCCATGATTTTCGGTTTTGCGAGTGCAAAGATAGTGGTTTTGTTTTATTCTGCCAAATATTTTGCCACAAAAGCGAGATAAAATTTATTTAAAGCCTCGTATAAACATAAATTCATCTCCAATACGAGATAAAATGTTGATTAAAGAATTATATGTATCAAGAGTAATTGTGTCGTTTTTATATTCTATTTTAGAGTTGTCGTTATTAGTGATTATAACCAAACATTTTACATCTTGAGGCATCAGTTCGTTGTCGGTAGTGTTTAGTGATTGTGTTATTTTGCTTATGATTTCATTTCCATTTTCGCACGGCATTTCGCCTTCCTCGCAAGTGTCAATAGTCGCAAAACGATAATAAACGCGTGAATTAGTGAGCATTACATCGGCTCGGGCTGTATTCTCAACCGAAAAAGTTATTGTTATTGAGTCAATTGTCATTATTATGCATTTTAATTCCCACAAAGGTAGTAAATGAATAAGAATTAATAAAAAAATGTCGCAGAATAAAATTTTTATTGTTGAAATAGTAAATTTGTGGATGAAAGTATTAACTTTGCAGTAAAACATACTAATTATTAATAAAAAATACAGTTTTATGAAATCAATTAAAAGAATCGTTGCTGTTGTTATTGCATGTGTTGCAATCGCAGTTCCTGCTTCGGCACAATTTGCATTTGGTGTGAAAGCCGGTATTAATGTGGAAGATATGAGTTTTGATAAAAACATTCTTGAAGACGCTTATGATAATCACACTGGGTGGACAGTTGGGGTTATGGCAGATTTTACTCTACCGGTATTGGGACTTGGTGTTGATGCATCATTGATGTATGCTAATCGTAAATCGGCTTTGGCTGATAAAAATTTGAGTTTCATTGATATTCCCATCAACTTGAAATGGAAAATCAATATTCCTGTTGTTGCTAAAATCGTAAAACCATATATCTTTACAGGTCCAAGTTTCGCATTCTTGGCAAATAAAGATGCAATAGTAGATGCTTGGGAACATCAAACAGTTGATGTTGATTGGAATCTTGGTATTGGTGTTGAATTGTTTAGCCATCTTCAAATTGGCGCAAGTTATGGTTGGGGATTGACTAATACATTTAAACTAGCAGATAAATATGCTGGAACTGAAATAGGCGCAGGTTTGTCAGAGATTGAAGGTAAATCAAACTGTTGGACTATCACTGCTGCTTACTTATTCTAATTAAGAAAATAGAATTAGATAAAATATAAGCGACTGCTACAAAATAGCAGTCGCTTTGTTTTCATAAACTCGGAGTATCTATTAATCAGTAATTAATCCCATTGCATGCGAGCGACCCACCAAGTCACTGAAGAGTGAGAGTGGGGAAGAGGGGTTGACCTCTTCGTCAAGAACTTTGATAGTGGGTGATTGTATCTCTACATCGTTGCGTAATTGAGAGAGTATTTGATAGGCAATATGTAAATGGGGGAAATCGGGACGAGATTTGCCCACTTTGTTATAATAGTAATAAAGCATTGAAGCCAAATAACGCATGATTTCATTAATATGTTCGCGAGCAACATCGTCGGCGTTGGCAAATTGTTGATTGATGATTTGCATCAAAGCAAAAATCGCAGTGATATATAGTTGCATGGCTGATTGGTCGAGTGATAACGATTCGTTGCCATCAATAGCCATTTGAAAAAGTGCTGTAACGGCAGTGGCGTATGCATCATTAACATTACTCATCATTGCTAATGCATCGCAATGATATGCGGCAAGAATAGCAAGTGCCGAAATTTCATCAATCGTTGTTGCTTTATCATTGTGGGCAACAGTCCATAGTGAGTCGGCGTTGGCAAGCAATTCACCCGAAAATCTTACGGCATCTTCTACCTCTCCACGGTCGAGCATTTCATCAATAGTAGTGCAATTTTTAAGTAAATCCTTTATTTTGTCCATAAATAGGTGGCGGTTGAGATGAAAATTCTATTAAATTTGAGGCAAAATTATAATTTTTCTTTGATAGTGGTGCAACTAAAGTGAAATTAATGCGTCTAACGGACATATTAAAGAATTATAATGAGTCATAAATCGGAAAAAGAGCAGCAATTCATTGCGATTATCGAAAGTAATCGTCAGGTGATATATAAGGTGTGCTATATGTACGCTTCCGATGATGATCATTTCAAAGATTTATATCAAGAGGTATTGATAAATCTATGGAGAGGTATCGACCGTTTTCGTGGCGATGCGCAATTGTCAACATGGATTTATCGCACCAGTATCAATACGTGTGTTACCTACTACCGAAGAAATCATAAACACGACGAGATGCTGTCGCTTGAAGGAGTGTCGGTAGTGGATAATGATGATGGCACTCGCTTGCAACAGATAAAAGAAATGTATAGGTTAATAAGTCGCCTCGATCGCATGGAGAAGGCGATAATCCTCTTGTGGCTTGATGAAAAATCTTATGATGAAATATCGGAAATTACCGGATTGAGTCGCAACAACGTGGCATCACGATTGCGTAGAATAAAAATTAAATTACAACACTTTAGCGAAGAATAGGATACACAATATGGATATTGACGAATTGAAAAAACAATGGCAATCAATGGAATTGCGCATCGAAAAACTCGAAGAGGAGAATCATCGCTTGATGTCGAGTATAAGTAGCAATCGTGTAGCCGGTTTGCGTGGTAGATTGTTGACTCGTTATTGTATGATGATAATAGTGTGTATCATTAGCCCGGTGTGGCTTTTGCTATTGGATAATGTGTTTTATGTAGGTTGGGTGGCAAATGTGTGTTATGCCTTGTTTTTTATGATAACAGCCGTAGCAAACGGATATGTTTACTATCTTATTCGCAACATTGACCTTTCGACAATGACCATAAAAGAGGCTTTGACGGCAGCGACAAATGTAGATATTGTTCGCCGAAGAATGAAAATACTTGGTTGGGTATTGGCTATGCCATTGTTGGTGATTCTCTTTTATGCCTTCTATGAAGTAGGTCGCGACGAAATAATCTATGGTGCATGGGTGGGATTGGTTGTTGGTGCGATATGTGGAGGAATCTATGAACGTAACACACGCCAACTTATTCGTCAAATGCGTCAAACCCTCGCTGAAGAATTAGGCGAAGAATAGGGCTCGGTTAAAAATATAAAAATGAAAATGTAATAATTGCAAATGTCAATTGAATTAAGGATATTTGCAATTATTATAATTCATAAATAGAATACACCATGAAAACAACAAGATTAAAGATGGTTATCTTATTTTGTGTCATTGTTGTTGGCTCAATGATGGGCGAGGGATACAATGCCTCATCGCAACCCTATCGTTATGGTGGCAAGGAATTGGTAACATTAGAAAACTTAAATCTTAGCGACTTTGGAGCCCGTTGGTTTGATTCCCCCAGTGGCACATTTACCACAATGGATCCATTGTGTGAACAATTCACTCAATATTCTCCATATATCTATTGTGCCGGCAACCCAATTAAATATATTGACCCAAGTGGGATGAATTGGATTTCTGCGATTTATGAAAATCATACTTTTTATTTTTATGATGAACGAGTTAAATCGGCTGAAGACGTAAAAAAATACTATTCAGAAGATGCTACTGGAATTTCATACATTGGAGAGCTTGCTCTTGTTGTGAGCCCAGGATTAACAATAGAATTACTTTCTGATGGGGCATATATGGTAAATGCAGAATTTCAGAACACAGAATATGATAATGATGAAATAATTATTGGATCTACTCTCTATACGGATATTAACACAATTAATAATAATTTTTATGGAAGTTATTTGGGAAATTCTAATCCAAAATGTATAGATGGAGGATATTCCTATGCGTCACCACCAATAAATAAAACAGATTATGCAACATTCCTACATGACCGAGAATATGATAAACATGGTGCTGTAGGTGCTTCAGATGCATTATTAAACTATAAAACGATTGTTGCTGATTTAAAATTAGCAGATAGGCTTAAATCAAATTTTGAATACCCCTCATTGAAAGGTACTGCATGGAAAATAGGGGCGTCGATGTTATTTTCAAATGTTTATCTGCTGAGACTGAACCCTATATCTATGTTATATTATTGGTTGAAGTAATGAAATATTATATTATGAGAAAATGCGATTTTAATAAATATATATTATATATTTTGTTGTGTATATTATTAATTTTGGCATTTAATGCATTTTGGTTTTTAGTGTGTGCGTTTGGCCCTGATACAAGATATCATCCAAGATATGTTGTCCCTAATAAAGATGGAGATGAAATTCAACAATATATAAAATATAGAAATCTGACAAATACTAGCAGGCATAAATTTGTAGTATCCCAAATTGATACCTCGGGGAAATCTATTGTAAGATATAAAAACCGGATTTTGCTATCTGAATCTGATTTGAAATTTGATGTAAATGTATTTTCTGATTCGGTATTGATGATATGTAATTTTTCTTTTGGGGAACGTTTTAAATCAAAACATGAGTTACAACTAGATTCATGTTATTACATAACAGATTATGGGGTTGATTATGAGGGGTATAAAGCGATAATTCATGCGATTGAAGATGCGTTGTTTGGGGATTCAATTATTTTTAAGAACGATACAAAATTTTATGATATAGCAACAATGAAACATGAAGTTGATGCAAAAACGTGGTATAGACAACGAAACATATGGTTTGCCGTGTTGCATAAGCCACATTTGACCATTGTGATTCCATTGCTGATACTTATAATAATCGGTTTGCCAATAATATATTATAAGAATCGATTAAAGAAATGACGATTTCCTGATTATTTATAATAATATAGATTTTTAGTTTATGATATTGGATTGCATTCGTTTTGTTGGAGCTTGTATTGTCAGAATATTTGACTATCTTTTTTATTGCGTTTATAAAAGTACAAAAGCGAGTGGAAATTTTAGAGGTCAAGAGGAAAATATGTCGGTTGTATATTTTTGTGCAACAATTATACTTCCACATATTATTAATTTGCAGATTATTTTCTGCAAATTAGGGATTATAGGTAATTTGAATATAACTATAGGTAATTTGAATATAACGGAAGATGATGTATTGTTAATATTTTCGGTAGTTTTTTCTATTGTTGTATACTATATCGTAGATAATATATATGTTGAAAAAGAAAGATTAACAGAGGTCTTGGAAATATTTAAAGAAAAGCGAATTTTGGTTATGTTTTTACATGAGTTTGGGTGGTCTATTTGCTCATTTGGATTGGGATTTATGATTGTAATGTTTTTCTGACGATTTTGTTATATGCCAAGTAAGCATAATTGCGTTGTATTGAATCAAAACGGAGTTGTTCAACAGATTAATCATTATTACCCCTACGGCTCCTTGATGGGAGAGGGATTCAATGCCTCATCGCAACCCTATCGTTATGGAGGGGAGGAATTGGTATATCTGGATTTCAGGTATATCAAGATTATACTCAAGAAAAGTATGTTAGAGGATTTGTTCGAGCTGGAGTAGCCGCGACAACCATAATTGTAGCAGGAGTTCCGTATGCTGGTCCATTTTTATCTATTGGGATATCTGTTTTTGATGCATATTGGGGAGATGAATATATTTATAACAATATAGATTTTTAAAAATTATGAAATTTGATTTTTTTCGAGTGATAGGATGTTTTATTATTAGATTAATAGATTATCTTTTTTATTGTTGGTACAAAATTGCAAATGCAAGTAGAAATTTTAGAGGTAAAGAAGAAGATTATGCAGTAGGAGCTTTTGTAGTTACAATACTGATTCCTATTTTTGGAAACATTATGTTGGTTTTGTGGAAATTAGATTTGTTTAATTCAATGGATTTTCATGAGAATGTACCATTGATTATATCTTATGTTGTGTTTTTTGCTATATGTTATTTTGGCGTTGAGAAAATATATTTTGATGAAGGAAGATATATTGAGATAATGAAACGGTTTCGAGAAAAAAGAGTTATTATATGGTATCTGTCTGTTTTAGGTTGGATGTTTGGCTTTACGTTGATAGGAGCTTTGATTTCTATATTATGATTGCTTACAATGCTTTAATAATTAGATAAATGTAAATATAGGTATGATAACTACTTCGGCAGGATATATATCGGGAAGCATGCGATATTATTACTTGAAAGACTATCAGGGGAATAATAGTGTAGTATTGAATCAAAACGGAGTTGTTCAACAAATAAACCATTATTACCCTTACGGCTCCTTGATGGGAGAGGGATTCAATGCCTCATCGCAATCCTATCGTTATGGTGGTAAAGAATTGGTAACATTAGAGGGTTTGAACCTTGGCGACTTAGGTACTCGTTGGCTCAATACTCAATTATATTGATGCTGATGAAATAAATGTTGTTAAAAACTTCTGCGAAAAATGTGAGGTAATAATTTGCGAGTGGCGAGATATTGCATTAACTTTGTAGTTATATAAGTTATAACTCAAAAACAACATTGTGCAATGAATAGCAATAGCCTCGTGTCAATCTCCGATATCTCAAAAGAGGAGATATTGCACCTCCTTGAGAATGCACGTTATTTCGAGGAGAATCCTAATCACAAAATTCTTGACGGTAAAGTGGTGGCAACTTTGTTTTTTGAGCCATCAACCCGCACGAGATTGAGTTTTGAAACAGCAGTAAACCGCTTGGGTGGTCGTGTTATCGGTTTCTCTGATGCCAGCACTACAAGTTCATCAAAAGGAGAGACACTCAAAGACACAATTAAGATGGTGAGCAATTATGTTGACCTCATAGTGATGCGTCATTATCTTGAAGGTGCTGCCCGTTATGCAACCGAGGTAACTGATACTCCAATCATTAATGCCGGTGATGGAGCTCATCAACATCCATCGCAAACGATGCTTGACCTATATTCTATTTACAAAACACAAGGCACGCTCGAAAATCTCACAATCACAATGGTGGGAGACCTCAAATATGGTCGCACAGTGCATTCATTGTTGATGGCTATGCAATATTTCAACCCCACATTTAATTTCGTGGCGTGTGATGAATTGAAAATGCCTATCGAGTATAAAGAGTTTTGCGACCAAAAAGGTATAAAATATACCGAACATAAAGATTTTTCTGAAGAAGTAATCAATTCATCAGATATAATCTACATGACACGTGTGCAACGTGAACGATTTACCGATATTATGGAATATGAAAAGGTGAAAAACCTTTATAATCTCCATAACGCAATGCTTGATAATTCAAAAGACAATCTTCGCATATTACATCCACTACCTCGTGTAAATGAAATAGACCAAGATGTGGATGACAATCCAAAAGCATATTATTTCCAACAAGCACAAAACGGATTGTATGCACGTCAAGCAATAATCTGTAGAGCATTAAACATTGATATTAAGGAGGTACAAAAATCATGACAGGTAAAAAAGAACTCGCTGTTGCTGCATTGCAAAACGGCACCGTTATTGACCATATTCCCGCTTCGGTATTGTTTGATGCTGTGAAGATTTTGGGAATAGAAAAACTTAATACTCATGTTACTATTGGGAACAATCTAAATAGTAAAAAACTTGGCACAAAAGGTATAATAAAAGTTGCTGATGTTGAGTTTCCCGAAGCAATCCTTAATCGTATTGCTCTGATTGCTCCTACGGCTGTGGTAAATATTATTCGTGACTTTGAAGTAGTAGAGAAGCATCCGGTACAGTTGCCCGACACGATTGTGGGTATTGTGAAATGTGGTAATCCCAAGTGTATTACCAATAATGAGCCAATGAAAACCCGATTTGAGGTCGTGGATCGTGAAAACGTAACTATCCGTTGTCATTATTGCGGTCATTCGGTAAGCAATAAAGATGCTCAAATAGATTAAACGATTGCCGATGAAGCAGAGTTGGAAGCCCGGAACAATGATTTATCCACTGCCTGCAGTGCTTGTGAGTTGTGGCAACACTCCCGAGCGTCGCAATCTCATTACCGTGGCTTGGACCGGCACCATCTGCACAAATCCTGCAATGTGTTATATCTCCATTCGTCCCGAGCGTCATAGTTATGGCATCCTCAAGGAGGAGATGGAGTTTACAATAAATGTCACAACCGAAGAAATGGCACGAGCTACCGATTGGTGTGGAGTGCGTTCGGGACGCGACTTTGACAAATGGAAAGAGACCGGTCTTACACCTATGCCGGGAGAAAAGGTGAGTTGCCCATATATAGAAGAGGCTCCATTGTCGATAGAGTGTCGTGTGAAAGAGATAATAAAACTTGGCAGTCATGATATGTTTATCGCCGAAGTGCTTAATGTGCTTGCCGATGAAAAATATTTTGACCCCGAAACAGGAGCCTTTGATTTATCAAAGGCATCGCCTATTAGTTATAGTCATGGAGGATATTTTACTCAAGGAGAAAAAATAGGAGGCTTTGGGTGGACTGTAAAGAAAAAGAAATAAAAATAATAATTAAATATATTATCAAAATTTATGGAAAGAGACAACCAAATTTTTGACATTATTGAGCGTGAACATCAACGCCAAAAGAAAGGTATCGAACTAATTGCATCGGAAAACTTTGTGAGCGAACAAGTGATGCAAGCAATGGGCTCATGCCTCACTAATAAGTATGCCGAAGGTTATCCCGGACATCGTTACTATGGCGGCTGCCAAGTGGTAGATGAAGCAGAATCGCTTGCAATCGAACGTTTGAAACAAATCTTCGGTGCATCATATGCAAATGTGCAACCACACTCTGGTGCACAAGCCAATATGGCTGTATTTATGGCTTGCATGCAACCCGGTGATAAGTTCCTCGGTTTGAACCTTGCTCATGGTGGACACCTTTCACATGGTAGCCCTGTAAACTTCTCAGGCCTTATGTTCCAGGCTCTTGAATATAACGTGAAAGAAGATACCGGTTTGGTTGACTACGAACAAATGGAAGAAGTGGCACGTCGCGAACGTCCTAAATTGATTATCGGTGGTGCAAGTGCATATTCTCGTGAATGGGATTATGCACGCATGCGTCGTCTTGCCGATGAAATCGGTGCAATCTTCATGGTTGACATGGCTCACCCTGCAGGTCTTATTGCAGCAGGTTTGCTTGACAACCCCGTGAAATATGCTCACATCGTAACTTCTACAACTCACAAAACACTTCGTGGTCCTCGTGGAGGTATCATTCTTCTTGGTGAAGACTTTGAAAATCCTTGGGGCAAGAAAACTCCAAAGGGCGTGACTCGTATGATGTCATCATTGCTCGATTCTGCAGTGTTCCCAGGTGTGCAAGGTGGTCCTCTCGAACATGTTATTGCAGCTAAAGCAGTAGCATTTGGTGAAGCGCTTCAACCTTCTTATAAAGAATATCAAGCACAAGTGAAAAAGAATGCTGCTGTTACGGCTCAAGCGCTTGTTGACAAGGGTTATAAAATCATCTCAGGTGGTACCGACAACCACTGTATGCTCGTTGACCTTCGCACTAAATTCCCTGAATTGACAGGTAAAGTTGCTGAAAAAGTGCTCGTTGAAGCCGATATCACTGCAAACAAAAACATGGTGCCATTCGACAGCCGTTCACCATTCCAAACTTCAGGTATCCGTCTTGGTACTCCTGCTATTACTACTCGCGGTGCTAAAGAAGACCTCATGGGTGAAATCGTGGAAATGATCGACACTGTTCTCTCTAATCCTGAAGATGAAAAAATCATCGCTTCAGTACGCGAAAAAGTCAACTCAATCATGGTTGAATACCCAATGTTTGCATATTAATATAGATAAACACTATTAATATTATAAGGTTGCATTCAATGCGAGTGCAACCTTTTGTTTTTAGAAATAAAAGTCAAATTTGTGAGTTTGCGATTTTACTTGTAACTTTGCATTATAGTAAAAAACGAAACAATGAAGATTTTATATCGCATATATCAATGTATCTTTATGGTGCCAATGATAGTTGTTTTGACTGCGTTGGCAGGAATATTAACCGGTATTGGCTCAATGTTGGGCGGTGGCCGTTGGTGGGGTTATTATCCGGCAATGATGTGGGGTAGATTGATTTGCTGGATTTCATTTGTAAAAGTGACGGTATTCGGTCGTGAGAATATTGATTCTAAAACACCATACGTGTTTGTTGCTAATCACCAAGGTGCATACGATATTCTTTCGGTATATGGTTACCTAGGTCATAGTTTCCGATGGATGATGAAAAAAAGCCTTGAAAAAATCCCATTTTTAGGGTGGGGTTGCAAGCGCGCAGGTCACATTTTTGTGGATAATTCATCTCCTGCCGCAGTGAGACAAACTATGGCAACTGCACGTCAGCAATTACAGAAAGATATGTCAATAACTGTCTTTCCCGAAGGCTCTCGCTCATGGGATGGAAAGATGATCCCATTTAAGAAAGGGGCATATCTATTGGCCGTGCAATTTAATTTGCCTATTGTGCCTATTACAATAGATGGATCATTTGATGTGATGCCTCGATTTAAGAAACTTCCTATGTGGGGACACATCAAAATAACAATTCATAAACCGATAGAAGTTCCTGAGGGTGGATTTAGGATAAAAGATGTAATGGAAGAATCTTACAATATAATCCATTCGGCACTACCTGAAAAGGATAAATAACATATTAACCAACAAAAATAGAATTTTATGAAAAATGGAACATTTATTCAAATCCTAGTATCAGTAGGAGTTGTAGTTGCAATTATCGTAGGTCTTATGTTTGGAATTCCTAAGTACAATGTATGGCAACAAGAAATGGAAGGAAAGGCTGAAATGGCTCGTGCCGAGCAAAATAGAATGATCCTTGTAGAAGAGGCCAAGGCTAAATTAGAAGCTGAAAAATTAAATGCGCAGGCCGAAATTGAAAGAGCAAAAGGTATGGCTGAAGCAATGGAAATTGAAAATGGTAAGCTCACAAGTACCTACAACCAATATCTTTTTATTCGCACTTTAGAGAAAATATCTGATAAAGGTTCGTTACCTCAAATCATTTATATGCCAACCGAAGGTATGGTTCCGGTAATGGATATGACTAAAAAACAGGAATAGCGATAGATTATCAAAGTTAAAGTAATTATATGAAAAAAGAGGCTAAATGTAGCCTCTTTTTTCGTATAATATAGACAAAGTCTCAAGTGTATAATTATTGGAACTGATATTCGCGATTTCGTAAACTATTGAGAACTTATCTCTTTTTGCCTTTACTTTCATCGGGGAATTTGTTGGGGTATTCAAGGGCGATGCGAGGGCGTTTCATAGCGTAGATGATGAGTGCGATGCCTATCAGTACAAATGGAATGCTGAGCCATTGTCCCATGTTGAGAGTCATTGATTCTTCCCATGCAACTTGATTGTTCTTTACGAATTCGATGAGGAATCGAGAGCCAAATACCCAAACGAAGAAGATGCCGAGTAATAATCCTTGGCGTTCTTGTGCATTTTTTTTCCAATATAGCCACATTAACAATCCAAACAACGCAAAGTAGCAAAGTGCTTCATATAGTTGTGTTGGGTGAGATGGCGCAGTGAAAATGGGCTCTGCTCCAGCTTGCCAAGCACGAATATTCTCAATGAAACAAAATGCCCAAGGCATATTGGTTACATGACCATATATTTCGTGATTGAAAAGATTGCCAAGGCGTATTAATCCGGCTACCATTGCTACAGCTACCGCCAAACGATCGAATGTCCACAGTGGATTTCGTTTGGTTTTAAAACGAGAAAACAAGATGACAGCAATCGCGACACCTATTGTGCCCCCATGGCTAGCCAATCCACCTTCCCACACTTTAAATATATCTATTGGGTTTTGTGAATATTGATCCCATTCGTAGAAAAATACATGACCAAGACGAGCACCGATAATAGTCCCAGCCATTACCCATATAAGCAATGAGCCGAGCCAACTTTCGGGAGCTCCTTCGTGTTTGAATATCTTTTCTACAATTTTATATCCTCCCAGGAATCCAATAAGGAACATAAGAGAATACCATCGGACTTCAAATATAGAAAAATCAAATAAAATGGGATCGGCTGTCCATGTTATGAAATTGAGCATAATTAATCAGATTTAATGAATTAATGATTATTTCTCTTTCTCTGCAAAATATTGTTTAGTAGCCTGTTTTACCTTAGGACTTAATTTAAGAATAGCAATCATGGTGGGAAATGCCATTAACCCATAGAAAAGGTCGCATACTCCCACTGCTGCTGATAGAGGAACTACTGCAAATATCACTAGTGAAAGGATAAAGAAGTAGGTGTAGTATTTTGCGTTTTTTGCGCCAAATAGATAACTTGCACATCTGTTGCCATAGAAAGAATAGGAGAACATTGAAGACATACCGAAGCAGATAACAATAATCATAAGCATATATTTGCCTCCCGGTATCGCATTTCCAAACGCGTCCATTGCAACTTGAAGGCCTTGCACTCCTTCTACATTAATATCTCCACAAAGTAGAATTGCCAATGCGGTAAGTGTGCATACTAATCCGGAATCAATACTAGGTCCTAACATTGCCACAAGACCTTCGCGCACAGGTTGGTCGTTTCGAGATGCTCCGTGCATGATTGAAGCAGTACCGACTCCGGCATCATTCACCAATGCGGCTCGACGAGCACCAATGAGTGCTACTCCTATCAATGCTCCCCAACCGGCTTCAAGATTAAATGCTTCACGGAAAATACTTGCAAACACTTCGGGAACATCCCCAATATGTGTAATTATGATATATAGTACCATTAAAAAATATGCACCAACCATAAATGGAACTAGGACGGTAGCCACATTTGCGATACGTTTAATCCCTCCAAGAACAACAAGTGCTACAATTGTAGCAACGACGATGCCAAATATAAGTTTGAATGAATGAAGATTGTCGAGCGATGTAATTGATGAAATAAATGATAGGAATTCGCTATTGGCAATCCATTCGGGAGTTGTGAATGTAGCAACTGCACCCTCTGCAAGTTGGTTGGCATTCATGATACACATTGTTCCAAACATCCCGGCAATGGCAAAAAATACTGCCATAGGTTTCCATTTCATACCTAAACCTCGCTCAATAATATACATGGGGCCACCTTGAGGATTTCCTTCATTATCTTTCCCTTTATACATGATAGCAAGTACACCTTCATGATATTTGGTACACATTCCCACGATAGCACTTACCCATAACCAAAAAATAGCACCGGGCCCACCCATGACCAATGCAATTGTTACGCCGGCAATATTTCCAAGGCCAACAGTGGCTGCAACAACCGATGCAAGTGCTTGAGCCGAACTGATTTGCCCATTCTTTGCGTCGCTTTTGGTACGTAATGCAGCAAGAGCATAGGGGAGACGTCGAATAGATACTGCTCCCGAATATATAAAGAGAAACAATCCTCCACCTATGAGTGTGAAAAACATTGGATAGCCACACACAAAATCGGCGATTGTTGTGATGAAATTTCCTATTGATTCAAGCATGAAATATGTAATATAGTTTATTAAAGATAAATATTCTACAAAAATACATTATATCCCGTCAACCTGCAAATTATCCTATCTCCGTTTTGATTATTTTATAATAAAAACACTTGGCTTAATTCAAAAAGGATTAAGCCAAGTGTAATGATGCTCTAATAAATATTATCGTTGAGCGAATGCGATTTCAAGATATTGTGAGATATTGATAATGAAGTCGCCCATTTGTTCAAGTTGATTTATAATGTCAATATAGTAAACACTTGTTTGATAATTTTTTACATTGTGTTCGATGTCTTCAATCTCTGCGTCACGAAGATTGCTTCTGAGGTTGTTTATTCGGTCTTCAGCATTATACGCATTTGAAATTTCGGTGAGAGTGCCTTTGTGAGCGGCAATGAGGTTGTCAATCATCACATCATAAGCATTGTCAACAGCCACTATAATATTGTTAATCTTATTGATGGTGTCTTCGTCAAATGTCTTTTTATGAATGTTGCGCCGAGAAAGAATGCGACTGATTGCTTCGCCTGAATCACCGAGAGATTCCAATTCTCCGATAATCTTGTACATTGCTTTGATTCTTTTTGAAGATTCTTCACTTATATCTCCGGCTGATACGGCATTAAGGAATGCTGCAATTTCATATTCTATGCGGTCAGATATTTCCTCATATTTTACTAACTTATTTCGAAGTTCTTCAAATTTATCGTGATTCTTTTCTTCAATTGCAGCCTTTGCATATCCGAGTCCCTTCTTAGAGATCTGGGCAAAATGAATAATTTCGTTAAATGCTTGTTCGGTTGCAAGTTCCGGAGTCGCTACTGGTCCGGCCGAAATATATTTAAGACGGAATACTTCGTTTTCTTTGTTTTTTGGCGCCTTGATGATTAATACGACAAGTTTTTCAATATACTTTATAAACCAAACTAATATGAATGTATTTATGGCGTTGAATAATGTATGAAGCATAGAAAGACCATATAAAGCCGCTACTCCGGAGTCGGAATTTGGAGAGGATACAGTAAATCCTTCTTCAGCAGGATTGGGTAGCCCAAAAATTACTTCAGTTATTTTTCCAACAAGGGCAAGGAATGGTTTAAATAATATCAAAGCCCAAATTACACCAAATACATTGAATATCGTGTGCGACATTGCCGCTCTTTTGGCTTGGGTGTTACCAACTGCTGCCGCAATATTTGCAGTGATAGTCGTCCCAATGTTTTCGCCTAATACCATAGCGCATGCCATATTAAATGGAATCCATCCCATGCTCAACATAATGAGAGTGATGGCCATTGTGGCTGATGAAGATTGAAGAACAAGAGTGAGAACGGTACCGAATGCAAGGAAAATCAAGATCGAACTGAATCCATAACTAGACCATGTTTTTACGAATTCTAAAACCTCGGGGGTGCTATTTAAATCGGGAACAGATTCTTTCATAAAAGAAAGACCAAGGAATAAAAGACAGAAGCCAACAATTAATTCGCCAATGTTTTGACGTTGGTTTTTCTTGGAGTTTGAGAATAAGAATCCGAATACCATTAATGGTACTGCAAGAATTGAGATGTCGGCCTTGAAACCGAGCCATGATACAAGCCATGCGGTTACTGTTGTACCGATGTTGGCTCCCATAATCACTCCGATCGCTTGTCCTAGTGAGAGTAGTCCAGCATTTACAAAACTTACAACCATTACAGTTGTAGCCGAAGATGATTGAACTATTGATGTGATGCCAAGTCCGGTCAAAACCCCTTTAAATGGGTTGGATGTCATAGCCGAAAGGAAACTTCTAAGTTTGTCGCCTGATGCTTTTTGAAGACCTGAACTCATTAAGTTCATACCATATAGGAACATACCTAATGCTCCTAAAAGAGTAAATATCTGAAAAATATCCATTTTAAATTAGTATATTTAGTGTATGTTTTTATAATTGAGTTTTGTTATCAGCATAACAAAATGGTGATATTATCCTTGTGTAAGGAAAATACCACTATAAATTATAGGATATAGAACACTAAATAATAAGTTTACCAAGGCAAATCAACCGATGAAAAGGCTTGATAAACGAAGAATGGATGATTGATGATTTTTCGTTAATGAAATTCTTAATTCCGAGGTTTTCAATTCGACTAGAATTGAAGTGTGTGATATTGTTTTTTTGAGTGCTATTTATCCTTTTTGCGGTGTTTTGTAGCCGAAGGATATTAGTTGAAGATATTTGTCGGGGAAAGAATAATTCAAAATCAATGGTAGCAGGTTCGATATATGTGGCGTCAATTTGTGACATAGAGTTGTCAATAGACTCCTCTAAAACAATTGATTTCGAATTATTGGTGCCAATAGTCAGTGCTATGGCGAGTATAATTATAGGAGTTATAAATCTTAAAAGATTTTTAATCATTAACAATAACGTATTGTTGTAAATTCTTTAGCAAAGTTAGTGTGTTTATATGGAATCACAAAATATATTAACAATAAAAACAACCGGCAAATATGATAAAAAAAGACGATGTATCATATTTAAATAGATACATCGTCGTATAATACTTGTAATTTGAATTTAAATTACACGAGGTGGCTGATGAGATCTTCGCGGTCGCCGGGTAGTAAGTCGATTACCGGAATTTCAATCATTGTATATGCTCCGGGCTTTTGATTCATAGAGGCACGAGCCACGCTCACGAGCATTTGAGCCGTAAGGGCAGGGTTATTGATGCTCATGTTGAATTCAAAGCGTTGGTTTTGAGTCTTGCCTGATACACCTTTGCGAACCATGTTCACGCCATGTCCCATATCTTTCACTTCATCAACCGAAGTTACTTGCATCACATGGGTCTCGTCATTTGCAAAGTAAGGGTCTTCTTTTACCGCTTTTGCTACTTGGTCTAGAGAATAACCATCTTCAAGCTCCACATATACCATGCGACGGTGAATGCCGGTGCCTAATGGAATGGTCATTGAAAGAGCATTTTTAACTCCTTCTTTTGATTTTACACACACGGTGTGTCCCATACTCATTCCGGGACCGAAATTGGTATAAGTCAATCCCTTTGGGGCTGCGGCTTGAAGTAGAGTGCGAACAACCGAGTCGCTACCCGGATCCCAACCGGCTGAAATAATGGCGACAGTGCCGTTGGCTTGCGCAACGGCATTGAGATTGCGACGAAGGTCGGCAATGCCTGTGTGAATGTCAAAACTATCTACGGTATTAATACCTTTAGCAAGATATTGTGTAGCATATTTTTCTACTTCGCGAGTAGGAGTGCAAAGTATTGCTACATCTACATTCTCAAGTTGGTCGATGTCGGTAACTACGCTATAGCAATTAAGCTCAGCAGGGATATTGCTGACGCTACGACGCACTACACCTGCAACTTCAAAGTCGGGAGCAGTTTCAATAGCGTCGAGTACAAATTGACCAATGTTGCCATATCCTACGATGGCTGCTCTGATTTTTTTCATAAAATTATAAATATATACTATGTGTTGTAGATTTTTAGAAACTGAATTTTGATAGGGGAAGATTCCGGTGGCTTTGCATTCACCCTCTAATTAAATAGAAAATTAGAGGGTGAGTGAGCCTATAAGGTTGATTAAAATATTATTATTCGGGTTGACGGCCATTAACGATAGCTTCAGTATCGCGAGCAATCATTAATTCTTCGTCGGTAGGGATTACCACTACTTTCACTTTTGAAGCTGGGGTAGAAATCACTGTTTCGGTGCCACGAATTTTTGCATTGAGCTCGTTGTCGAGTTCTACGCCCATGAAACCGAGTGGACGGCACACGTTTTCGCGTACACCTGTTTGGTTTTCACCAACACCACCTGTAAATACGATAATGTCAACACCCCCCATTTCAGCAGCATATGCACCTACATATTTAATGATACGTTGTTCATACATTGCCAATGCCATTTGTGCGCGTTCAACACCTGCTTTGTCGGCGGCTTCGATTTCTCGCATATCTGAAGAAATTTCTGACACACCAGCCATACCACTTTCCTTGTTGATGATATTTTGCATTTGAGCAGGGGTGAGATTGTGTTTAGTCATCAAATAGGTCAACGCACCGGGGTCAACGTCGCCTACACGAGTCCCCATCATAAGACCTTCAGTAGGAGTTAAACCCATTGAGGTGTCAACACTTTTGCCATTAAGTACGGCAGTGATTGACCCTCCATTACCAACGTGGCAAGTGACGATTTTTTGTTCTTTGATGTCAACACCAAGGAATTCGCACACGCGTTGTGATACATAGCGGTGGCTTGTTCCGTGGAATCCATAGCGACGCACGCCATCTTCAGCGTAGTATTTATATGGGAGGGCATACATGAACGATTTTGCAGGCATTGTTTGGTGGAATGCTGTGTCAAATACACCCACTTGAGGCACATTAGGCATTAATGCAGTGATAGCTTCAATGCCGGTCATGTTGGCGGGGTTGTGAAGAGGAGCGATGTCGTAGCATTCTTTAATCATGGCTTTCACATCATCATCGATAAGTACACTCTTATTGAACTTTTCGCCACCATGCACTACACGGTGCCCAACTGCATCAATTTCATCATAGCTCTTGATGCAACCTTCTTTTTCATCGGTGAGGTTATTGAGAATAGCCGAAACTGCTCCATTGTGGTCAATGTGTCCGAGAGCGACTGTTTCTTTTGAACCATCAGCACGTTTGAATTTTAAGAACCCATCTTCAAGGCCGATACGTTCTACACCACCTTCGGCAAGTGTATTGTCGTTTGAAGTGTTGATGAGTTTATATTTAACAGAACTACTACCACAATTTAAAACGAGAATTTTCATAATGAGCTAAATTTTTATATTGTTGAGTTGATTATTTGTTTTCTTTAAGACCGATTGCTTGGTTACAAGTAATGATAACTGTTTTGAAAATATCTTCAGGGAAACATCCACGAGAAAGATCGTTTACGGGAGCAGCAAGTCCTTGAAGGATAGGACCTACGGCTTGAACGCCACCAAGACGTTGAACGAGCTTATATGCAATGTTGCCCACTTCAAGAGAAGGGAATACAAGCACATTGGCGCGTCCACTCAATGGACTGTTTGGAGCCTTGCTGTTTGCTACGCCCGGAACTAATGCAGCATCAGCTTGAAGTTCGCCGTCAAGAATAAGTTCTGGAGCCATAGCGTGAGCGATTTCTGTTGCGCTGATAACTTTATTCACGCGGTCGTGGCGAGCGCTACCTTTGGTAGAGAAACTTAGGATTGCCACACGTGGCTCGATTGCAGCAATATCGCGAGCTGTTTGGGCTGCAGAGACTGCGATTTGTGCCAATTCTTTGTCTGTTGGGTCGGGGATAACCGCGCAGTCGGCAAATACAAGAAGGCCGTCGGTGCCATATTGTGAGCCTTCGGGAAGCAACATGATAAATGCTCCTGAAACAACATCAATGCCAGGTTGGGTTTTTATTACTTGGAACGCTGCACGAAGCACATTCCCAGTAGTATTCATTGCTCCTGCAACTTGTCCGTCAGCATCGCCTGCTTTTACCATCAAGCAACCTAGATATAGAGGATTGGCTGTTGTGAGACGAGCCTCTTCCATCGAAATACCTTTGCTTTTGCGTAAGTCGAAATATATGCTGGCATATTTATCAATAACTTTTTCATCGGCAGGATTGACAATTTGAGCCTTGTTAATATTTTCGAGTTTAAGGTCTTTGGCCATTGCCAAAATGTCAGTTGGGTCACCAATAAGGATTACGTCGGCAATGCGTTCGGCGATAATTCTATCAGCAGCAGTTAGTGTTCTTGGTTCGGTACCTTCGGGTAGTACGATGCGTTGGCGATTTTTAATCGCTCTTTCGGTTAGTTTTTCAAATAATCCCATAGTGAAAGTGTCTTAAATGATTTGTTTTGATTTTATATATGCAAATTTACCACAAAAAGCGATACTTTAATAAAGAAAAAAGAAAAAAATGATGCATATATCAATAATTTTATATTAATTCGCAGTTATAAATATAAACCATCGTTAAATCATAACAAAAACCATAGATAACCAATCTGAAATCATGGAGCCTATAAAGTATAAATTAGAGTTTGGCATGAAATCAACCCCTGTTGCTATATTGTGGGATTATATATCTTCTGAAAATGGATTGAAACAGTGGTTTGCCGATAATGTCAAAATAAAAGATAAACAATATAGTTTTATTTGGAAAGGCTATTGCCAAGAGGCCCGTATGGTGGGTATGCGCAAAGGTTTGGCAATAAAATTACAGTGGCTTGATGCGCCGGATAAAACATATTTTGAAATGCGTATTCTCACAAGTGAAATGACTGACAACACTGTGTTGCAAATAACCGACTTTGCCGAAGAAGATGAGTTGGATGAGTCTCAGGATCTTTGGCGCTCGCAAATTGATGCACTACGTCGAGTAATAGGTTGTAAATAATAGCAAACTATTGTTGTAGTTTTGTTGTTTTAAGAAAAAATACTTAAAACAATGAACGATAAAAAGAAAAAAAATAAGCAACCTATTCGTCCTAGTGTGTGGTTGGCCATTATTGTGGTTATTATGGTGTTTTTGCTCATCATTTGGTTGTCAATAGTAGATACCCCTTCAGGGGTATAGATTAAGGTAACATGATACAAAAAAGACTTGCTCCTCGAGAAAGCAAGTCTTTTTTATTCTTTGCAAGAAAGTGTTTCTTACTTAACAACGCGACGTTCTTTGATACGTGCTTTCTTACCTGTGAGACCACGGAGGTAATAAAGTTTTGCGCGACGAACTTTACCATACTTATTGACTGTGATTGAGTCAATAAATGGTGATTCGATTGGGAAGATACGTTCTACACCGATGTTGTCGCTCATTTTGCGAACTGTGAAGCGTTTCTTTTCGCCTTCGCCTGAAATTTTAATAACTACACCACGGTATTGTTGGATACGTTCCTTGTTGCCTTCTTTAATACGGTAGGCGATTGTGATAGTATCACCAGGACCGAACTCAGGGTGTTGTTTGCCTGTAGCAAATGCTTCGTTGGCGATTTTAATTAAGTCCATTTCTTTGATATTTAAAATGTTAACATTACTCGCAATATTCACGGTTCACTTTACACGCCAGAGATTGCGAAATCGTCCGCAAAGTTACAAATAAAACTTGAATTATGCAAATGTTTCACAATTATGAATTTATACCTACCTTTGTACGATAAAAGTAATTTGCGAAAATGTTATGAAAGATATTAATCGGTCGCCGTTGCATGATAGGGTGCCGCATCGCAGAGGATTGTTGGCGATATCTCCTATAATAGTCTTTTTGGTGTTTTACCTTGTGGTGTCGATTGTGATGGGCGATTTTTATAAGATGCCTATTGCGGTGGCACTTGTTATTGCGTCGATGTGGGCGGTGGCGGCGTTTCGCGGCAAGTCGTTGGCTCAGCGCATTGAGATTTTTTCAAAAGAGGCCGGAGGCTCAAATGTGCTATATATGGTGTGGATATTTGTCCTTGCCGGTGCTTTTGCCGTGCTTGCCGAGAAGATTGGCGCTGTTGAAGCTACGGTAAACCTCACATTGAAATATCTGCCCCCCGAGTTTGTTGTGCCGGGGATATTTCTTGCCGCCTGTTTTATCTCGGTGTCAATTGGTACGTCGGTGGGAACTGTAGTGGCTCTCACTCCGCTTGCTGTAGAACTAGCACAGACGAGTGGGGGAGATGTACCGTTTTTTGTGGCAGTGGTGCTTGGTGGTGCATTTTTTGGTGATAACCTTTCGTTTATTTCCGACACTACGATTGCTGCCACTCGCACACAAGGATGCCAGATGAACGAAAAATTTAAGGCAAATTTGTGGATTGCACTCCCTGCAGCGATTGCCACTCTTATAGTATATGTGATTATTGGCACTCGAGTGGAGAATGTAGCAGTGACGCAAGATATAAATCCGGTATTGATTTTGCCATATCTGATTATTATCATTACGGCTGTAATAGGGATAAATGTAACGGTGGTGTTGGCTCTGGGTATCATGTCGGCATTGCTGATAGCCCTAATAAAAGGATATGCATTGTTTGATCTCTTTGGCTTTATGGGACAAGGCATTGACTCAATGGGAAATCTCATTATTATCACTTTGTTGGCGGCCGGAATGTTGGGGTTGATAAAAGCCGCAGGAGGGATAAATTATTTGCTGCAACTATTGTCGAGTCGCATATCGGGCTCACGAGGTGGCCAAGCTTGTATTGCGATAATTGTGTCATTAGTAAATATGTGTACGGCCAACAATACAGTTGCTATAATCACCGTTGGCTCGCTATCAAAACAAATTGCCTCTCGATTTGGTATTTCACCACGCAAAACGGCCAGTCTGCTCGATACTTGTTCGTGCATCACACAGTGCCTCATTCCTTACGGGGCGCAGACTTTGTTGGCGTGCCAACTCGCTAAGATTGCACCGGCCGAGCCTTTCCAATATCTTTATTATCCATGGGCGTTAGGTGTGATGGTGGCAATTTCGATAATTTTCACTCGCAAAAGTGTGAAAAAAGTTGAAAAATGAAGGCAAGAATGTAACTTTTTTGATGAAAATTCGTCTAAAGGAGTGTGAAATATTGTAATATGTGTATAACTATTACATATTTTATGTAGCTTTGTAGGCTCAAATGTGAAATAATACATTAATTAATATATTAACCAAAATGAAAAAATTAGCAAAATCATTATTAATGCTATTGGTAGGAATGCTTATGCTTCCTACTGTAGCGGTGGCACAACAAATGCCCCCAATTCCTGTTGATACAACAGTGAGAATTGGTAAACTTCCAAATGGTTTGACTTATTACATTCGTCATAACGAGTACCCAAAAGGTCAAGCTGAATTTTTTATTGCCCAAAAAGTGGGCTCGATTCTTGAGGAAGATAACCAACGCGGTCTCGCACACTTCCTCGAACACATGTGTTTCAACGGAACAAAGAATTTTCCCGGCAACCAAGTGGTGAGCTGGTTGGAAACTAAAGGTGTGAAATTTGGTCAAAACCTCAATGCTTACACCTCAGTAGATGAAACAGTTTATAACATTTCAAACGTGCCTACAGCCGATGTGGCTGTTCAAGACTCATGTCTTTTGATTCTTCACGACTGGGCTTGCGACCTTCTTCTTGAAGATGCCGAAATCGACAAAGAACGTGGTGTAATTCACCAAGAATGGCGTCGCTCAATGGTGGGTCAAATGCGTATCCTCGAAAACCTTCTTCCTAAAGTGTATCCCAACAGCCGTTATGGCTACCGTTTGCCTATCGGAACAATGGAAGTGGTTGACAACTTCCCTTATAGCGCATTGCGTGACTACTACAAAACATGGTATCGCCCCGATCAACAAGGTATCATCGTAGTTGGTGACATCGATGTTGACCGCATCGAAGCAAAAATCAAAGAGATGTTCTCTCATATTGAAATGCCTGCCGATGCTAAAGAACGTGTATATTATCCTGTAGAAGATACAAAAGGCACAATCTATGCAATTGGTCAAGATAAAGAACAAAGTAATGCTATCGTGCAATTGATGTTCAAACGTGAAGCGTTGCCCAATGAAATGAAGGGTGATGTGACATATATGATTTACAATTATGCCAACAGCATGATTACATCTATGCTCGATGCACGTTTTAATGAAATGACTAGCAAACCTGATGCTCCATTTGCTGCAGCCGGTGCAAGCGATGGCGAATTCTTCTTGGCTAAAACCAAAGAAGCTTTCAGTGTGAGCGGTGTGGCTAAAACAAATGACATCAAACCTGTAGTTGAGGCTATCTATCGCGAAGTGCTTCGTGCTCAACGCAATGGTTTCACTGCTACAGAATATGCTCGCGCTCGTAGCGAATATATCTCTCGTCTTGAAAAGGCTTACAAAAATCGTGCAAGCCGCGAATCGGGTGCTTTTGCTCGTGAATATGTGCGTCACTTTGTTGACAACGAACCAATCCCAACAATCGAATGGGAATACCAAACAATGAATATGCTTGCTAATCAAATTCCTGTTGAAGCAATCAACCAAGCATTCGCTCAATATGTAACTGCCGACAATCGCGTGCTTCTTGCACTTCTTCCCGAAACTGAAGGTGTGGCAATGCCTACCGAAGAAGAACTTGCGCAAGTTGTGGCAGCAGTTGATGCCGAAACAATCGAAGCATATGTTGACAATGTGAAGAGCGAACCTCTTATCGCAAATCTCCCTGCAGCAGGTAAAGTGGTAAAAGAATCTCAAAATGCGACATGGGGGACAACTGAATGGACTCTCTCTAATGGTGCGAAAGTGATTGTTAAGCCTACAAAATTCAAAGAAGATGAAATTTTGATGACTGCAATTGCTAAAGGTGGTACAAGCAAAATCGGTGATGAAAAAGCTAACGAATTGATTATGCTTCCTCTCGTGCTTCAACAATATGGTCTTGGCCAATACACCTACTCTGACCTTCAAAAATATCTTGCAGGTAAACAAGTATCATTGCGTCCTAATTTCAGCGACTATGAACGTGAATTCAGCGGTTCTGCAACTCCAAAAGATTTGACTTCATTGATGGAACTCACCTATATGATGTTTACCGATGTGAATGTTACAGCCGATGAATATCAAGCAATGCAAAACACTTATGCAGGTGTGCTCCAAAACCAAGAAGCTACTCCTAATTTCCAATTCAGCAAACACGTAGCAAATTCATTGTATTCAAATCCTCGTAAGAAAATGCTTACTGTTGATGTGGTTAAGGCTGCCGACCGTCAAGGTATCCTCGATATCGCAAAACAAATGACTGCTAATGCTGCTGACTACACATTTGTAATCGTAGGTAATGTTGACTTGAACACATTGAAACCAATGGTTGAGCAATATATCGCTTCACTCCCCGGTGATGCTAAAAAAGCAACTAAAAAGGTTGAATTTAACAACGCATTGGCAGTGGGTAAAGGTACTAAGACCGATGAAATGCAAAGCAAGATGGAAACTCCTCAAACCTATGCTGCTATCGTAGCCTTTGCCGATATGCCTTACTCTGACAAGAACCAAAAAATGGCATCTGTTGCAGGTCAAATTTTGAGTGCTCGCCTCATCGAAACAATTCGTGAAAAAGAAGGTGCTGTTTACTCAATTTGGGCACAAGGTTATATGAGTCGCATTTCTACCGAACCTGTTTCAATCCAATCTCAATTCCCAATGAAACCCGAATTGAAAGATAAAGTTCTTGGTTTGATTAAGAAAGAGTTTGTTGATATGGAAACAAATATCAGCGAAGAAGAACTTGGAAAGGTAAAAGAATTCATGGTTAAGAGTGCAATTGAAGCAAAAGAAAAGAATAATAGTTGGTTGAATAATATAGTTGGTTTTGAACTCAACGGTGTTGACACATTCAACCAAGCAATCGAAACAATCAACGCAATCACAGTTGCCGATGTTCAAAAATTCATGAAAGAATTTAATGCTCAAAACAACTACCGCGTTGTAGTCCTCGATCCTGCGAAATAATTTGAAATACTAAAATAGCAAAAGGAGTGCGTCAAACATGTTTTGATGCACTCTTTCTGTTTTTAAGTCTTAATACTATCTCCTTAGTGACCCCGGCCGTCCGAGTTGCCTCAGTCACTAGCCATAAAAAATTAAGGTAATTATATACATATTGGCACAATTCTCTGTGTAACCTCCTGATTATCATAACCTAACCCCCTCCGAATTGCATTTGCAATTCTCGTCCCCCTCTTTTTCTGTGAAAAACAAGGGGACAGTTACATTAGCAAAAGCATC
>JAFQSX010000007.1 GCA_017409345.1 Muribaculaceae bacterium | reverse complement strand
TATTAACAAGACTTGATATTCAACGAAAATTCCCGTTCAGAACTTCCTGCTTGACTTATTTCGTTTAAGAATTGACTAAGAACTTTTTTTGCTCTTGTACTACTCTTGTCTATTGTATTTCTTTCAATGTTCGTGTGCTTTGCACTCATTTAAAATGAGCGGAAAACTTTGCAAAGGTACAACAAAATTTTATTCTGTGAAAATTTTCTCAAAAAATTAACAGGTTTTAACCTGCCACCAGCCCTTTGCTACCGCCGCTGCGGTTCGTCCTCAAAAGCGAGTGCAAAGTTAGGTACATTTTACCAATCTACCAAACTTTTTTGCATTTATTTTTTGCCCATTTTTGACACTTTTACACCATTATTCCTATTAATCAACATTTTAACCCTCGAAAAATTTTATGTTATAAAACATATTTTTATTTATTATTCAATATAAGCATTATCATTCTTACTCTAAAACTAAATAATAAAATCATTTCATTTAGTAAATGTAGATATCAACAGTTAATGCAACTTATCAACAATGTTGATATAAAATAAAAAATATCCATTTTTTTAATTAGGAATTTTCGTAACTTTGGGAACAATAATCACACATAATATATTAAATACATCAGAATGCATCCCTTTATACATCTCCATGTACACACCCAATACTCAGTTCTTGATGGACAAGCATCAGTCACTGCATTGGTAGATAAGGCTATTGACAATGGCATGCCAGGCATTGCAATAACCGATCACGGCAATATGTTTGCCATAAAAGAATTCCACAACTATGTTAATAAAAAGAACGGCAAGATAAAAGGAGCCATTAAAGATGCCGAAAAAGAATTAACCAAAGCCATTGCCGAAGAAAACGAAGAACTAATTACCGAAAAAAGAGCCGAAATTGAATCATTAAAAAAGAGAATATTCAAGCCAATATTTGGATGCGAGATGTATGTGGCTCAAAAATCACGTTTTGAACACGTTGATAAACGTGATACCGGTAGACATTTGGTGGTATTAGCAAAAAACAAAACCGGATATCATAATCTCATAAAAATTGTATCTAGAGCATGGACTGAAGGTTTTTATTCTCATCCACGTACTGACAAAGAAGAATTGGCCGCACACAAAGACGGTTTAATTATTTGTTCGGCATGTCTTGGGGGTGAAATTCCCAGACTAATTCAGGCTGGAGAAATTGAAGAGGCGGAAAGACAAGTACAATGGTGGAAAGACACTTTTGGTGACGACTATTATTTAGAATTACAACGTCACAAGACCGACATTCCCAGATCAAATCACAATGTCTATGAGGTTCAAGAGCAAGTAAACCCGGAACTTATTAGGATTGCCAAAAAATATGATATCAAATTAGTCGCCACAAATGACGTGCACTTTGTAAATGCTGAAGATGCAGAAGCACACGATAGACTAATATGTGTATCAACCAATAAATTCATTGCCGATCAAAGTCGCATGCTCTACACCAAGCAAGAGTGGATGAAGACTCAAGAAGAAATGAATGAGATTTTCAGCGACATTCCTGAAGCATTATATAATACTATTGATATTCTTGACAAAGTAGAGCCCTACTCTATTGATAATGCTCCTATCATGCCTACTTTTGATATTCCAAAAGAATTTGGCACTGAAGAAGAATATCGCCAACGAATTAGCGAAAAAGATTTATTTGACGAATTTACTCAAGACGAGAATGGCAATGTTGTTTTGAGCGAAGATGCGGCTAAAGATAAAATCAAAAAATTGGGTGGATATGACAAATTGTATCGTATTAAACTTGAGGCCGATTATTTGAAAAAATTAGCATATGATGGCGCCAAGAAACGTTATGGAGATCCACTAACCCCCGAATTAAATGAACGAATAAATTTTGAGTTGCACATTATGAAGACCATGGGTTTCCCCGGGTACTTCTTAATTGTGCAAGATTTCATCAATGTAGCACGAGAACAATTAGGAGTAAGCGTCGGTCCCGGTCGTGGTTCTGCTGCCGGATCGGCAGTAGCATATTGCCTAGGTATTACTCAAATTGACCCCATCAAATATGACCTTCTGTTTGAGCGTTTTTTAAATCCCGATCGTATTTCTCTCCCTGATATTGATATTGACTTTGACGATGATGGTCGTGCTGACGTGCTTCACTATGTAACTCAAAAATATGGAGAAGAAAAAGTTGCGCACATTATTACATACGGCACCATGGCTGCTAAATCGGCCATTAAAGATGTTGCTCGCGTACAACAACTCCCATTATCAGAAAGTGAACGCCTGACCAAACTCATTCCAAAGCACATGCCGGAGGTCAATGGCAAGGAATTAAAACCCACTCTAAAGAACTGCTATGAACATGTCCCTGAATTTAAAGATGAACTAAATAGCCACAATACAATGATAACCGACACCCTTAAGTATGCACAAAAACTTGAAGGGAACGTAAGAAATACCGGTGTTCATGCTTGTGGTGTAATCATCTGTCGTGATGATATTACCGATTGGGTTCCAGTAAGTACCGCTGATGATAAAGAAAACGGCAAATTACTTGTTACTCAATTTGAAGGTCGTGTAATTGAGGAAACAGGACTAATCAAAATGGACTTCCTTGGGCTGAAAACACTTTCAATTATCAAGGAGGCAATTGCCAACATAAAACTCACTCATGGAATTGACGTTGACATTGATACCATTGATATTGAAGATAAGAAAACATATCAACTTTATTGTGAAGGACGAACAACCGGTACTTTCCAATTTGAATCGGCCGGTATGCAAAAATATCTTCGCGAACTTCAGCCAACTACATTCGAGGACTTGATTGCGATGAATGCTCTCTATCGTCCAGGTCCTATGGACTATATCCCCGACTTCATAGCTCGTAAACATGGACGTTCTCCAATTGTATATGATATACCCATCATGGAGAAGTACCTCAAAGACACTTATGGGATTACTGTATATCAAGAACAGGTGATGCTCTTATCTCGTCTTCTCGCCGACTTTACTCGTGGACAAAGTGACACTTTGCGTAAAGCAATGGGTAAGAAGATGATTGATAAAATGAACGAACTCAAAGCCTTATTCATAGAAGGAGGGAAAAAGAATGGGCATGACCCTAAGGTCTTAGAAAAGATTTGGGCCGATTGGGAAAAGTTTGCATCATACGCATTCAACAAGAGTCATGCAACATGTTATAGTTGGGTTGCATTCCAAACTGCCTACCTTAAAGCCAACTATCCTGCCGAGTATATGGCTGCAGTTTTAAGTCGAAACAGTTCTGATATAACCAAACTTACCGGGTTTATGGATGAATGTAAAAAAATGCACATCCCGGTAAAAGGTCCCGATGTCAATGAAAGTTTCAATAAATTCGGGGTTAACAAAAAGGGCGAAATAAGATTTGGGCTATCTGCAATTAAAGGTGTTGGCGAAAATGTTGTAAAAGACATCATTTCGGCACGAGATGCAGGTGGGCCATTTGAGTCAATCTATGACTTTGTTGAAAGAGTTCCTTTATCGGCATTAAATCGTCGCACATTTGACTCTCTTGCTTTAGCAGGTGCGTTTGACTGCTTTACCGAAATAAAACGAGAAGATTTCTTTGAAAAAAACAACAAAGATGAAAGTTTCTCAGAACAAATAATAAAATATGGGCAACTCTTCCAGAATGCATCACAACAGCAATCTGCATCACTATTTGGAGATGATGATGCTTCTTTAAACATAGCAGGACGTCCAGAAATAAAACCGGCTGTAGAATGGGTTAATGCCGAAAAGTTGGAAAAAGAACGTGATCTTGTAGGCATGTTCCTATCCGGAAATCCACTTGACCCATATTATATGGAATTACACTTCGGATGTAATTCAAACATTAAACACAAAGACGAGATAACTCCTGAAGAAGATATGGAATTAACTTTTGGAGGTATGGTTACCGGATTTCAATCAAAGCCATCAAAAAGAGGAGGCAACTTTGGGATATTAAAACTTGAAGACTATACAGGAAGTACTGAACTAATGCTTTTTGGTCAACAATATATTGACTTTGGTCGTTATGGACAACCAGGGACCCCAATTCTTGTTACAGGAAAATTCCAAAAGAGATTCAAGTCAGAAGAATTACGATTTAATATAACCAATATCCGACTTTTAGAAGATGTAAAAGGTCAATGGCTATCGGGAATCACTATAAAACTTAATACTCAAATGGTAAATCCCAATTTGATGGATATATTAACTGACCATATTGCGTCATCTACCGAAAATCATCGCTCATTGACATTCTTAATTTACGACCCGGAAATTAACCGCACAGTAAAACTCATGTCATCAAAAACAATTCCATTAAATAAAGATTTAATTAATAAACTTGAAAGTATGGATATTGAATTTACTATTGAACGATAATAAACTAAATAATTAATAACTTAAAATTTTACTAAAATGGCATTTACATTTACAGACGAAAACGTAAACGAAATCATCGAATCGGGCCAACCCGTAGTAATTGATTTTTGGGCAACTTGGTGTGGTCCTTGTGTTGCAATGGGACCAGTCATTGACGAACTCGCAACTCAATATGACGGACAAGTTGTTATTGGGAAATATAATGTAGAAGATGAAAGTGATTTCAGCACCGACAATCGCATCATGTCACTTCCTACTATCCTATTTTTTAAAGATGGCAAGAAAACATCTATTCGTCTTGCTGGTTCTCAATCAAAAGAAACTATTGAAGAAAAAATCAAAGAACTTCTTGCTTTATAATTCAATGAAGAAAATAGCCTATATAATAGCAGTTATAGTTATAACTGCGGGAAGTTATAATATCGCAGCACAAGACCTCAAATCGTTGCGTGGCAAATGGAACGTTGAACGCACCGAAAAAAAAGCCGGTTATAAAAAACTAGATTATCCCGGTCAAGACATATATGAAGAAGCAATGAATTATTCTAGTGGTTCAAAAGGTGTTAAACGTGACATCAAACGAGCCTACGAAAAATATCTTGAGGCTGCCGATCTTGGGCATCCACTTGCCCAACACAAAGTTGGCGCATGTTATTATTATGGCAGTGGTGTTGAGAAAAACAAGAAAAAAGCATTTCAATATTGGACAAAAGCATCTGAAGCCGATGTTGCTGATGCTCATTATGAATTGGGGCGCATGTACTACAACGGAGAAGAATGCAAACGCAATTACGACACAGCAATTTCTCTATTTCGTAAGGCCGAAGCATCAAACATCCCCGGAGCATATTATATGCTTGGCATGTGTTATTTAGATGGCACCGGTGTTGAACGCGACAAAGAAAAGGCCATTGAATATCTAAAGAAAGCCGCTGAAAGAGGTAATCACGACGCAAGATATGAATTAAAAAATCACATCAAAGAATAGATTTTCAATGACTAAAAAGCAAAAGCCTATCACGAAAAGTGATAGGCTTTTGCTTTATGAATGATTAATCAACATTCTTTAATTCATGCCCCATTTGCTCTTTTTTGGTGTGAAGATAAAATCGATTATATTCATTTGGTTCAATTTCAATAGGAACATTCTCAACTACTGTCAACCCATACCCTTCAAGTCCTATTCGCTTAATTGGGTTATTGGTCATCAAGCGCATTTTACTAATTCCTAGAGAACTTAATATTTGCGCTCCTACACCATAATCTCGTTCATCTGCTTTATGACCGAGGTGGATATTTGCTTCAACAGTATCCATTCCCTTTTCTTGCAATCGATAGGCCTCAATCTTATCCATCAAGCCGATACCACGTCCTTCTTGATTAAGATATACAACTGCCCCACAACCCTCTTTTTCAATCATACGCAAAGCCGTATGTAATTGGTCGCCACAATCACATCGCATTGAGCCAAAAATATCACCGGTTGCACATGAAGAATGAACACGCACTAGTACAGGCTCACCCGATTTAACATTACCCTTTATTATTGCAATATGCTCTAGCCCATTGCTTTTTTGGCGGAATGGAATCAAGCGAAAATGACCATATTTTGTCGGCATATCCACTTCACTACCTTTCTCAACAAGAGATTCACGTTTGTGACGATATGCAATCAAATCTTTTATTGACACAAGTTTCATACCCCACTCATCGGCACGTTGACGCAATTCGGGCAATCGAGCCATCGAACCATCATCACTCATTATCTCCATCAAAGCAGCGGCAGGATATAACCCGGCAAGACGGGCTAAATCGACAGCAGCCTCTGTGTGCCCGGGGCGGCGAAGCACTCCTTGATCTTGGGCATAAAGAGGATTAATGTGCCCGGGACGTCCAAATGTAGAAGGAACCGATGTTGGGTCTGCAAGTGCACGAATTGTAGCACAACGGTCATTGATTGACACTCCTGTTGAGCACCCTTCAAGTTTATCAATTGTCACAGTAAATGGTGTCCCTAACACTGAAGTATTGTCCGAAACTTGACGGTCAAGACCTAGTTCCTTGCATCGTGAAATTGTGATAGGCGCACATAACAATCCACGTGCATTTTTAAGCATAAAGTTAACTTGTTCAGGAGTAATCTTTTCGGCAGCAACAATGATATCACCTTCATTCTCGCGATCTTCATCATCTACTACAATAATCATTTTACCCTCGGCAAAATCCTTTATTGCTTCTTCTATTGTATCTAAATGTATATTTCCCATTGATATATTTTTGTTATTCATTGTAAAATGAACTTATATTGAATTCTCATTTAATAATTCTAAAACATCATTATTTACCTTCAATACGGCTTTAACATCTCGCATCAACGCCGCATGGCTCTTCAATCCCACAAAATATATAGGGATACCGATTGGGAATAATAATATTCCAACCCATGACAGAAGCATTGATGTGGATGGTTGATTTGCCCATATCTTTTTCAAAATTGGATATTGAGAAATCTTATTAATTAACAATTGATTTCTTGAATTAGACAAATATGTTACTAACCCTTCAAGAGATTCTTCCAAATCTAAAATTTCCTTACGGCTATATCCTTTTATCCAATATTCATAATAAGATTGACGTTTCTTGTGCTTTGATACAAAAAACTGAAACTTTTCATGTAATTCCGTAGCCATCTCAATAGCCTTTGACGAATATACATCATCCATCACTACTTCTTTTATTTCATAATGACGAGTTTCATTTACCCCAACTAACTTTCGGAAGAAGTTTCTATATGCATCCAAATTAAACAATGCCGAGTCATGAACAGCCTTATAAGTAAAGAACACACCTAAAGGTAGTAAGATTACTGAACTAAGCCACATACCCATCCACACTTCCAATCGGCCTTCACGGGCCATCTTATAACCGGTGTTATCTATGATATAATATATAATAAACAATATTACCGATATTACCAATGGTGTACCGATACCACCTTTCTTAATAATTGCACCTAAAGGAGCACCTATAAAGAAGAATATGATACACGCAAATGATAATGTAAATTTCTTCTGCATCTCTATATCATGACGACGAATAGATTTGCGTTGGTCTTTCATTGAGAAAGATTTAAATTCATAATCTTGACGATGACGTTTTGCCTTATTCTTGGCTTGCACCAAATAAGTGCGAGCATAACTTCCACCTTTTGCCATTAACAACGTATCTAGGTTCAATGTATCATCAAGAATTATTTGATTTTGCGGCACATCTGTGAGTTTATGATCTACATACTTTTTGCGATAATATGTAATTCCAAAATATGGTGCCTCTTTGATATCTTTGGCATAAGTAGAACCGATACTATCAACTCTTTGATTTACCGAGTCAATTGTTTGGAGTAATTGGGATATATTTTTCCCCACATACTGTTGTTGCATTGTACTCTCATCCATTCGAGAGAAATTTGCATCAAAAGCGACTCTCAACTGTTTCTCACTAAAGGACTCTCTTCGGTAAGGGACAAATTTACCTTTTGACTTTGTTGAAATTGCATCTTGATTTTGTAATTGTTCAAATTGTTCTCCATTATACAATTGCAAAAACAGGTGTGTCTTATCTTCAGTAAAACTCAATTTTCCCGAGTCAGCAAGAATGATACGAGAATTATCAAATCCTTTCGACACATCATATATCATCATATCATAAAGCATTCCCGTTTCGGAATCTTTATGCTCTACATATAGATTTACACCCGGTATTTGATCATAAAATGTACCTTCGGGAATTTCCACTTCAGGGGATTTTTGTCGCATTGAATAAAGCAGAGTCCACATCTTGGTCTGGGCAATTGGCAACACATTATTTTGAAAGAAAAATGCTCCAATCGCAATAAATACCATTAACACAATCAGTGGGCGCATCGTGCGAAACAAAGATACTCCCGATGCTTTCATTGCAGTGAGTTCAAATCGCTCACCGAGATTACCAAAGGTCATCAATGATGCTAAAAGAATTGCCAATGGCAATGCCATAGGCACCATCGTCAACGCGGCATAGAAGAATAATTCAGAAATTACATCGATTGTCAACCCTTTCCCTACAAGGTCATCGATATAGCGCCATAGAAATTGCATCAACACAATAAAAAGACATATAAAAAACGTCATCATGAACAGAGGCAAAAAACTCTGCAACATGAACGTGTAAAGTCTCTTTATTTTAGGCAATTTTTGTCGCATAATAATTCAAGATGCAAATTTACTAAATTTTTCTGATATAGAGTCTTAAGAATTGATAATTGAGAGTTGAGAATTGAAAATTATCACACATTGTATGCTATATACCCCAGTCTCAATAAGTTCAATCTATTTTTATCAAAAAAATGGGCACTCCTTAACGAAGCGCCCATTAGACATATTCTGTTTTACCTAAAGTAATTATTTCACTACTTTTGTAGCCTTGCCACCTTGAACGCGGATAAACACACCGTTTTCAGGGTTAGCCACTTTCACACCTTGAAGGTTATAGTATTCTACTTCGCCTTGGGGTGCTGCGATGATATTCTCAACTCCTGATGTGAATGAAGTGAATGTACACAAGATGGGGATATCTCCCATACCTGAATTTGTCCACACAACATCAATAACCATATCAACTACACCTGCAGCAGTGATTGTACCATTCAATTCTACATTTGCAAGGAGGTCACCTGCCAACGACATATCAGTTACAGATCCTTTATATGTAGTAACGCCATCAGCTCCTGTTGTCATTGTAACATTTTCTACTGTAATATCACCCATAGATTCTGATTCAGCATCAAGACGGAAATCAGGGAGAATGAATGTGCATGTTCCATCACCATTCTCAATAATAGTAATAGTATTTGCTTGATCTTTTATAAGTTGACCGCCCAACATATCACTTGACACGTTCAAATATCCGGGATATTCTTTTTTAACAACATTAGCATTCTTTTCATATTGAAGCACATAAGTGTGCGAAGCAACATTGTCAACATCGTTACCTGCATTTGTAACTGTAATAGTAACAGTTGCATTTACTTTATCAATAGCAATAGTGTGAGAAGCACCTACACCCATGTGTGAAACTTCAATATCACTTTCAGCAGGAAGAGTAGTTCCGCTCATGCTATAGTTATAAGTATCTGAGTTGAAACCGGCAACAGAAACACCACCTACTTTAATATCTTTCAAACGTGAATAGTAAAGGAATTTTACATCATCGGCATACAAAGTTGTTCCATCCAACATATTAGCACGAGTCCAATAGTCTCCACCTGAAATTACAGCATTCATCATTGTTGGAGCACCTGCACCTGCCACATACTCAATGGGCACAGTAATTTCTTTCCATGCACCATCAGTTGTAGTAAATGTATAGTCACATTTTGCTACAAGTTTACCATCACCTGTTGATGTTTCAGTACCCCAAATTGCACGGTCTACATTTGTGCGTGATTGACTTGGAGCTGATTTAGAACCAACGTTTGAAGTAAATGTACCATTCCAAAGGTAAACGATGATATGCGAATTTTCACCTGTTGTATCTGTTCTTTTATATTTACCTGTGATAGCATCTGGTTTCGCAGTAAATGCCACTCCTCCATAAGCACCACCATCACATTCTTCGATAGTTGAAATCGCATATACCCAAGGCGTTGCAAGTGTAATAAATCCGGGAGCGACACTACCGATTGAGCCTACTCCAACAAATTTATTTTGCATTTTTACTGAATGGCTTCCTGAAACCTTTTCGGTTGTTTCATCAAAGATCAATGTTTCTTGTTTCTGCATAATCACTTTTTGATTGATGCTTGAACCATTCCAATCAGTAGGTTCAACACCGGGACGTTTACGCATTTCACCTGTCTTAGACGAAGTCAAGCCCCCTGTACCAAAAGCCTCAGTAGAACCACAAGCGTCCTTCCAAGATTCGAAGCCCACATTAGGCAATTGTTGTGCAGATGCGATGCTTGAAGAAGCAACGAATGCAGCACTTAATAAAATTGAGTAAATTTTCTTCATATTAAATTAATTTATTTTAAAATCATATTCTTAAAAAACGGCACAAAGTTAGTAATTTTTGACCAAATTTCAAGCACAAATGTGCATCTTTTAACACTCTGTTCGGCTTTATAACAACAAAAGGGCACAAATTGCGAAACTTGTGCCCTTTTGCAATATTAGTCATTTATAATTTCCTAATTCTTAATCATTTCCATGAGTTTTTGACCTGCTGATACGATGCCATCTTTATCTTTACCACCGGCTTGAGCAAATCCGGGTTGACCACCGCCACCACCTTTGATCTCTTTGGCGGCTTCACGCACCATCATAGATGCATTGCGTCCCTCTTTCACGAGGTCATCGGTCAACATCACTGTCAATAATGGCTTACCGCCCATATCAACAGTTGCGGCAATGAATGCTGTTTTTTCGGTCGATGCGGCACGCACACCAAATGCTACTGATTTCACTACATCTGGCACACGCACACCCATCAGTTTGGCGACCTTTATATCGCCTACTTGTTCAGCGCTTTCGAGAACCGATTTAGTAAGGTTATTTACTCGTTCTTTGAAATATTCTTCAGCCTCTTTACGCAATTCGGCATTTTCTTCAAGCGATTTGCGAAGTGTTTGAAGTAGATTAGGCGCATTATTAAACATAGCACCTATTTCTTTCAATGTGTTAGCTGTTTCATCGATAGCTTTTTCCACATTTTCACCGGTGATAGCTTCGATACGACGAATACCTGCTGCAATACTGCTTTCAGATATAATCTTAATCATACCAATGTTTCCGGTATTGTCAACGTGAGTACCACCACAAAGTTCTACCGAGTCGCCATATTTTATCACGCGCACCTCTTCGCCATATTTTTCACCAAAGAGTGCCATAGCCCCCATTGCTTGTGCTTCGGCGATGGGCACATTACGACGTTCATCGCGTGCGATTGCTTGACGCACCTTCTTGTTGGCAAGTTTTTCAACTTTTGAAAGTTCTTCGGGAGTAACTTTTTGGAAGTGAGAGAAGTCAAAACGAAGCACTTGAGGAGAAACAAATGAACCTTTTTGTTCTACGTGAGTACCAAGCACTTCACGCAAAGCCTCATGCAACAAGTGAGTTGCAGTGTGGTTGCAACAAGTTGCAAGACGAGCATCTTCGTTGATTTGAGCCACAAATGTAGCCTCAACATCTTTAGGTAATTTTGTAGCTAGGTGAACGCCCATACCATTTTCACGTTTGGTATCATAGATATCGATAACATCATTGCCATTGATGAGTTTACCACTATCACCTACCTGACCACCCATTTCGGCATAGAAAGGAGTTACCGAAAGAACTATTTGATAGAATTCTTTATTTTTTTGTTTCACCTTGCGATAACGGAGAATTTGAGTCTCAACACTTGTATTGTCATAACCCACAAATTCTTGTTCACCCTCACGCACTGTCACCCAGTCGGTAGCCTCAACTGCTGCAGCATTGCGAGCGCGAGCCTTTTGAGCCTCCATTTCTTTGGTGAAGCCGGCTTGATCGAGTGTCATATTGTTTTCTTTGAGAATCAATTCGGTCAAGTCGAGAGGGAATCCGTATGTATCATAAAGCACGAATGCTTCTTTACCTGAAATTTCTGTTTTACCTACCTTTTTAGCTTCTTCGATAGCACCATCAAGAAGTTTGATACCATTTTCGAGAGTACGCAAGAATGAATCTTCTTCCTCTTTGATTACTTTCATGATAAGTTCGCGTTGAGCAGGAAGTTCGGGATATGCTTCGCCCATGCTCTCGATGAGAGTGTCGATGAGACGATACATAAATGCACTCTTTTGGTCGAGGAATGTATATGCATAACGCACGGCACGACGCAAGATGCGACGAATTACATAACCGGCCTTTGCATTGCTTGGCAATTGAGAGTCAGCGATAGAGAACGCGATTGTACGCACGTGGTCGGCAATAACACGCATTGCAATATCCACCTTATCATTTTCACCATATTTCTTACCCGACAATTCAGCGATTTTGCCAATTAGCGGAGTAAATACATCGGTATCATAGTTTGAAGTCTTGCCTTGGAGTGCCATACACAAGCGTTCGAAGCCCATACCTGTATCGATAACCTTTGCAGGGAGCGATTCGAGTGAGCCATCGGCTTTGCGGTTATATTGCATAAACACGAGGTTCCAAATCTCAATCACTTGTGGGTGGTCTTTGTTTACAAGTTCGCGACCATCAACCTCGGCACGTTCAGCATCGCTACGAAGGTCGATGTGGATTTCAGAGCAAGGACCGCAAGGACCTGTATCACCCATTTCCCAGAAGTTATCTTTTTTATTACCGTTGATGATGTGGTCGGCAGGAAGATGTTTTTCCCAAATTGATGCTGCTTCATCATCACGAGAGAGGTTTTCTTCTTTTGAACCTTCAAACACTGTTGCATAAAGGCGACGTGGGTCGAGTTTCAACACATCAACAAGATATTCCCAAGCCCAATCAATTGCTTCTTGTTTGAAATAATCGCCAAACGACCAGTTTCCGAGCATTTCAAACATTGTGTGGTGATAAGTATCCATACCCACCTCTTCAAGGTCGTTGTGCTTACCGCTCACACGAAGACATTTTTGAGAGTCTGCCACACGTTTATACTTCGCCGCCGCATTACCAAGAATAATATCTTTAAACTGGTTCATACCCGCATTTGTAAACATCAATGTGGGGTCATCTTTGATTACCATAGGTGCAGAAGGCACGATTTGGTGTTCCTTGCTGCGGAAGAAGTCTTTGAAAGACTCGCGTATTTCCTTCGCTGTAAGCATTTTAATTGTATTTTTATATTTGTTATTTAATTATTTTCTTTACAAACTGCAAATTTACAAAAAAATTGATAATTGAGCAATAGTAGGAGAGGGTTGTCAAAATTGTAGAGTCTATCATAATTGTATCAAAATTAACCCCTCCGTCACTACGTGCCACGTTACGGTGAGTCTCGCAATCGTGCACCGGCAAGCCGACATGCACTGCTCGCTCACTCGTGAGCTCTGCGAGGTTCCCTAAAAAAAATCAAATTTTCAGAGGAGGAGCTACCAAGATTATTGACTTAAGCATTATTAGCTCTCCCTCTGATTGCAAGACAATTAGGGGGAGTACGGCGTAGCCGGGAGGGGGTTGAAACACAAATTCATTTTAAGAAGATGATTAAACAAAAGAAGAAGGTGTGTCAAATTTTTGAATTTTGACGCACCCTCATATTTAGTCAGGTTTTATTAATTGATTTTTTTGACGTTCCTTTTCTATTATTTGACGTATGGTTGGCATTTTTTATGATTTCGGTCGCCCGCCTTAAGCGGGCGACTTTTTTTTAAAATTAAAAAATTTAAAACGCTGCACTTATTTTACAGGGCGAACCGTGAGCCCGCCGTTGCGATCGTAGCTGCCGCCGCTGCCGTAGGAGCCATTGCTGAAGTAGAGGTGCCATGCGTTGTCGCCGCCGTAGCTGCCCTCGTCCAGCGTAGCACTCCTGTAGTAGCCGTAGCTACCATCGTCGTAGAGCGAAGTACCGCTGCGGAAGCCCGCAGCCGGCATGAAAATGCTATTACCATTGGGTCCGGTAACTTTTTGTCCCCAAACACCCTTATATTGATACCATGTCCAAGTACACATTGAGGTAAGTTCGTCTATCTCTGCCTTTGTGGGCATTCTCCATGAACCGCCCCATTTTTGACGAGCCACATCATATTGAGTGCCACTGATATTTGTGCCTATATTGGTTATTTCATTGTCATTGTAATCCACATAGCCATCTCCATTTCTGTCAACCCAATATTTATATGTCATCCATGTGTAATCGTTTTTCTCCTCGGTTTCACCCCAGGCGTAATAGCCGCCGTACTGTTCGGGTGATGACGCTCCGACATTCCAACCGCCCCAGTTGACTGATAATCCCAAGTCAACCTCCTGACCGGGGGTGATTTCATCTTCGGGTTCTTTATCTTCTACTGATGCGTATTCCGCTCGACTTATGATACTCCCGTCATAATTATATAATGTCGCATATAATTTGTCGGACTTTGACTTGGGTGACCATGTCACACTTGTCATGCCGTTGCTTGTTATGCCATATTGTGATGACAAACCGCCATTCGACTCAAACCTCACGACCTGGGGCAATGGGGTGGCGATGGTTTTGCCGAAGATATAATCATAATCTTTGACCACGAATGAGATGGTGGCGGCCTCGCCCACTTTCACTTTGTCGGGGGCTGAACCCAACTCGATGCTATGGGGTGATTTGTACAGGTCTTTCTCTATAACGTTTATGTCGCCCAAGGCGTAACGCTTGGTCTCGTAGTTCATGAACATAAGGCTCAGTCCGGCATTGATGTCAACTCCGCAATAGTTGCGCAAGCTCCATGCGAAATAGTCAGATGAGGAGCCGAGCATGGTTTGCTTGAAACCGCCGCGCGCTTCGGTGCCCACATAGGGTTTGATGTCGAATGAGGGACCGACAAGCCCGTACAATGTCATGCGCAACCGAGGATAAAGCCATGCTTTGGCATCGACACGGCCTTTGCCGGTGATGGTGGGATAAATGATTTCGGTGTCGCAACCCAATCCGCTCACTTTCGACATTCCGCTTTGCTGCTGCCAGTTGAATCCGAATTTGCCGGTGATGTTATTGCGCACGCCGGTGTAAGCTGAAGCCTCACCTTCGCAAGTGAGCTTGACATGACGGAAAAGGTCGGCACTGAGGTTGATCCACACAGGCACGCCATAGACTACGAATTTTATTGATTTGGGAGGGAGAAGGTTGTGTTTTACCAAATCCTCTCCTTTGTCGAAGGTGTAACTGCCCGACACGTCGGCTTGCAGAATGAAGTTGGCGTTCCATTCGCCGTCCAATGTGGCTTCCACCTCAAGCATCTGCGCGCGGTATTTATCCCACACCTCATAGGCGGTCTCTATAATGGTGCGTTGACCGAAGTTGAAATACATATTCAGTCCCACCGACGCGCTCATGTTGGCCTCACGGAAGTAGAGGTGCACAGCTGAGTTTTGGAAAAGGGTTGTGCCGTCGAAATTCTTACCCCATTCCCATATCGGCTTGCTGAATGATGTGCGCGACAGGATCCGGCCGGTACTGTCGCGACAGATGATTTTCTCGGGGTAGAACACGTTTTTGCTACGTGATTCAGCCTCGGTAGAGGTTGAGAGCGTGAAATCTATGTTGGCGAAAATGTCGGCTATTGTGCCTCGCTCGGCTTTGACGTTAACCTCGTTGGTATTGTCAACAACCTCGGTAACTCGAATAACGATACCGGTGGTGTCCATATCAAGCACCACTACCGACCCTGGGGCAATCTGCGAGGTCTCGGCGGTTTTAGTCATGACGTATTTGCCGGTGATGGTGTCGCACATCAACACGTCGGCAGTGTTCCAATCAACCGAAACATACTGCGGACTGATTATCTCCTGCAATTCCTCCGGCGACGGTGTATCGGGGTCGTCACCAGGCTTGTTCTTCTCATCTTCACATGAGACCGCAAACGCCAGAAACATCACAGCCAATAGATTCACTAAATACAACTTAAGCTTTTTCATTATTAATAATATTTTTTATTCTGGTCAAAATTTACTCTGATTTTGCAAATATATGCATAATTAACCCCTCTCCACAAGTTAAAAAAGATTAAAAATCGCCCATTCAATTGCCTCAGCAGAGCCTTGTTGAACTTAATTCTCAATCATTTCAAGGAATTCATCTTCGTTAATGATTTTGATGCCGAGGGTGTTGGCTTTTTCGAGTTTTGCGGGGCCCATGTTTTCGCCGGCGAGAACATAGTCGGTTTTCTTTGATATTGAGCCTACGTTTTTGCCACCATGCTTTTCAATCAACGCTTTGTATTCATCGCGTGAATGATGGGTGAATGTGCCACTTATAACGATTGATTTACCTTGGAGTTTGTCGCTACGTCCTTCGGTCACATCTTCGGCTATAGCGAATTGAAGTCCGGTGGTGCGAAGTCGCTCTACGATTTGACGATTTTCCTCTACTGCGAAATATTCGATAATACTTTCGGCTATGCGCGCGCCAACATCTTCGATTTGAGTCAGTTCATCAGCTGTCATTGCCATTAATCGGTCAATATCACCAACTGTGCGAGCGATTTTCTTAGCTGTAGTTTCGCCAACGTATGGAATTGAAAGTGCAAACAATACACGCTCAAACGGCACTGACTTTGAGGCTTCAAGTCCTTCAAGTATGCGATTGGCACTGCGATTGGCAAATCGGTCAAGCACCACAAGTTGCTCATGTTTCAAGTCATAAAGGTCGGCAATATTCTTTATCAAACCTTGATTAAACATCAATTCGGCGGTTTCCTCCCCTATTCCATCGATATTCATCATGCGACGGCCAACAAAGTGTTCTACACGGCCGATAACTTGAGGTTCGCAAGCATATTTATTAGGACACACCCATGCAGCCTCTCCTTCAACACGTTGCAACTCAGTGCCACATGCCGGGCAATGGGTTACAAATGCGATAGGAGCCGCCTCCGCTTGTCGTGCCGAGGTGTCAACACCCGTGATTTTAGGGATAATCTCGCCACCTTTCTCCACATACACCATATCTCCGTCGTGAATATCGAGTTGGCGGATAATATCCTCGTTATGTAGAGACGCACGTTTAACGATTGTACCCGAAAGCAATACCGGTTCGAGATTGGCAACCGGGGTAATAACACCGGTGCGACCTACCTCAAACGACACATATTTCAACTGCGTCAAAGCCCTTTCGGCTTGGAATTTATATGCGATAGCCCATCGAGGCGATTTAGCTGTAAAACCTAAGTTTAGTTGCTGACGGAGTGAATTTACTTTAAACACCAATCCGTCGGTAGCCACCGGCAATTCCTTGCGAGCCTCGTCCCAATGATTGATAAACTCATCAACCTGTTCGATTGACTCCAATCGAGTCATCACGTCCGACACCTTAAAGCCCCATTCTCGAGCTTTCACCATATTGTCATAATGATTGTCGCATGGAAGATTTTCGCCAAGCATATAATAGAAATAGGCATCAAGACCACGGCGAGCTACTTCGGCAGAATTTTGCATCTTTAGCGTACCCGATGCCGCATTGCGAGGGTTGGCAAAAAGAGGTTCTTCGTTCTTTGCTCGTTCTTCGTTTAATCGGTCAAAGGCTGTCCATGGCAACACAATCTCACCTCGTATCTCAAAGATTTCGGGATAGCCCTCGCCCGATAGTTGCAATGGAATACTGCGAATCGTCTTTACGTTGTCGGTAACAACATCCCCTTTTTCACCATCACCACGAGTCACAGCACGCACCAAGCGACCATTCTCGTAAATCAACGATATACTTGTGCCGTCAAACTTCATTTCCCCTACAATCGAGAACTCCTCACCCATCAACTGCTGACGTGTGCGACGCATAAAATCTTCTACCTCGGTGATAGAATAAGTATTGCCAAGCGACAACATGGGGTGAATATGTGCCACTTGAGTAAATCCTTTGGTCAAATCGCTACCCACTCTATGAGTAGGCGACAAAGGATCGTCGTATTGTGGGAAATTGTGTTCCAACAATTCGAGCTCTTTCATGAGCATATCAAAATCCTTATCACTGATTTGGGGCGAATTTAATACATAGTAATTATGATTGTGGCGATTTAGCTCTTCGCGCAAACTATCAATGCGTTGCTTTATAGGGTCCATATTATTTTTCAATTTTCTTCTATGCAAAAATAGCGAAACAATCGCAATAACACAACATTAAAATCAGGAAATTACAAAGTCTATCTTAAAAATCATCAGCCGGCTCTCTCGAGCGGGCTGACAACCAATACATACTTACTTATGAAAAAACTTTTCTTCTGTTACTCACCACTAAAACACCCATTTCGTCAAAATGTTCTATAAGGGATAAAAAAAATACTTGAGCCGAGAAATTCTCGGCTCAAGTTAGTTATATGCGTTTCTATTTCTTATTAATTCTTTACTTTATTTGAGCAATTTATCTAAATCGGGACCAATAACCGAGCAATGGCCTCCTGTTATTGGTTCATTAACAATTGGTGCACTTTTTATGACTCCATTAACTGCGAGAGCCAATTGGCGACCAACATTTTCTTTCGTTACTTGCTCCCATTTTTCAGCATCGGCAAACTTAAAAGGTGCTTCATAACTATTATATTCATTTGGAACAATGGCTAATGTCACAGTTTCGGATATCAGTGGAGTTTGCTCATAAACAATTACTGAAACCAATTCTTCTCCATCGGGGGTATTTAATGGCAGAAATGCGAGAGCAGTAGGATTATCAAAGTTTAATTTGGCAATATAATCTTTAACTATCGCAGTGTCTTTTGTCGCTATCATACCATAAGACTTACATAATTCAGTAAATAGCGTTAGTCCTACACTATCATTTTGCGACACAACAGCCGTTACCTTTTCCATCAACTCTGGCGCATTGTACACCTTGTAAATAGAAACTTCGGCTTCGCATTTTTCTCCCTTAGGAGTTTCACTTTTGCATGAGAATGACAAAAGACCAATAATAAATAAAACAACTACATTCCTCATAATTAATTAGATTTTAGTTAATAACATTCACAAATATATTAATTAAAACTCTAAAAAACAAAATCCTCGCTGATTTTTATCGGCGAGGATTTTATATTGGGCATAATTATGAATTATGCATTATGAACTATGAATTTATTACATCATTCCGCCCATGCCTCCCATTCCGGGTTGCATTGGTGCTGCAGCTGGTGCTTCTTCTTTCTTTTCAGCGATAACGCATTCAGTTGTGAGGAACATACCGGCGATTGAAGCCGCATTTTCAAGTGCTACACGAGTAACCTTAGCAGGGTCAATAACACCTGCAGCAAGAAGGTTTTCGTAAACACCTTTACGAGCGTTGTAACCGAAGTCACCTTCGCCTTCTTTCACTTTTTGAACAACTACCGCACCTTCAACACCTGCGTTAGCCACGATTTGACGAAGAGGTTCTTCGATAGCGCGTTTCACTATTTGGATACCGGTTGTTTCGTCTTCGTTTTCACCCTTGAGGTCTTCAAGTTTTGCTACGCAACGGATATATGCTACACCACCACCGGGAACGATACCTTCAGCGATAGCGGCACGAGTTGCGCTCAACGCGTCGTCAACACGGTCTTTCTTTTCTTTCATTTCCACTTCACTTGGAGCTCCAATGTGAAGGACTGCGACACCGCCTGCGAGTTTAGCAAGACGTTCTTGAAGTTTTTCACGGTCGTAGTCGCTTGTTGTTTGTTCGATTTGAGCCTTGATTTGAGCCACACGTGATGCGATAGCCTCGCTTGCACCGTTACCGTTAACGATAGTAGTGTTTTCTTTGTTTACAGTAACTTTTTCGGCTCGACCAAGATATTCGATAGTAGCGCTTTCGAGCTTCATACCTTTTTCCTCAGAGATAACAACACCACCTGTCAACACTGCGATATCTTCGAGCATTTCTTTGCGACGGTCGCCAAAGCCGGGGGCTTTAACAGCACAAATCTTCAATGAGCCACGAAGACGGTTTACAACAAGTGTAGCCAATGCTTCTTGATCAACATCTTCAGCAACGATCAATAGAGGACGTCCGCTTTGAGCAGTTGCTTCGAGGATTGGGAGCATATCTTTGAGGTTAGAAATCTTTTTGTCGAAGATGAGGATATAAGGTGATTCCATTTCACACTCCATTTTTTCAGTATTTGTAACGAAATATGGAGAAATGTAACCACGGTCAAATTGCATACCTTCAACGATGTCAACAGTTGTTTCAGTACCTTTTGCTTCGTCAACAGTGATAACACCTTCTTTTTTCACTTTCTTCATTGCTTCAGCGATGAGGCTACCGATTGCTTCGTCGTTATTTGCTGAAATGCGAGCCACATCTTCGATTTTCTTGAAGTCATCGCCCACTTCTTGAGCCATAGCCTTGATATTTTCAACAACAACGCCTACTGCTTTGTCGATACCACGTTTGATATCCATTGGGTTTGCACCGGCAGCAACGTTTTTAAGACCAACGTTGATGATTGATTGTGCAAGAACAGTAGCAGTTGTTGTACCATCTCCTGCATCATCACCGGTTTTAGAAGCAACTTCTTTTACTAGTTGCGCACCCATGTTTTGGAATGCATCTTCGAGTTCCACTTCGCGAGCCACCGATACACCATCTTTAGTGATGTGAGGAGCGCCGAATTTCTTTTCGATGATTACGTTGCGACCTTTTGGGCCAAGAGTTACTTTAACGGCATCAGCAAGAGCATCAACACCTTTTTTGAGTTCTTCGCGAGCCTTGATATCAAATTTAATTTCTTTTGCCATGATTTCTAAAATTTATTACGATTAAGTTAGGTTAATTATTCAGTAATGATTGCCAAGATGTCATTTTGGCGCATGATGAGGTATTTGTTACCGTCAACATCGATTTCAGTGCCTGCATATTTGCCATAAAGCACAGTATCGCCTTCTTTCACTACCATTTCTTCATCTTTTGTTCCGTTACCTGCAGCAAGAACCACACCTTTAAGAGGTTTTTCTTTTGCTGAATCAGGGATAATGATACCTGCTACGGTTACTTCTTCGGCAGGGCAAGGATTAACAAGCACTCTATCTGCCAATGGTTTAATGTTCATAACTTTAATCTTTTAATGTTTATTATTATTTTTATATTATTTTCGTTTTACTCATAAATTAGCATAATCCGTGCCAAAATTTATTTCGTGACAAAAGAATTGCCATTTTGTCACACCTCGCACATTAAAATATAACTCCTCTACCCTATATTTTGTTCAAAAAAGAGGGCAACTCCATATTGGAATTACCCTCTATTATTACCGGACACGGCACGCCGAGGCCCTATAAATTTTCAACTTCAATTACTTGATGAGTTGTTTTGAAACTTTGTCGCCTTGTTTTACAATGTAAAGACCATTTTGAGGATTGGCGACTTCTACACCTTGAAGGTTGTAATAAACAGCAGGAGCATTTTCTACTTCAATTGATTCAATGCCAGAAGACTCGCTTGACACAGTTACTGTCATTTTTTCGTAATCTACATTGATAAAATATTCACCGATAGCAGATGTTTTAAATGCTGCTTCACCTTTTCCAAATTCAACAGCTTCATTAAGATTAAATGCTACTTCACCGGCAGTTGGAGCGATACGATTAGCATTCACTATATTCCAATCACTTGATTGAATTGAAGACATTGCGAAATAAGCATATCCATCACCGCTATCAACTAATGTTACTTTGCCACTGAATTTACTACCATCTTTTGTTAATTCAACACTCTGAGCTGGATCCCAACTTGCAACTGACAATGTTCCAAACACATAAAGTTTGTCGGGAGTATTCACTACTACTTCACCAGCTTTTTTCACTGTAACAGTCATTGCCGCAAGGTTTACATAGATGTTATAAACCCCTGCACCAGGCACTTGGATAGCACCTTCGCCTTTAACGATAGGCATTGCAACTCCTTCTGTTGCCTTTGCATTATCTTCGGCAAAGCCATAACGATTTGAGTTCACTGTTGTCCAATCAGAAGATTGAACAGTAGAAAGACCAAAATTACCTCCTGCACCAAATTCGATATCTTCAATTGTGTAAACACCATTGTCGTTCCACATTTCGATTGATTCACCGGGGTTCCATCCATTAAAAGACCCAAAGATGTAAAGAGATTGAGCTGATGCTCCGAGAGTAACAACCGCTGCTACAAGAACAGCCAAAAATTTGCGTAGATTTAATTTCATAATTTAAATTTTTAAGTTAATAAATTGTTAGAATCACTTATTCGATGACAAAAGTCGCAAATTTTATCAATATACACAACATTTAAGTAAATAAGTTTTGTATTTTCTATTAACTTTGTAGAATTATAAATTAAATTTTAAAGAATCTTATTATGAAAAAGTCTTTTTCAATAATCACAATGCTCCTAATTGCATTTATTGCATTTAACGTAACAGCACAAACCTATGACATTATTGGCACTTGGGAAGGGAAATCGGTAAAAGATGAAAATAACTTTAATAAACCCATGAAAGGGGAATTAAGTTTCATTCAAACTTTTAATGCCGATAGCTCCGGATTTCTAAATTTCATTGGTAATTTAAGTGGAAATATCGATCCAAATACCCAACTAAAAATTAACCTAAAAGGGAAATGTCCGTTTTCATGGACAATCAATGATTCTACAATAATAATGAAATTGGATTCTTCTAATTTTGAAGTTGTATTAACTGAAAATGACATTGAATTTATCTGCAACGATCTTCAAACTCAAGCATTGATGAATGCTTATAAACCTCAAATGGTTCAAATGTTTAACCAACAATCAAAATCTTTAATAAGTTCAAGTATAGGATCCGGATCCGAATGGACTATTGTCAGCCTCGAAGGTGACAATATGACAATTCTTGAAAAGGGCAACGAATACAACTTGACTCGAGTTAAATAAACGATCAAACTTATTTTGCATTTGCTTCCAAGATAGGCGGCGCCTCGGCAAAGCAAAATTAAACTCCGTTTATTTTGCATTTGCGCTCGGCTTGCACTATCTTTGCAGTAACTAAATTAAAACAAACTTACTAACAAATATTATTATGGCAAACAAACCTTTTAAATACCAGGAGATGTTTCCACATGCTAAGGACACTACTGAGTATTATCACTTGACATCTGACTATGTTAAGGTTGAAAATTGGAATGGTCACGAAATGCTCGTTGTTGACCCCGAAGCACTAACCGTTTTGGCTCGCCAAGCTACTCACGACAATGCGTTTATGCTTCGTCGCGAACACAATGCTATGGTGGCTAAAATCCTTAATGACCCCGAAGCAAGCGAAAACGACAAATTCGTTGCTCTCACAATGCTCCGTAACGCCGAAGTAGCTGCAAAAGGTCAACTTCCTTTCTGCCAAGATACCGGTACTGCAATCATTCACGGTAGCAAAGGCCAAAACGTATTTACAGGCGGTGGCGACGAAGAACGTCTCTCAAAAGGTGTATATCTCACTTACACTGAAGACAATCTTCGCTATTCACAAAACGCGCCTCTCAACATGTATGACGAAGTGAACACAGGTTGCAACCTCCCTGCTCAAATCGATCTTCATGCTTGCGACGGAAACGAATATAACTTCCTTTTCGTAGCTAAAGGTGGTGGCTCGGCCAACAAAACATATCTCTATCAAGAAACTAAAGCTCTCATCAACCCCAAAACTCTCATTCCTTTCTTGGTTGAAAAAATGAAATCATTGGGTACTGCTGCTTGTCCTCCTTATCACATCGCATTCGTTATCGGTGGTACTTCTGCAGAAATGAACCTTGCTACTGTGAAGAAAGCTTCTGTTAAATATTATGATGATCTTCCCACTCAAGGCAACGAGCTCGGTCACGCTTTCCGCGATATCGAACTCGAAAAACAATTGCTCGAAAAAACTCACAAAATCGGTCTCGGCGCACAATTTGGCGGTAAATACTTCGCTCACGACATTCGCGTGATTCGTCTTCCTCGCCACGGTGCTTCTTGCCCTGTTGGTCTTGGTGTATCATGCTCGGCCGACCGTAACGTGAAAGCAAAAATCAATAAAGACGGTCTTTGGATTGAAAAACTCGACAACAATCCTGGCGAACTCATTCCTGAATCTTACCGCAAAGCCGGCGAAGGCGAAGTGGTTAACATCGACCTCAACCGTCCTATGCCCGAAATTCTTGCCGAATTGAGCAAATATCCCGTATCTACTCGCCTTTCTTTGAAAGGTACTATCATCGTAGGTCGCGACATCGCTCACGCTAAGATTAAAGAACGCCTCGATCGTGGCGAAGAAATGCCTCAATACCTCAAAGATCACCCCATCTATTATGCCGGTCCTGCCAAAACTCCCGAAGGAATGCCTTCTGGTTCATTTGGTCCTACAACTGCCGGTCGTATGGACTCATATGTTGACCAATTCCAAGCTGCAGGCGGCTCTATGATTATGATTGCTAAAGGTAACCGTAGCAAACAAGTTACCGACGCTTGTCAAAAACATGGAGGTTTCTACCTCGGTAGCATCGGCGGTCCTGCTGCTGTGCTTGCACAAAACAGCATCAAGAAAATCGAATGTATGGAATATCCCGAACTCGGCATGGAAGCTATCTGGAAAATCGAAGTGGAAGACTTCCCCGCATTTATCCTCGTGGATAACAAAGGCAACGACTTCTTCGTTGAAATCTCAGAGAAATGCAAATCATGCGCATTGAATAAGTAATCAATCCCCCTTCTTATACGCCAACGGCTGCCGCTCCCCGCGACAGCCGTTGTTTTTTATTCTTATCAATCCTCACTTAGGTAGATGAGGCAAAATATCGCGCACGAATATGTCGTGGTGTATTATGCGATAATGAGGGTGATAGGCAGCATTGAAACGGCGACTATGATGCATCACATATTTTCCTTGCGACAACATTTCACTTATCGCCTGCGAATCGACTTCAAGATTATACATTTTAGGATATCGCTCTCTCACCACGTTTTCAATCACGCGCCATTGAGCAACCCATTTGTCGGTTACTTGCGGAGCCACTTCGGGAGCACTTGCCATAAACGCATCAGTGAGAATATCGGCAGTAATATACCCCTCCTTTATGGCATTGAGATACACTCGACAATAATTTCCTTGCCAACCGCATGGTTCGTAATATCTGCTACCTGCGACATAATCATCCGCCTCAAGTTCGCTACATATATAATTATACACCTGCTCACGACTGCCCAACAAATGCGCCACACCAAAATAATCCTGAAAACAACTCTTATACACATCTTGCAACGTAGCATCGGGATAATCTCTCATCATAGCATCAACCGCCACCCTAACGCGCTCCACATCAACACTATCACCACTCGCCACATTCACCATGCCCGACTGTGCATAGCTCATCATCGCCACACACACCATCAAAATATTCAGAAAAACCACCTTCATCATATCAATTCACAATTTATTCTTCGCAAATATAACAAATATCCACAAATCAACCCCACCTCTCACCAAAAATCACTATATTTGTAAAAATAATCAAATTTATACTTTAAACCAATTATCATTTATGAAAGAATTGAAGTGTCCGAAGTGTGGGAGTTCGTTTGTGGTTGATGAGGCTGATTATGCGTCGATTTTAAGCCAAGTGAAAAACACCGAATTTCAAGAAGAAGTAAATCGTCGTATTGAGGAGATTGAGAAGCAACATCGTGCTGAGCAAAAGGCTGATGCGATGAAGGCTGAGCAGGATTTCCAAATGCGATTGAACGAAAAAGAACGTGAACTTGGCAAAAAAGACACTGAGATTGCTCGCCTACGTGAGCAAGCAAATAGCATTGCCCAAAATAAGCAGTTGGAATTTAATGAGGTGTTGTCGAAACGTGATAGCGAGATTGCCCAACTTCGTGAGCAGACTAAAAGTGCGGTGCAGTCAAAGGAGCTTGAGTTTAAGGATTTCCTTGCCGATCGGGATGCTCAAATAGCAAAATTGAAAGAGCAACTCCAAAGCATTAAGGAGGCTAAAGAACTTGAGATTGCTAACGAAGTGGCAAAAAAAGAGCAAGAGATTTCGACATTGAAATCAACCATTGCTCAAAACGACAACCAACGCCAACTTGCCGTGATGGAGGAGAAAAGCAAGGCACAGGAGGCGTTGCAAGCCAAAGATGCAAAGATTGCCGAACTCGAAAACCGCATGATTTTAGAGAAAAAGGAGGCTACAATTCGTGAAACCGGCATCAAAGAGCAACACGCGCTTATTATTCGTCAAAAACAAGAGGAGATTGATTTCTACAAAGATATGAAATCGCGCATGTCAACCAAGATGATTGGAGAATCTCTTGAAGTTCATTGTAGCACCGAGTTTAATCGTGTACGCTCATCAATGTATCCTAACGCATATTTTGAAAAAGATAATGATGCGAAAGATGGCACTAAGGGCGACTTCATTTTCCGTGATTTTGCCGACGGTATGGAATATATCTCAATAATGTTTGAGATGAAAAACGAGTGCGACACCACCGCTACAAAACACAAAAACGAAGATTTCTTCAAGAAACTCGACGATGACCGCAAGAAGAAAAATTGCGAGTACGCAGTGTTGGTTTCGTTGCTTGAACCCGATAGTGAATTGTATAACGAAGGTATCGTAGATGTATCATATCGCTACCCCAAGATGTATGTAGTGCGTCCGCAGTTTTTCATGCCTCTTATCTCATTGCTCACCCAGGCATCACGCAAGAGTCTTGACTACCAACGTGAGTTAATCATCGCTCGTCAACAATCAATTGATGTGACCCACTTCGAAGATAATCTCAACGACTTCAAGGAAAAATTTGGCAACAACTATCGTCTTGCAAGCGAAAAGTTCCAAAAGGCGATTGACGAAATTGACAATACCATCAAACACCTTCAGAAAGTGAGAGAATCACTTGTTGGCTCAGAAAATAACCTCCGCCTCGCAAACAAAAAAGCCGATGAACTCACAATCAAGAAACTCACTAAAAACAACCCCACCATGCAAGCCAAATTTGAGGAAGCCCGCGTGATAAAATCACAACTCGGCACTAGTGATGATGAATAATTAACGACCTATAAAACAAATGCTCGGACATGGATATTTAAAACCCTTTCCGAGCATTCTTATATTAATATATTCTATTTTAGAACATATAAGTTGCAGAAATTGTCCAAGAATTTTTCTTGCTATCAATATCGGTCCACTGACCCTTAAACCCAAATGTTTCATAGGCATTAGTCAATGCTAGACCATAGTTAACACCCACTTGAAACTTTTCAAATAACTCAACGCCTAAACCAAAATTCCAATCGAATACAGCCGTTTTGCATCTTATGTGGTTAACAGCAATCTGTCTTTCTCCCGCGATGACTGACAAGGCCGGTCCGGTAGTGAGATATGGTGTTACTACTTTGCGAGCGACAGGCAAACCAATTTTCCATTTAAAGTTTACAGGCAATTCTATGAAATGAGTTTTATACTCTACTGGTGTTGGAAGGATACTATTTGCATTGTCATTAAATGCAGTCTTCACATAAAAATACATCAAAGACACATCAATGCCAACATTTGTTTTAGGAAACATATACTCAAGCATCAATCCTCCGGTAATACCAGTGTTAGTAGCATCTTCATATCGTTCGTTATTGAAGTTTATATCATTTATTTTTGCACCAATTCTTGCGCCAAAAGAAATTTGAGCAGAAACTGTTCCTGCGAATGCTACTAATGCAATAGCAACTGCAATAAATCGTTTAATAGTTTTCATTTCGTTTTATTTTTATAATATTAATATTATTTATTTTAGCAACCATCTTCTATTAATTGCTACCAAAAAAAATCTTACTTTCGCAAATTTAAGAAACATTTCCCTATATTGCAAACTTCAAATAGTGCCACTGTACATAGTGAAATACAAGTTCTTAACCATCTGTCAATTATACATTTTTACAACTCAATACTCTAACGATATAGATATTTAGTAAATATATACTATAGTTATATAACCCCATTACTTCCTAGTTTTATTCCATAATGGCTGTTCCTACACTTTCTATTGCTTCAATCTCATTCCCTCTTTTAATCTTTTTACCATAACCGAATGTATATGTAGCAGAAAACATCATATATGCATGAGCATTTGATGAATAACTAATTATTTTCTTTGAATATAATGGAGTATTAAGTATTCCCCAACCATCGTCATATCTATATCTCAAGAAGTTATTAACCGACAATCCAATATTCCACGAACCATTTGCCCAGCCCACTTGCATCTGATAGTTACTTCTATTAGTATTATAGCCACCGGTCATTTGATTCATAGCATGATTTCTTGTTGCATAATATGCCGAAATCCTAAAATCATTCCAATAGTACTGCCCATATAAACTACATGAAAACTTCGTACACTCCTCATCGATATCCCCTGTTGATGAATAGTTATTCAATGCCGGACGAATTTGAAATATCAATTTATTATCTAACAATTTCAATGTCGCATTAACTCCAACTTGCGTCCTTGTAAAATCACCACTATTACGAAATGTTCGTATTATGTAGCGCCCCTCATCATATATGTCATATAAGGCAACGGCTCTATTATAAATTCCATAATAACTCGCAAAACCTTGCATCATAAATCTATTTTGTGGCATAAATGTATAAGTGCTATTAATCGTTACATGTCGAGAATTTTGCAACAACGGATTCCCTGTTTGAAATAACAACTCATTACTTTGTATTATATTAGGTGACCGTTGCGATTGATTAGGTGAACTTGTTGCATATTGAAACCACAAATTTAATCTATTTCTTTTATTTGGAGACCATGATGCCGACAAATGAGCAAATGGGTATAAATCATCATACCGCACTGCGTTAACATTAAATAATTCTCCGGTAACCCCGGCATCAGCATCTACACTAAATTTTGGCATATTAAGAGCATATGCAACAGATGCTCCATAATATGTATTCGTGAAATAGGTATCATATGGCGATGTCCCTAAATATGAGACATTGTATATATTTGAGCCTCCCAATAGCACAAATTTTGCCGTATTTATTTGATTTATTCGCTTTATTACTTGGGCACTCGCTCTAAGATTATAAACATCTTCCTTCGCATCATTAACAATTGGACTGACATTGGGTATATCTGTTGAATATTTACTAACTGAATTATTATGTGCATAAGTTAAACGCGGATAAAACACAATACTCCACAATTTTGGCAACGAGATAAAATAGTTGCCGGCCCACGATATAGCCCTATTTATTTGAGGAGATTCATTTTCGTATTTATATGCCACATTATTAGATGGTTCAAATGAAAGTTGGCCTTGTTGAGAATCTTCAAATTGATTGTTTATTGAGAAACCAACAGTATTTACTATCTGTATATTTTTGGTAACATATGATGCCCTAATTGATAATGGCACCTTAGTATTTTTTAATTCTGAAGAAAGCCATTCTTGATTACGATTTATTTCTCCTAAAGGCAATCTAAATATTGAATATTCAGAGGTCCCACTAATATTAGTATTTGCAAAATCCCATCCTGCATATAAATCATATACCATTTTGCGATATGCAAATTTTGAGTACACCAATCCCTTATTTACAAAACCGGATAAAGCGAATTGATTGTCGGAAATTTTAGTATAACCTCCATATTCATACTCATGAACTATTATATTTACAGCATGTGGTACACCTTGAAAACGAGGGTCTATAGGATAGTCATAATATTCTACCCTTAACACATCGGTTGTTTTCAAACCTTGCATCTCATTAGACGACACTCTCAAATAATTTATAAAAATCGCAACATTTTGACCTGTAGGAGTAGTCACTGCCTTTGATATTGGATTGACTGCCAACTGAGGAATTGCCATTTGCAACAATAAATCAGATGCATCTTGAGATGATTTTTTAATTTTTGCAGTAGGTATATATGTTGTTACATTTGTAGAAGTGCGTTGAAGTTCGGCATTTACAACAACTTCATTTAATGTGTCAGACTTTACTGTGTCAGCATTCTCTGAATGTGCCATCATTACAATCGGGCACAGATATAATTGTATCAACAGCAAATATCTCATAATCAGAATGTATATTTATAAGCCTTTCTATCATTGCTTCCCAATCAGGAAAACTACCGTCACAAGCCTTATATCCGGTCTTTTTTATCATAATTGACCAATTATCTTTGCGATTTAGGAAAGCACCTATCTCCAATGTGTTTTCTCCTGAACCATCAGAAAATTTTATTATTATACAGTTACTCAATACCTTATATGACACCGAATTCTCGCGTTCAGCAGAAAAGGCTTCCAACAATTTTTCTTTTAAATCTTTATCATAAAAGGTAACATGTTTACTTATTTTATATACCTTTTTATTTTTGGGATCACGCTTTTCGGAATAAATTACTCTTGTAGTTTTTTCCTTCTCAATATCTTTTACTGCATGACTAATTTTTTTCTGCGCCACACCATTCAATGACACAACCGACACCATTAATGCAAATATTATCAACTTCACAACATTCATATTATCTTATTTTTATTCATTTAACATCATATTTATTATACACTTCCTTTCCATTGGGTCTTCGACTCCATCAAGAGACTGTTGTAACGACTCTTCAAATGCCCTATTGACAAGATATTCTCCTCTTTGCACTTCGGATAATATCTCAGATAAATCGGTGTTTTTTATTCCATTTTCCATTACATAACTACCCTCATATATCTCATATAATTCTATCAATTCCCTGTTTCGTTTTTCTACTTTTATAATATTTAATCCGATGGTGAATAATATCACTATCGAGGCAACTAATGAGATATATCGATAAATAGGTTTTAATATCCATAACTTTTTTTGTTGTATTTCATCTTCATTATATTCTCTTTGCAATCCAGTATCATACCACTTCATCATTTCTCGATATTGTTCCACTGATGAAGGTATGTTAGTTTGCCTGAAATAAGCAAACAATGCCTTTTCTTCGTCACAAGTGGTATCTCCATTAAAAAATCGAGTCAACCACTCATTTATATTTTTGTCATCAATCATATTCATCTTTTATTATTCAAAAATAATTCTTTTACTTTATTCCTTGCTCGCATAAGTATTATTCTTACTGTTCCATCTTTCATTCCCAATATTTTTGCAATCTCATTAGTTTCAAGCATGTCGATGTGTTTCATTCTCAAGATTGCTGATTGTTTATCGGGAAGTTGTGCTAATATCGCATCTACTCGCGTGTCACTTTCTATGCGTTCAAGTTCTTCATGTGGAGAATATTCCATTTCTTGAGGTTCCTCTCCTTTATAAGTATCATATCGTCGGCGTTTCAATACATCAAGACTCAATCGTTGCGTCATAACCATAGCCAATGCTTCAATCGATTGATATTCATCCAATCTATTGCGAACTGTCCAAAGTTTTAATAATGCATCTTGTACAATATCTTCGGCTTCGTCTTCATCATGCAAAATTAAAAATGCCTTATTCTTCAATCGTGGGCGAATTTTTTTTGCTATATGTTCAAACTCCAATCGTTCCATTTCATATATATGACGAATAGCCATCTTTTTCTGTTACACAAAAATGCCACTTTTTTTCTAAAAATTTATATATTTGCAAAATAACTTTTATAAATATGCTACGCGATTTTTTATTGGTAGGGATTGGAGGTGCATTGGGGAGCATTGCTCGTTATGGGTTGACATTGCTCGCCTCTTATGCCTCTATTGCTTCGGAGGTTGGAACCTTTGCGGCAAATGCGATTGGTTCGTTATTGATAGGGATAATCATAGCATTATCCAAAGGCGATTGGTATCTGCTCGGAGCTGTGGGATTTTGTGGTGGATTCACCACTTTTTCCACATTCTCGGCTCAAGCACTGCATTTGCTTCAATCGGGCCAACGCACAATAGGTGTTCTCTATATCATAGCATCGCTCCTTGTATGCATCTTAATGACATGGGCTGGTATGGCTCTTGCCGATAAATTTTTCAAATAAAACTCACGCACCATGAAAATATTGATTCTTTGCACCGGGAATAGCTGTCGCAGCCAAATGGCTCACGGCTTTATACAAGCGTTTTACCCTGATTTTGACGTACATTCGGCAGGAACAAAACCAGCTTCACAAGTTAATCCCAAAGTCATCGAAGTGATGGCTGAAGCCGGGATTGATATATCCACACATTATCCCAAGAATGTAGATATATACCTCTACGAAGAATGGGACTATGTTATAACAGTGTGTGGTGGAGCAAATGAGAGTTGTCCCAATTTCATAGGAAAGGTCGCCAATCGCCTACATATAGGCTTTGAAGATCCGAGCGATGCCATCGGCACCGATGAATATATAATGAGCGAGTTTCGCCGCATCCGCGATGAAATCAATAACAAATTTGAGAATTTTAAATTTTAGACTCTCTACTTTATAGCCTTATAAACTTCGGCGAAGAGGCGTGGACGGATGTTGAGGCGTGAAAATGCGGAATTGTTGCGTGTGGGATTAACTCGATTACATAAAAATATATAGATTAATTGTGATTGTGGATCTACCCAAAAGCAGGTGCCGGTAAATCCGGTATGACCATAAGTTGCTGCCGATGCTTCACGGCATGTAGGCGAATTTTTCTCATTGCGTTTATCGGGCTTATCAAAACCTAGTCCACGTCGGCAAGTTGGACTTTTTGAAGTCGTAAACAACTTAACCGTTTTTTCAGAGAGAAGACGTTCGCCACCATATTCTCCCCCGTTAAGCCACATTTGACATAGTTTGGCCAAGTCATTAGTATTTGAAAATAGACCTGCATTACCTTGCACTCCTCCCGAAAAATTCGCCGTTTCATCATGCACATATCCTCTCACCGTCTGACGACGTAGAAAATTATCTTTTTCAGTCGGAGCAATATCTGATTTGTCCCACTTTTCCAATGGCCGATATCCTGTGTGGAATGCTCCTAATGGAGCAAAGATCGTTTCATCTACCCACTCATTATGAGGGCGACCGGTTACCCACTCCTCCATATTCATCAATAGGCAAAAATTAAGACAACTATAATTATATTTTTTTGTATCGCGTAATTTGATGTTGTAGATACGCGACATAATTGTATCCATAGTAGCCTGTCCTACATAAATGCCATCGGCTGCTGCAATTCTAAAATCATTCGTAGGTTTAGACGAGGTTATATCTCTGCGCAAACGAGCATTTTTATGCCCATAAGCCCCATTTTCAATTTTCACCGAGTAGGTTTCAGATTGAGTATTTTGAATAAGTTTGCCTTCATAAGTAGCCGTATCCATCATCATATTAAACATATTTACAGCCGCAGGCATTCCCGATTCATGATAAAGTAACTGACGCACGGTAATTTTGGATTTATCACCACCTTGCAAAGGTTCAATATATTGCGATACCGGAGCATCTAATTCAAAAAGGCCTTCATCATAGGCCTTCATCACCCCCGGAAGTGTTCCTGTCGTCTTTGATACTGATGCTAAATCATAAATAGTTTCTTCGGTAACTTTATCTTTACTTACAAAATCAAGTGTACCATAACTTTTATTAATAATCACATTACCATCTTTTGCCACCAACACCTGGCACCCGGGAAAGGCTTTAGTTTGCAATCCTTGATTAACCAATTCATCAATATTTGCCTCTAAATTTGGCTTAAGTCCGACCGCCTCCGGCGAAGTATATCCTAATCGTGTTTTTTTTAATTTCACACCGGTTCCCAATGGCGCAATTCCCTTGAGATTAACCGGCAAACGGCCATCAACCTCTATCCCTCCAAATATTGCTTGTGCAGCATATTCACGAATGTAGCGGGTATCATCATAGGCTATTACAAGAGTTTTCAATCCACTTAACGAGACACCAAACTCGGCCATTTCGTATGGATTTACAAAGAAAACCGGCACAATATTAGGTATCGATTTTAATTGAGCAAAAGCCTGTTTGTGTGCTGATTTATGCCCGAAAACACCAACAATTACCACATCATGCGTTTTTATAGACGCAAGGGTTGACGACGAAAAAACACCTGTAGATGAATACACTTTTACATTGGCATATTTGCGGCAAAAACGAGAAAACACATCATCACTTGATGCACCAATATTTACCACTGCGATAGAACGTTGTGACAAACCCCTTATTGGCAACAATTTAGTATCATTGCGAACAACAGTCATCAATGCTGCTGACAATTTGCGATTAACAGCATCGGCCGATGATGAATTAATGCGTGCCTCAAGCCCATTCATATCCACAGGCTTCTCAACAGTCAAACCTAATGCATATTTATATGCCAATACTTTTTTGCATCGTGTTTCAATCATTTTAGATGTTATTTTCCCCGATTTTATAGCGGCCATTACTGCATCAAGGTCTTTTGATGGGCTATTTGAACCTAACAACACATCAGCTCCGGCAATAAGAGCCGCGACACAATTATTTAGTGAAGAATTTGCGCCTTTCATAGCAAGGGCATCGGTAAAAATCAACCCCTCAAAACCCATATCATCACGCAACAAATCGGTAGTAATTGCCTTTGATAATGATGCAGGAATCCCACTTTTATCTAACGCAGGCACCGATAGATGGCCTACCATTACGCCCGACAATCCGGCATTAACATATTGATTAAATGGCAATAAATCCACCATATTTAGAGTTGTTCGGTCGTGCGAGACTGTAGGCAATGCTTTATGAGAATCGACTGAAGTATCACCATGTCCAGGGAAATGCTTACTTACTGATAGGACTCCCCCATCTTCCAACCCACGCGAATAAGCAACCCCCAATCGTGATACTCTAGTTGGGTCTTCTCCAAATGAGCGATATCCAATCACCGGATTAGACGGATTGGAATTTACATCAAATACCGGAGCAAAATTCACATGAATACCTATCTCACGACATTCACGAGCCATTTCACGGCCATATTCATAAAGTAACATTTCGTTACTAATAGCACCAAGGCCCATATTATATGGAAATCTGGGAGTCTCTTTTATACGCATAGACAATCCCCACTCCCCATCAAATGTCATTAAAACCGGAACAGAGGCTATTGATTGTGCATAGTTGGTCATTGTGGCATAATCAGCCAAAGAGCCCTTACTAAAAAGAAGACCACCCATTTTTTCGGTTTTTACCCACTTGGCGATTGTCGCCTTAGACGATGCGCCACTGCGAGGATCAACCATTGGGATAAACAATTGTGCTACTCGTTCTCGCTCGCTTAAAGTTTTATATACCGAATCAACCCATTGTTGGTTTTTAGATATACTTCTTTGAAATATTAGAGATGGTTTTATTGCCGTCATTGTCAACGACAAGACCATTACTAATGCTGATAATACTATCTTTTTCATTAAATTATTTTTTTCTCATACGTTGTTTTGATGAAGGGTTGATTTGAGCATCTTTTTGCGATTGTAGGAACTCTATCATTTCATCATATAATACTTTACTTCCGTTTGCTACAATTTTTCCTCTTGTTAGCGACGACATATAATCGCCGCCTCCGGCTAAATAATCAATTGTTGCAAGAGTATATATCTTTTTAGGCTCCACTTGCTCCCCATTGATTTTCACCATAGTACATTTCTTTGTTTCAGCATCAAACACAGCATCGACATTCGCGCTCACACAATCTCCTCCACGCGATGCCATCACATCAAAGGCCTCTAATAGGTCTTCCCCGGTTATCGTCATCACCACAATGCGATTATTAAACGGCAACAATCCCATTATTTGCCCAATTGACACATATCCTTGAGGGATATCGTTTCTAATACCACCACTATTTATTATTGATAAATCAATATCATTGCCATATATTTTCTTTGCTTGCGACAATGCCATATCACTCACATAATTTTGCAATGGTGCTTCATCTTTTTTCAAGTCAATAACTGCAGTAGCAATTTTTTGATTCATGAGGCTATCAACTCCATCATCGTAATGAGTAATAAGATTTACCATTGTTGAATCGGACTCAATGCGATCCAATCGTGAATCAACAGCAATAACCTTTGATTGCTTATATCCGTTGTCTAAATTAAGAGTAACTTCACCTACATATCTTCCCGATTTATCGGCTTGCGCAATAAGAACCGAATCGCCATTTTGATTCACCACTTTATGAGCCAACTTACAATTTTTATCGGCAGGATTTATTAAATCGTGAGAATGTCCACCGATAATCACATCTATATACCGGCTTCCTTTTGCTAATTTCACATCATCGTCATAACCGATATGAGTCAATGCCACCACATAATCGGCGCCAAAATCCTCTTTTAGTTGTTTTGCGAAAGAATCTGCCATTAATTGACCATCAACATACCCCACTCCAATATAATTTTCGGTCGAAACAAGCCCTTTGGGGTCAATGTTAATAGCGATAAAAGCAATTTTTTTATCTTCTATACTTTTAATTATATAAGGTGCTATTTTACTTCTCAACAATGAATCCTCAAAAAGATAATTTGTTGATAAGACTTGCGCCGTTGACATATCAATCATCGATTTTAGGCCTTCAATACCATTATCAAATTCATGATTTCCTATTATGCGCAAATCATACCCCATTATATTCATCATTTGCTGCTCAACCTCACCTTTATACAAGTTGAAATAAACCGTCCCTTGCACAGCGTCACCGGCATCAACTAGCAACACATTTTTATTAACTCTTCTAACACTATCAATTAATGCTTTTCGACGCAAAACACCACCTTTATCCTCCTTACCTATAGGATCTATTTGACTATGAGTATCATTAGTGTGCAATATTACAATTTCTGACGCATTAAGAGTTAAAGTCAAAGAAGTCGCGAATAAGACTATCAGCAAAATTTGTTTTATTAATTTCATTTTGATATATATTTAGGAAGTAGAATATTGCAAATATACTAAATAAACAATATTAGTCAAAACAATATCCAATATATAACATAATTTTCACAATCACACTTGATTAAATAACTCAAACTTTACATATATAAACTTATATATAATGATTAAACCTTTTTCTCAACTTCAGCAATCAATCAGCCGGTTATAACAATTCTCATTTTTTCAGTTCAAAATTTAGTCACAAATTCTTTGTTAATAAAAATTTTTATTGTAACTTTGCACTCGCAAACGCAAACGGAATGGCTCCGTAGCTCAACTGAATAGAGCATCTGACTACGGATCAGAAGGTTACAGGTTTGAATCCTGTCGGAGTCACCAAAATAAAATAAGCCAATCAAATGGCTCCGTAGCTCAACTGAATAGAGCATCTGACTACGGATCAGAAGGTTACAGGTTTGAATCCTGTCGGAGTCACTCAAAAAAGAGTATCATTATGATACTCTTTTTTGTTTTTGCACAGTCTATACCGAATATTATGAGCCAATGAGAGATTAAGCATATATACAGTTGATCAACTCATTGTAAAACTCATTATCAACAAAATATCATGTAAAAAAACGAATGCTGACCACAATGAGCCAGCATTCGTTGTATAATTTTTCTATACTTGGATTATGCTTCCAATGGTTTTGCTTCCCAACCTAGAGCAGATGCGCCAAGAACAGCAGCATCAGCCTCTTTTAGTTCAGAAAGTAACACTCTTACTTTACCTTTGAAAATACCCATCATATTCTTATCCATAGCATTACGCAATGGTTTAAGCAACATTTCCCCCGATTTAGCAAGTCCACCAAAGAGGATGATTGCTTGAGGAGATGAAAATACAGTAAAGTCACAGAATGTTTCACCAAGGAGGGTACCGGTATATTCAAATACATCTTTAGCCAATTGATCTCCGGCATTTGCTGCATCAAATACATCTTTAGATGTAATATCCTCAATAGGCAATTCGCGAAGCATTGATTCATCTTTGCGAATTTCAAGGAATTCACGAGCAGTACGTGCCACACCTGTAGCCGAGCAATATGCTTCAAGGCAACCGGTACGACCACATCCACATAGACGACCATTGTTACGTTTCACGATTGTGTGACCAAGTTCGCCGGCAAATCCATCATGACCATACACGAGTTGACCATTGATTACAATACCACTACCAACACCTGTTCCAAGTGTTATCATGATAAAATCTTTGAGACCACGTGCAGCGCCATAAGTCATTTCACCAATAGCAGCAGCATTAGCATCGTTAGTAATTGCTACAGGAATGCCAAACTTTTCACTCACAAGTTTTGCTAAAGGTATAGGAGTAGGCCAAGGAAGGTTTACACCATCTTCGATAATGCCGGTAAAATAGTTTGCATTAGGAGCGCCAATACCAATACCATGAATTTTGTCGGTTGCATCATTTGCGTCAACCAATCGCATTGTTTCGGTGTAGAGTTCGTTGATATAATCTTCAATATTGCTGTGCTTTTGAGTTTTGATTGACGAAGAAGCGACAACCATACCGCGAGCATCAACAATTCCAAATACAGTGTTGGTACCACCTATATCGATACCAATAACATAAGGTTTACTCATAATTATTTATTATTTTATATGGTATTAAGAAATATTTCTACAAAGTTATAATTAAATCTTAATTTATAACTATATCAGAGAGGAAATTGTTGCAAAAAAAACATTAATTCTCTACATATTGGTCAACTTCACTTCATTCATTTCTTCAATCTCTCCAATCCAACGATGTACAGTGGCTCTTTGAGGAAACGAGAAATAATATTTTTTGCCACTTGAAGTAGTAAATATAAAGTTAGAGCATTTTAATCTCTTTTTTGTGGGGCCAAAATCTATTTCATAATATGCAATCTTTTCAAAACTATCATCACAAACAATCGGTGCATATAAATATCCATCGTAAATCATAAATGGATTATTACCCTTAACCTTCTCCCCTTTCAACTCATCAGCCTTGCGCAAACAAGTGGGAATAACTCTCATTTGCTTATTACAATCATTATAAAACTTATCTTTCCAATACATTACCCAATCATAGGTAAATATTTCAAAATAAGGTTTTTTCCATGCCAATGGTGAGGCTTGATAATCATAAGTAACATCAGCAAATACAAGACCATCGGGAGATTTCTCATATTCAACCATCACTTTGTCAAATTCTGCACGAATATTAATTGAATAATACACTACAACGATATAATGCGCCAACAAAAACAGAGCAACGGCAACCGTAATTATTCGTTTCAGCATTGATTTTCCTCGACCATATCGTGCATCTTTCATATTTCGCCATAGATATATAATTGATATTATCCCAAAAACATAACCCATCCAACCGGTACGCACTCCTACATTAGTAATAAAATTCAGTGCAACCCCTGCTATACATATTGCAACAAATGCAACAAAAATGGGATCTACAATCAATTTCCGTGTGTCTTTCTTAATCAATGCAATCAGAATTGACAACGACAAAATAAGCAATGGGCTATGATATAACACCAATTTACTTAAAATAGCATATATATCTAATGAAGCAGTCTTATAGCCTACATTTGTTTGCAATCCGGGAGCCATTGCCAACCATATCAATCCGGCAACAAGTCCTATAATCATAGCAATTCTTTGACGATTAACTGCTCGCCTTTTCACTACCAAATATGTGACAAATCCCACTAACAACGGGCCGGCAATTCCCTCATGCCATGCTCCCATCACTAGCCCTAATAATGCCATAATTATATAATGAGGACAATTTTCCTTTATGAAAAAGATGTATGCCAACCACAATGCCAATGCCGTTGACCATATATAATTCAACGCAAAACATTGAGTGAACATTTCTTCATACCATGGCAACATAAATGATAACATAAATGCCAACATCATCATTAGCAAAGGATTGCGCCATGACAAGCCACTTAGTTTTGAGGACAACCACAATATCACTCCTACCAATAATCCCGAAATGATAGACGGAATAATTTTTGGGATTAACAATGTGAATGTAAACACAACATTCGCAAGCCGTATATTATCACATTCATAATGATACCTCCAACATTCCCATAATGCCTCACTCGGGAAGGAGGTATCAATCCCCATACAATAATCTCGCAGGGGAGTCATATACCAATAATCATCACAAGTATATGGCATTATTGAATAAATCAAAATATGCGCAACTGCAATCATTGCAATCACACCCCAATAAAACCATTGCTGCGATCTTGTTTCTCCTAATTTATTAATCAGCACTTTTATCATAAATGCAAAGATAAAAGAAAATAGTTATTGGAGAGATATTTTTATAAATAAAAAAAGGTTGTCCCGAAAGACAACCTTGAATTTTGTGGCGGGAGCAGGACTCGAACCTGCGACCTTTGGGTTATGAGCCCAACGAGCTACCACTGCTCCATCCCGCGATGTTTTCTGAATGCAAAGGTAAGCACTTTTATTGATATGACAAAATATATCTGTCACTATTTTATTAAAAAATGCAAAATTTATGTTTTTAAGCATAATTCACCAATTTATCAGGCTAAATATTGAGCCTAATAGTAAAATAATGTGCTAGAATCCATACCTAATTACCCAATTAAAAAAAGCGAGTCATCCACTGGATGACCCGCTTCAAATCTTTCTTTATGAAATCTTGAAATCTAAAAAAATTATTTTTTCACAACTGGTTTCCATGTATCATCAACTAAAGCCATATCATATTTTTCGTCTTTAGTTGAATCATCTCCATAAGTGATTTTCATCTTTACCACTGCAGTTTTTCCATCTTCAGCAATTGTTTCTTCAATCACTTCATAAGATTTGATACCGCCTTTCTTTTCGATTTCTTTTGATATCTTTTCATTACCCATTGACACTATCAAGTCTTTCATTCCTTGTTGTTGTTCGGCCGACATACTTTCGTCAAAATGCATTTTTTCAACCAAAGCCTTGAAATCTCCGGCCTTCATCAATTCCACACACTCTTTTGCGCTATCCGAAGGGGTTGAACTAGTACCACCACATGCTGTCATTAATGTCATAACAAACACTGCAAATAATAAAATTTTCTTCATAATAAAATAAATTTAATGGTTAGTAAATCAGTATTTATATATACTTATAAGTTTTTTGTTTCTATAAACATCCGAAGGCATAATATAATCGCCCGACATTCCGGGAATATTTACTCTTGTTGAGCGACCTTCTACTATATTTATTCCAATACGGTTAAACAATAACTTTATTAGTTCGGTACAATATACTTGAGTCGTATCGTTGAGATTATAATCATGATCAAACTCAATCTTATCAATACCTTTCTTTATTGCAATCTCCCCTATCACTCGTCTTTGCTCGTCATTCAACTCCATTCTCAAAACCTCTCCTTTCACGGCACGACTAGTAGCATAAAACATTTCAATAGGCTCAATTTTCACTCCATCATAATCACCTTCACCGGGAACTGAGTGCACAACTTTAATACTATCATTATGAATCACTATTAACCCGATATGTGAATATAATCCATCGGCATCATTATACAACACGACATCACTGACAAAACCCTCTCCTTTACGAAATGCAATATCGCCTTGCATCAACTTTTCAGTGGGAATTATCGGCTGATGACTATTGGTATCATCACACGCCACAATCGCAAGTAATAATATCATACTTAACAAACCTATCGCGATGTGATTAATTTTAAAAAGATCCATAAGCCCTTGAGGTATAATCCACCTTCAACAAAAGTATTAATTATAATTATAAAAACAAAATTATTTCAAAAAAATCTTGTTGTGCAATAAAAGTTACCCAAGCACAATCGTAAACAATAAAGAATACATCCATTAAAACAAGAGAGGAGTGCCAATTGATTTTGGCACTCCTCTAACAAATATAAAAACTACTATTATTTTTTTACAATCATTTTTACGATACCGTTTGCTTTCAAAACGTATATACCGGCCGAGAGGTCTTCAACATCGATAGTCGCTTTGGTCTCTTGAATATATTGAGATCTCATCACAATACCATCGGCCGACACTATCAACAATTGACCAATTTCATTTGTTGATTGAACAATAATATATGTGTCAGCGGGATTTGGATAAACCAAAATTTCTGTATCAAACAAGGTAGACTCAACACTTGTCATTGTTCCATAATATTTTGTTTCACCTCCACTTGTCGAATTGCTAATCTTTGGATTATTGGCAGCATAATTTGCATTAACAATAAAGTTCCATTTAACAGTAGCATTCGCTCCTTCGCCCTCTACAGCAACATTATCGCCATCGGCATCAGGATTATCCACATTATCTTTGAATACCCATTTCACAATTGCTTTTTCAAACGTATTACCATTCAAGTCGGTATCATATGTACCTTCAAGCGCAGCCTTTGCAGCCTCGAAGTCATAAGTACCGGGGATTGTTGCCGGCTTGATAATATTTCCATCTTGATCAACTTCAGCCTTTACAAGCACATATCCATCCTCATCCGGAGTTAGTCCGGTTGAGTTTGTTCCGTTAACAAGTGGGTCATATAAATAGAAACTAGTCACATCTCTATCTGCACCATTTTTGAGGTCTGTATCAATTGAAATAGTATAATTTGTAACAGGCTCATCTGCTACAGGTGCAGTTATATCCATATAAACATAATACCATTGATAAGATGAATCTCTCACACCATCTTTAAATTCATCATTGATTTTTCCATCTCTATTTGAGTCATATTTCATCACAGTAGAATGTTTATAAAGACGTGTAGTTGCCGCTGGAGGAGTGGGAACATACGTATTAGCTGCTACATATTCGGTTTGAGCGCTATCAAACGTTTTGTTTGCTGTGGATTCTTCGGGATTTCCTTCATAATTCACTGTAACGTATGCAATAAAATCGCGTTTATTACCATTATCATCAATAGCATCAACATCTTCAACCACATATTTAAATGTATGGTAATCCTTTGGTTGACCATTTTCTGTAACTGTATAAGTAGTATATGTCAAACCATTAATAATATTACCCGAAGCATCTGATACTGTTCCATCAGCATTTAATTTCACGGCATTATCGCCGGTCAGGTCAAAAGTGATTTCTCCAACTTTTCCATCATTTCCATCTGTACTGCCATTTTCTTTTTCTTCTACGTCATAGATTGTCAGTGTATATCCTTGAATTTGATAGAAATTACCTCCTGAAGTGGCATAGTTTTCTACTTCACTCCATGATGCCGAGGCATCATATTGCTTCAAGTCAATATTTGTTCCGCCATCATTTGTTTCATATTGTGGATAAATTGACAAATACACTTGTGATGGTGGGAAGAATGTATTAGGGGTTAAGATATACTTACCGAACATCAAACCAGGACGATAGGTATAGATATAAGCATAGTCGGTCATACCATCCTTATTTTCATCTATTATATTACCATCCGCATCTTTTGCTTGTTCTCCATAAATCCAAAGACCATTTGTTTCGGTTGCATCGGTATTTGCTTTACCGGTGTACCATTGAGCAGTAGGAATAATATTGGTCATATCAGCATTTGCTGCACCAACATTCACCCATTTATTGTTCTCATCTTTTTCAAAACGGTTTGCCATACCCACTAGGAACGAACCTGTGTTACCTGGATATTGACCTTGAGGAGCCACTAAGAATAATTCATTATTAAACTCAAAGGTAGTACCACCTATTGTATTTACAAATGTACTTGTTTCGTAAATATTTTTACCTTTTTGGCTTGGATCTGTATTTGTTCCAGAATATAACGAATAAACATTTGTTAATTGTTCATAGACAAACTGTTCTCCTTCTCGATTTTCGCAATTTACAGGGAATGCATAGTTTTCATCAGCATAATCAAACTCAGCATTTTTATCTTCGGTAAATTTAATCCAATTTCCTTCAGGCACATATACTGTATTTCCCGATTTAACAAGTTTTACACGGAACACTGTTTTTGACACCATTGGAGCCATATAGAGATAGCACCAATCATCATTATATAAATCACCTTGAGCCGAGAAATAATCTACACGGCCTGGCAATGTAGGGTCATCAGCACGCATCGACTCTGCTACCGCCGACGCTTCTAATTCAGCAACAAGAGATGCTGGCAAGTCAAATGAACCATGCCAATTTTTGTCAAAATTATGGAACTCAACTGAAGAACAAGCAAGAGCATAGTTGTTATTATCCTCCCATGAGTTCTCATTCCAACTCCATCCTGTTCTCAAACCTCGAGTCAAGAATGTTCCACTCTCATCTACAGCAATACATTGATTTTCGCGGTGATAACTTACAAGTGGACGACGTTCAATTGGGTTATCAACTACAACATTATTTTCTTGAGGATAGGCCGAAGGATAATTTACCTTATCATCTGGAATTTCTTTACGTGGGTCTTCTCCTAAGAAGCGCAAAATGCCACCTTTCAAAGTTGTTGATGTTGATTGCGGATTATGTTGAAATTTATCAGCAGTATTATCATTAGTATATTGAGCAATATACCAGCAACCATTATAGAACACCCCTTGACGATAACAGTCGGGCTCACTATAGAAGTTAGGATACTCAATAGCATCAGGTTTTACTACCCCATCATATCCTTCATATTCTTCAGATTCATAATCTTTACCCACGATTTTATATTCATATACTTTTGAGATACTATATCGAGGTTTTGCCCAGTCGCGTGTGGCTATTGTCACATCTTTATCTTCATTTTCAAAATAATTGGAATATTGAGCATCAACTGTTACATTAGGGTAAACAGCCTCAATATGATATCGATATGTTGCACCCGACACGCATGTAGTATCTACATAGTTAGAACCACCAATCTCAAGGATTTCTCCATTTCGATAATTTATCGCTTCATCATCGCGTATCACATTATAATGGTGAGGTTGACAGCCATAACCATGCCATTCTTTCCACAATAATTGTACAATACAATATCCTTCATTGTCTTGTACTGGATTTGCATCAACCCACATAGGAGTACATGGGATAAATTCAGGTGTTAATGCCGATGATATCGCTTCAGTACCTAACGCACCCGATTCATAAACAGGAATTACCTTATAAGTATAAGAACGTTCATAGTATTTTCGGTCATCATCTTCTAGCACTGTAGCCCAGCAAACATCATCATGAGTGATTGAAGTCTCAGTTGTTTCTCCCACCTTAATCCAATCGCTAGTAACTTTTGTTCCAGCACCATTAGTATATGAAGATTGATAATATACAATATAACTTTGAGCCGACGCAGGAGCATCCCATGAAATCTTTGCATCTTGACGACCTAGATAACTATAATTACCTTCACATTCTACCGAAATATTTGTTACTGGATTTCTATCAGGTGTTGCAATTACTGGATAACGATATGATCCCCCACCAGGAACAAAACCATAGATATAGGCGGTGTATTCATCAATAACCTCTGCGTTCAAACTTTGACGAATATAATTATTATGTGACTTATTATAAATTGTCAATAATTCGCCACCACTAGCCGATAATATTTTTGTTTTAGTGGTCAAATCATATACGGTTATTTCTCTATAAGGGTTATAATCATAAGTATCGTCATAACTATTATAAACCAAGAAATCGTGTCCGCTTAACGTAAACACAGCAAATTGTGGACTATAGTTGTCAGTTACAACCGGTGTAGATTCCCATGTAATTGATTTTCCATCAGCACTCAATTCTCCACGATAAATTGCTTGAGCAATCATTGATGACCCATTGTATGCCGATGTTGTATAATATACATTATTCCCATATTGTTTCACATAACAATAATTACTAGCAGGGCTATCTCCACCAGACAATGGAGTGGAGAAAAGTTCTTTTGCAACGAAAACGCCTTTTTCAATTGTATATCGAGCAATTTTAGTTGAGGCAGCAGCAATCCAAATATAGCCGGTACCATTTACGCCATCACCATTAGCACTAATTAGGTATGCTTTGTTTACCATCCATTTCTCTAGTGGATCCAAATTAATTGTTTTCTTTGTCCCAGGGACTCCAAGTCCCGGACGTTCGGTATAATAACAAAAAGTGTGAATACCAACTTCCCAATCAAGAGTTGTAGTAGGGTTATCGCCTCGCATAGTGTGAGTCCAAAGTGTTCCTGCATCATCCGATGCAATAGCCGGTCCCATATAAAAATAATCTCCCGAAGAATTATTACGAGTCACAGGATATATCGCCGGCATATTTCCACCCGAAAACGTCTCTAAGGTAACAGCACTTGATGTCGCTCCTGATTTATAAATCTTATACCCTTTTGTACAATATTGCAAATCGGGGTGCATATCGTCAATAGTAGCAGGAGCCGGCAATGTAAATATTGCGCCATCAGTTACAGCTGATTGTAAATAGATACCATTAGCAGCATAACTATCCGAATTATGCTGCCACTCTACTCCTCCAACATGAAACGTTTGTGCCGATGCATTTGTCGCAAATGCGAATGAGCACAAAAGCAAAAGTAAATGTTTAAAATTCAATTTTGTAATTTTCATAATTATGTATTATAACTAAAATTTTGATCATGTATTATAACTAAAATTTTGTCGACTAATCGTGGGGGGGTTGCTCCCTTGTTAGATTTTGTTAACTATATGTATAAATCTTTAGCGGAGCATCTTATGATACCCCGCTAAATATATTGAAGTCTATTAGCTTATGAGATTTTTACCCGTCATCTCGGCAGGCTGATTAATACCCATGATGTGAAGAATAGTAGGCGCCACATCGGCAAGAATACCATCGGCAACCTTAGCATCTTTATTTGCAGTCACATACACACAAGGCACGGGGTTGAGTGAGTGAGCAGTGTTTGGAGTACCGTCGGCATTGACAGCGTTATCGGCATTACCGTGGTCGGCAATGATGATAACTTCGTAGTCGGCAGCCTTAGCAGCCTCAACAGTTTCTTTGACACATTCGTCAACCGCTTTCACCGCTTTTTCAATTGCTTCGTAGATACCGGTGTGACCCACCATGTCGCCATTAGCATAGTTTACAACGATGAAATCAAATTTTTCCGACTTGATAGCCTCAACCAATTTATCTTTCACTTCGTAAGCGCTCATTTCGGGCTTGAGGTCGTAGGTAGCCACCTTAGGAGAAGCCACGAGGATACGTTCTTCACCTTCGTAAGGAGTTTCGCGACCGCCATTGAAGAAGAATGTAACGTGAGCATATTTTTCAGTCTCAGCGATGTGAAGTTGTGATTTGTTGAGCGAAGAGAGATATTCACCAAGAGTGTTTGACACATTTTCTTTGTCGAAAAGAATGTGAACACCTTTGAATGATGCATCATAAGGAGTCATACAATAGTATTGCAATCCGGGGATTGTCATCATACCTTCTTCGGGCATATCTTGTTGAGTCAACACGATAGTCAATTCTTTAGCACGGTCGTTGCGGTAGTTATAGAAGATCACCACATCACCCTCTTTGATGCGACCATCAACGTTGGAGTTAACGATAGGTTTCACGAATTCGTCGGTAACATCAGCGTCATAAGATGCTTGCATGGCAGCAACCATATCGGTAGCCTTTTCGCCAACACCGTTAACCAACAAGTCGTAAGCTTCTTTTACACGTTCCCAACGTTTGTCGCGGTCCATTGCGTAGTAACGACCGATGATTGAAGCAACCACACCTGCCGATTTCGCGCAGTGGTTTTGAAGTTGTTCGATAAAGCCTTTACCACTACGAGGGTCGGTGTCACGACCGTCCATAAAGCAGTGGATAAATACTTTGTCGAGTTCATAATGCTTAGCGATGTCGCAAAGCGCATATACGTGTTCGAGTGAAGAGTGCACGCCACCATCAGAGGTCAAGCCCATGAAGTGGATTGATTTGCCATTTTCTTTAGCATAAGAAAATGCACTCTTAATTTCGGGATTTTCAAGAATAGAACCGTCTTTACATGCCTTATTGATTTTCACAAGGTCTTGATAAAGCACGCGACCGGCGCCAATGTTAAGGTGACCTACTTCAGAGTTACCCATTTGTCCGTCGGGCAAACCTACATTTTCGCCACTTGCTTGAAGTTGTGAATTGGGATAAGTTTCTGTTAAATAATCCCAATAAGGAGTGGGTGTAGAATAAATCACATCTCCTTTTGATTTGTTACCGATTCCCCAACCGTCGAGAATCATCAATAACGCTTTTTTTGCCATAGTTTTTATATCTATTTTTGTAATTTATATACTTAAAAAAATCCAGAGTGCAAAGGTACAAAAAAATGCCCACATATTAAACTACTTTTCCCAACAAAAAGATTATTATTTTACCATAAATCAGCCGAATTGAAGTTTTTTAAGAAAAATACATATTATCTCATTTTTAATCTATATATTTGCATTAAATATCATAAAAACATTATATTTTATACCTAAAAATCCCTAATTATGAAAAAATTATTTTCTTTTTTGCTAACAATGTTGCTATGTGCCATCAGTAGCAATGCCGAAATCTACCTCATTAGCAGCAAGGCAAACGAAGCAGGCAAGCCTATCGCCCACAACGAACGGTGGTTTACTGTGGGAGAGAATGCTTTCGCCGATTTCAACACTTTATTGGCCAATGCCGAAGAGAACTCCACTGTTTATGTTGCCGACGGCAATTACTCTGACGACATCACAATAGAAACCAATGGCTTGACATTTTTAGGAAACAACGCATTTAATGATTGGACCGGGATTCGCAAAGAGGAATCTACAATCACCGGCACGATATACATAAAGGCCTCAAATGTAACAATCAACGGATTTAAATTCACCGAGGAGGGACGCATAGAATCAACAGCCGGCACAAACGCTGCCCCATTAAGTGGTATTAAGGTGTTATATAACTATTTCACCGGCATGACAATCAAACGCTCTACCTCAAATCCTCTCGTTGAGATAGGGAATATTGTAGCAAATGCCAATGTTAACGACATTTCATCACAATGCCGATATAAGGATTGCGAAGCATCACACAACCACTTTGTGGGTGATGCCACACACTATGCCAACTGCATCAGTTTCGGTGGTGCATTCGGCACAACAACCGCTGTTGACAACTATTTCTATGATGGTGGCACCGGCATCTATTTCGCTAACGCACAAGGCACTCTCAACATCAAGCACAACGTATTCAAAAGTGTAGGGAAAACCACATTTACTGCACCGGATGGTGGCAATAAAGGTGATTTTTGTGTTGCCATATATCGCAGTGCCTTTGCTAATTCTACCACAGCCAACATTATTGCCAACGAATTTGACGGATGCTATGGCCAAGCGTCGTTATATCCCTTAATACGCATTTTCCAAGGGACATCGGGAGCATCAGATCAAGTTAAACCGGTAAACTATCGTATAAATGTTAACGAAAACACATTTAAAAATAAGACTTCAATCACTCCGGTAGCCAACCATAACCAATCGGGACAAAATGTGATACTATATAATGACTATGGCACCGGCCAAGATATCAGATTCAATGTGTCAAACAACCATTTCGACAATCGTTTTTATAAGATTGCATGGGTAACGCTTGATGACTGGCAAGGGTGTCGCGAAATTTATGCCGACCAATTCACTCGCTTTTATTTAGGCGATACTATGTCGGATTTCACAAGTTCATTGACCGGTGAAGATGTTTCATACCACGCATCGGCCGTTGAGCTCGACGATGTAACCGTGCTTCAAAGTTTCGACATCGACCCTGTTACCGGCGACTTATATTTCACACAAATGATGCCCACGTCGCGCAACAACGCTTATAATTCAAAATATGGCTTTGACGCTACTCACGACGGCATTGTAATTACCCGCGTTCCTTGCACAAAAATCGATGGCTATAAATACACTTATAGTTCAAACACCGAATCAATGGACCTCGGTTATGGTGGACACGGAATGAAGATATGCACCGTGCGCGACAAAAACGGTGAACTTTGGTTATGGACCGGAGGCAAAGCATCAATTCGCGATGGAAACGACCTCACAAGTTCGACAGCCCGCATAAAATTCAAAGCCGGAGCCGATGTAAACCTCAACACTTCGAGCGATTCTGAAGATATCAAATATTTCAACGTGTTTGATGCGGCAAACGACTACCCCGCTGTTGATGAGACCTCACGTTATTTATGCGTGCGCACCGTTACATCTACAACCAACTCTTATCACATCTACGACCTCGATGACGCGTTGGAAGGAAAGAAAACTTTAATAAAAAGCGTGACACTCAATATTGGCGACTATGTTCGTCCCACTATTAATAACGACAACGGATACAACACCTGGGCATTTCAAAGTTTCGACATTAAAGGTGATTATATATACTGTTTCGAAGGTCTTCCAAAAGATGAGCCCGGTAACATCGAAGCAGGCAAGCCAACTATCGTACTCACACTATATAACTGGCGCACTAATACTTATGTATATCGTGCAAAAATAGATTATGGACGAATAAATAATCTTGTATATGGCGAGCCCGAAGGTATGGTTATTCGTCCCGATGAATATGGTCATGCCTGTTTATATCTTGGATTTGTTAATGGCAATGCAGGTTCTCGAAAGGTGAATATATTTAAATTTATCATCGACTATCACACCGACTATGACGCAACTACCGGAACGGCTAAAGTTATAGGCAAAGACACTAGCATTGACGCCCATTTCAAAGGTGACTACCCTGCGATGAATTATAGTTGCGACACTCATTCACTTAGTTTTGCCACTGAAACTCCCGACGGGACCGACTCTAAAACCATCACAATAAACAATGGTGAATACATCTTTGGCCGATGGTATGGAGTCATTACCGGTGAAGATGGTGAAGCATTTACCGTTTCTATTCCTGAAAACAATGCTTACTCAGCAAAAGCGACTGCAACCGTAACATTCAAGCCAAACAACATTAGGTCAAATAAACAGTCATTTAATGCAACACTGAGATTATTTTCTCCTCTCGCATCTTCTAATATTGAATCAAACGACATTGTCATTCCTTTAACGGCAACTTATAATGGATCACAAACCAATGTTGAATACAACAGCATTATTGACCAACCAATTATTAAGGTTGCAAACAAGATTCTGATTATAGAAAATGCCAATGTTAAAACGATCAATGTATATTCCACCACCGGTGCGCTAATGGCTAACAGCAGCAATAGCAATACTCTTAATCTATCTCACCTAAATGGTGTATACATCGTAAATGTAAAATCAACCGACAATATTTCATATACCACTAAGGTGATTATCAAATAGGATTTTTTCAATTTAAAACCCAAAATAAGCGATGTGTCATTCTTTTGAATTTTGACACATCGCTTTTTTTTAACCATTTGCGACTCAAGTCGCTACGCAGCCAGCGCCTCTTTTTCGACAAAATGGACAATCTTCCCGATTGTTCACTTTGTTGCGTTAAATATTGTTGTCCCCGCCCCCTAAAATTTGTAAAATTTTCTATCTTTGTGGAAGTTCTTTATATACTACACAAAAATCTAACTAAAATGAAACGCTTAATTTATTTCATTATTTTAGCCCTATGCACATCTACAATTTCGGCTAAAACATTTTTGGTTGACTGCAACCTTTCTCCAACTGTGAGTGATGAGTTGCTCGCTCAACACAACAAAGACGGAGGCACCTATGCCCTCTACAAAGGGAAATACTATCGAATCGGTGTAACCGGATTCCGTTCTCTAAAAGAATTTGCCAGCAACCAAACAACTTGTGGCGCCACCGCAGGCGAC
>JAFQSX010000006.1 GCA_017409345.1 Muribaculaceae bacterium | reverse complement strand
TTTCTCATTGCTTCTACATCGTCATCGGCTTCAATTCGCCACCAATTCGATTTTGTGTAAACTTTGTATTCGTTCATTGTTCTGTGATTTTATTGTGAAACAATAGCCACAAAGGGCAAAAGAGGCTTACGCCTCCTTTGCTGCTTCGGCTTTAAGAATTTGATAATCTTTGTTATAGATTTCGGCATCGTGATTTTTCTTGAGGTACATCATATATCGGATAGCCGATTTAGCTGTTTTGCAACCACAGCCCACATTGTCTTCGGGCTTAACGCCACGGAAGTAAACATACCAGCGACCGAATGAGGGCTTTACGCAGATGAGCTTCTTTGAAGATACCACTTCGGAATTTTCCGATTTAACCACTGCCACTTCTTCCACTTTTACTTCAACTTGTGGCTCGGCTTTAGCCTTGCGTGAGCTTTTCTTGTTAGCTACTTTAACTTCTGAATTAGCAACTGTCTTTGACATAACTTTTGAGATTTTGAGATTAAAAACTGTTCGCTGAGAGCGATTAAAATTTACGAGCAAATCAGGGCATGCGTCAAGTGTAGATAAGGCACAAGGATTTACTGCAAACAATACTCTCTGCAAGAGGAAGATTTTTGTATAAACTTGTCTTGTCCTTTTGCCCGGAACGGCATGCTAACTTCGCTCGGTGAATTTCTTATATCGCAACAGCACGGAGCAGTGTATCAAAATCGGCACAAAAAGTTAGTGTTGCAGATGTATTCAGATGTGTAGCGTCAAGGTAAAAAGCGACGCTAAAAAGTCCACAAGTGCAAAAGTGGAATGTGGCTACGAGTGGTTTCAATCGAAAGTAGAAAATTCGTGGTATCAAGGAGCGTTGCGTAAAGGATAACACTCAAAGGCGTGGTATTACGACCGAAAGTGTATTGAGCCGACAATGAGCAGTGGGCAGATCAGCAAGGGTGTCCGATAAGTACCCCAAGAAAACGATTCCAATCATCAAAGATAAATTCAGCCGTAGCAAAGAAGAGTGTGGCAACACGATTGTGGCGTGAAATCATAGTAGAACAATAGAATACAAGTCAAAATCGAGTGGCAGAATGTGCGACGATATAGAGCGAGAAGTGGCACTATTGCAGAGTGATGACCGATGTTCGAGATAGCGAAAATGCTCCGGCACAGCGTTGCCCGATAGACGAAGAACAATCATACACTATATAACGGAAATTAGCCACAAAAGATGATCTTGATTTTGGAGCGACAAAGTAGAAATGGAGTTGCGACAATAGTAATCTCCTTGACACAAATCAGCCACCGAGTAATGGGTTTGGAAATGGGAAAGAACACCAATCAAAAGCGTGGAAGAAAAACACACTCAATGGGCGGTAAGATGAATGATGTAGCCGAGTTGAACAAAAGAAAAGGCACTTGCTTGAAGCAAGCACCTTTGAGAAGGTGTGAATATCTATCTTTTACATTAGATAGACATACATTGTATAGATGTCGCCATTGAACATTTGTTCGGCTTTGTTAGCTGCTTCTTCATCATTGCGAGCCTCGACTTCGTAAGAGTAAACTTCATTATCAAAATCCTCAATATACACTTGGTAAAACTTCATCGCATTTTTGATGTAGCGAGAACGATTATTTACTGAATTGTTACCGAAATCCATTACCGATGTTTGAACTGAATGTGTCATATTATTTTACGATTTAATGATTTAACAATAATGTGCTTTCGCACTTGATTTTTACGCGCAATCAAGTGGGTATGCAAGTGAACAGGCAGGTTGCCGTTAAACATCAAGGATTATCTTAGATAATTTACTACCCGAAAGGGCTGGAGAAATTTCGGATAACTTGCAGTGTCCTTGTGTAGTGAATGATACCCGAACTTTGCGTAGTGAAATATCAAAGTGTGACGAAAAGCGACAGCCATTGTATCATCAAATCAAGCTGTAAAATAAGACACAGTAATGGAACTTCGAGCAGTAAAGGATTGCCCGATAACAAGAAAAGAAAACCACTCGGCTCGCCTATAAATGCGAAGAACCAAGTGGTCTTATATGAGGATTAAATGATGTTTACCGAAGTCAGTTGCGATCGAGAAGTACATATAGACTTCATTGCAAATCAAATAATCCGTATCAGATAACTATTAATCATATTAGTACATACTTGTAATTATTATTTTTTGTAAATTTGCAAAAAAAAGTGATGAAAAAATTTTATAGATTAATAATAGTCCTATTTGCTACAATAATTATTGTAAGTTGTGAGAATGCAAAGATAAATGAGCATATGGATAAAGCAGAAGAGTTGATGAACGAAAAACCAGACTCTGCATTAATTATTTTAAATGGTCTTGATAAGACTAAAGGATTGAATGATTCTCAAAATGCTCGTTACGCATTGTTGTATTCTCAAGCATTAGATAAAAATTATATTGATGAAACAAATGATTCTCTTATAAATATTGCTGTGGAGTATTATAATGAAAATGGAACGGCAAAAGAAAAATTCTTGTCATTATATTATCAAGGGAGGATATACTATAATGCACAAAATTATGCGAAATCAATATTAGCATATACAAAAGCGGAACAATTAATTGATGAGTTTGAAGATGATTTTATAAAAGGGTTGCTTTACACTCAATTAGGTTTTATTTATGAGAAATATTATGATTATTCTAAAGCATTAAACTCATATCAACTGTCATATCAGTATTATGATAAAGCAAACAAATATAGTCATTGTCGTTATGCAAAATATAATGAAGCAACTATTTATGCAATTTTACCACATGACTTGAATAATACAATAAATACTTATTATAGAATTATAAAAGAGGCAGAAAATGCTAACGACACTACTTTAGTTTCTGTATGTTTAAGTGATTTAATAGTATATTTAACTCAGAACGAACAATTTGAGAAGGCAAATTCTCTATTAGATTCTTTAATAAGTAATTACTCTATAAAAAATAAAACGTCCGATTTTTTTTCTGCGACAGCTTTATTATATGTTTACAATAGCAATATTAAACTATCATCTGAATATATGCAGATTGCAAAAGAGAAAGCAGAAGATAATGGAGATTCTGTATTTATTGAGATTAACAAAGCGAAAATTGCTGCTTTAAAAAAAGATTATAAAAGTGCATATGAGAATTTATGTGATGCAAAAGTACTGGAGAATAAAGCCGTACGCAAGCGTTTAGAGCATCCTATTATAGCGATTCAAAAAGATTATCTTGAGAAAGAATTAGAATTCAATAAATACAAACAAAAGAGTCAAATGCAGACTAGTATATTCATTGGATTAATAATATTTCTGTTCGGTATCACAATATTTATATATTTACGTAATTTAATAAAGAAACGAGAATATAAAATATCAGAATATGCAGATTTTATAGAAGAATTACAGCAAAAACATCAAGAGAATAAGAACATTGTATCCGAATTATTACAAAACTCATTCAAAGAACAATATAAAGTTTTGAATAGTATTGGAGATACTATTTTTAATCAGACAAATGATCCCAAAGGGCAAAAGATTGTATACAATGAGGTGAAATATATTGTAGAGAGATTTAAAGAGAAAAAAACATTTCAAGAATTAGAAGTGTTGGTTAATAAATATTGTGATAATGTTATGGAAAAGTTGAGAACAGAAGTACCTACTTTAGAAGAGGAAGATTATCATCAACTATGTTACCATTATGCAGGTTTTTCAGGCAAATTGATTAGTCTCTTACTTGAAAAAAAACAATCAAACATTTATTTGCGAAAATCAAGGTTAAAAGAAAAGATTATACAAATAAATCCCCAAAACACAGATATAATCTTGGGGTATTTAGCATAATCAGCTGATAATCAACAGAGTACCCCCCCCCATTGCACAATATCATAGAGTAAGTGGCTGATTGTCAGGGAGTTTAACTGGGTGATAGAAAATTATTTTCTATCACCCAGTTAAACTTCTGTTGTGCAACGAATTACGGAGAGTTATGAAAGATATTTTTACAACTAAGAACAATACAGCACAACAAATTCCTCCGTATTTTTGCAATGTCAAAGTAAAATAAAAAACAATGAAAATTTCAGTAAAATCAATTATTGTAACATTTGCGTTAACAATTTCATTTATCGTAAATGGTGAGACTAACAATCAATCAGTGCCAATAGAATTATATCGCACTGAGAAAAAAGAAACAATTGTTCCAAGAACACCTAGCTATATACCAATTGAGTGTATATATAATTATGGCACATTAGAATTTTCTTTTTTTGAGAATTTGGGAGATGTCGAAGTTATAATAACAAGTATTACTAATGGATATAGTGAAAGATCAATCATTGAAACTTCTGCAGGTAGTGCTAGTATTAATGTTGCTCAGTATCCAGGAGAATATATGATAGTTGTAATGTCTGCGACATCAGAATATTATGGTTATTATGAATTATAATATCTTTTATTAAAGGATGGTTTCATTTAAGGTGAAAGAGGAGTTTTGGAAGAATTTTGATGTTAGTGTTGTTATTCCGTTCTATAAAAAGATGGCAGAATTTCGCAGAGTATTTCCATTGAATCGGAAATATTTTGAAAGAAATGGAATAGAAGTGGTTATTGTACTTGATACTCCGTTGGAAAGTGAAGAATTATTATCATATATTCAACAATATCCATTTGTAAATTGGCGTATTGTAATGAATGATAAACCACATGAATGGCGAAATCCAGCGAAGCCTTTAAATGTCGGAATACGTCATGCAACAAAAAAATATGTGATGGTTTGTTCCCCCGAATCAGAAATGGTAACTGATGTTATATACATATTACGAAAGTCTTTTGACGACTATTCCAATTATCCACATTATGCTATCGGTAGAGTTTGTTTTGCCGACGAAGAAGAAATTACGGTAAAAACCTTTAATAATTATAGGTCGATTCCATTTGGAAGCATAATGTTTGAGAGAGAACATGCAGAACAGATACATGGATATGACGAAACACTTTCAAAATGGGGAGGTGATGATAATAATATCCGGTCTCGTTTCGATATGATTGGGGTGAAAGAATTGTATTTTAATGAGGCAATGATGGCTCATAGAGATATAAATAATAACGAAGGTAAAAAACGCAGAGGCGAGCCATTCGAGAAAACTCCCAATAACGCATTGCGTCATTTCTTTTTCCCCACAAATGCAATTGCAAATGGTGAGAATTGGGGGCAGGATTTTGATGAAATAATTTATGATTGGAGTAATAACAAATATGCAGAACAACAGTTGCAAAATTATGCCAACCAGAAATTTATCAAATATGAGATGACTACAGGATATAACAAGAAGTCATATCCTGTAATATTATTAGTTCAAAGTTATAACGAAAGTAAACGAATAACCCATTTCCTGAAGTTAGTATCAGTTCACTTTGATGGGATTGTCATACTTGATGATGAGAGCACTGATAACACTTATAACTTAATTGAAAGTGATAAAATTATAATAAAAGCACAAAAGAAGAGAACTCAATTTAATGACTTAGAAAATCGTAATATCCTATTAGATTTAGCTTCTTTTGTCAATCATAAGGTAGCATTTTTTTTAGATGTAGATGAATTGTTAGATGAACAGTTTTGTAACATTCATGAGTATCTTGATGTTGATATTGCGAATGCCTATATGATACCATATATTCATTTATGGGATAGTGAAAAATATTATAATTCACAATATCCTAGTTCGGTAAATGGAATATGCTTTAGATATAAAATGATACGAAACATTGGGCATACCCAAATATTTTCTAACCGAGGAAAATTGCATTTTCATCAGGCTCCTACGGTCGCTAGTTCAGGCATTGCAAGTAAGTTGCTCATTAAACATTATGGGCTTTTGACAACAGAAGATCGTATGAAAAAATATGCTTTCTATCAACAAGAAGATGACGAAGGCAGTCAGAGTAGTTATGAACATTTCGGAGAAAATGCATTACCCAATTTGGGAAAAGTTAATGAAATCACATTTGCTAAATTAAATGAAATATCAAAAAACTTAATTTCTCATAGAATATGAAAGTCTCTTTAGTAAATACTGCACAAAAATCATCAAAGTACGATACATTGTATAATACAGTTCATAATATGCTCATTGCTAAAAATGGCATTGAAATAGTCAAAACTGATGATTATGCAGACTGTATTATTTGTGTTGGTGATATCAGTTCCGAGGTGATAAAAAGAAAGCAATCAGCCCAAATCTCTATAATAAGATTTCTATATCGTTCAGATGTATCAAAACATTTCCATACAAATGAAACATTGATAGATTTTACCTTTTGGGTGAATGATTTGGATATCAATATTCTATATCCATACCTGCAAACTTCAACCAAAATAGCTGTTCCTTTTGATTTTCATCAAATAGAAGGAACTTCAAACAAGAACAATAAATATGATATTTATGTAAATACTGGAGAGTTCTTATATGCAGATAGTGCATTGTTTAAGATATTAAGAACATTAAATCGCTTAACACAATATACGATTGACATATGTAGCAAAAATACTAATTTGCGAAATATCTTAAATTCAAATATAACCATATCAGATAGTAGTAGTTCTATCGAACAGCATGTAATCCAAAGTAAAATGGTAATAGGCTCAGGATATGCGATTTTATATGCGATTAAGCACAACAAACCATTTATTGTGATAGGAGAACGAGGTTATGGAGGAGTCCCAACCGAAACAAATATCCTACAATATTATTACGAGTTTTTCCAAGGAACAATAGGTGGAAGATTGGATGGTGCATTGCCTGAGAATTTGGTCTATGAGGATATAATAAACATCTTCGCAAAAGGACAAAATAATAGTAGTGCGCTTGCAGAAATTCTTTCATCTACGAATAAAGAACTTGAGAATAATATAATCGCTAAAATAACAGAAGAAACGAAACATATACAAGCATTAAATATGACAGACCTAAAATTTAATGCAGACTATACGATAATTCAAGGCAATGGAATCTATTGGCTGTTAAATCGATTTACCCGATTTATCATAAAGAAATTAGAGCCAACAGAATTTGAAGTTATAAACAATGTTCTCCAATTAAAGAAAGAGACTTCGATAAAACAAAATCTCGAATTAAATGCAATACGCGAATTAAAAATAAAAAAAATTTTAATATAATAATACCTGTTAACAGAGTTTTTAATCAAATCAATTATTAATCATTTAAATGTTTTCAACATGAAAGAAACAGATGAACTAAAAGAATTTGTCGAGGGTCTTGAAATGACAGTCTTAACAGAAGAAGATTCTATCTTATTAGATGGAATGGTTGGTACAAGTGGGAATAATGGTGCTTGCAACACAGATGCGAACTGTTCAAAAACAGGATGTACTAACAACTGCCACGGAGCTAACTGTATCGCAGGTTGTGCTGGCAGCTAAATTGTATTAAATCATTAATCTGTGTCACTAATAATTTCGGTTATTAGTGACACTTTTAAAAAAAATATGAAATATAGTAAATATAATATTCCAATATCTGTATCAAAAGATACAGATATAATCTATAACAGCTTATCAGACAAATATGTTTTTTTGAAGAAAGGACTATTGGAAGCCAGCCTTCGAAATAACAATAATTCATGTTATAATAATCTTAAAAAGGGAGGATTCATTGTTGATGACAATACAGATGAAACACAGTTATGTCTGGAAAAAGCACGTCAAATTGAGTGCGATGAAACTAGTGCCCATCTAATAATTAATCCTACAATAAATTGTAATTTTAGATGTTGGTATTGTTATGAAAAACATGTCCCCTCAAAAATGTCTGAAGCGACAATAGATAACATAAAAAGATTAATAGTGAAATCCTGTCGAAAAGCGGAAAATTTAACGATTTCGTTCTTTGGCGGAGAACCATTAATCTACTATGATGATGTGATGTTGCCAATAATAAAATATGCCAAGAAAATTGCATTGGAAAATGGCGTGAATTTTACGACGAACTGCACTACAAATGGTTCTTTATTTAATAAAACACGCATAGCGGAATTAAAAGAACTCAATTTTAATTTTGCACAGATTACGTTGGATGGAAATAGAGATGTTCACAATAAGACCCGATGTTATGCAAGTGGGAAAGGTTCTTATGATAAAATCATTGAGAATATAAAAGAACTAGCAAGAAATCATGTTTCTGTAACATTAAGAATTAACTATACTAAAGAAAATATACATAGTATAGCAGATATTCCAACAGACTTTAGTGATATTCCTGATGACGAGAGAAGATTTATAAATGTGTCATTCCACAAAGTTTGGCAAGAGGGCGAACTTGAAAGCAACGAAATCGAGAAATCAATAAGTGCTTTTATCGAGGCTGGATTTGTCGCATCAAAATTTGTACTTGGTTCTTATTGTTATGGTGATTTAAGAAATAGTGCCGTAATAAATTACAATGGTGATGTCTATAAATGTACTGCAGTAAATTTTGAAGAAGAGAAGCGAGATGGTTATTTAGATTCTAATGGAGATATTATTTGGGAAAACAATAGCCTTGAAAAACGTATGGCAGCAAAATTCTCAAATAAACCATGTTTGGAATGTAATCTGTTGCCAATATGTCATGGAGGTTGTTCATCAAAACCATTAGAGAATGGATGTAATTATTGCATATTTGGCTTTAATGAAGAAAAAAAAATGAACGCAGTAATGAATAAATTTTTATATAACATAATTTTTAAATGGAAAAGTATGTTACATAAAACCTAAGGAGGAATGCGATTTGTATGCTTTATTCATGTAAAAAGCAGATACTCATAGTATTATCTTTACAAAATATATAAAATCAAATAAAATAGGTTTATTTAATGTATATTTGTGACGGTAATATTTAGTAGTTTTTTTGAGCATTTAATAGAAAAAACTACTATTATGAAAATAACATAACATTTCTCACGTAAAAAATAATACGATATGAAAAAAAATATTCAAAGAAAAATTTTAGCAATGTTTTTTCTGTTGCAATCCATATGCTCACACGCTTATGTAATAAAAGGAACTATCGTGAATGAAACAGAAAAACCAATACGAAAAGCTGTAGTAATAGGTCGCAATAGTGTAAATAAAGTAAGGGTTGGCATTGAGACCGATGAATTTGGACAATTTGCGTCTGCAAATGTAAATGACTCTACTTTGCTAATAGAAATTACCAAAGAAGATTATACTACAGTTTATATATCTGTAACAGGAACAACAGATGAGTTTGTAGATCTCGGTATAGTGAAACTCAAACCATTTTCTAGGGAATTGGGTGAAGTAATTGTAACTGCACAGTCGGTAATTCAGAAACCTGACAGATATATAATCATACCATCTGTCAGTGAAATAACACAATCATCAAACGGATTATCATTGCTAAATAATCTGCAATACAAAATGCCCGGGCTTGTTGTAAATGAAACTTTACAAAGTGTCAAGGTTGATGATAAAACACCGGTTTTTAAGATTAATGGAAAGCCGAGCAGTTTAACCCAATTCTTGTCGCTGAATCCCAAAGATGTTTTACGAATAGAATATCAAGACAACCCCGATGTAAGATATGGTAACCGTCAAGTTATTAATGTACTTCTAAAACCACGTGAAGATGGTGGCACAGTAGCCGGTAATTTGAGTTCGGCTGTTACAACCGGTTACCTTAACGGGAATATAGGTGTTAACTATCATAGTGGGAAATCAGAATGGGATTTGAACTATCGTGTAAATTGGCGCGATTATGATGAACGTGAAATAAGTTCAAAGAGTGAATTTATCGGTAGAGATGAGATAGTTACAAGAAATAGAATTGGCATACCGAGTGATTTCAATTATTTAAGTAACGAATTGTTACTAGGATATACTTATATGCATAATCCCAATACGATTTTTATGGCTCAAATAGGTGTGGCATTTGAAGATCAGAAACTTGATGATAACTCATGGAATATACAATCCTATAAAAACGAGATGTTGGAATATACAAATCTAACCCATCGAAACAATAATTTCAAATCACCTAACTTAGACCTATTTTTCAAGAAACAGATAGATAAAACTCAATATATTGAAGCAAATGTATATGGCAGATATTCGTCGGGCGATTATGAAAGAAATTATATAAATGAGTATGATTTTATATCGGGAAATGACACTACAATAACATTTACAACAAATAAGTCATGGCGAGCAGGTTTTGAGTTTATGTATTCAAAGACATTTAGTCATCTGACAGCGAATTTCGGTATTCAGGACTATTATAACAGCACACGAAACGAACAGACCGAGAATAATGTCATAGAAAATGACGAGATTAATCAAAATCGATTATCAGTATATGGTCAGGTTTCCGGAAGAATTAGCAAGTTGAGATATTCTTTAAGCGCCAATGGGGTTTATAATCATAGTGATAATAATTCATATACAGTAAATGCTGTTAGGCTGAAAACCAATTTTAATATGAATTACCCACTATCACAGTATGTCACATTAAATTATCTTTTAATGTATGATCCATCAATGCCGTCTATCTCCCAACAATCAAATATGGTTCAAACAATAGATGATATATCGGTGCGTCAAGGTAATCCTAACTTGAAGCCATCAGAATATCTTCGTAATAGGATATATGTAAGATATGCTTATAAAAAGTTTACAGGTTCATTGTGGGCTGCACATAGCAGAACTTTTAATCCTATTTATTATGCATATAGTTACATCAGTGATGTCTCAAGTCCTTATTACGATAAATTCATGAGCAAACCGATAAACGGGAACCATGATGATTTGATAAACCTTGAATTAAATCTATCGGTACAAAATCTGTTTGGTTTTGCTACATTATGGGGCAAACTTGGTTGGGACAGTTATAATATATATGTTTCCAAAGAGAACTACACTAAAAACAGATTGTATGCCTCATTAAATGGTTCGTTTAAATTTGGAGATTGGTTGATATCTGTGAATTACGATGTCGCTCCACGATATAATTTATCAGGAAACGTATTTAGTTCGACAGACCGTTGGAATACAATATCAGTTCAATACAATTATAAGAATTGGTATTTTTCAGCAACAGGCGTAAATCTGTTCACAAAACGAGGTAGCACTTATGAAAGTATAACCGTATCAGATGTTCACCCTGAAAATTATACCCAGAATATTAGAAATAATGCAAATATGGTAATGTTGGGTATAAACTATAGTTTTGACTTTGGCAAACAGCAAAAGAAAGCAAAACGAACATTAAATAATGATGGAGTAGAACGAGGAGTAGATATTAATTACTAAGATTCGATATTTTGGATAAATTTAAATTCTATTGGCAAATGGAAAGCACAGACTGTGGTCCAGCATGTCTGCAAATGGTCTGTGCTTTTTATGGAAAAGCTATGTCACAGCAATATATTAAAGCCGGTATGAGCATATCTCGTATTGGTGTGACAATTAGAGACATCAAAGACCGTGCCACTGATTTAGGCTTTGATACATTGGTTGCAAAAGCAAGCATAAACCAATTAACGAAAATTCAATCACCTGTAATCGTACATTGGAACAACAATCACTTTATCATATTATACAAAATAAAGAAACACAAAAATAACACGAACTCTTTTTATGTTGCAGACCCTTCAAATGGAAAAATGAAATTTTCACAAGAAGAATTTGAACGAAATTGGCTTTCAGGCAAAGAATTTGGTTTGGTTATATTTCTAAAGCCAACACATGCTTTTTATAACTTAAATTTATCCAAATCTAAAAACGATTGGTCAATTGCAATATCATTTCTGAAAAAATATATACCAAATAAACAGAAAATATACAACTCTGTAACATTATTGATATTTTCAATGATGTGTAGTTGGGTGATTCCTTATTTATATGAGGCCATCATTGATAAAGGTGTCGCAAATAAAGACATTCATACAGTTTTAAAGTTATTTTTGATTCAACTTTCTTTTTTTATTGGCTATACGGTATCTAGTACACTTAGTTCAATCATATTAAGCAAAGTCAATTTAAGCGTCGGAATAGATTATGTTGGAGAATTATTACGGAAAATCTTGCGATTACCAATGAAATATTTTGACACCAGATTAAACACCGAATTTATACAACGGCTAGATGATTTTAATAGGATTCGTTCCTTTCTAACAGACAATTTAATCAATATTGTTTATTACTTAATAAATGCGATAGTATATTTTATATTGTTGTCTTATTATAGTTGGGAAGCCGTAATTATATTTACGATAATGTCTGTATTCGTTTCGTTATGGGATCTTTATTTCTTACACGAAAGAAAATTCATAGATTATTCGCTATTCACAGAAAATGCGAAAAATCGGAATTTATTATATGAGATAATTCATAACATGCCTGATATAAAAATCAACAATGCTCAAAAAACAGAAACAAAAAAATGGGAAGGAAGTCAAAACCGTATAAATGAACTGATATTAAAACAGATGACAATCAATTATAAACAAAATGTCGGTCGAAATACGATGAATCGGCTAAGAGATATTGTAATAATTTGTTATTGTTGTATAATTGCGATTGAAGGAGATTTAACTATTGGTATATTAATGAGTATCAGTTACATTTTAGGACAGTTAGGTGGACCAATAGAGCAAATACAGTCTCTTATCACCCAGTATCAGATGTTTAAAGTGTCAATGGCTCGATTATCAGAGGTTCAAAGAAAAGAAGATGAACAACAAGATTGTCAAGGAACACTAATTCAGCATTTTAAACAAGGAATAACAATATCTAATGTCTCATTCAAATATGAGGGAAGTTTTAGCCCCAATATATTTGAAGATTTATCCATTTCATTCCCTGCAAATAAAATGACTGCTATTGTCGGTAATAGTGGAAGTGGAAAGACTACTCTTTTGAAATTAATAATGGGATTCTATTATCCACAGAAAGGGAAAATAACGATAGATGAAACTCCGATAAATAAAATCGATATTAATTCATGGAGAAATTGTTGTGGAGTAGTATTGCAAGATGGAAAAATTTTCAGTGGAACAATAACTGAAAATATCACATTAGGTTCAGAAAATATTGATGAATCGAGGGTTGAATTAGTTTCAAAAATGGCTAGTATAGACGAGTTCATACAAAAACAGCCCGGAAAATATAATATGAAAATAGGTTCAACAGGTATAGAATTGAGCCAAGGGCAAAAACAACGAATTTTAATAGCAAGGGCATTATATAAGAATCCTGAACTATTGATTTTAGACGAGGCAACATCATCACTGGATACGGTAAATGAGCGTCGAATAATGGATAATCTTGATGATTTCTTTAAAAATAGAACGGTTATTGTAGTTGCTCATAGATTGAGTACTGTGGTTAAAGCGGATAATATTATTTTTCTAGAAGATGGTAGAATTGCAGAACAAGGGACTCATAAAGAACTAGTTGCAAAACGGGGCAAGTATTATGAATTAATTAAAAACCAATTAGAATTAGAAAAATAATATGAAACATCTGTTGTCAGTAATAATACCATTATATAATTCGAAGAAATACATAGAAAAATGTATTGATTCTGTTTTAGAATTGCATATTTCAAAAGAGATAATTGTAATTGATGATGGTTCGACAGATAGTTCATGTCAAGTTGTAAAATCATATGCAGATAATGGGTTGATAAAATTATACCAACAAGAAAATAAAGGCGTTTCGGAGGCAAGGAACTTAGGTTTATCAGTTTGTCAAGGTGATATAATCGCGTTTGTTGATAGTGATGATTATATAATCAAACAAGGATTTGAAGATTTATATCATCAATTCAAATTATCAAATTCAGAAATTGCGATTGGAGGGGTATTTTACAATGCTTTAAATGAAAATGCATGGAAATGGCAGCCATATGCCAAATTACAAAATACTGAATTAAATGGACAAGAATGTTTTGCAACTCTAATGCGAACAAATACATTTACTCCATTGGTGTTCTGCTATTTATTCAAGAAAGATTTTATTGACAAATATAATTTGAGATTTTGTCATAAAATGTCTGAAGATGATTTGTGGACTAGCATTGCAATGTGTAATGCAACAAAAGTATATGTAAGTGGTGTGTTGCATTATGCTTATTGTAAGCATTCTGAATCAATAACCGGTAAAAATTCAAATACATTATTTCGAGCTGAAAACCATATTGCGGTAGCAAATGATTTATATGACTATTTGAAAATCCATAAATTACGATACAATGCAGAAGAATGGTTGTGCTGTAAAATATTATACATAGCGTCAATTGCTGTAAAAATATATGCAGAAAAAGGGAAATGGGATTTCAAATTAGACTTGCAAATGTATCAGGACCTATTAAATCGGTTATTGTCTTCCACTGATGAATATGTTAAGAAAATAGGTTTAATGTTTGGCGGAAGAATAATAAAGATGATAAAACAGCAATAATTACAAGAACCCAAAGATATAGACGAAACGGATATTTTGTCTTTACTCAAAATATCCGTTTCATTATAAATCGTATATAGATATATTAACAATCCTTTTTTGCGATTTCAACAAAATTAAATGAAGGCAACATTAGAGTTTCATATCCAGCCTGCATGGTTAATGTTGAAATAAAGGCTCTTAAATAAGGAAATGCTATGGCTGGTGCGTTTATCTTTGGGAATGAACTCTGTTTAAATTCTTCATCGATATTTGAATCCGCCTCAAAAATAAATCGCATTTCTAAGTTGAGTTGTAACTCAACTCGACTAATAGAAACTTTAAAACCTAACATAAATTCATTTGAAACCTTGTCGTTATAAAATTGACCTATTTGAAACGACAAATCATCATTTGTTGAATTAGGAGAAACATGGCTATCTGTCCCTAATTCCAATTTTACAACCTGATATCCTTTTATCTTTAGTTTCATCTTAATTATGCGGCATTTATTAAACAATCAGAGTCCTCAGAAATGCTAATATCTAAATTGAGTTTATTATATCTTATATCATTATAAATATAATTACAGTCAAGTGAAACACCTTTGATTTCAAGCGTTTCAATAAAATCAAAATTATAAATTCCTGACTCTCGGTCTTTTTGTTGTTCTTCTTCAAGCCATTTATTTAGGCTTTCTGTTGTTTCTCGAGCAAGTGCTTCATCAAGCATTTGTTCTAATTTGTCAAGATTAATCATAATAAGTCATATTAAGAGTTTAACCTAAAATCATGAATTACACTATCGTTATATACTGCAGCCTGAATCCGTTTTCTAAATTGAAATCCAGGGAACAATTCAGAGCTACTACAAGGATAGTCACATGCTAATAAAACATCTATTTCATCTTTCCAGTTTGCTTGATTATTAAAATAATTACAAATATGAGCTTTTGTTGGCTTTCTCCCCGTTTTTTGAATACATTTATTAGCGACCTTTTCTAAGCAGCGTAATAAAAAGTTATAATGTTCTTCATTAAAAACAGTATCTAAAACTTTATCTGTAACTATTTCTGCTTGATAGATGTCATAATTGTTATCTTTACTCGTTTCACCCCAATGAATAGCGTCTTTTAAATCCGCCCAAAAATAGTAAGCCTCACCAAACCATGCATTAGTTCTATTACATAACATTGGAAATGTAAGTTTCGCCCTTCTATTTTCTTGAGTATGAAACATTGTCTTTTCCATTAAGATAATCTTTTAATCTCTGCAAAGATACAAACATATCAAAATTAATCCAAATATTTCAAGTAAAAAGGGCATAAAGATTATTAAGATAAAGAAATGAAATAACAATATGAGTGGCAAAAAAGGTAATAACAACAAAATTTACAATGCACACTACATAATCCCTGAAGATGAAAATCTTTCAATAAATTGAAAAGGGAATTTTTCGCAACCGATGTAGAGCGTATCAAATGCGTCTGTTCCGTCGGTGCGATGTTGAAGCAAGTCTTCCTCCGTTTCGGCTAACTTCTCGCCACCTTTGTCTTTACGAAAACCATTGCGACCACGAGTAACGCCAGCCGACTGAACAGCGAGGATAAGGTCATCGTTGTTCTGACGATTGAAAAAAGGCATTAGCCGTTGCCTGCCAGCAAATCCCTGATTGATAAGCAAGTATTTTTCATCGTGTCGCATAGGGTTGCCGAGATACACATCTTCCACTTGCCAGCCGTGTCGTTCAAATTCGTGGCACACTACCCAGTGGAAATCTTGCTCGTTTACGGCATAGTTTGCACCGAGTGCGGTAGTGTCGTAATAATAGACCACCGTCTTATTTTGATGATTGGCGTAGTAACGACAAAACTCCTCAATAAGCGCCGGGATTTTACGCTCGAATTTGACATAAAACGATTTTATGATGTTCAATCGTCGGCCATTAGGCTGACCGGCAACAATCCAGTTGATATTGGCGTTGTAGTCCATACCAATGCAGATTGGAGCAAGAGGATTGACATCAGCGTCACAAAGCGAGTTTAATGTTGAAAGTTTAGAGTTTAACGAGCTGTCCATTAAACATTCATCATTACACATTAAACTTTTGAATTGCTCATCGAGAAATTCAAAATTACTCGCGTTGTATTTATGACTTTCTTTCATCGATGAATAAAATCCGTCTTTGGCTATTCCGATCCTCTGACACAGGATAGAGGTTTGGAAAGTCTTCGGAGTGAGGTCGCGTTTCATCTGCTTGATGTAGCTTTCGCCAAGGAGTTGAAGATTTTCAATCGAAGAATACTCCTTGTAGTAAACAGCGACCGAACGCATTTTATTCAGGTTTGTATCGAGGCGACGAAGGTACGATTTGAGATAAGGGGGGACAGTCACACCCTTTGCGTTAAGGGCGCGAATACGCTCCTTAGTTCTCCATATCTCATACACAGTACCCTCAATGGTGGCGATAAGTTCCTTATCCATTTTGTCCTCATAGTGCAAGAACCACGAACCTTTTTGAGTCTGAGGCATATCCGAAAGAATCATCATCGAGTGGTTGCACGAATGATGACCGAAATGCGATTTGATACCACCATTAGCAGGAAGCGTTTCATCTTTAAGCCGTTCATAATCCACGAACTTCGCTTCATCGACAAGAATCCAAGAGAGCGTCAGCGAGTTAGACGAGCCCGGTCTATCTTGTGAAATGATAATTGCACACGAGCCATTGTAAAAGGAAATGACATGCTCATAGTCCGACGGCTCGATGATAGGCTTAGCGAACGATTTGGGTGGGCGACGACCGACGACATAATGAATGCCATTGATAAATCCCCAACGCTTCCAAGCTGCAAAGAGGCCTGGTAGCGTGTTAGTCAAGCCATGCTTGAAAGTAGGCACGACTATACCACCAGTAGAGCCGGGCATACGCTGCATATTTCGTAACACGAAAGGTGACGCAATCGAGTCGGTCTTACCAGTACGACGACCAGCGACGATCACGGAAGTGTTCGCCCCGATTAACTGCGTCAGTCTTTGAGGAGTGTTGAAATATATCTTTTTATCTGCATTCATTGTTGTCATCTTCTATTTGGGTGTCGAGCCTCTCGACTGGGAAAAGAGTGGATTCTTCGAGGTCAGCCTCTTCATAAGTGATGTCCTCGATGTCGATAGTTTCAGCGCGATATTTATTAAGCATAGCCTTAATTTTATCGTTGATGTTCGGGATAGGCTTGATACCGAGCACCGTAGGGTCAGAGGTAGCAGTGAACGGCTGAACCACAATCATTTCATAAGGCACTGCTTGTTCATCTTCAAGGTCAATGCGATTATACTTCGCATACGAAGAAGCTGCTTTCTCCATAGTCTTGGTGTCCTTACGCTTCTTCGCCATTTGGTATGTTTCAAGAATCATTTCATTGTAACGCCAACGATGAAAATCCCTGCTTGCAGTGGCAAGTGTAGGGAGCAGAGTCTTGACAATGGCGAGGTCGGAATAAGCCACGACCTTTGAAATGTCGTAACGGCTTAGCTCCTGTTCCACGAACTGCCTATCCTTAGCGTCAGGATTGGCAATGCACCAGTTATACATATCACGCACACGAAGCACCTTATCCACAAGTAATTGCGGATATGCTTGACGCAACTCGTCCTCTTTAGTAAAGAGGTCGGAGCGACATAATTCAAGTGCGTTAGGGAAAGCCATTACTCATCGTCCTCCATATCTAAAAGGTTCTTGTGAGTGTTCTCAATCGCAAGAGGTGAACCTACTTGAGCAAGTAGCATTTCTTGGTGTAGCAACTTCACTTTAGAAGCTGCTTTACCACGATAATAGCGTCTTGAGACTTCGGTATCTTTCTGCGATATGTCCCAGCGAAGCTGTTCAGGGGCAATATCAAGAATGACTGCCATATCCGATATTTTGAGGTATATGGAAGCGAATTTCTCTATTTGGTCAAGTTGTTCGGGAGAGTAGTTCATATCAATCAGAGTTTATGCGTTGCGAAAAAAGGTCGTTCAGTGGCACGGAGTGATTGGAAATAAGGTCATCGACCTGGCTGTGAAGCGTAGCGAATATTTCCTTATCCGTAGTGATGAAAGCAGATTCAGAGCGATTTCCTCGTGTCAGGTTTTGCGAAGTGACGACGCAAACCGTATCGCCGGCTGTAGATTTTACCAACAAAATCTTGCTGTGATTGTCAGCGAGGTATGTCCGCTCGATAACTTGCGAAATGAACGCCCACAGCTTCAGCGTCTTGTTTGTCGCCTTGTGGTCAAGAACAAGGTGGAACGCCTTTACTCGCCCAGACTTTTCAATGAAGAAAAGGCGACGCAAAAACTCTTCCGAAATGGAGAAAGAAGTTTGCCACACTTCGGCTTCTCCCACCTGTTCAAGAATCCATTCCAACACATCAGCCACTTGCACAGCGTTAGAGAGATAAGCCTGATACGGCTTATCTCTCAACGGCTTTAATACAGAGTCTATCGATGTGTTGCGTTTCATTTCTTAGCAGTTTTCTTCTTTGTTTTGGTGGCTTTCTTTTCCTCTTTAGGAAACTCCGATTGCGTACCTACATAGTGGTCGTATTGTTCCCAATTAGAGTGCAGACGCTTGTCGAGTTCGATAAGCTCTTTAAGGAATGGGTAACGCTCGCTATCAGGGCAAGTGCTATCTTCAGTCGAAAGAGAGCGTAGTTTTAGATGCACTTCACGCATACGCTGCACGATAGAAAGGTTCTCCACATAGAGAGCCTGAATATCGTCGGGAAGGTCATCGTGGTCATCACGCTTACCTTTCTTAAAATCCTTTGCAGGATTGTTCTCTTCAAGCGAGAAATGCTCTTGGGCGATAACATCGACTTGCTTTTGCATTTCCTCGACTTGTGCGTGCGTGAGTGCTTGAACACGGAAGTTGTAATACTTCCGAATGTTATACTCTATAAACTCAGCCTTTCGGTTTGGGTTCGCCATTAGATTACGATACATAATCTGATTGCCCGAAAGTTTGAGCAGATACAACGCACCGACAGAGTAGTCGCGTTCGTCGGCAGGCGTATCAAGCCATTGCTTAATAAGTTCGGTAAATTTATTGTCTGTTGCCATAGTATTAAAGTTTGTTGTTTATTCCGGTAAAGAACACAAGATTTTTTTCATGCTGTTCGAGCAGTCTTCTCATCGAGGCAAGTGTTTGCCCTGTGGTAACGAAATCGTCGAACACGATTAAGTTAGCCTCTTTCGGCAAAACATTCAGCGTAAACACAGCATTCATTCGCTGTTTGGAGCGACACGAAGCCACATCTTCATAGAATGGAATGCCGAGCTGTTGGGCGATCACTTCCGAGATACGAGTTGCAAAGTTCTTCGTCAGATGTCGGCGTTTAGGCGTGGTAACCACAGCCCAATCGCCATTAGGCAGATTGTAGCCGAGCATTTCCTTGATAACAGAGACAATGCTATCAGCGAAGAACTGCACCATATCATCATCAGCCTTGATTTCTGTAAGCGTGCGACCATAAAGCGACTTTTGCCAAATGGAGACAAAGTTCACATTTGAGCGTCTTGTTAGACGCAAACGATAAGTAAAGTCGCACCTTGCTTCCACCGATTTGTCCCATGCTTTGCGTTTCTCTTCGGCAAAGATGTCCTTTTGAGACGGCTTGCTTTCTGAAACAGAGCCGACTTCAATTTCAGGAACGACAATATCGGTCAGGATTTCGTTCAAATCAATCAAGTCAGCTCCGTTATCCATAGCAGTGATTTATTAGGCGTCCGTAACCTTACTTGCGTCGATGTCTCCCTCTTCCGTTTCGATGATACTCATATAGAACGGAGCAGGACATTCGTCTGAAGCCTCTACATTTATCGTGGTAGAAGTCGTGCCGGTCGGGCCTTGACCGAGGTCTTGGTTCACGGTCGCTTTTGTTTGCCACTTGTCGCAACCGACCACACGGAAGAACCCTTTCATATCTTCCACGATAAAGACATTGTCGCAGTTGTTGATGTAGGCAGCAGCTGCCGACGCTTCCGTACCTACACCGGGGTGAACGGCAACCAATTTATTGAGTTGGGTTTGGCTTGGGAGTTCGCCCTGAGGCTCAGAAGTAAGTTGCGACTTGTCGGGAAGAATATCGATATACTTCCATTTCGTGTCAGCCTTAAGTACGAAACTGCCGTCATACACAGCCGCAGTAATGCGACCATTATTATCGCGAGGCAGTGTCGGCCACTCCACTATATCCCCTTTAGAGATATAGTAGATACGGCGTTTAACACCGGGCAGTTCGGGTGTACCTTGACACCAGCCCAAAGATTTTTGTATGTTCAAGCATTCAGCCATAATTCAAGTGTTTAATGGTTAAAATTTAAGATTTACTAAACAAGCTCGATTACTTTGAAGCGACGCTTGTCAATCGATTCAAACTGCACGCCGAAGAACATAGTGGCGATGTAGGTAAGGATAAACGGCTCGTATTCCTTAACCATAATGCTCTCTATGTCGCCCATTTGGTCGTAGCCCACGAGCATATTTGATTTCGGGCAGATGTGGATAAACTTGCTGTCAGCCTTGTTATACAAAGGCACAAGTTTAAGACGACCGTTAGAACCCTCGACAGTGGTGTGATTGTATTGCGTATTGTACGGAATACCACCATGCGTCATAAGGTAGGCTTCATTATACTTGTCAGCGAAGTCTTGAGAGCAGAACATAAGGAGTTCCTGAGAGCGAAGACGAGGGTCAAGCGAGAAAAGGATCTCCTTAGCAGCGTCAACAGCATTTGCCGAAGTAACAGGCTCGTCAAATTTGCCATAGTTGCCATTCTCTAATGAGATTGCACCAGTGGCAATTTCCTTTTCAGTGATAGTATCAAAGCCGTCGAAGAGGTCTTTGGTAGTATCGCCATTAGCATTACGCACACCATTCCAAATAGCGTCGTTAAGGTGTTCCGACAATCCCTTTGCGATTTGAGCAAGCACATGGAGAGCAGTCGGAGTAGTCATCTGACCGTCACCTTTGGTAGCACCTGTACCGAGCAAAGTAGATATAGCCGAGTTCGGTTCAAACTTAGCGACCACATTACCGAAGTGAGTTTCGAGCGTACGGAAATCAAGTTGCAAGTTTACATCGCCTGTGCGAGTAGCCTTGTAGGGAGCGAACTGAGCGTCAGCGTATATAGTACCGACATTCTCCTTGTATCGTATTCCGGGGCGACCGGTCATATACTGAAGCGTGTCTTGAATACCGATGATAGGCAACATCAAAAGGTCTTTACGCCACTTAATGGCCGCCTTTTGATAGTCGTCGAGTGTAAATTGAAGTTTACCAGCCATAGTATTAGAGTGTTTAATGATTAGAGTTTAGCGTTTAATGATTAGACAAGATTGTAGAGTTTGCGAGCCGAGTTTACGGTATCGTAAAACTCTTCCACATTAGACTTTTCAGTCAAAGAGGGCTTGTTGTCCTCGATGACAGCAGTAGAACTATCGGCAGGAGCAGAAGCGAGAGCCGAAATGCGTTCGTTCAGAGAAGCAATCTCTTTGGCTTGTTTGTCAAGGGCATTTTCGATTGCTTGAAGATTTTCCACCGACAGCGCAACCATGTTGTCGGTAGCAGTGAAATTCTCTTGATTAAGAATTTTACTGATGTTAGCGAGAGTGATGTTCATAGTATTTGAAAGATTAGAAGATTTTCCCGATTTGAATAGCGACGAAAGCGACGCGATGAACTTAGCGAAAGGAGAATTTCTGTCTTGCACAGGAATGTTCGGTATCGGCATGCCGGCATTAGCCATAGCCGAAGCGATAGCATCAGTAAGCACAGGTGCTTGCTCGTTAGAGTTGGTGATTTCGTCCACGAAGCCCCAATCAAGAGCCTCTTGAGCCGATAGCCAACCACCCACTTTCATAAGTTCAAGCAAGTCCTTGACATCTTTCTTGCACTTGGCAGAGTACATCGAAGCAATGTTCGCGTCAAGTTTGTCAAGGTCATTCTTCTGTGCTTGCAGTTCGTTGATAAGGTCTTGTGTATTGTCGGCATTGAGGTCGCACCAACGGAAGAACTCAGTGGAGCATTTATGTACGAGGTACATAGCGTTAGTGTCGATAGAGATATGTTTCGCACCGAGCGAAGCGATAGTAGCCGCAGACGCATTCATACCCACGAAATGCACCGACACATCGCCGTGATAACGGAACGCCGAGGCGATAGACAGAGCCGTAGCCAACGAGCCACCCAGCGAGTCAATCAGTACAGAAACCGATTGCTCGCTATTTTGGGCAAGCACGAAGTCCACATAATTGCGGTCGAAGTCAGCGCCACCAACGAAGCCTTTGAGATGAAGATTATAAGTTGCGTTTGACATAGTATTAAAATTTATTTTCTATGTCAAAGTTAGCACCTTATTATAGGGGATTAAAAGACAGAAAAATGAAACAAAATCGTCTAAGATGAAAAATGAAACAAAATTTTTAGAAGAAATATAAAATCAATATGAACCATAAAAAATGAGAAAAATAAAATCTTTATGAGGATATTTTTGTTATATCAGAGAAAAGTGTTATCTTTGCACTCAATATGACCTCCCACGCTTCCCGTAGAACAGCGCACCCGGGGAGGTCTTCGAGTTTTTATGCAGTACACAAAACGACCATTATCAATACAAGAGCAACTACAAAAGTTGCAATCTCGTGGGTTGAACTTCGATGATGAAGAACTTGCGAAAGATTATCTGACGAATATAAGTTACTATCGATTAAGAGCTTATACCTATCCATTTCAAGACAACACTAACCCAAAAGCAGACCATTGTTTTACTCGCAATGACATCAAATTCTCTGATATTATTGATTTATATTGCTTTGACAGAAGATTGAGAAATCTGATGTTTAATGCAATAGAAAAAATAGAGGTTGCTGTGCGAGCAAGAATAGTTCAGGTCTATTCTGAAATATACGGTAGCCATTGGTTTGCCAATAAGACCTTGTATAAACATAAAGACATAACCGATAAAAGAGGTAATGTAACAACAGCGTATGATCTGCTAATGGAAGAAATTGAATCTGAAGTAAACAGAAGCAATGAGGATTTCATTAAGCATTATCAAGATAAATATGACAATCCACAATTACCTCCAGCATGGATGACATTAGAAGTGTTATCTCTTGGTACATTGAGTAAGTTATATAATCTATTGCTCAAATCACCATTAAAGAAAAAGGTTGCAAAAGATTTAGGATTGGCAGATGATAGAATTTTGGCAAATTGGCTTCATGCAATAGCTGTATGGCGAAATTGCTGTGCTCATCATAGTCGAGTATGGAACAGACGAAGTATAATAAATATCTGTATGCCAAGAAATACGATGAATCCGTTTATGAGCCAAGCAGAAATTCGCAAGTTGCACCCCAATAAAGTATTTACAGTATTGTGTTGTATAAAGTATATCAGCAATATCATAAGTCCGGGCAGTGACTTAAAGAAAAATATCCTCTCCATTATCGGAGACGGCGGGAATTTACTAAATCTTCAAGAAATGGGATTTCCAAGGGATTGGAAACATTTAGAAGTTTGGAAATAAGCAAAATCGGCAACCTATCGGCTGCCGATTTTTGTATTGTTTGCGATAGATTTATCTTTGGAAAACATACCCATTATCGAAGAAGTAATCGCATATAAACAAATCGCGAGCGAAAGCATCGTAGTCGAAGTAATATGAAAGACTACCCAACATCTTGTCAAGGTCATAACATTCGTCAACGATATGTCGAGCGAAATCCTCTTCACTGTCAAATTTACCTTGATAAACTTCGTCGAACTTGTCAAGCTGGTCAATGCCGTAACAAGAGAGGAAAGCGTCAACAGCATCACGGTCAGAGTGATTGGCGTACTCAATAATTTTGTCGAAAGTGTCTTCATCGAAGCAACTTTCCGAATACAACTCGCGAGGAAAATTCTCGTAATCTTGGAACATCAGTTCGGGATCTTCTTCATCGGCATGCAAATCGTAGCAGAACTCGATGAACTCGTCATAATCGATAAAGGTGGTCAAATCAATCCACATACCTTCGATTGAGCCATTGTTGTATTTGCCGTATGTGCCACAATATACAGCAGGATTATCACTGTCAAGCGAATGCTTGTGATATTGAAGTTCATCACTTGTGGGGAAAGAGCGACCACTGATTTCATTCACAAAAGCGACCTTGTTGTCGCTGTGGGCTGAAAGGGAAGAAATTGTATTCATGCGATAATGAATTAAATGATTAAACACTATGCTCCGTAAAGGAGCGACTTTTACACTGCCCACAAAGAGCCGATAAGCAAACATTATGCAAGGTTCGGAGATTAAATACTACCCGAAATGAGGTGTGGAGATTTCAGCCCCGACACCTGTTGCTTGACCTTGCAGTTGAAAGTACCGGCAATAACTTTGCGGCGTAAAAGTGCCCGACGGAGTATTGTTCATTTAATTCTCGTATGAGCAGATTTCTTTTCAGCCTAAGCATAACAAAAAAGGTCAAGCAATGAAATCACTGCTCGACCACAACTAAAATGAACTCTAAAAACACGAAGAAAGTGATATTGCTTTATATAGCACAACGAATAGGCATACCAATCGATGACCACTTAATTTCGTAGGTAGTGGCATTTGATTCACCTGAGGGATTGCCACTCGTGGCAGAAGATTTGATGACCGGGTACGGTCTTTCACGAGAGCCGATGATAAAGGAAGTTCCCGACGCGTCCGTGATTACGAAAGCGAGGTGTTTATGAAGTGGAATGTTGTCGTTTGACACAAATTTAAGAGTGCAAAGCACCTTACGCCAATTGTTGTCGTATTCCTCTACGGCATCATACGACGGCTGACCGAAGAAGCGAACAGGTGTAATCTCAGTGAAGATGCCGACAGGAATACCCGATGAATGTTTGAGAACGATGTTGGGCTGAATATTTTCGCATAGGCAAAAGCCGATTTGTGCGATACCCGGTAATGATTGACAAATGTTTTTCATAGTAGAATTAGTTATTGTTGGAAAAATCGTATATATCGTATATTTTACGAAAACTACTCATTGGAATCTTTCTTTTTTTTCTTATATTTTTTTATGCGTTCATAAGTGTAGTAAAGGTCTCGTTTACGACGATATCGTTTGGCAATTGCATTCCAGTTGGTATCATTGATTTCAATATTATGTTTTTCCATAAATGCATATATAAGTTCATCTTGACGCTTGAATAATGTTGTGAATTTGTAAAGAGAATTCCATAATTCCAAGTCAAATCGATTTCGAATACAATTTATAAGCATTTGTGTTGCTTTTGGAGGCAAGTAATTGTATGTCGCCGGAGGTTTGTGACGAAATTCAGGAATTATTATTGATAGTTTCTGTTCTTTATTTAAATCTGGGAGTCCGTTTTCCGGAGTTTTTTTAAGGAACTGTTCTAATATATTACTTTCCATACACCCTCTTTTAAGTTGCACTGGATTGTTGCCACCTTGTTCATTGATGAACCACTGAGCCAAATAAGAATCGATGTCAAGATATATATAAAATCTATTGTTTGTTTTTTCTGTACGAGCCATCTTCAAATATAATTACATGTAACATTTCATTAAAACGGTCAGCTATTCTGTCACCATACTTTGTGCGTATTTCTTTAGCTGTAAGATTTGTTGTGATAAAAGTGAATGATTGATTTATATACCTATATTCAATAAGTCGTATGATGGGGTGAATGGGATTACCAAAATCAAGAATTTCGACAGGCTCGTTCCCAAGATCGTCAATCCCTAACAATGGTTTGTTCTTGATTAAAGTAAACTCCTTGATGTCTCGTGCCAATTGAGAAAGTTCATAAGAATCATATATAGTCATTTTAGGCTTAAAATGATTTCCCATAAAATCAAAATGATTTTTATCTGCAAGGTAGTTTAACGCCTGTTGAAACGCATACATAAGAGTCGATTTTCCATTTCCACATGTACCACACAGCATAACACCAAACTTGGGAGTAATAGCAGTAATATAATCAGCTAATCGCGTAAGATTGCTTTGGGTATTCTCGTCAAATTCAAATTTTCGTAAACGCCGTTCCACTTCAATTTTATAAGAGGCAGTTAATAACGCCACTGCGTTTTCTGTAGGTAAGTTAAATCTAAAACGATTCTCCGTACTCCTCCGATTTCTTAGCAATGATTCTATTTCCTTTACGAGTTGCATATTTATCATTTTCGATTGTTCCATTATGGTGTTGTTTGTTGTTTTCTTCATTTTGAATTCTTTTGCGAGTCCAATTAAGGAAATGCTTTTTGAAATCTACTATATCGACATGGGATTTACCTATCAATTTGATTTCGGAAACAAATTCCGAGAAAAGTTCTCGAACTTGAATTATATCACAATTTAAAATTTGTGCAACGCTATCAAGAAAATCAGAAGATGATTCAATCTCTTGAATAAATTGATTTTTATCTTCATGCGTGCTTATAGATGAAGAATTATTTTTAATTTCTTTTTTATTATCTTCTTTAATCTGTTGCATTTTTTGTTGCACTTTGCGTTCTTTTCGATTCTTTTTATTGGTTTCATTTAACTGGTATTTATCATAATTTGTAATGGTTATTATAGTCATTTGAGAATTCGATATGCGATGAATCATGTCGGCTTCTTCCAAGCAGTTTAAAAATGTTATGGTGGTATGACTGCAAGCGTCCATTTGTCGTGCAAGGAATCTTATTGTGGTACATATTTGCCCTCGTTGCAATTGAACTGATGTTTTGCCAAAAACAACCTTTCGAGGCTCCCATTGAGCCATAAGCAACAAAAGCACCCACCAACGAAAATGGCGTGGATTATGCCAAATCCAATGATTCGTAATATCTCGATGAAGATTAATCCAGCCTTTCATAAATCTATATTTGTGCTTTCCAAAAACGCAGAATTTCGCTGCCGAGATAGAATTTGCGAGCTGTGTTTCTACGAAAGCCACACTTGATATGTCCTGCGTAAGTATATCTTCTTAAGGTTTCTCTTGATATAGATAAAGCCTTACAGGTATCTTTAATTGAATATCTGCCGTTTATTGCAACTTGTGGTTCGGTGCTTGTTATCATAATGTGGCTTTTTTATCTGGAAAAAGTGATTCTTCTTCTACATTAAGTTCTTTTGCAATAGCTTTTATTGCAGTATCATTTGGAAATTGCGTTCCATTAAGCCACATTCGTATTGTAGCGGGTTGTCTGCATGTGATTTCTGCTATTCTTTCGATGAAGATTTGCCCAGCTGTGGGTTTCTTCTTTTCTAATTGATAAAGTTCCTTAAAACTATATGACATAATAAAAATTAATTATATCAATAAATATTTTGTTATATCAGCAAAAATTATTATATTTGCATAAATAAAAATACTTATTGACTTGGTTAAAATTGATAATATCAAGAGCAAAGTTAGATTATTTTATTGAATATTACAACAAATATAACTAATATATTTATTGAATATAACTAAAATGCAGCGAATAGATTTAGCAAAAATACGTTCTGACCATAGTGTCAGCCAAAAAGATTTGGCGGAGAAACTTGGGGTAAAGCAGAGCTTTTTATCTAATATAGAAAGGGGTAGAAGTCCGTTGCCTCCTGAAAAATTGGATAAAATAATTGAGATATTCGATATAGAGAATATAGACATATATTATATCGAAGATATTGGTAGTAGTAATATGTCGAAATCACAGTCCGACAACACAAATAGCATAATTAACGATAGTGCTATTTTTGAAAAGTTTGTTGGAGTAATGGAGAAGATGACAGAAGCAAAGAATGCAAATGAGACCGAGACTTTATCTCGCATTGAACGCTTACAAGATAGAAATGATTTTCTAAGCTCACAAGTAGATGAATTGCGAAAGGATTTAACTCGGTTGTTACACGAGAATTTTGCATTAAAAGAGATACTGATAAAGAATGGAATTGATTACGGAAATACACAAAATCACGAGAATGTGTGAAGTTTGTGTGAAGAAGTAAAATAGAGAGAAACTAAAATATTATTAACCAATTGGTTGTGGTTGATTGGAAGATGCCTTACAAGCAGAGGGTCGGCGGTTCGAATCCGTCAACGCCCACAACGACAAAAGGCTGTCTTCCACATGAAGGCGGCCGTTTTTTATTTTTTAGAGAAATGATAAACGCAATGGCTGATATTGAATGGGTGTGGGTCGATCTTGATGACACTGTGTGGAATTTTAGCGCTAATTCATGGGATACGCTTGGCGAATTATATTATCGCGAAGGACTTGATGCATACTTTACGTCGGTAGATGATTGGCGTGAGAAATATCTTGAATGTAATCACTCTTTGTGGTCTTTGTATAATGTGGGAAAAATAACCAAAGAGTATTTGCAGTTGGAACGATTTCGCCGAGTGCTTGACGAAGCCGGATATCCTCAAAATCATCTATTGGAAAAGGCTCGTTCTCTTGATCCATTATATTTGTCGATTCTTGGCACTAAAACATTATTGATTGATGGTGCTCGTGAAATGTTGCAATATCTCAAAGACAAGGGGTATAAGATAGGGATGATAAGCAATGGCTTTTATGAGGTGCAACATTGTAAGATGCGTTCATCCGATATTGAACACTTCTTTGATGTAGTGGTGTTGAGTGATGATATAGGAGTAAACAAGCCCGATCGTCGCATCTTTGACCACGCACTAAAGAAGGCGGGAGCCAAAGCCGAAACTTCGGTTATAATTGGCGACAATCCCGATACGGATATTGCAGGAGCAATTGCTGCCGGATGGAACGCAATTTATTTTAACCCCGAAAATAAAGATCTCCCCGACACAATCAAAGACGCTTGTGTTGTCTCACACCTCAAAGAGGTAAGAGATCTCTTGTAGAAGAGATTCATTATGCCATTTTTTCTAAAAAAAACTGGTGATAAGGTGAATATAATGACAAAATAGACAGAGGTGAGTTCGAAGGGACTGAAAAATAGTGTCAAAAATGGGTAAAAGTGAGTTGTGATGCGCACTTTTTGCTTATTTTATGCCAAAAAAACGGTAATATTGTTGTACTACTAAAAATATTCATGTAAATTTGCGTATTATATTGAAATTGTGATTTATTTTGCCCTTGTAGGGTAGATTTTTTGAAACAAAAGTAAACAAAAACTTAACCTTTTTTATTATTAAGTAAATAGAAATTTTGACGCCGCGAGGCTGTATTATTTTAATTAAAGAAATATGGATAATATTGAGAAAAAACCAAAAAGACCGAGAATCGGAGAACCTCGAAGTGTATCACTTGAAGGACAAGATGAAGGGACTCGTTATGAACGTGTAAGTTATTCATCGTCATCAGACTTTACTCAAGCATCTGATTCAGATTATCAAGGAGAACGTCAATACAATCAACATCGTTCTTATAATCGTCAAGGAAATTATAATAACAATCGTTATAACAACCAAGGTGGATATAATAACTATCGCCAAGGTGGTTACAATAACAATCGCTATAATAACAATTATCAACAACGCTCATACAATAATCAAGGCGATGGCGAAATGAACGACGGATATAACCAACAAGGCGGTTATAACAACTATCGTCAAGGTGGATATAATAACAATCGTCAAGGTGGTTATCGCCAAAACAATTATCGCCAAGGTGGATATAATAACAACCGTCAAGGCGGTTATAACAACCAAGGTGGATATAATCAAAGTGGTTATCGTCAACAAGGCCAAGGACGTCCTAACCCTAATCAACAACGTCGCAATAAAAAGCAAAATTATAACCAAGGCATTATGCCAAGCAAGGGCAAAAGTTTTACTCCACGCCCCAAACGCATTGAGTATGAAATGCCTATTCCCGATCCAAACGAACAAATTCGTCTAAACAAATTCATGGCCAATGCCGGTATCTGCTCTCGCCGCGAAGCCGACGAATTGATTCAACAAGGTCTTGTAAAAGTAAATGGAACTGTTGTAACCGAATTGGGTACAAAAATTTCACACAACGATGTAGTGGAATATGATGAAAAGGTAGTGGCACTCGAAAGCAAATGCTATATCCTTCTCAACAAACCGAAAGATGTGGTGACAACAAGCGATGACCCTAATGGTCGCAAGACTGTAATGGACCTTGTGAAAGGTGCTTGCAACGAGCGTATCTATCCAGTTGGTCGTCTTGACCGCAACACGACCGGTGTGTTGTTGTTAACCAATGATGGAGACCTCGCTTCTAAATTGACACACCCCAAATATGTGAAGAAAAAAATCTATCACGTGTGGTGTGACAAAGATATCGCCGAAGAAGATATGCAACGTATTGCCGATGGTATCGAACTTGAAGATGGACCTATCCATGCCGATGCTATCAGTTATGCTACTGAAAAAGATCGTAACCAAGCAGGTATTGAAATCCACTCTGGTCGCAATCGCATCGTGCGTCGCATCTTCGAATCACTCGGTTATCATGTGACAAAACTTGACCGTGTGTATTTTGCCGGATTGACAAAGAAAAATCTTTCTCGTGGTCGTTGGCGTTACCTTACTCAAGAAGAAGTTAACTACTTGAAAATGGGTTCATTTGAATAATTCAAACCTTAATAACACATTATTGCAATGAAAAGAACTAAAATCGTAGATATATTTGATCCACAACTCATTGGTCAACAAGTGAGTGTAAAAGGGTGGGTGAGAAGCCGTCGTGGTAACAAACATGTGCAATTCGTGGCACTTAACGATGGCTCAACTATCAAAAACATTCAAATAGTTTTTGATATGGAAAAATTTACTGACGAACAGTTGAAACCTATCACTACCGGTGCAAGTCTTCACGTGATTGGTCAACTAGTTGAGTCAATGGGTAAAGGTCAAAGTGCCGAAATTCAAGCCGAAACACTTGAAATCTATGGTACAGCCGACCCCGAAACTTATCCAATGCAAAAGAAGGGTCATACAATGGAATTTCTTCGTGAAAAAGCACACTTGCGTCCACGCACCAACACTTTCGGTGCAGTGTTCCGCATTCGCCACCACATGGCTATCGCTATTCACAAGTTCTTCCACGACCATGGATTCTTCTATTTCCACACACCTATCATCACTGCGTCGGACTGCGAGGGTGCAGGTCAAATGTTCCAAGTGACAACAAAGAACCTTTACGACTTGAAGAAAGACGAAAATGGTTCAATCATATATGATGATGACTTCTTTGGTAAACAAGCAAGCCTCACCGTGTCGGGTCAGCTCGAAGGTGAATTGGCTGCTACTGCTCTCGGTTCAATCTATACTTTTGGTCCAACATTCCGTGCCGAAAATTCAAACACTCCTCGCCACTTGGCTGAATTCTGGATGATTGAGCCTGAAGTTGCGTTTGCCGACCTCTCTGACCTCATGGACCTTGAAGAAGAATTTATCAAATATTGTATCAACTGGGCTCTCGAAAATTGTAAAGATGACCTTGAGTTCCTTAACAATATGATTGATCAAGGCTTGATTGAGCGTCTTAAAGAAGTAATCTCAACCGAATTTGTTCGTTTGCCTTACACTGAAGGTATCAAGATTCTTGAAGAAGCAGTTGCCGGTGGCAAGAAATTTGAATTCCCTGTTTATTGGGGTTGCGACCTTGCCAGCGAACACGAACGTTATCTCGTGGAAGAACACTTCAAGAAACCTGTTATCATGACCGACTATCCAAAGGATATCAAGGCATTCTATATGAAGATGAACGAAGATGGCAAGACTGTTCAAGGTACCGACGTATTGTTCCCACAAATTGGTGAAATCATTGGCGGTAGTGTGCGTGAAGAAAACTACGACAAACTCATGACTCGCATCGAGGAAATGAATATCCCAATGAAAGATATGTGGTGGTATCTCGACACTCGTCGTTTCGGTACAGTGCCTCACGCTGGTTTCGGACTTGGTTTCGAACGCCTCTTGTTGTTCGTTACAGGTATGACCAACATTCGCGACGTGATTCCATTCCCACGTACTCCAAACAATGCTGAATTCTAATCTATAAAACGGCTATCAAATGGCTGAAGAAATCACAAAATGCCCTAAGTGTGGCGGTGAGTATGTTTACTTTGATGGGTCGCTTTACGTTTGCCCCGATTGTGCTCACGAGTTTAACCCCGATGATGCCGAAGAGGCTGCCGATGTGGCAAAAGATAGCAACGGTGCTGAACTTTTTGATGGCGATGCGGTAACTATTATCAAAGACCTCAAGGTAAAAGGTTCGTCAATGGTAATCAAACGTGGCACAAAGGTGAAAAGCATTCGCCTCACCGAAAATCCCGAAGAGGTTGACTGCAAAATCGACGGTAGCAGCATTGTCCTCAAAACCTGCTTCCTCAAAAAATAGAAACCGATTTAATGTGGAGTGTGGAATGCGGAATTTACCGTTGACATTTCAATTCGCATCTCACAAATATAACAACGGCTACCAATTTCCGGTAGCCGTTGTTGTGTTATAATTTAGTTAATAAATATATCTGAATCTATATTTGATGCTTACAATCCTTCGGGCAAGGGGAGATTGAGGGCTTTGGCTACGCCTATGCCGTAGGCGGGGTCGGCGCGGTAGCAGTTTGTGATGTGGCGTTCTTTGATGAAACGTTCGGCATCGCCCATGGCTCGTGCTGTGTTTTCAAAAAGCAGTTGTTGCTCTTCTTTGGGCATGAGACGGAACAGATTGCCCGGTTGGGTGTAATAATCGTCGTCATACTCTCGCTCGTTGTAGTTGAACGCATCGCCATGAATCGCCAATGGCGGTTCTTTGAGGTGTGGCGAGTCGTGCCATTCACCATAACTATTGGGCTCATAACTGATAGCGTCGCCATAGTTGCCATCTACTCTCATTGCGCCGTCGCGATGATAGGCGTGGAATGGGCATCGAGGTCGGTTGACCGGGATTTGATGAGCATTAACCCCAAGACGGTAGCGTTGTGCGTCGCCGTAGGAGAATAAACGTCCTTGCAACATCTTGTCGGGCGAGAATCCTATACCCTCTACAATGTTCATGGGGTTGAAGGCCGATTGCTCTACTTCGGCAAAATAGTTCTCAGGGTTGCGATTGAGTTCGAGTATTCCTACATCATGCAACGGGAAGTCGCCGTGAGGCCACACTTTAGTGAGGTCAAAGGGGTTGATATGGTAGTTTGCGGCTTGCTCCTCACTCATGAGTTGCAATTGGAAAAGCCAACGTGGATAGTCGCCATTTTCGATGCTGTTATAAAGGTCGCGGAGATGCGAATCGCGATCCTTGGCAATAATGGCTTCGGCCTCTTGGTCGGTGAGGCATTTAATGCCTTGCAATGTGCGAAGATGAAACTTTACCCATGTGCGTTTGTTGTCGGCATTGTAGAAACTATAGGTGTGGCTGCCAAAACCGTGCATGTGGCGATAGGATAACGGAATACCCCGCGGACTCATGGTAATGGTGATTTGGTGCAACGCTTCGGGCAACAATGTCCAGAAATCCCAATTATTGTTGGCACTACGCATCCCGGTTTTGGGGTCGCGTTTTATGGCATGGTTGAGGTCGGGGAATTTCAGTGGGTCGCGCAAGAAAAACACCGGGGTATTGTTCCCCACGAGATCCCAATTCCCCTCGTCGGTATAAAACTTCATGGCAAATCCACGAATGTCGCGCTCGGCATCGGCGGCTCCTCGTTCGCCTGCCACGGTAGAGAATCGCACGAAACACTCAGTCTGTTTGCCCACTTGACTGAATATTGAGGCACGAGTGTATTGTGTAATGTCGTGAGTCACGGTAAACGTGCCGTATGCCCCTGCGCCTTTAGCGTGCATGCGTCGTTCGGGAATCACCTCGCGATCGAAATGGCCGAGTTTTTCGAGAAACCAAGGGTCTTGCATCAACACCGGTCCGCGCACCCCGGCAGTCTGAATGTTTTGATTGTCGGCAATAGGTCGCCCATTGACCGACGTAAGACGTTTTTTATCCATAAACAACTATATTTAGAATCACAAACCAGTATTAGCATTTATATAGTAGCCCGGCAGAGTTGAAATGATTTTTGAGGTTTAGGGCTGCTTGATTGTAGAAGTCGGTGCATTGTTGACGTTCGATGTGTTTTTCGTTGTCGTCATAGTCGCTATCGTTGATTTCGTTGTGACAACGCCCAATGATGAAACTAATCGCAGTGTCGATGGTCGATTCGCATATAGGGCATTTGTGGCCCAACGCATTTACCACGAGAATGTCAAACATTTCGGCACACTCATCATTTTTCACAATCTCATCAATCTCGGGAGCAATGAAACGATTGCTCATGTCGTTACTTTGAGTGAGAAATTCAAGGAAAATACTCCCCATTCTTGCTTCCTTTGCCATAACTGAAATTTTTATAAGTAACAATGTTTTAACTCAATCTATGCAAAGAAAACAAAACCCCCATTAAAAAAGTTCACTAAATTCTAATGCGGAGAGCCTATTTAGTGCGGAATGCGGAGTGCGGAATGCGGAGTTATTTGTTATATGTCGTTTTGGTGATTGAGACTAATAATTTAATTAATTCTTCGCAGTCGGAAATTATACTTTGGGCTTGTTCTTGAGAAATATAATTTGTAGCAAAGAGAAGTTGAAGCCAATATTCGGTTTCATTTGCTTCTTTTAAGGCGATAGACATTTTTGCCCCAAAATCGGCTCTACTTTGACCTCTTTCTGCTTCCTTTACGTTTGCTCCGATGCTTGTGCCACAGCGTAAAATTTGTTTGGAAAGAATATGCTCATGTTTAGTTTCACAAAGAAATTTATATAAATTTATAATTCTTATAGCGAAAGCAAAACTTTTAGTTTCAATAATATTTTCTTTCATAACATAATCCAATATTAAAATAGATAATTAAACATATATAATTCCGCATTCCGCACTCCACATTCCGCATTAAATTAAAGGCACATTTCGAAGATTTTTTCGACGTCGGCAGGGGTGAGGTGTTTGAAACCGGGGAGGATTTTGCCGCCGCAGGCTTTCTTTGCCATGATGGGGAAATGTTCGGCAGTGATACCTATCTCGGTGAGGGTACGGCTCAAACCCAATGTGTCGAAAAGGAATTCCGATAGGCGGTCGATGGCCTGATGTGCTATGGCCATAGGTTCTTGGTTGGGGTCGATGCCAAACACGTTTACGCCAAATTGCACATATTTCGATACTGTTGTTTCGTCGAGGCAATATTCGAGCCAACGAGGAGTCACGATCGCCAAGCCCAATCCGTGGGTAATGTCGTAGATGGCCGACAATTCATGTTCGATGGGGTGGCAACTCCAAGCCAATCGTTTGCCTCCATTCACGAAGCCGTTGATGGCCCATGATGATGCCCACATGAGGTTGGCGCGAGCTTCGTAGTCATCGGGTTTCTCAATCGCCACAGGGGTGAATTTGATGATTGTTTTGAGAAGTCCTTCCATAAAGCAATCGAGCATATAGAGGTCTTGCTCCATGTTGAAATACACCTCAAGAATGTGTGAAATCATGTCGGCCGAACCACAAGCCGTTTGATAAGGACTCACTGAGTAGGTGAGGGTGGGGTCGAGGAATGACACTTTGGGGAGCATTGGCGCAGCCAGGCGGCCGATTTTGTCTTGAGTCTCGGGATTGCTGATAACACCACCCGGGTCCATTTCAGAACCGGTAGCCGAGAGCGTGAGTATAGTGACAATGGGCAATGCTTTTGTGATAGGAGCCCATTTTTCGCTTAAGAAATCCCATGGATCGAGGTCAACGCATGCGCCGGCAGCCATGAATTTAGTGGCATCAAGAGTGGAGCCTCCTCCCACGGCGAGTAGCACATCGATATTGTGGTCTTTGCACATTTGAGCACCACGACGCACCGAGTCAATGCGAGGGTTGGGTTCGATGCCCGAAAGCTCAAACACTTCAAGCCCGGCACGTTCTATCTCGGCAATAACCTTGTCGTAAAGACCAATTTTCTTAATAGAACCACCACCATAAGTGAGCAACACGCGAGTGCCAAATTTGCTTAACTCCTCGCCAAGATGTTGTAACTGATTTTCTCCAAAATATACCTTTACCGGTATGTCATAAATGAAGTTGTTCATATAGAAGTTTCCTTAAATGATTATGTGAATATTTTAATGTAAAAGTAAATATAAATGTTGTATTTTTTGCGTAATTTTGTCGAAATTTTTTGACAAAGAATGAAATGCGTTAATGCTAAAATATTTGCTTGGTTTGCGTTTGTAGTCACAACCTTTTGGCTATTGGGGCAATTTGCGATATCGGTAGGCGATGATCTTGGATATATGTTTACCGATTCGGCATTGCACAAGGGCGATGGGGCGATGATTACCGGAGTGTGGGATTGCTTCACAACTCAAGCGAAGCATTATTTAAGCACCAATGGGCGTTTTTTGGTGCATGTTACCACTCATTTTTTTACTGCCATAGCCGGAATGAAAATCTTTGCGGTGGTCAATGCGCTTATGTTTGGGTTGTTATGGCTATTGCTTGTGAAGTTTGTGGCACGTCCTGTTGATAGGGGAGTTTTTGCATCATTGTTAGCGCTTTTTATGCTTTGGACTTGTATCCCTGATGCGGGGACAATAATGCTGAGTTTGGTGGCTTTTGCCGTCAATTATATGTGGACTGCGGTGGCATATTTGGTGTTTATTCTATTGCTGAAAAAATCGCGAGATTCAAAAAAAGAGTTCCGGCGCAATTATCTTTATTATATAATCTGTGGATTGGCTTCAATCGTTGTGGGCTCATTACAAGAGAGCTATTGCTTGCCCATTAGTGCATCATTGTTCCTCTTAGGTATATTCAATTTTAAACGCATCAATTCGTTGTCGATGACAATGATGATATGTTTCTTTGTGGGCAGTTGCGTGTGCGTGTTTGCTCCCGGCAACTGGAGCCGTGCAGCGCAAGGAGGAGGATTTACTATTGATAGTATTTTGCGAAAGAGTGGGGTATTGTCGGCCGAATTGTTGGTGTCGGTAATCTCATTATTGTTGCTCATATTGGTGGCAGTAATTATCGTTCAACGCAAATATGCGATGCGAATAATTCGTGAAAACGCATTTTTCCTTATTGCGATATTGGTGTCGCTTATGCTCGCCATGTTGACCTTCACATCGTCGCGCCAGCTATTCTGCCCGTCGCTATTCTCAATCATTGTGATAGGGCGAATTATAATGCGTTGTGAGAGCCATAAATTATTTAGACCTGTTTCGGTTGTAGTGATGAGTGTGGCAATAGGGGTGATACTCGTAGGAGGATATATGTTGCGTAAAAATACTTATGAAATCCATAGCAAAGTATTAGGACAATTAGGTGGAAAATCATCGGTAATCATTGCCGATGCTACAAATGCAAACTACAACAACGAAAATGCCTGTGTAAGATTTTTAGCACAAGAATATGCTCCCGATCCATTGGCAAACGAAACATTACATCTGTTGTTTGACGGATATATAAAACGAGGATTGTCGCGCATAGGTTGGAAAAATCATAAATCAACCAATATAAAAAACGTCATTCCATATCCACTGAAAACAATCGAACAAAAATTCGCCGACTATCCCGAGCCTCAGCTTATCGAGAAAACTTCGAAATATAGAGCAAAGACTGTTGCACTTGATGCAAAATATAAATCGGTGAGGATTTCCAAATCAATAAAGAAAGCAAAAAATTATGCTCCATTTAAGGCGGAGAAAAGCAAGAACATGTTGCCCTATGAGAAAGTTGAGCATAATGGCTATTTCTACTTTGTGATAATGAACACCGCCCCCGACACAATAGTGCTTAGATGAGCTCAATAAACGTCACATTCTAATACACCACTTTGTCGATGATGCCGGTGAGGGTGGCGATGGCGATGCCGTAGTTGGTGATGGCTATGTTTTGAGTTTGGGCTTGCGCCACGCGACTCATCACGAGCCGACGATTAAACATGCATGCACCACAATGTATCACAAGGTCATATTGCGATAGGTCGGTGGGGAAATCATTGCCTCCAACGATGTCGATTGTCAAGCTATCGCCAATGCGTCGGCGAAGCATTCGGGGCAGTTTTACCCGACCTATATCTTCGTTTTGTGGGATATGGCTGCAGGCCTCGGCTATTAATATGCGAGAAGAGGGTGTGAGCGAGAGTAGTTTTTTTCCACCTTCTACAAATGTGTTTATATCACCCTTATAGCGAGCAAAAAGGATAGAAAACGAGGTGAGAAGTGGAGTGGTTTGCCCCCCTCCCCCCTTCGGGGTATTGACTATGTCTTCAATGGGCTGCACTCGGCAATAATCAAGCGAGCTTGGTATATTGTTCTCATTGGCACCATTGTTCCCACTATTTTCTGCTTCGTTTAAAACAGAGGGAGAATTGACCCCTCCGACACGTTGTGTCACCTCCCCTAAAACAGGGGAGGATTGAGTAGATGGTTCCTCATGAATAACTTCATTAACTATTGCAGTGCTCCCCTGTTTTAGGGGAGCTGTCGCTTGCGGCTGAGGGGTGAAAGTGGGGCGAGGTAGGGCTATTGTATTGCGATATTCTTCGACAATCTCGTTGACTGAGGCGAATACTTGCGAGTCGGTGATGATGAGTTGGGGTGGAGTATTGAGGGCGTTGAGCGATGCTTTCAGCCCCTCGGGAGTGCAACAAAGAGTGTTGCAGCCACGGTCGAGCAGTTCGCGCAACACCTCCACTTGAGGTTTTATCAATCGTCCTTTGGGGGCTTGGGCGTCTTGAGGCATCACGAGCACCACCATGTCGCCGGCCGAGCATAGTCCTTCGGTGATAAGGCGTGTTTCTTGTTGCGATAATGAGGCAAGTCGGGCCAATAATTGTTCGATGCCCTCTCTAGTTGTGGCACTTAAAGCGATAGGCTCTGACCCGATAATATCATTAACTTTTGCAGCGAGAGATGCACGATTTTGCATAGTGTCGCACTTTGAAATGACTCCGATAATAGGTGTTTTTCGTGCTGAGAGTTGTGCGATTAATGCTTCTTCAACAGAGGTGTCATCGTCATGGAATAATACCACGGCGATATCGGTTTTGTCGAGTGCTTTAAGTGATTGAGCCTTGCGTTGATTGCCGAGCGGTGTGTTGTCATCGAGCCCCGGGGTATCAATCAATATAGTAGCACCCACTCCGGGCAGTTCGATAGGTTTCAATACCGAGTCGGTAGTGGTTCCCGCCTTTTCCGACACAATCGCCACCTCTTGCCCTGTCAAGGCATTAATCAACGACGATTTACCGCTATTGCATCGCCCAAAAAACGCGATATGAACACGATGTGAAGAGGGAGTTTGTGTTGAGTTGGTCATTTCAAAACGGTTTAGTGATTAGAACCTGAAGTCGCGCTTGCCGTGGGTGATGTCGTTGAGGTGAGAGAGTGTGATGCGGCGTATTTTTTCGGAGTCGATGCGTAGCACTTCGCGGGCTATCGCTTCGTTGCCCAACTGCCGGCAGAGGGGTGAGGCGTAGTCTTCGAGATATTCGCGAAGTGTCATCAGTGCGTTTGGAGCGCAACAGTTGCCTATCATGCCACGACGGGCAAGCGACATAAAACGGTCGCCGGTTCGTCCTTCGCGATAGCAGGCAGTGCAGAAACTGGGGATATATCCCAATTGCAATAACCAGGTTACAATTTCATCGAGTGTGCGATTGTCGTCGATGTCGAATTGTGCCGATTTGTCGGTGTCGATGTCGTCGGAGGCATATCCTCCCACGCTTGTGCGAGAGCCACCGCTGAGTTGCGACACTCCCACATCGAGCACTAATTCTCGGCATTGTTGCGACTCGCGAGTAGAGACAATCATGCCGGTATATGGCACGGCAATGCGAAGAATTGCCACGATGCGACGGAATACCTCGTCGGTAACGGCATCGGGGAAGTCTTCGGGATTTATATCGTCGGCAGGACGAATGCGAGGCACGCTGATGGTGTGTGGCCCCACTCCGTAGGTGGCTTCAAGGTGTTCGGCGTGCATCAATAGTCCCACAAAGTCATAGCGATAGTTGTATAACCCAAACAATACACCTATGCCCACATCGTCAATTCCCCCTTGCATGGCTCGGTCCATCGCCTCGGTGTGATAACACCAGTCGCTTTTGGGACCGGTGGGGTGGAGGCGTTGATATTCCTCGCGATTATAGGTCTCTTGAAACAGGATATATGTGCCTATCCCGGCATTGCGGAGTAATCGGTAATTCTCAACCGTGGTGGCTGCGATATTCACGTTCACACGGCGAATTGCTCCGTTGCGATGATGAATAGAGTAGATAGTGTCGATTGATTCAAGAATATATTCAATGGGGTTGATAGAGGGGTGTTCGCCGGCTTCGAGGGCAAGTCGTTTGTGTCCCATATTTTGCAAAGCAATCACTTCACGACGAATCTCCTCTTGCGTCAACTTGCGACGAGGTATCTTTTTATTTTTAGCATGGTAGGGGCAATAAACACACCCATTCACGCAGTAGTTTGACAAATACAATGGGGCAAACATCACAATGCGGTTGCCATATATGCGTTGCTTAATGTTGCGTGCAAGCGAATAGATGCGATTGTTGATTTCGGTGTCGGTACATTCGAGCAGCACCATCGCCTCACGATGCGACAGCCCTTTCCCTTGTGCCGCCTTATTGAGAATATCCTCAATAAGAACCATATCCTCACGATGCTCCGAGGCATACTCAAGAGTAGCCCTAATCTCGCCATCGTGAATAAACTCACCCGCCAAATGTGATGTTGCACTATAATTGCTCATATAGATATACCTGTGTATTAATGTGATTTTTTCTTAAATCGGATTCTATTTGTTTTAGTAGAGGGAGAGATTTATTGAAGATAGAGTCATTTAGAGGTTTAATGTAAATAACTTTGTCTGTCGTTTGTATATTCTCGGAAAAATCGTCACCATATAAAACAATTGCACCTAAATTTTTATAAATTAAAGCAGAATCAACACTTAATATATCGTATCTTCGTATGTATTTTTCAATAAATCCATCTTTTAGATATAATGCACAATTAGGGTAATCTAATAAGCCATAATATCCAGTTCTAATAATATAATCGGTGGTTTCACAGTGTTTTTTCAATGGGAAAAACATCACATTAGATCCTGGTAGTATATATAAGCAAGGTATGATACAAAAAGAAAGAAGAAGCCACCATATAAACGAATATAATTTTATTAAAACGGATTTCCAATATTTTTTTACTTTCCAAAAGATTAAAGGCAATGCCGATAGAATAGTTAGCCATAAAAAGAAGTAACCCAAATTCCATCTAATATGGTCGTAAAAAGGAAGACATAATAATATAATAGCACAAATCGCAAGCCCAATAAAATGGATAATGGCAGATGCTTTAATTATTTTAGACATCATAAATATAAATTATATCTAAATTATAATATTAACATAGTCTTATGATATAGGAAATCTTGTGAGGTTCTATTGATTGAAAGATTCGTTTTCTTGTTGCAAACGAAAAATCATTTTTTGATGTTCAATTTCTTTGGTTAGTTCTTCTTTTGTAGGCAAGAATGTGAGATATTTTGCTTGGAATAAGCGTTCGTTGTCGTGTAAGATAGAATAACGAGCCATATCCTCACTTGTCTCAGAACAAAGAATAAGACCAATAGTGGGGTTATCTCCCTCTGTACGTTTTATGTTATCATACATTCTTACATACATATCCATCTGTCCAACATCTTGGTGAGTGATTCTTGATGTTTTAAGGTCTATTAATAAGAAGCATTTGAGAATGTAATTGTAGAATACTAAATCAATGAAATAATCGCCAATATCGGTGCGTATATGTTGCTGACGAGCAACAAAGGCATATCCTTTGCCCATCTCCATTACAAATTTTTGAATATGTGAGATTATATACGACTCAAGTTTAGTTTCCGAGAAATCAGAATTAGGAGATAATCCCAAAAACTCAGCAACAATAGGATTTTTGATAAACTCAAATTTATCTTGCTGATAGTGGGACGTTATTTGGTGCATCTCGTCTTTTACAAGTTGTTTGTTCTGAGACTGTAATAGACGATAGTAATATTGTGACGCAATATTTCTATCAAGAGTCCTTGCACTCCACATCTCATTAATTGCTTCCTTCATATACCAATCTCGAGCATCTTTGTCTGTAACTCTTAGTAAGTTGCGATAATGAGTCCAAGAGAGAATTTTGGATTTTCCACGCATTGAGTGGAAAATGTCGGGGTAGCATTTAAAAAATTGAACAAACTGATACAAGTTGCTCTTTGTGAAGCCTTTGCCATATAAATTAGAGAGGTGATCGGCAAGTTTTTTTATGATTTCCTTACCATATTCGGCTCTATTTTCTCCTTGCAATTCTTCATCAGCAATACGCTTGCCAAGTAGCCAATTTCGTTGAACCATAGCTACATTTACAGCTTGATAAGCGTAATTGCGCGTTTGCTCAATGATATTTTGCGCATCAATGAAAATATCACCGGTATTGCAAGCTTTTAGTATCTCAATATTTTGTTTCATTATACAAAGGTGACGTATTTAGATTCCCATTTACAAAATTAGTGCATTTTGTTGAAATCGCAGACAGAATAAGCATAAGAATTCATAATGACAGAAATTATAGGTCTTGATTTTGCCTGTTGGGATGATTTTGTTAACTTTGCCGGTGAATCAAAATTTTTTTGCCTATGGAATAAACCCTTATAGGGTATAGATGCTTTAAAAATATAAGGAAAAGCGTTTTTTGCTTTTATTCAGGTTCTTGAAACTTCGACACTTTCAACGACAACCAAGAGTAAAGCGAGAACGCTCACGTCAATATATGGCGTGGGCTTTACTCATTATATTGGTTGTCAGGTAGTCGAAGACCTCAAGAACATATATAGAGTTTTGTCCGCGCTTTTTTGTGTCTATACTTAATCGTAACTAATCAAGGACATCTTAATCAATAAAATTAATTAAATCAAAATTAATCTTTCGCAATATGAAAAAGTTTTTATTTTCCCTGTTATTTGTCTTTTCATTGAATATCGTATTCGCACAAAGCCCTTTGATGGCAACATTGGATCACAATGGTGAAATCACCCATTTTTTTAGCACCAACGCACTTGTCAATGCTATGAAAGTTGCACAAGATGGTGATATTATCACCTTATCCTCAGGTGCTTTTGTCGGAACTGACATCTCTAAGAGCATTACATTAAGAGGATCCGCAATGGATAATATGTACGGAGATAATACTCGTACAATTATTAATGATAATACTAATATTACTGCAACCGACACCTCTCATTATATTACAATCGAGAATATCAGATTTTCCAATTATTTGGATATTTCTGGAGGATGTACTAAAAATATGAAAATAAAAAAATGCTATATCGGTACTTTCAGTCAATCAGCCAAATGCCAAATTTATGGATTGACGATTGAAAATTGTAGAATCGAAAATCTACAAGCATACAAAGGTAATTCCTATTCTCAATTATTTACTGATTTTCAACTAATAAATAGCATTATAGGTAATTTATATACTTCAATAGATAGAACTTTAATCGTAAATTGCACAATTGGTGATTACCCTGGATATATGCAAAATTGCGAAATATGGAATTCAGTCATTGTTGATACGGGTTCTTCTAGCTTACATCAATCATCTACTGCATACAACTGCTTAGGTTATACAACTAGTTCTTCTTCAACTTATAAAATGTTCCCTAATCTTACTGATATAACCAATTGGCAATTAAAAAAATCGGAAGCGTCAATATTCTTAGACGACAGAATTAATTCAAGTTATAATGCAGGTTATTACTCCTATGAACTTGTCGATGCAATAAAAAACACATATTTAGGAACCGATGGAACCGAAGTGGGTATGTATGGAGGATTTCTCCCATACACAACTCGTCCTTCAGGTCCGAAAATCACAAAATGTAACGTTGCACAAAAATCAACCATTGATGGCAAGTTAAGTGTTGAAATCGAAGTCGTCACTCAAGAATAAGTTATATAATATGAAAATCAAGTTATTAATCTGGCTGTTAACCATCTCATGCTTAAATGTGATGGGGCAAACAGATATTACATATCGATATTGGTATGATGACAATGACAATAATTTCACGCAAGGCGTATTGTCATCAACCACAAAAATGGAACTTGATGTAAGGTCGCTTGATATAGGACTACATTCCGTGACTTTTCAACTTCAAGATTCATCGGGTATTTGGCATGCATCGGCAATGCGCAATTTCTATAAAATTGGAATTGATGATACGATTGCAGTTGCCAATGTTGAATGTTGGTTTGACGAAAATTCGTTAAACGTGAAGTCTCTAAATGGCGTTAATGGAACTCATGTAGTTGATGTTAGTTCTCTATCAAATGGAGTGCATTTTGTAACTTTTGTAATTAAAGGAAGCAAAGGTGCGATTTTGGATTCAAAAACTGCATTATTTTATAAGATTAAAGAGAATGAAATTGCAGAAGCCGGATATATTGAATATTGGTTTGATGACAAGCAAAAAAACAAGAAAAGATTAGATGGAGTGTCAGGATTACATGATATCGATGTATCATCGTTATCTGACGGAGTTCATCATGTGACATTTGTTTTAAGAGGGAGTAAGAATGAAGTTTTAAGTTCTCAACATAAGTTCTTTTACAAATCCTCAAATGGTACTCCATTAATTACAAAATGGAAATATTCGGTTAACCACTCTAATGAGTTCTCGACATTGTATGAGCTAACCAATTCCGTAGATTCTCTTTCAATAATCTCAATGCTACCAGTTGAGACATGCCCAATTCGTTCCTCTTGTTTTGAATTCAGAGTCGAAGATAGTATCCCAACGCTGTATGCAAAAAATGATGTTACGTTTTACTTTTATGACTCCGACAATAATATGAGTATTTGTTCCTCAAAATTTGTAGATGAATCGGTAAAAGAGGTTTTAAATGTCGAAGAAATTAAGACCATTACATCGGGAGTAACCGAAACGATGCCTCGCCCTGCCGAAAATGAAATTCAATGGTATAAGTTTGAGGCAGAGAAAGGTGATAGTATTGCTATAAATACCAATTATGCTTGTACGATAGATGTGTTTTCTCCAACAGGAGAAAATATTTATAGTGCCAATGGTTCAGATGCAATATCTTTAGACGGTACGCATTTATATGAAACAGGAGTCTTTTATATTGCTATCCATGACGTGACGGCGACGGCGAAAAACTCTAAAAATATTAATGTTGATTTTATTAAAATTGACAAGTATGCCGTGTTGTCATATACGTCGCATAAGATGGGAAACGGAGGTGTTAACAAAGTCAGATTTGATGGTAATGGATATTTAATGTTGGATTCTGTTTTATTAAAACGAAACAACACGATTATTCCAAGCTGTGGAACAAAATTCTTTAGCAATACAAAGATTGATGCTTTGTTTGATTGTGAAAATGCTCCAATTGGCAAGTATGATTTGGTGATGGTCTTCCCTGATGATACGTTGACGGTTAAAAACGCATTTGAAATTGAACCATCAAATGAAATGTTGTTTACTTCGACAGTGGAATACAGTAACCAAGTGTTAATAGGAAGTGATGCCAATTATAAGGTTTCAGTGAAAAACCGAAGTAATATGACGGCATATAAAATACCTATTTATGTGTATGTTGAAACACCATTAAATAATACTATTCCGGTAATCGATATTACCAATGTGGATTTGCCGTCGCCATTAGATAATGTTGATTTGAGCGAGTTTACAGAATCGGAGGTTCAGGAACTGAAGAAACTTGCTGAAAGAATTGGCGATGGACTTTGTTTCTGGAAACTTAGAGATGTGAATGAAAATGGTGACAGCATATTGATTCAAAGTACATATCTGTTTGTTGATGTATTACCCTACGAGACGCTTGAATTTGGTGTAGATGTTCGGGATTTGAGAACATCGGTCTCTGTTTGTGTTACTGTTCCCGATGATTACCATTCCCTTCGATTGGTTACAGATCCTGCAAATAAGTCGGTAAAAAGTATTCAGCCGTATGGCGTTAAGGATTGGTATTGTTGTTACAAAGAACGCATTGAATGTATTGTAAATGCCGCCGGAATGATAAGTGATCTTGTAAATAAAATTGCCTCAAGAACCGGAAATCTTCAAGTTGAAACAATTTCGGCGATTACGTCATGTGTATTGACCGCAGTTGGAGCCTTAAGCGATTTTGTGGGAGGTCCCTATTGCGAAGAGGAACCTGCCGATATAAATGCCACAGAAATGGCATTAAACACATCGGCGGCTTATTCATTGGTCATGAGCATTAAAGATTGTTTGTTAGAAAAGCTTATGGAGAAGTTTAAAGACCAAATAGGCGGTATGGGTAAATGGTGGGATACTCTTAATGAGATTAATAATCTCACCGTACAAGCCGGAGCAACAATATATGACTGTTATGAAGCATTTGCTGAAAAGAAACCCAACTGTCCACCAACAGAACCAAAAGGAGGTCAAACAACACCTATTACTTCTCATGACCCGAATGATATTTCAGGTTATGTTGCGGAGTCGGGTAGCCTATATATTGGTAAACAGGTCGATAAAGTGACGTATATGATTGAATTTGAAAATGATTCAACATTTGCAACAGCTCCGGCTCATACAATCTTGTTGTCAGATACGTTGGACACCAATGTGTTTGATGTGAATACGGTTACTCCTCTTAAATTACAAATTGGGGATAAATCTTATGATTTCAATACCAAATTTAATGGTATCGCAACCATTGACATGCGCCCCGATATTAATGCGATTGCTCAGGTGACAATGAACGTTGATAATAATGGAGTGCTAACATGGATATTGGAATCGCTTGACCCAATGACAGTAGAGCCTACCACTGTACCTGAAAACGGCATTCTTCCTATAAACAACAGCAATGGCAAGGGAATGGGATTTATAACATTTAGTGTCAATTTGAAGACAGGGTTAGACGATGGTACAGAAGTGTCAAATAAGGCAAATATTATTTTTGATACGAATGAGCCTATTTCTACCCCTTATTGGATAAATGAAACCGACTATGTTGACCCTGTGAGTGTGATAGATGCACTTGAGTGTGTATCAGACTCGGTGGTCAATATAAAATTCCATGGGATAGATGAACGTTCCGGAGTGTGGAAATACGACATATATTATAAACCAGGTATTAATTCTGATTGGTTTGTGCTTGCTGAAGGGTTGACGGAGCCATCTTATCAATTACGTGTTTATGAGGATATAACTTACGGTTTCTGCGTTGTGGCAACAGACAAGGCCGGTAATAAAGAAGTCAAAGAGTTCTCTCCTGAGTTTACTTACATTAATGGAGAGGTGACAACTGGTGTTGAAACCATAGAAATTGACAAGGTAAACATAAATGACGGCATATTATATGACTTGTTAGGTCGGCGAGTTGAGAACCCATCTCCTGGCATATATATTCGCAATGGAAAGAAAATCCTAATAAAATAATTTGATTAAAACTAAATTGATAATGGCTATTGAGACTCCTCTCGGTAGCCATTGTTATTCGCATTCCTCACTAAATAACTTCCGATTGTGGAGAGTTGTTGTGAGAGGTTGTTGAGGGTTGTTGTGATGTCGTTTTGTGAGTGTTCTTTTCCGGGGTAAATCTCATATTTAGGGCGGGCGGCGAGGGGTGAAATGTTGGGCATCACCACATTTGCCCCCGACAGAATGCCGTCGAGATAGCCTGTTGGCGATAGCGATGCCAACGCAGTGGTGGCAGGGATATTGGCATCGGGGTGCATCAGTCGGGTTATCGCAATCACAGCGAGAGTGAGGCGGAGGTCGCCAGTGGGAGCAGAGCCTAATGGCGTGTCAGGGTGGGGTATAAACGTGCCTATCCCTATCATTGCCGGACGGATTTTTTGCATCAACAGCAAATCTTCCACGAGGTGGTCAATCGTTTGACCGGGCACACCCACCATCATACCCATGCCGGCCTGATAGCCTATCCGGGTGAGTGTTTTGATGCAGTCGATGCGATTGGCGTGCGACATCTCCCCGGGGTGTATCTGCTCGTAGAGGTCACGGTTTGCCGCCTCGTGGCGAAGCAGATAGCGCGAAGCCCCGGCCTCGTAAAGTCGTTGATACGATTCGGCCTTTCGTTCGCCAAGCGAGAGCGTTATCGCCGCTTCGGGACATTGGTGGCGTAGTTGTGAAATGAGATTGACCAATCTCTCGTCGGTAAATGCTGCATCTTCGCCACCTTGCAGCACGAAGGTGCGCAATCCTGCGCTATATCCATCTTTGCAACAAGCGAGAATCTCCTCGTCGGATAGACGATAGCGCGAAGCGTTTTTGTTGTCGCGTCGCAATCCACAATAGTAGCAGTTATTACGGCAATAGCTACTTATCTCGATGAGCCCGCGAGTGAAAATGCCAAACCCAAACTGCTCGCGTGCAATTTGGGCGGCTTTATCTCTTAATTGATCAAACGTGTTGTCATCGCCACAAGCCGCAAGCAATCGTCGAAGCCCCTCGGCCTCAATCGCATGCTCACCCGCCAATTGTTTAATCAATTTAATCATATCTTGAGAATTAAGAGTTGTGACTCATTCTATTATGACACGGCACACCGTGCCAGAAATGAATTAGGCAGAATGACAGAATGAACATAAAGGCTGCCGCCCCCATTAATTCATAATGCATAGTCCATAATTCATAATGCAAATTATTATACTATATAAATTTATGAACATAAGCATTATTATGAATTGTGCATTCCGAAGGGCTCGCTGAGGCTTGACCGAAGCAATTGAGAGTTGCAACTCTCCTCTTGTTTTTCGAAGAAAAATAGGAGGAGTACCCCGAAGGGGGGAGGTGGTCATAATTCCGCATTCCGCCTTAAATAGGCATTATGAATTATGCATTATGCATTATGAATTAATCTTTGTTCAGTGGTTCGCGGCTTTTGAGCGCGTCGCTGAAAATCTTGCGGCCGGAGTCGTAGGCAGTGTGAAGGCTCGGACCTGAGATGCAGCCACCTTCGCACGCCATCACCTCGAGGAATTGTGCAGGCGATTTGCCGGTCTTGCCATAAGCCTTGAGCAATGCCACAGTCTTTTTGTCGAGGTTAGAGATTTGTTGGTGAGTGAACGAGAACGCGCCGTTCACATGAGCGGCAACGGCTGCCGTTACACCACCATTTTGTGCAAATCCGTGCGCCTCGCGTGCCACCTTGATGGGCAGACGGAACACCTTGTCCTCATCGAGCAATATATCCATGCCCTCAAACACCGATTGCAATTCTTCAAACGTCATCACATAGTCGACCGCATCGTCCTTGCGCGCCTCTTTGCGTTTAGCGATACATGGACCTATAAACACCACCTTGGCGTCGGGGTATTGCTCACGCACAATTTGGGCGGTGTAATACATTGGCGAACGTGTGCTCGAGATGTATTGCTTGAGTTCGGGCGCATGCTTTTCGGCCATTTCGATATATGACGGACAGCACGAAGTGGTCATGAATGGTTGACCTTCGTCGAGCTTTTCTTTGAGTTCTTCGCTCTCTTTCTCGGTAGTCACCACCGCACCGCGAGCCACCTCTATCACATCGGCAAAGCCTATCTCTTTTATCGAGTTGTAGATAAATTCGGCAGGGGCTTTATATTGCGAGAGGATAGCGGGAGCCACCATCGCAATCACTTTCTCGCCACGCTTGATGCTTTGGAGAATGTCGAACACTTGCGAAATCTCGAAGATGGCACCAAATGGGCAACTGTTCAAGCACTTGCCGCAATAGATACACTTCGACTCGTCGATATGTTCCACCCCGAATTCATCTTTGCTGATAGCGCCCACAGGGCAAGCTTCCTCGCAGGGAATGGGAATGTGCACGATAGCGTGGTAGGGACAGCTGTTGAAACATTTGCCGCAACTGATACATTTCGACTTGTTGATGCGGCCTTGGCTCGTTTCCGAGTCAAATTCTATGGCATCTTTGGGACAGTTGAGCGAGCAGGCACGCGCCACACAACCACGACAAAGGTTGGTGATTTGATAGTTGGTGCGCACACACGATGAACAAGCCTCATCGACCACACACATTATGTTTTCGCGAGTCTTTTCGCGATTGAGTGCTCGGCGAGCATATTCCGACAATGGGGTCAACTCGTCGTCTTCGTCGCTCATGTCAAATCCCATCAACGGGAGTGACTTATATTTCCACACGGCACGTTCCTTGTGAATACAGCAACGGCCAAGGGTGTGCGACTTGCGAGGACTTAATTCAAGGGGTAAACGGTCGATTTTCTCAACCAACTCATTTTCATTCCATAATTTGATGAGGCGGGTCAGTAATCGTTGACGCACAATCATCACATTGTTACGTATAGCCATAGATTGGTAAATTATTCTGCAAAATTAGCATTTTTTATACTAATAAAGGAATATTCCCCTATTTATTTTTTGACAGAAAGAGATAATTAATGCGGAGTGCGGAGTGGCTTTGACAGAATGACAAAATGACAAAATGACATAATTAATGGGGAGTGGGGATTTTGTTTAATTGCTTACTTTTCTTTGAATTGTGATTCAAACTGAAAGTATCTCGGTTATCTCGCATTGCAATGTCGCTAAAATAAAAACTAATTATATTCTTTTAATTTATGGGTGTCAAATTCTTGCACATCCATATTTTTATCTTTGTGATTGAAATATGGCAGTTGTATAAAATATTTTAGCTAACTTTGCCATCAAAGGAAGAATATTATATATTCTTACATTCAAAACGACCAATGATATATTAGAAATTGTGCATAGAAATAAAGGGAACTCCTTTGTACTCTTAAATATTTTTGGTCGGTAAAAGGGTGATAATATGGATTTTTTATTTTGAATAATAATTAATTCTTTATGGCAGATGTGTTGTCGAAAGAGCAACGAGCTAAGTGCATGTCAATGGTGAAGAGCAAAAATACCAAACCAGAAATTCAGGTAAGATGTTTTTTGTTTGCACATGGCTTTCGTTTTCGACTTCATAGAAAAGACTTGCCGGGAAAACCGGATATTGTATTGCCTAAATATAAAATAGCCATTTTTGTCAACGGTTGTTTTTGGCATGGGCATAATTGTCGTTATGCTAAACTTCCGGCCACAAATACTGAGTTTTGGCAAGAAAAAATTAAAGGTAATGTCGTTCGCGATACTAAAAATATATCCGAACTTCAGCGCATGGGATGGCGAATTTATATTATTTGGCAATGTGAGTTAAAACCCAAACTAATTGAAACAACATTAGAGAACCTATTACGAGATATTGACAATGCGAAAAATTACCACTCCTAAAAATGCGTTTATGACGCTTATGGATATCGGTATTAGAAATAAAGGCCGAGTGCAACTTTTCGATGAGAGTTGCCTTGATAATGAAGATAAAGTTATACCATTTGACACTCAGTTGGCAATAGTAACACACTATTTGATAACAGAGGGGACTCCGTATGCGAAAGTTTACGATAAAGCAAAAGACTTTATAAAATTATGGTCAGATGACAAAATTATCAAGCGAAACTTGCCGGAAAATGTTGTTTGCGACCTTGATCCTTTTCAGCAAACACTTTTCAATGATGTATTTAATGTGCCATTTCCAACGCCAGTTGAGCCTAAGTTTACATTCATTGATTTATTTGCCGGTATAGGGGGGTTTCGTATAGCAATGCAGAATCTTGGAGGACAATGTGTATTCTCTTCGGAATGGGACGACCAAGCTAAGCGAACTTATTTCGCCAATTATGGCGATATCCCTTTTGGTGATATAACAACCGAGCAAACAAAGTCTTATATTCCCGACAATTTTGATATACTTTGTGCTGGTTTTCCTTGTCAGGCATTTTCAATGGCAGGTAAAAAACTCGGATTTGAAGAAACTCGCGGAACACTTTTCTTTGATGTGGCGGAAATTATTCGTAGAAAACGTCCAAAGGCATTCTTCCTTGAAAATGTAAAAGGTTTGCAGATTCATGATAAAGGACGCACATTACAAACTATCTTGAAAGTACTTCGCGAAGATTTGGATTATTATGTTCCCGATCCTGAGATAGTAAATGCAATGAATTTTGGTGTACCTCAGCATCGAGAGCGTATTTATATTGTAGGTTTTCGTAAAGATATACATAATAATGGTTTTAATTATCCTAAGCCAACAGATACTACTAAAAAGTGGATTGATGTCAGAGAGAAAGACCCCGTGTCAGTAAAATATTATTTATCTACTACTTATATCGAAACTCTTATACGCCATAAAGCTCGTCATGAATCAAAAGGAAATGGCTTCGGTTATGCAATTATTCCGGATGACGGAGTTGCAAGCGCAATAGTTGTAGGTGGAATGGGGCGTGAACGAAATCTGGTTATAGATAACCGCCTTACTGATTTTACCCCGGTTACAAACATTAAAGGAGAAGTGAACCGACAGGGATGGCGTAAAATGACACCTCGTGAATGGGCTCGCTTGCAGGGCTTCCCTGATAGTTTTGATATTGTTGTAGCTGATGCTTCAGCCTATAAACAATTTGGCAATTCTGTTGCTGTCCCTGCAATTCAAGCTACTGCAAAAGAAATATTAACTTGTGCAAAACTTATTTGATATGGCTTCATCAAAAGATAATACATATTCTGGAAATAAGGGTGAATGGAGTGAAATTTATGTTTTCTTGCGTTTGCTTGATATAGGTAAACTCAATGTTGCTGACGATGATTTAAGAGCTGTTCCCAACGAGTTCTATAAAATACTTGAAATAATCCGAAAGGAAACGTCAACTACTAATTACTATGTTCGAGAAGATGATACAGTTTCTATCCGTGTAACGAATGATGTGTCAAAGGAAGTGGAAACATTTTCGTTTCCTATTTCAGTTTTTGCTCAAAAGGCTGATGAATTGCTCAATCAGATGCTAACAACAACAGACACAAAGCATCAAACTATCGCCAATTTCCTTAAAGAAATTCAAGTGTTATCCATTAAAGATGTTGGACACAAACGCGATATTACTATTAAAATAGAAGACTTCCATAATGGTATGGCACAAGAATTGGGGTTTAGTATCAAATCCTTTGTTGGAGCAAACTCAACTTTGTTTAATGCTGGAACTGGAACAAATTTCATTTACCGGGTAATACCACCTAAAGGAGTCTCTATTGACTGCGATGCTTTTAACAGAGAAACTTATAGTGATAAAGGAAAGATTGCCGGTCGTTTCGCGAAACTTGTTAATGAACTTGGTTGTCAAATTGTTTTTTATGGAGTTCAATCCAAATGTCTTGACCAAAATTTAAAGACTATTGATTTTTGCCTTCCTCAACTTTTAGCTCAACTTCTTCTAATTCGATTTTTGAAGAATACTCCTGATCTGAGAAAATGTACTGAATTTCTTGCAGAACAAAATCCTCTCGGTTTTGACACAGAAACTCATGGTCCCGTTTACGAATATAAAGTGAAGCGTTTCCTTCAAGATTGTGCGATGGGAATGACTCCGGAAACACCATGGTTAGGTCTATATGATGCAACCGGAGGGCAAATCATAGTGAAAGAAGATGGCGAAATTGTTTGCTATCATGTATACGAGCTAAATCGTTTTATGGAGTATCTCTATAAATCTACCAAATTTGAGTCCCCATCTACAAGTGAAGATAAAGAAAATCCCGGCTATCCTCGTGTAAATGCAAAAAAGAAATTCTTCTATGGTTGGCTATATGAAGAAGACGGAGAATACCGGATTAAGCTAAACCTTCAAGTTAGATTTAAGTAAAAGCAATTTGCTATGACTCATAATTTTGAATTGATAAATAACTTAGAAAAGCACTACAATCTTGAAAGAATTGACTAATGGAAGATGAATTAAACGAATATTTGGAGGCGACTTGTGTTCGTTGCGATGATGTGAAGTGTCAATGTTGCGAAGAACCACCACAGGAGTATTTATGTGAAGAATCTAATTGCGATGAATACATCGATAATCTAAACGATTGGGATTAGGCTCTTGGCAAGCAACATATCGGTGTTGTTATCTTTTCTGCCATTCTAAAAAATTTATGTCATTATGTCTTTCTGTCTAATCTTTGAGATATAAGGGACTACTTTCTTCCTTTTAAGGAATAGGGGAGGTGGGTTAGTCGCCGAGAGGTGATTTAATTAGGTAATTATATACATGTAGGCACAAGAAGAATGTTTTTTAGATTTTACCCCCTCCCCCCCTTCGGGGTACTCCCCCTAAAATTTTCTTTGTAAATTTCAGAGGGAGAGCTTCTTATGCTATTAGTAATTTGGCTGTCCCTTTGTTTTTCGTAGAAAAATAGGGGGACGAGAATTGCGAATGCAATTCGGAGGGGG